>JAJEGI010000164.1 GCA_022819945.1 Candidatus Poribacteria bacterium
CATCTGGTGCGTACGCTGGACTTGGGTCTGAAGCCGACGGGTTCGTACATGACCCCTGCGACAGCGGCGTATTGGGATGGTAAGAACGCTGTTGGTGAGCGCGTCGCGAGTGGTATCTACTTCTACACACTCCAGACCGCAGACTTTGCTGCCACCCGACGGATGGTTATTCTGAAGTAGGACACGCAGCGAGAACGCTTTTTAGCGAAGCTTGCAACGCCAGGATTCCCGCCCGTTACCGTTACTGGGAAGGGGTCCAAACCTGTTATTAAAAAATAAAACGCCCCGATTCTGCTAATCAACCGTTGACATTGGGGCGTTTTTATGTACATAGGTTCAAAAATAAAAATGCGGGGCAGCCGTAAATGATAAGAAACGGAGCAACAACGTGCGTATTTCTGTTGATGATGCGCGAGAACTCGCGGAGACCTTTTTGATAGAAAGTGGAATGTCCGAAACTGATGCCGCAATAATCGCCGATATCTTATTGGAAGCCGAACTCCGCGGACGAAAAACACACGGATTTATTCGGTTGACCGGCATTAAAAGTCGCTATGAACAGGGTGAACGGACTGAAATTCGGATTGATAAAGAGGAAAGACAATGCGTCCGGATTGATGGTGGAAACCAACCCGGCTATCTCGTCGCGTATCGGGCAATGGAGATAGCCATTGAAAGCGCGAAACAGAACGGTGCAAGTATCGTTGGTGTCTATAACACATCCCATTGCGGTATGGCAGGATACTATGTCGATATGGCGCGGAAAGCAGATATTGTCGGGTTGCTCTTTGCGGATTGTTTGCCCCGAATTACGCCTGAAGGCGGCACAGAAGCTATTTTAGGAACAAATCCCATCGCTGTCGGGATACCGTCTAACACCGTCCCAATTTTGTTTGATATGTCTACCGCTGCGATTACCAATGGAGATCTCCTCGTTGCCACGCGAGCGGGTGTCCCGATCGCTGAAGGCATCGCGTTTAGTCCGGAAGGTGAACCGACAACGGAAGCAGACGCAGCATTGAAAGGCAGTGTCCGTCCATTCGGTGGACATAAAGGGTTTGGACTCGCTCTCATAACACAAATCCTTGCCGGTGCGTTAGTCAACGCTGCGACTATTCCGCCTCCGGGGTCAAACTACGGTCTGCTCATTATTGCGATAGATCCAACAAGTTTTGTGCCGTTGACGCAATTCAAAACGGAGGTTGATACACTTGTCGCACGGGTCAAGGAGAACCGACGAGAAACAGGCGTTACAGAAATCCTTATCCCCGGCGAGCGAGCATACCGGCAGCGTGAGACGCATCTCACTGACGGTATCCTTTTAGACGATACGCTTGTAGACCAATTAACTTAAACAAATTGTGGGGGCAACCTTCAAGCAACCCCCTTGCAGTCGGAGTTTATAGTAAAGCCCGAAAATATGTGAACACTCTCGGAAACACAGAACCCCTGTTCCTTGCAGGCGGGGTTTGTAACCCCGCCATTCTTTCGGTGTTCAAGTAATTAGGGGCTTTACTATAAAACCGCGACTGCAGTGCATAATACGTAGTTATCATAGAAGAATGCGTAAATCCTGTTAAATTACCAATTATGAGGTGCGGTCTCCGCATCGTATCGAAAGGAAAATCTATATGGCAACTTTTAAAGCAGGTATTATCGGTTGTGGCGGACGTGGACGCTCCCACGCACGCGGCTATCAAGCATCTCCAGATGTTGAAATCGTCGCCTGTTCCGACCCAGTTGAAAACGCACGGAACGATTTCGCAGAGCAGTTTGAAGTCGCTAACACTTACGAAAACTATCAAGAGATGTTGGATAAAGAATCACTCGATTTTGTTAGCGTCTGCACCTGGATTGCGCTGCATCGAGACATGGTGATTGCTGCTGCCAACAGCGGTATTAAAGCCATCCATTCAGAGAAACCGATGGCACCGACATGGGGCGATGCAAAGGCACTCTATCAGGCGTGTGTGGATAACGACGTCGTGATAACGTTCTGCCACCAACGCCGTTTTGGGGCACAATTCATCAAGGCAAAACAACTCGCAAACGAAGGGGCGATCGGTGAACTGCGTCGCCTTGAAGGTTCATGTTCAAATCTGCTTGATTGGGGTACACACTGGTTCGATATGTTCCTCTTTTATAATAATGACGAACCTGTTGACTGGGTTATTGGTCAAATAGATGTAGCAGAAGAGAAACTCGTTTTCGGGACACAAGTTGAGACGAGCGGGTTATCGTGGTTCCGCTGGAAAAATGGCGTGGAAGGTTTATTGACGACCGGTGGTGTCTCTTTAAATGGATTCGCAAATCGTCTTATCGGCACTGAAGGTATTATTGATGTCGGCGGTGGTGCCCCGGTTCGTCTGCTGCGGACAGGTGCTAACGAATGGGAAACGCCGGATTTAAGCGACATCCCAAAGGGCGATGATACGGTCTTCTCCGTCCTTGATCTCATTGACAGTGTTAAGACAGGACGTGAGCCTGAACTCAGTGGTCGCAAGGCACTACAAGGGGCAGAACTCATTTTTGCGACGTATGAGTCGAGCCGACGACGTGCGAAGATTAATTTACCGCTGACAGTAGACGATTCTGCTCTGTTGACAATGGTTGCTAATGGAGACATCGGTTAAACCTTAGCACCGTAGGTGTTTTGCTTGGGGTGTTTTGCTGGGGTATTTCTGCGGATTTCCCCTGGGTTGAACGGTTTTTGGTGGCCTCCGTTCAACCCAACCTACGATCCTGCGTGCTGCAGTACTATTAGGGCCCGCTTGTTTTTCTGTAATTTTTATCAACCTAATTGAATTTTTTGCGTCTAACAGATACAAAGGGGATTCACGCATCTGTTCCCCAAGATCATAAAGGTAAAGCGTCAGAAGCATTTAATAAATACGGAGAAGTCCTCGACACACTCTTTTCAATGCCAAAAGCGTGCCCAGTGTAGTATTTGCGTGTGAACGCACACTGTCGAAATGCCGCGTGTCGCATTGAATAGTGGTGGTGCCGACACCGGAGTAGGGTGCCGAACCTGCCCGGAAAATTTGTGAATCAACGCGAAGCACCGAATCTTTGCAATCTTTCGGACTCGCGAAAAGCAGGGAGAAACGAGTGCCAAAAATTAAAAATATGTACGGTGTTACTTACGAACCGGTACACAAAAATCGAAACCGACACAAGCACGAAAACGATCCACCCATCAAATCGCCAACCCGTTCTGGTTTGGTGAATTTTCTCTTTTTCCAGATTTTCGTATGTCTTTCAGTCTTAATGGTTTCTGCCAACGTCTGGGCGATCCCGAGTGTAACCTTATCTGTTATTGACACCGAAGGCGATGATACAGTCTTCAACGGGAGGGAGCAAAAGTTACGTATCACTATTTCTGTGTCTGAAGATGTAAATGATCTCGGTCCGTACAACTATAGCCTCAAGGTTGATGGATACGATACCCCTATCATCCAAGACGGGACCATTGAAGAAAACGAGACGAAGACGCTTCATCAGGGTTGGGATGGAACGGTCGGCGCGAAACTGTTAGACGGAACCTACACAATTCGTGTCGAACTTCGTGACCTTGATGCTGTCCAAGGTGATCCTGTAGACCCAGAAATAGCGTCAGATGAAACTTCAGCAATCTTAGACACCACTGCACCGGAGGTTTCAATTGGTGTTGAGGACACTGAATTCTCGCCGAACAGAGATGGATTTCGTGATACTGTGGCGGTGTATTATAGTCTCAGTGAGGATGTCGCAGCGAGTGAATTGCAATTTTTTCGCGGCAGTAGCCAAACGCAATTTGGACAATCCATTTCGCTGAACACAAGTGAAGGTGGACATACTTTCCATTGGGATGGGGGAGATAGGAATTTCAGAGCCTTTCCAGATGGTCAGTATACGTTAAGCATTAGAGTCGTTGACGAAGGCGGGAATGTTGCTGAATCTGATCGGACAAACCCGATTACCATTGACACACAACCCCCACTAATATCTAAAGTGGAGATACTTCGTGGAGATCCCGATGAAAGTATAGCGCTTGTTGACGGCATTTTTATCAATGTTCCACTCCAATTGATTCAAGTAACAGCAGATGCAGCCGGCGGCACACCGATTGATTTTACGGACCCGGATACTGACTTAACGATCGAGACTCAAGGCGGTACTACAGTCAATGGAGACCTCAGTTATGATCCGACAAGGTTGACTTTGTCCCTCGGGAACCGTTTGGACGCAGCCTCCGAAAATGGGAAATATACGCTCTCAATTGCCGTCGCTGATAAAGCAGGAAACATCGCTGAAAAAACATTGAATTTCACATTTGATAACGTCGCGCCTAATTTAAGTACCATTGCGACTCGGCATGGCGAGTTTGCCCCCGGTGGCGGGGTTAGCAAATCGGTGAATTTTGTTGAAGCAACGCTCAGTGATAACCTTCAAAATGGTCTCAACCTTTCCGATTCCACGATTCGTCTCACTGGCCCCAATGGTGCTATACTCGGGCAGCAGACGCAACCGGCCCGTGATAAAATCCGATGGGTATTTCTATCACCCCTCACGGCAGAAGACGGTCTCATGGACGGTGAATATACGATTGCGGTGAATGCAACCGATAAAGCCGGGAACCAGACTGGAACTTTGCAAATACCTTTTATTTATGATAACCTTGCCCCGCGTGTCACCTTAGGTTTTGACGCAGCATCTCCGTTCACGCTAAATCAAGATACGATTTACCATGGGCAACCGCTTTCACAGATCGTCGCGACGTTTGATGATGCGGGTATCGGTGTCGATCTGGAAGAAGATAATCGTATTGTTTTTCGCGCAATGGCAGACGGTGGGCAGCTTGACCCACTTCCCGGACGTGAATTCTTGGCGAAGGAACGTAACCAACTAACCTATATTTTAGAAACACCACTGGCAAGTCGTGACGGAAGCCAAGATGGACGCTATGTACTTAACGTTCAGGCTACAGATACCCTTGGCAATACAGAAACGTACAGATACCAGTTTGTCTATGATACACAACTCCCGACACTCGTCTCTACCACACCCGCCGCCAACGAGACCGTCTCAGCACTATCACAGGTTGAAGTGGTACTTGCGGAGGAGACCAGCGGTATAGATTTCATTCAGAGTACCTTTCGATTGACTCGCGATGTTGACGGAAACGCAGCAGATGTGCCCGTGAATATAACCAGTAACGGCACAGATGCAGCGACCCTAACACTCGCCGAACCGATTGCTTTAGACGGTTCCGATGACGGCACCTACGCAATTGAGATTACGCCAGTAGATTTGGCAGGTAACCTTGGTGTTACTGTCCGACGCGAGTTCTATCTCGTCAGCCAAAGCCGACCTGAGATTCGGTTAACGACCCCCGAAACCACAACGGTCAATGATTTAACAACAGTTGTTGCTGAACTCAGTGGCTACATCGGTGCCGGTATTGATTTCGATGCGTCAACACTGATTGTCAGAGACGCTCAAGGCCGTCTTGTTGCACAGACTGAACTTGAACGCGATGAAGTAAATAATTTACTGGCATGGAACATAGAAGCACCGCTTCCCCGTGACGGTAGTGCTGATGGCGAATATACCGTAACTGCAACGTTCGTTGATTTTGCCGGACAACGTTTAACACAACAATTTCAACTCCTTTTAGACACACAATTTCCTACGATCGACAGCGTACAGGTCACAACCGATTCCCAACCAGAACTTTCTACGAATAGTACAACCACGGTTGCCGAAGGCTTTTCACAAATCGTTGTAACCTTCGAGAAGCCACAAGAAGATTTCGTTAGCGGCATTGATTTCGCCAATACAGGTGTTACGCTTACCAACCCGTCTGGCGAAAGTATCTCTGTTAACCGCTTGGATGACGGCGAAAATGTCTTAACACTTGATTTCCAAGTATTAACGGCACTCGGTGAGTATGTGCTCTCTATTACGCCGCAGGACCTCGCTGGTAACCAAAGTGCCGCGCCGCTTGTTTATCGGTTGCGGATTGACGTGCCTTTGCCTACAGTCACTTCAGTTCTCATTAGCGATAAACTCGGCACTATCGTTTACGTTAATGGCGATTCCACTAATATAGTCGCCACTTTCGCAGACTTGAGTGGTGTTGGGTTAGACTTGGGCGATGGCGGTTCAACGATCACCGTCACGACTGAATCCGGGTTACCCGCACCTGGTATTACTACCTCTAATGAAGAAACAAACCAGTTGACGTGGACCCCCATAGTACTTCCGACTGATGGCAGTGCTGATGGCCGCTATACCGTCACCGTCACGCCGAAAGACAAAGCCGGTCGGCAAGGCGATGTCGTCTATCGGCAGTTCGTCTACGATACGCAGGAACCGCGTATTACCGCTGCTACCCCGGTGTCATTAAATCAGCCGGTTACCTATATCGGTGGCACGCTCCCGCCACTTCAGTTCACCGTTGAAGATGTGGGCCCCGCTGGTTTAGAGTTAGCAGATCAGACAGTAGAGCTCATCGCCCCCCAAGGCACGCCTATCGCTGCTACACTTACATTTGATGAGATAAACAGTCAGCTGTATCTCACGCTTGACACCCCGCTTGCGCAAGATGGCAGTGCTGATGGCAAATACACGGTAAAGGTCTCCCTTGTTGACAAATCAGGAAATATTTTAGATTCGGAGCAAACTGTCGTTTATGATTCTCAAGTCCCTCAACTGGCCTCGGTCTCAGTAAACACTGAGTCGGCGATGGCACTTGCACCACAAGCAATTACCGAGATTTCGGAAGCTATCAGCAGTATCACGCTTCAATTTGAGGAAGCCACGAGAGTTGATTTTGCGAATACTGTGGTTAGTTTGGTCGGTCCCGATGGTCAAGCGATTTCACTCAATATTTCGGCTGACGGGCTTACGCAACTGACCGCACGTTTTGTTGAACTCACACAAGTTGGATTGTACACCTTATCCGTCACCCCACAAGATATAGCCGGTAATGTGGCTCAAGGTGCTGTACAATACTCATTTCGGCTTGTGCTTGTTTTACCGAGTGTGAACACTGTTGAATTAGGCGGACAGACCGGAGATGTGGTGTTCCTCAACGGTAGTGATTCTACAATAGTTGCCACTTTGGTGGATGCTACCGGCATCGGACTTGATTTAGACGGAGGCGGTTCAAGCATCGTTGTGACGAACCTTTCAGGGGCAGTTGTCCCAAGTCAAACTCGCACGGGCGGCGAGAACCAATTGATATGGGAACCTATATCACTCCCAATGGATGGGAGTGCCGATGGTCGGTATACCGTGGCAATCACACCGATTGATAAAGCAGGTAGACAAGGCGATGTTGTTTATCGGCAGTTCATTTACGATACGCAGGCGCCGCGCATCACTGCTTCTACACCGGTATCATTGACGCAACCTGCCACCTATATCGGCGGTTCTCTCACACAATTTCAGTTTGCTGTTGAAGATATGGGACCTGCGGGTTTAGAACTATCGGAACAGACGATAACACTGCTTGACGCTCAGGGGGCATCCGTCAATGCCACGCTGACGTTTGATGAGATAAACAATCAGCTCTATCTCACGCTTGACACCCCGCTCGCACAAGACGGTAGTGCCGATGGTGAATACATCGTCAAAGTCTCGCTTGTTGATAAAGCCGGAAATGTTTTGGATTCAGAGCAGACCTTCATTTACGATTCTCAAGTGCCTCGTGTTTCATCGGTCCTAATAAACACTGAATTGCCGGTGGAACTTGTTCCGCAACAAATCACCCAAATTGGCGAATCTATCAGCAGTATTACGCTTCAATTTGAGGAAGCGACCCGGGTTGATTTTGCGAATACCGTCGTCAGCTTGGTCGGTCCAAATGGACAACCGGTTCCAATCAATGTGTCAACTAATGGACTTACACAACTGACCGCACGTTTTGTCGCACTCACCCAAGATGGGTTATATACACTGTCTGTCACACCGCAAGACATAGCAGGCAATGCTACACAAGGTGCTGTACAATACTCATTTCGACTCGATTTCGTTTTGCCGAGCGTCAGTACTGTTGAATTAGGTGGACAGATTGGCGATGTTGTTTTCCTTAACGGTAGTAATACCACGATTGTCGCTACTTTAATGGACGGTACTGGCACTGGACTCGCTTTAGGGGATGGCGGTTCAAGCATCGTTGTGACGGGACCCTCAGGGACAGTTATTCCCGGTCAGACGCGTGCAAGCGAAACTAACCAGTTGGTATGGGAACCGGTATCTCTGCCTACCGATGGCAGTGCTGATGGTCGATATACCGTCACGATCACACCCGTTGATAAGGCGGGGAGACAAGGGGATATTGTGTATCGGCAGTTCGTTTATGATACCGAAAGCCCGCGTATAACCGCATCGTCGCCCTTGGTGTTGAGTCAACCTGTATCTTACATCGGTGGTGGATTGAACCAGTTTACCTTTACAGTTGAAGATGTGGGGCCGGCGGATCTGCTTTTGGAAGCACAAACGGTTGAATTAATTGATGCTTCTGGAAGTGTTGTCCCTGCAACGTTAACCTTCGACGAACTAACGAATCAACTCTATCTAACGCTTGCTGCCCCATTCGCTGGAGATGGAAGTGTGGATGGTCCGTATACGGTAAGGTTATCGCTTGTTGACAAAGCCGGCAATACTTTGAATTCAGAGCACATTTTGATTTACGACTCACAAGTGCCTCGGCTCTCCTCTGTGACAGTAAATACGGAAACACCGGTAGAACTTGCCCCGCAAGAGATTGCCGAGATTTTGGAGCCTATCAGCAGTATTACGCTTCAATTTGAGGAAGCAACGAGAGTTGATTTCGCGAATACCATAATTACGCTGGTGAGTTCTGACATCTCTGGTGAAGCGGTGGAGATTCCACTCACATTGCAAGATAATGGCGTGTCTCAGGTCACACTCAGTTTTCTGGAATTGAACCAGCTGGACACGTATACGCTCTCTGTCACACCACAAGATATAGCGGGGAATGTCGCAGCAGGTGCCGCCACTTACACCTTCATTCTGGATATACCGTTGCCAAGGGTCAATTCTATTATTATAGGTAACACTGAAACGATTGGAAGTAGTGATGTCGTCTATGTTAATGCAAACAACATGATTATAGGTGCCGAGATCCTTGACCCAACAGAAACAGGATTAGCCTTCGGTACTGATGGCTCGGATATTACGGTAGCGACCCTCGATGGCACAGTCGTTCCCGGGGCAATCGGTTCTGATGGCGTTAGCCTGCTCGTTTGGGAACCGAGAACGCTCACAACAGATGGCACAACCGATGGACGATACAGCGTATATGTGTTCCCTGTTGATAAAGCCGGTCGTGAGGGCAACACTGTTTACCGTGAGTTCATTTATGATACCCAAGAACCAGAGATAATGGCGGCTGATCCGATCGATTTAAGTCAACCCGTTTCCTATATCAGTCAGAGTTTAACGCAGTTCCAATTTACAGTTGGCGATGTTGGTCCCGCAGATCTCGAGTTGGCGGACCAGAACGTTAGCCTCCGCGATGCGAGTGGCAATTTGGTGCCGGCACGACTCACCAATGATGCTGAAAACCAACTCTTTCTCACACTTAATCAACCGATGCCACTTGATGGGAGTATGGATGGCGAATACACCGTTCTCATTGAATTAGCAGACAAAGCTGGGAACGCTTACACTGTTGAACACTCGGTCATCTATGATACCCAAGCACCGACCCTTGTTAGCACAGTACCTGCTGATGGCGCACTCCTCGCTGAGGATATTACACAGATACAGGTAACACTTAATGATGAAGGTGGCAGTGGTATCGACTGGGCGATGACGACAGTGACACTGGAAAGCCCGAGTGGCTCTCAAATTTCAGGTAAGCTTGTCAGTAACGGCACAACGGCATTAACGCTGACCACGAATCAACTCGTTGAGGATGGACGGTACACCATCCAAGTTCAAGCCGTTGACCGTGCGGGGAATGGAGAGGCGATCCGCTTTGAACGTAGTTTCTTGTTGTCAAGACGTTTACCTGCAATTGTTTCAACGGAACCGGTTACAGCACCCGCAGAGGAAGCATTTACGAATGAAGAAGTTGAGCGGGTAGAAGTAGAACTTGAAACGGATAACGAAAATCATCTATCGACGTTACGACTCTTAAACCCTGCGAATCAAGTTGTTGCTGGGCAGCAGGAGCGCGCATCTGGCAGGTTAATCTATAATCTCATCCGTCCGCTCGCCACTGACGGTTCCGAAGATGGACTCTATACGATTGAGTTTACACCCATCAGTGCCTCTGGGCGCAGCGGCGAAGTTCAACGCTTGACCTTCACGTACGACACACAGGCTCCAGAAATTGAGAGCGATGATGTGATTGATCTCGTCGTCACACAACCGGGCGTTAACAATTCGCTGACAGAGATTCGTGTCACCCTCACCGATGACACATCCGGTATTGATTGGGAAAATCTCGATGAAGAGTGGCTAACTTTTGAGCGATTATCGCCGAACCCAGACGAAATTGACGGACGCGTCTCCGACGATGGACAAGGTAACCTCATTTTCCGCCTCACAGTCCCCTTCGCAGACAACGGTTCCGCAGATGGTGAGTACCAAATTACTGTGAATCCCCAGGATCGCGCAGGAAACGATGATGAACCTTATAAGAAGGTCTTCGTCTACGATACCAGTCCACCGATGATTGATGAGGGAACACTACTTATCAATGACACTCCGCTCCTTGTTGATATCAACGCCGATAATTATCCGACTGCAGTCTCTACGACCGGCGGTGTCGTCATCGAGGCAAAGATCTTTGATACAGGTTTAGGGGTTAATCTTGCACAATCAAATATTACTGTTAGGGGCCCCGATGGCTCCGAAGTTTCTGGTAACACGCAGCAAAACGGGATAGACACCCTCACTTTTAAGTCCAGAGGTTTAAGCTTCCAAGGATATTATCAGGTCGTCGTTACCGGTATTGGGAACGACTCCGAACTCCTTGGGTTCGCACCAACCGACTCTCTCACAACGCGATTTCTCTATGAAACAGGTGAACCTACTGCCACTGTGACCAGTGACGGCGGTGAAACCGAGTTGACCGATGAACCGTTGCCGTTAGAAGGCACAGCCACCGATCCAGCAGGCACACAGCGAATTGGTGACAGCGAGGCCCCTGTTCCCGCCTCTGGTGTCTGGCTCGTCGAGATTGTAGGTATCGGTCCCGATGATCAGCCGATTGACCCGGTTCCAGCAGTTGATGACAGTAACGCCCAAGAAGAACCGTGGAGCCAGTGGTCCATTGACTTTTTGCCGACGCGTTCGGGTGAATATGACTTAGATGTTCGCGTCACCGACAAAGCAGGAAATTACGCTGTTTATGACATAGGGAAGTATACGATGTCTGTGTCTCTTACTTTCCGAGGTTCAACATTTGGGTGGCCAAATCCGCTCCGCCTCTCAAACCGAGATGTCGCCTTCTTTTCTTTTGATGTTAATGTACCCCTCGGAGAGACAATTGAACTCACGTTGAGCATCTATGATTGGAGTGGGGACATGGTGCTATCGCAAACCTATCCTGACGTTGTATCGGGACAGCGCAACGATCAATTGGTGAAATGGAACTTGGAAAATCAGGCGGGGAACTCTGTCGCAAGAGGACTCTACATCTTCCGTTTAGAAGCGGTCAATGCAGCGGGAAATCGCGCGAACACCGTCGGTAAAGTATTAGTTGTCGACTAAATCGGCTATCGGCTGTCAGTTTGTAATATGTAAAACCCGCATAACCGCTACAAGGGGCTCTGAACCGACTGCTGACGGCTGATCACTGATAAAAAAGGAGAATTCATGATACCGAAAAGAGGGGGAGCCGTTCTAATCGCAATGGCACTTTTCATAATAATCTCAGCTGCCTCAGGTGTGCAGGCTGATATTAACGATGGCGCAGGAACGGCTGGTGCCGCTTTCCTGAAAATCGAGGGTGGGAGTCGGCCTGCTGGATTGGGCGGTGCTTTCGCTGGACTTGCTAACGATATTAATACCATCTTTTGGAATCCGGCAGGGTTAACCGCTGTCCAAGACAGAGAATTAACCGCGATGCAACACTTTTCATTCGCCGACATTAATAACAATACCATCGGATACGCACAGCGTGCAGGCCAACTCGTCTGGGGTGCGAGTTTCCTGGGTAGTTTTACAGAGATTGAACGCCGACAGGGACCCACGGAAGATCCGGATAGTACCGCAACTGTCGGTGGGTTTGCTACAGGGGTATCTCTCGCCTATCCACTCGGCACAGCAATATCAGTCGGCGGGACAGCGAAGATGATCTCGCAGCAATTAGACATTCAAAATGTTTACGGGGTCGCAGCGGATGTCGGAGTGATCTTAAATTTGCTTGAGAATCATCTCGGTATCGGGATCGCTGTCCAAAATGCCGGTATCTTGGACGGTGGGGAAAACTTGCCAATAGCACTCCGCGCAGGACTCGCCTACAGGACCTGGAAAGAACCTGTAGCAATGGAGGCAGAGGCAGAAGCACCAATAATGCTGCCCCAAGATACATGGACATTGGTCGCAGATGCACACCTCCCGCTCATTGATGCGAATCCAAGTTTTCATGTCGGCGTAGAGCGGTGGTTTTACGATAGCATCGCGGCACGGGTCGGATATCGGATCAGTCTGAATGAGAATCCGAGCGACGGGTTAGCACTCGGTATCGGGGTCCGACGCAGTGGTGAGGACATGTTAGCGAATGTTGACTTCCAGTTTGATTACGCTTTTGTTCCAGACCCTAATTTGGGCAACGCACACCGCGTCTCTTTTATCACACGCTTCTAATAGTTACCAGTTTCCAGTTACCAGTTACCAGAGGAATAGTTTCCAGTTACCAGTTACGAGTTACCAGTATCAAAAGAGGTTTGATGAATCAGATCACCCTCTTAACTGGTAACTGGGTACTGGCAACTGGCGACTCTTACACACTTGCTTCAAGCATGCGTTCAATGGGTGCGCGGGCTTTGTCAATGGTCTCAGGATTCAGCGTAATCTCATATTCGTCGAGGTTCTCGTCCCTATCAATTGCTTCCAGAATGTTCGCTATTTTTCCTAAATTGACCTGTGCCATGTGTGAACACCGGACTGAGCATGCTGTCCAGAATTGGACATCTGGAAATTCCTGCGCCAAGTTAGAAGTTAACTCACATTCCGAGGCAACAAAGGCACGTTCAATTTGGTTTGCTGCAACACGTTCCGCTATATCCTTCATAATCTGGCTGGTGCTGCCATAAAAATCTGCCTCTTTTAAAACATTCGGACGACATTCCCAGTGCGCGTAAAGTTTGCGGCGGGGGTGGCCTTTCGGGATTTCAAAGGATTCACGGATACCGAGAAGATCCTCAAGTGTGAATTTCTCGTGAACCTCACAGACGGCACCGCGGGCAGTGTTGTCTTTGCCCGGATAAACAACATTTTTTTCGTCTTTCAACTCTTCTTCTAAATTCTGTGCGAAGAAGATATCCGGCACAAAAATAATTGTATCCCCCGGCATCGTTTTCGCGATGTGTGCTGCGTTCGCTGACGTGCAGCAGATATCCGATTCCGCCTTCGCGTCGGCGTAACTATTGATATAAATCATCACCGGCGCACCTGGGTAAAGGGTTTTCAACTTCTTAACATCTTCTGCACCGAAGTTATCGGCGAGCGAACAACCCGCTGTTTTATCGGCGACTAATACCGTTTTACTCGGATTTAGAATCTTCGCTGTTTCCGCCATAAACGGAACGCCGTTAAAGATGAGATACGGTGCCTCTGTTTTTGCGGCGTACATACTCAAGCCGAGTGAATCACCTTGTTCCTCTTTTTCGGACAACCCAAAAACGAGCGGCTCCATATAGTTGTGTCCAAGCATCACAACGTTATGTTTCTGTTTGAGTGTCCGTATTTTATGGATAGTCTTCGCGTGCGCTTCTATATCGAGAAACGTTAAACTTGGGTGATGGCGGTTATACAATTCCTGCTTAACGTCTTCAACACTGAGATCCGTTGTACAGTTGGGTGCATCTGTTGCGTGGGAAGTTTCTCCCTTAGAATGCATGCTAATCACGCTCCAAGTCGATCGCTAATAAAAAGGTCTGCTTCTCTACAAACTCATAAAAAATTTGTGAGGCTTGCCTAACTTAGAAGGACAGAGACGACAAACTACAGACGCAATTAGCGAAACTTTTTTATTGATTCCTATTAGGATACACTTAAGATATTTCTTTTGTCAAGTCTTAATATATAGAAATGCCATACAAACGCGAAATCTATGTCAAATTTCTTGCGTGAAAAGAAAATCTGCGCTGTGTCACTTATTTTATGCCTAATTTGCGGGTGGACACCGACTGCGCAGAGTATTTCAGTTAAGTTAAGAGGGAAAATCGCCTTAGTTGGAATTCTTTCAGGGATCGCGTATGTGACGCACACGCTTGTTAAACGCGATAGGCGGGCCGTGGAGAAGTTACAACTTCACCTCGGCCCGCCTGATCGGGTTATCCAGTTTGAACGTGGATTTGACTTGTGGCGTATTCATTATTATGAAGAGCAGTGCTATCTGTTTCGCAATAACCGATTTATACGGATTTTCTACTATGACGCTCCCCAAAATTCCATAGAACGGCTTCGCTGGAAGGGTGGAAGCCGACAAAAAAGGACAGAAGGATGGAAGAAATACTCTTCCAATCTTCCAACCTTCCACCCCTCCAATCTTTCGCCTTTTCTTATTGATACACCCGTTTTAGTGCGCCCCAAGTTGTTGCAGCTTTGCCCTTTGCATTCACTGCAAGCCCCTCGACTTGTATCTTCCGATCTTTATCGGTTGGCAGACGAAGGTCGCCTTCATTCGCTTTCAAGTTGGTCGTCACGAAGATTGTGTCTATCATGGTGGCATCTTCACGTACGCCGATACGAAGCACCGTTTCACCTGCTTCCTTGAACTTCCATTCCCGGTCGAACGTTCCACCGTCTAACCAGTGATTGATGCGGTCCCAGTGCCAAGCTGCGCCTTGTGCGACCCCCCAGCGGAACTCGGTATTCTGGGTTACTTGTGCATCTTCGTCCGGGTCGGCAGGTTGCCAAGTTACCCAAAATGAATCGCTATTCCCGTCCCAAGCAATGACCTGCCCCCACAGCGCGTAGGTGTCTGGTCGCGGAATATTGATGATAAATTCAGCGTACCCTTTACCACCGCCACCTGTAGCGGCGGCACCTTCCATCCAGATGAATTTTCCATCAGAGGCATTTTTATCGTCTGCAATGATCATCGGTTCTACAATCTCGTTTGCTAACTCGGCTTCAAGCGCAATTTCAACTTCAGCATGAAGTCCTACGATACCACATAAGAACACTGTTAGTATGATTAGGGTCAATAGTATTTCGTGTTTCACCAAATACCTCCTTTCTATCTTTTGAAACCCGCGGGCAGTGCGAAAACCGCCCGCAGATAGGTCAAGTCAATTACTACCGTTCGGCTTTCAGTTTGCCCCATGTTGTGGCGAGTTTATCTTGCGGTTCGACAGGTGTGATGGAGTCTTCTGGGATCGGATCACGCGGCCCTGCTTCCGCTTCGTCTGCAGAAAGATTATCAGTAATGAAGATCACATCAAGCATGCAAGCATCTTCCCGGACCGCGATACGGAGCGTTGTGTTCCCAGCTTCCTCAATCTCCCATTCCCGATCAAAAGTACCGCCATCTAACCAGTGATTGATGCGGTCCCAATGCCACTCTTCACCCTGGGCGACCCCCCAGCGGAACTCAGTGTTCTGGGTTTCTTGAGCATTTTCATCTGGATCTGCGGGTTGCCATGTCACCCAGAAGGAATCGCTATTTCCGTCCCAGGCGAGGACTTTGCCCCAAAGCGCGTAGGTGCCGGGTGCCGGGATATGGAGGTTGTATTCTACCCAACCTTCACCACCGCCACCGGTCGCTGGCGGTCCCTCCATCCACACGAATTGTCCACCGGAAGCGTCATCATCATCAGCAACTACCATCGGTGCTTCGATTGCATCCGCCATTTCTGCTTCGATTGCCCGCTCATAACCATAACTCATACCAATTGTGAGTAATAAACCGCACGTGAAAAGTGTACTGAATACTAATGTTTTGAAACACATATAGAATTCTCCTTTTATTTCTTTAGGACTTACGCAGCCCCCCTACAGTGCGTGATAGGTAAGTTATCATGGAAAATGCGGAAGTCCTGTCATTATTAGTTGTCGGTTCTCAGTTAAAACCGTTGTGTTGCCTATGCCGTCTATTTACCATACATTTTTTTACCGGGCTCGTATTTTGCCCCACAGTTGAATCTGTAACCCTAACGGTACTATCGGCAGTGCGTCCGAAACACGACTCGACCATTTCGGTTGCGCTGCCCACGCACCGTTGTCAATCAATTCGCGGCGTTCACTTCCGTCAGCACGCATAAGGTGAATAACCCATCTGCCATCCTTCTCAAATTGAAAGGCGATCGCGTTACCATCAGGTGCCCATGCCGGGACTGCCTCATCTGTTGGTGTATCGGTGAGGGCTTTTTTGTTACCGCCATCAACTGCATCCATGATGTAGAGGTCAAAATCAGCAAGTGCTACCTCAGCATGCATTGAAGCGTATACAATCCGCTGCCCATCGGGTGACCATGCCGGGTAAGTGTCCATCAGGGGTTGATGTGTCAACTGTTGTTCGGCTCGGTTGTTGACATCAATAACGTATATATCCCAATTAAGTTCCCGTTTTGAGTGGAACACAAGGGTCTTTCCATCGGGTGACCAAGCCGGTGCCTCATCTTGAAACAGATTTTTGGTGAGGTGTTCTACTTCACCGTTATTGAGATGGAACAAACAGATGTCAAAATGCCCACTTCGATTTGAGGTAAAGGCGAGGCGTGTGCTGTCCGGTGACCAAGCCGGTGCTTTATCTGTCGCGGGGTGATGCGTTAGACGTCGCTGATTGGTGCCATCAGCCTGCATTACATAAATCTCGTGATTCCCATCTCGTCGAGAGAAAAAAGCGATCCGAGTGCCGTCAGGTGACCATGTCGGATAATAATCCGCTGCGAGGTTGTCCGTGAGATTGACAGGTCGCTTTCCGGTTGTATCTGTGAGATAGATTTCCCAGTTACCACTTACGTCTGAAGCAAACGCAATCGTCGGTGGCTGACACAAAGCACTATTGGTTACAAGGGAAAGCATCACAAACACACTGCTTTTCCATACTAACAGAATTCGCATTTTTTGTCTATATTTTTTAAATTTATCAGTTTTCAGTTACCAGTTTTCAGTTATCAGAAAGACCTAATAGATCAGACTCCCTCTTAACTGGTCACTGGTTACTGGTTACTGGTTACTGACTCACAGAAAAACCGAACTGATAACTGACACCCCTTAAAATTTCCCGTCACGCACTTCAAAATGGGTCGGTTTACGGAGTGTTGTACCACCAATCCGCACCCATTCTGCTACCCATTCAATCATTTGCCCTAAAGAGACGCGCGGATACCCAAACAGTTGATGACACCGAGCGGCGTTACTTAGCAGTGCTGTTGCTGCCTCTTCACCCTCAAAACGCGGCAGTTTATTGAAAAGTGCCCCGAAACACGACGCAAGAGACCGTATAGAAACCGTCTCGGGGCCCGTCACATTGAGGACCAACGGTGGACTCTGGCAGTGTGCGAAAGCCCGTAATGCGACTGCGTTCGCGTCACCTTGCCATATCACATTCACATTGCCCATTTCGAGGGAGATTGTTTCTTCGGCATATACTTTTTTAGCGATGTCCAATAGTATCCCGTAGCGGAGATCTATCGCATAGTTCAGTCGTAAGATCGCCATCGGTGTGCCGTATTGCGATGAGAAATGCGTACATATCCGTTCACGGCTTAGACACGATTGTGCGTACTCACCAATCGGATCAACCGGTGAACTTTCAGTCGCGCCCCCGTGGGAAACCGGTGTTAACGAGTAGACGTTCCCTGTTGAGAACACAACCACCCGCGAGGATCGAAATTTTTCTGCCACGCGTCCGGGCATATAACTGTTCATCGCCCACGTCAGGCTTTCATTACCGATTGAACCGAACTTCCTACCCGCCATCAGAATGACGTTTCGGGTGTCAGGTAGATTTTGCAGGCACTCTTCCGAAAGTAGATCTGCGACTATTGTTTCGATGCCATCTGCCTGCAAGGTTTCCCGGACACCCGGTGTTGAGAACCGAGAGACACCGATCACCCGTTTCGATACGCCCGCGGCATCAATTGCGCGTTTCGCCTGTTTAGCGAGCGTCGGTCCCATCTTCCCGCTAACACCGAGGATGAGGATATCACCCTCCAGCGCAGCAACTGCCGCTATCACTGCGTCCGTCGGTTCAGATAGATATGATTCTAATTGGGTTTCTGTTCGTATCATCGTAGCAAATTTTCGTTTCTATTTCAACACCAAAGCGTTAATTTCGCTCGGAATATCCGTTGTGTCTTATGGAGATACACTCTTCGCGCAACGGAATCCAAGCGCACCGATACCGGCGTATGCTGGACTCGTCCCGTGCCGGTTTGAGGCGCGCAACCATTCAGGTTCACTGTTCCATCCGCCACCACGGATGACGCGAAAATCTACAATGTTCTCAAAATCGTTAACGATCTCCTCGACATTATTTGCCCCGGCAGTTGGGTTTCGGCGCGGAGAGTTCACATAAAAATCGGCTTGATATTCATCAAGGCACCATTCCCAGACGTTTCCCGCAATGTCATGTACACCATAGTCGTTCGCAGGATACTCGCCGACACGGGTTGTCTCACCGAGACGTTTCCCATAGTTTGCCCTATTTAAATTAATGCCATTGCCCCATGGATACTCTTTTTTCTTTAATCCGCCTCGTGCAGCTTTCTCCCATTCCGCTTCCGTTGGTAACCGTTTATCTACCCAGACAGCATAAGCCATCGCAGCGTACCAACTCACATACCGTACAGGGTGTTCGCGTTCACCAAGCGGAAAGTTATTTCCATGCCAGTCCTGCAGGTAATTACCGTCGTGGAATTTTTCATCAATCTGTTCTTTTTGCCATTCCGGATTTGCGAGAACGAAATCCTTAAATTCGCCGTTGGTTACCTCGTTGACATCTATGTAAAACGCGTCAAGATGAACGGTATGTACCGGTTGCTCATCGGGGTCAGCGAGTCCATCATTACTACCCATCTCAAACTCGCCTTCCGGGATGAGAACCATTCCTTCTGGAATAATGGGTTCTGGTGCAGGCTCGGCTGCAGGTTCCGGTACAGGTTCGGGAGTTGCTGTAATCTCAGTGCTTGGATCCGCCCCCACCAATTCTGTCGGGCTAACCTCGTCTGCTTCTTCACGTTGCCCGCAACTCACAATGTAAAGCACGGAAAAACATATAAGTGCCAAATTTATCAATCTAAATAAAATTTTTATTACTCTTAACATCAATAAACCTCTAAGTAATTATCAATTTCCCATTCACTGACACTCAAATGATAATCTCGCCATTCCTTGCGTTTCACCTGAATGTAGTAATCGGCGTACACGGCTCCAAGTGCGTTCTTGATCACTTCGTCTTCTTCAAGCGCGGATGCGGCTTCACCGAGTGTCGCCGGTAGAGCATCAATCCCTCGTCGTTGCAGTTCATCTTCCGACACTTCGTAAAGATTATCCTCGTTTTGCACGCCAGGATCAATTTGGTTTTCGATGCCGTCCAGACCGGCTGCGAGTAAGACTGTCTCAGCGAGATAAGGGTTTGCTGCCCCGTCGCTTAAACGGTTCTCAATACGTCCCGGTGCAGGAATCCGAATCATCTGCGTCCGATTGTTCGCACCGTAAGTAACATAAACAGGTGCCCACGATGAACCCGAACGCGGGGGTCTACGCACTAAACGCTTGTAGCTATTCACAAGCGGATTCGTGACCGCCGTGACCGCTTGTGCATGTTTCAGGATACCGCCCGTGAACCAGTAAGCAAGTTGCGACAAGCCGTTTCTTTCGTTCTCATCAAGGAACAAATTCGTCTGATTCTCTGTATCCCAAAGGCTCATGTGAAAGTGTGCGCCGTTGCCTGTCAGGTTCGTGAACGGTTTTGGCATAAAGGTCGCCAGCAATCCTTGTTCCTCCGCGAGTGTTTTGACCATCCACTTGAAAAAGGTATGGCGGTCAGCTGTTGTGAGCGCGTCCGAATACGTCCAGTTCGTTTCAAACTGACACGTCCCGTCTTCGTGGTCGTTCGCGTAGGGTTCCCACCCCAATTCTTGCATGTATTTAATGAGGGTTGTCATCATATCAAGGTTGCGGTGCAATGCCCTTAGGTCATAACACGGTTTGTCTAAAGTATCGAGTTTATCCCATGGCGCGTATTGCCCTGTCTCGTTCTGCTTCAAGAGCATAAATTCCGCCTCAATGCCGACATTGAAGACATAGCCTTTCTCCTTTGCTACGTCTAATTGCCGCCGCAGGATCGTTCTCGGACAGTAATGCCACGCTTTGCCTTCAACGTACATATCGCCTGCCACCCAAGCAAGACTTTTCCGCCACGGCACAATTGTTAGCGAATCAAAGTCCGGAATGCTTGCCATTTCTGGATCGTGTGGGGATTGCCCGATCTCGCCTGCGGCAAAGCCACCGAACCCTGCGCCTTCTTCTGCCATATCCTCAAGGTGCGTCGAGGGGATAACCTTCGCTTTCGGGGCACCACTCATCTCCACGAAAGAGCAGAGAAAAAATTCAACACCATTCTCTTCAACGAAACGTTTGACCTGTTCTCGGGTCATAAAATTATTCTCCAATAGGACACACAGCCCACTTTGCTGGCGGGGTTTAAAACTCCGCCAGCAGGGCATAGGAAAATGCGTAAGTCCTGTCCAACATAAAATGCTAACTACAAAACATGAAAACATGATAACATTATATCTGAAGTCCTGAAAATTTCAATACCTAAAGTTGCGGATGAAAGGAGAAACAATGGGATGCCTCTCTCGCTTTGATACAAAATGGCTGCTTTTGTTGGGTCTGTTAATTGTTGCCTATCTGCTACCGATCTGGTTGTTTCCCTATTTCCCGACGCAAGATGGCGTGAGCCACGTCTATAACTCACAGATATTGACCGAATATAACAACTCTGACTATCAATTTGGTGACTATTACGAGATTAACTGGTACCCCTTTCCGAATTGGCTCTCCCACTTTTCGCTGGCAGTGCTGATGTCCGTCTTCCCGTCGCTCATTGCTGAGAAAATCTTCTTAAGTCTCTATGTTATTTTGTTCCCGCTCGCAATCTATTATTTCCTCAACGCTGTCCAACGTGGACGATATGCTCTCGTCATACTCAGTTTTACTTTTGTCTACAACTACCTATTTTTGATGGGTTTTTACAACTTTGCTGTCAGTGTGCCGCTCTTTTTCCTCGCCCTCGGTTATTGGTGGAGACACAAGGATGACATGAATGGCACCCGTATCGTCCTACTCAATCTGCTTATCGTAATAACCTATTTTGCACACCTCATCTCTTACGCCTTCATCTTGTTTTCCATTGCCCTGTTAGCACTGCTCCATTTCAAACGGGACTTCAAGCGAATCCTCATGACCGGTTGCTATCTC
This sequence comes from Candidatus Poribacteria bacterium, assembly GCA_022819945.1. Taxonomy (GTDB): domain Bacteria; phylum Poribacteria; class WGA-4E; order WGA-4E; family WGA-3G; genus WGA-3G. The sequence continues at coordinate 21,625 of JAJEGI010000164.1, forward strand.
TTACCTGCAGCCGTGTTACTTCTCGTCTATCTCCCTACCTCTGACCTGTTGGCAGGCGAACCTCCTGAATTTGGACTTGGACGGGTCGGCGAACTGTTCGCGAATCTGATCGGTATGCATGTACTCATCTCCTACACCGAGCCTCCGAGTTGGATGTCCGTTACTGTCTCTGCTTTTTTAGTGTTTCTCGTTGGTGCAACACTCTGGCAAAATAGGAAGGGTGCCACAGCAGCACACCCCGGGCAAAAAGCGTTTCTCTGCCTCACTGCGGTGCTCCTCGGGCTCTATTTTATTCTACCGAACTCTATCGGTCCGGGTGGTTGGGTCAACGACAGGCTCGCTATTTTAGCCACACTTACCCTATTCGCATGGTTTCGTGGGTTTGACGATCTGCGATGGAAACGTGCATTTGCAACAGTTGTTACACTGCTTGCACTCGTTAACACTGTTTATGTCGGTATTCTCTTCAAAAATCTCAATGCCGAGATACGAGCGTTTACCGCTTTTGTACAGCGTGTCGAGAAAAACAGCGTTATCCTTCCGCTTCACTTCGATCCGCGGGGCAGCTCCGAGCGCGTGGGTATCTTTGTCAACGCCGCTAATTACTATTGCCTTGATAACGGTTGTATCAATCTCGGCAACTATGAGGTCCAGTTCGACTACTTTCCGGTCCGTTTCAACGCTGATTTTGAAACACCATTAGACGAGAAAGAATGGGTGCAAGTCGTCCACTGGCAGCCAGAAAAAATTGATCTCTGCGACTATGCTGACAATGTGGATTATTTATTGCTGTGGGATACGCCGGACGAGCCTATCGTCGCTGAGGCGATTGAGGCATGTTATACGCTGATTGCATCGGAGGGGAAGTTGAAACTCTATAAAGGGCAGCGAACAGCACGCTGAGAACGGAATCTAAATGCTACTTCAATACTCGCCGCGGAGCGTGAGGGTCGCATCCCCCTTGCTGGCGGAGTTTCAAACCCCGCCAGCAGTGCGTAATACATAGGTTATTATAGAAAAATGCGTAAGTCCTGTTCAATACTCGCCGCGGAGCGTGAGGGTCGCAATAGTGTGTGTATAATTGAGGAAATCGAGAAGCGGATCCGTTTCGTTCGTTCGGTTTTGTGTAATCTGATAATCAGCGTTCAGTGTTAGGTGCTGGTTGAATTGCCAATTCAGCTGGACCTTTGCGCCGATCTGTGTATCCTGACGATTTGGGGTATCTTCCGTGACAAGTCCCAACTCCTCCAGAATTTGTCTACCTTCAAACGTCACCCACAGCCTTGAGAGCCGGAGCCGGAGCCACCGTCCAGTCTCAAACCGGTAAAAAGAATTCGCTGCCACCTCGGTACTGGCGAAGTTAAAGAAATCGACATTGGAACGGTTGAAAAATAGGTTAATCTCCTCCTGAAACAGGAGCCGTTCAGTTGCGACCTGTATCAGTTTCGCGGCACCGATATGTCGCAAATCCTTTCGACGTTCGTTCTCCTCAAGTCCTGTAATCCCTAAGATAAGGTTGTTCAAATTGGTTTGGTAGCTGCCATGCTCTACCGTGTATTCGAGTTTGCCGAGCATCTGTTTAAAAATCCCAAATTGCAGTCGGCTGGTCATTTTATGGGTGTCAGAACCGACAAGTAGGAAATCTTCTCTACGGCTATCATCGTCAAATCGGTGTATCCGAAAATTATATTCCAGGACACGTCCGAAGCGGAAACCGAATTGTTGCGCCATGTTGTTATAGACCTTTGAGGTTCGGACGAGGCGTTGCAGCTGATATGAGGCAACAACGGGGGGTAGACGCGTCATTGGCTGGAAACTCAGTCCCGTTAATGATTCTATTTCCCTAACTAACACTTCAAGTAAACTCGTCGTTGGCTGGAAACTCAGTTCGGTCAAGAGAATGTTACTGAACGCGTCAAATTCGTCGAGTTTGCCTTCTGCACCGGTGTAGTTTTCGACTTGCGGGGTATATTGTAACTTGAACCGGAGTTTATCAACGACCGGTAAATCGCCGCCTAAGTTAACACCGATGCGGTTAATCAGCCCCGTAAGTTGGGGATCGTCTTCTCCGGCGAGACTGCTTGTGTAGGGATCGACGCTCAATCCGAGTTCAATGTGATTGTTGAAAGTATTGGAAAAATGAGCGTCGAGTATCAATTCTGCCGGTTCGGTTTCAGGTTTTTCGGGTTCCTTTTCAAGGAGACTCCGCCCGAGCTCGGTCTGAAGTTGTGCACAGACGGAACTCCCGCCCAGATGTATAAAGATGAGGAGATATAACCCTAAAGAGAAAGCTGCTTTTTTCATTTTTACTTACTCAATCATCCCTGTTTCTGGACTTGAGGCAGTCGCGTAGAGTTTCCGAGGAATCCGTCCTGCTAAAAACGCCGCTCTCCCCGCTTCAACGGCTTTCTTCATCGCCTCTGCCATCAGCACCGGACGATGCGCCTTTGCCACTGCTGTATTGAGCAGAACGCCATCACACCCTAATTCCATCGCTATCGCTGCATCCGATGCCGTCCCCACCCCAGCGTCCACAATGAGCGGCACCTGTACAAGATCACGGATGATCTGGATGTTATACGGATTCCGAATCCCCATTCCTGATCCAATCGGCGCACCTAACGGCATCACTGCAGCGCAGCCAATATCTTCTAATTTTTTACACGTAATTGGATCGTCGTTACAATACGGAAGGACGGTGAATCCATCTTTAACAAGCGTTTCCGCTGCACTGAGGAGCTGCTCTACATCTGGAAACAGCGTCTCCTCGTCTCCGATAACTTCGAGCTTGATGCGTGATGTCTCAAGTGCCTCTCGTGCAAGGTTCGCTGTCAGGATAGCGTCTTTTGCTGTGAAACAGCCCGCGGTATTCGGCAGGATCGTCATACCCCGTTCACGTAGCAGCGCGAACAGATTTTCGCCGGACGTATCTGTGAATTTCACGCGACGCATTGATACTGTAGCGATCTCAGCACCGCTCGCCGCAATCGCATCCGTCATGATATGGAAGTTCGGATACCCCGCCGTTCCGATGAGTAGCCTTGATGTGTATGTTTGATCGGCGATTTTAAATTCTTGCATATTTTATTTCTTTTTATTTTAATGGTTGTCGGAAATCGTCGGCTTTCGACCATCAGTTACAAGAGATTCTTGATTCACCAAACTGCTCTTTACTGACTGCTGATTGTTGACCGCTGACGGCTATTCTTATTTTCTGTAAAATGCTATGCCGACACGTTCGATCTGTTGAACCATCTCAGAGTTACGGATATTTTTGAAGATCGACAAGTCAATGGTATAAGGCAGTAATTGATCGTCAAGATCGTTTCCGCGTTGAACCCAACGAACCTCTTGGCTTTGCATACTCTTCTGCCTACCCGTCTATCTCCGTGCATTTTTAATTAGTATAGCAGCGTCAAAGTCTTTTTATCAACGCATTTTTTAATCGAGATTTCACAGTATAACTGTTCGACACCCCCTGTGCCCTTGTAGGCGGGGTTTCTAATCCCAAATCTCCCTTGTAGGCGGGGTTTCTAACCCCGAATCCATAAAAAAGTGCAACTTTTTTTCAACTCGTTTGTAGTAACATTATAGCAACCCTAAGTGTCAATTTAGGTTCGGACCCCGGACCCGGTAGGTGCGGTGTTTTTGCTGGGGGTGTTTTTGATAGGGGTCTTTGATAGGGTGTTTCTGCGTGTTTCTGCATATTTCTGCGTATTGCTTGGATGTTTCTTCAATTGCCCTCCTAACTGCACCGGGTTTCGCTAAGAAATTACCGAATAAAAAAATTAATCTTTATATAATTTTATGGACAGAATTTGCTTTTTCCCTGAAAATATCATAAATTTATAGTTAGATAGAGACTTTATTCTTATTAAATTGAATAATTTTCAAAATTGACTTATTGTAACATAAGAATTTACGCAAAATCACACGTGTTAAGGAGTTTACCGTCTATGAAAATGTTAATGAGATCTCACAACCGAATTGTCCTGCTGCTTGCAGCCATACTATGTGTAATCGCAGTCCCGTGTATAAGCAACGCACAAACCTACTCTCATATCTATGTAGACGCCGTCAACGGTGTAAAC
>JAJEGI010000061.1 GCA_022819945.1 Candidatus Poribacteria bacterium
CCCTTGATTCAAGGTCTTCATAAGTGCTAAATATTAGCACATTGCCAAAAGAGGTGGAAATATGGAAGACTACGGGACCGTTAAACTGAGTCGTCGGGAACGGCAAATCATGGATATTGTCTACCAACGCGGTCGCGTTTCCGTTGCCGATGTGCTCAAAGATCTCCCCGACCCACCAACTTACTCTACAGTTCGGGCACTGTTGGGAATCTTGGAGGAGAAGGGGTACCTCACCCACGAAAAAGATGGCAAACGTTATATCTATCGTCCAACGCAACCACGTCATCTTGCAGGACGTTCCGCGCTCAAACAGATTTTTCAGACATTTTTTGATAAATCCATAGAAAAAACGGTCATCGCGCTGGTTTCCGAAGTTGATCTCTCGGATGAGGAACTTGACCGTTTAAGCCAACTCATTGCGCAATCGAAAAAAGGAGACACCTCGTCATGATGCGATTCATTGAGACGCTCTATGCAGACCCATTGCTGAAATTTCTCGTTGACACCACGATGAAAAGTTTCGTTATTTTCGCCGTTGCAGGTTTATTCGCATTTTGTCTCCGTCGCAAATCGGCGGCGGTCCGCGGTTTCGTTTGGAGCATGGCAATTGTCGGATGCCTCATCGTCCCACTGTTTTCTTTCGTGCTCCCGAAGTGGGAACTCGGTATTCTATCGGTGGAAACACCCGTTTCAATCGCTCAGAGCCAATTATCACCAAAGCCAGTATCCTCAATACCAATCACATCAACACAGCCGCAACTTAACGCTGTGACAGGTCAGAGCAACCCCCTCACCGCACTGCATTGGACAGACTGGATAGCGATAGTCTGGGCAGGTGCCGGCCTGTTTCTGCTTATCCGTTTGATTGTTGGCATCGGTGCTGTCTGGCATATCTCTGCTTGTGGGAACAATTTTAGCCGCGCTGTTAAGCAGTGCCGATCCAATTGGACGCAACGAACAGATGTCCGTCTCAGCAATAGGATTACGGTACCAATGGTTTGGGGTTTCTTACGTCCCGTCATCTTGCTGCCCGTTGAGGCGGATCAATGGCAAACCGAACGGCTCCGTGCTGTGCTACTTCACGAATTGGCGCACATCAAACGATGGGATTGGACGATGCTGATAGTCGCACAAATAATGTGCACAGTCTACTGGTTTAATCCGCTCGTATGGTTTGCTGCGCACTGGATGCGGATAGAAGCGGAGCAAGCCTGCGACGACCAGGTACTAAACGCCGGATATCAATCAACCGACTACGCGCAACTTCTGCTTGATATTACACGCAACGTGAAAATAGCAAAAGCGACTTCGCTTGCAGCTGTCGCGATAGCACGCTCCTCGAAAATTGAAAGAAGACTCCGAACTGTCCTCGCTGAAAACCTGAATCGGCATCCGATGACAAAGGTTGCTGCCGGAATCGGATTGATCGTCTTCATCTGTTTTGCCGTTCCAATGAGCGCGATGCGTCTGGCACAGGCGATTAACCCGGAGGAGGTAGTGGACCAACAAATTCAGGGGACATTCAAATCCCAACCAACGCCAGCGGAGTTGCCACCAAAACCCAACGCGCATGAACAAGACACAGATTTAAAGCCGGACCAGAAATATATTGAAATCTGCACCCAAAATCTGCTTGCGATCGGTAAGGCGATTCAAACCTACCAGAAAGAACACAACGATTTTCCGCAGTGGCTCTCAGATCTTCACCCAAAATACTTGGCAGATGCAAACAGCCTACTTTGTCCGGCAGATACCAAAGGTGGCAAGCCCCTCTTTCTTATCAACGCAGATCCGAATATGCCTGTAAGTTATGGCTACCAGTTTCACACGGGGTATCGAGAAAGGACGCGGGAAAATCTCGCCGTATATGGCGATGTCATCCCACTTGCGCGGTGTCGGCATCATATCAATCAACCGTTTGCGTGCTTAAACCTGAGTTTCTCGTTCAAGGTTTACCCGTCATCCAACGTCTGGGAAGACGCACCGGAAGAGATGTATGGAACCCTCGAAGAAACCATCACCGCCTTAGAAGCGGGACTTCAACGACAACTGGACAATCATCGTGCCTTTCATCTCTACGCTTCGCTCGTCCGCCTTTATATTGAAGTTGGACAGCAGGAAGATGCCAACAGACTTATTAATCGTTTCAAATCTGCTATAAAACCCAACGACCTTCAGGCGCATTTTCTGCTCCGCACGATGCTTGGGATGGCAAACCGGGATGAAGAAGTGCTTGCGGTTTTCGAGAAACTTGAGGAAAGGTATCCCGATAACTACTATGTTCTTGATGAACTTGCCCGAATTCATGAAGAACTCGGCAATTCCGAACTTGCTGAAGAATATCGGAAAAAGGTTAATCCTATGGCAGAACTGGTTGGAAAGGTTGTGCCTGATTTTTCTGCAACTGACCTTGATGGGAAACCGATTTCGTTGCAGCAATATCGCGGGAAAGTCGTCCTACTCGATTTCTGGGCGGTTTGGTGCGGGCCTTGCCTCGCGGAAATGCCGAATGTGAAAAGGGTGTACGATACCTATAAAAACCAAGGATTTGACATCATCGGGGTTAACCTCGACACTGATGAAACGAGACTGCGCAACTATCTGAAAGAAAATGACATCCAGTGGCGGCAAATTTTCAGCGGACAAAAATGGAAAAGTCCCCTTGTCCAACAGTATCGTATTCGCGCCATCCCTGCCCCGTGTCTCATCGCCAGAGACGGCACCTTAATCTCAAGCAAAGCAAGAGGGTTGAAGTTAGAACAACTTGTAGTGGAAGCACTCAAGGATAAGACCGAGAATGAATAGTCGAAATTGGCAAAGGAGAACAAAATGAAACGGTTTTTGATATTTTTTCTTGTCGTTAGTGTAATACTAAGTTTCATAGCAATCTCCTTAGAAGGCATACCTGGCCAAGAATTTTCAGAACATCCGCAGAAAATCAAAATCTTTCTGGACATCGCAGGGGACGACGATCTTAAACCCTTAGTCGCGGAACATTTGCTTGAAGCCTTTCGTAGAACTGAAAATATAAATGCTGTTTTGGAGATTGACAAAGGTGTATCATACGTAGTATCCATCGTTCTTGTAGAAGCACGCGCTGGAGAAGATAAGCGAAAAACCGGTAATATTGTTGCCTGTGTTCAGTATATTGACTACTTTGACAACAGTATTCTCAAACCGGATGTTGCTGTGTCAAATTGGGAACGCGTCAACGACCTCACAGTAAACCTGATTGAACATTCTCAAGCAGGTTTGTATCTATTTCCTAAGAACGATTTAGGAAACGTGGCAAGCGGTGTCGTTTCTAAATTTCAGAAACTATTTTTGGAGAAGCGTGAATAATGATAGACTTTTGTAATATGCTAAGCACTTCAGCAACTGTCCCAGTGCAAGCACATTGGGATCCGATTGAAAATACAGCGAATAACTTGCATTGGTCAACAGAAGAAAAGTTTAATCGAGCCAAGGCACAATGGCAAGAACCGGTGGATATGGCGTGGAAACAGTGGCTAAAGTTATTCAATCCCGGACCTGCGCAGCCATTGAAACACTATAGCACAACGGATTTCCAAGTCTTTCTGCCACCATCAACTGCTAACGTTGGCGATGTCTGGGACCTGGACCCAAAACGGATTCTCCCCTTTCTCCGCCAGTTTCACCCAGGCGCGACAATGAATCTCAAACACGGTCAAAACGGTGCGAAGGCGTGCTTACGGGCAATTTCGTCTGAATATGCTGATATTGTTTTCCGAATCCATGCACGCTTTACGCTGAACGCGTCTATCGGTGCTTACTTGAGACCTGCACAATTTGCTGGACATCTGGTCATCAATCTTAACAGTGGAACGGTTCGTCAATTTACACTATCGCTTCCGAGACGCAATAGCAACGTCGATATGGGGGCTTTCACCTCACGCGATTTGGGATTTGTGCCGCGCATGGAACTCTGCAATCTATCAGAGCCACACCCAAAATCAATTGATTGGGAAACTGCGATCGCTGCGGAAGAAGTGGGAAGGAAGTTTGAGAATTTGCTCTATAGGTTCACCGAAATTGAGTGGACCCCGATTGAAAATGCCGTTGAACTCGCGAAAACATCGAATCGCCCAATTCATGCGGTGCTTTTATTTGGTGTACTTGACGATGAATCCTGCTGAGGGTCGGGCAAAAGTTTGAGAGCGGGTCCGCTCTCTTCACCGAAAATTATCAAATTGCTCAACACGCACTTTGTGAACGTTTGGGTTCTGCTCACGGATTTACCCAAGCTGCAGGCAGGTGCCAAAGGTGCAAATGCTGCCGCCTTAGCAACGAAACTCCGACAACATTACACCGACTCTGTGGACATTCTGACACTCACCCCCGACTTGGAAGTGCTCGGGCATCTACACAACATGAGTTTATTTCATCCGTATTATCTGCATCGCAGTGAGCGGATACCTCAATATTTAGAATTGTTAAGGTCATCTGCGGGCGTGGAAGTCGCGGCACACAAGCCGATCGAAGACCTCAACGGGACAACCCTCGAAAAATCTATCACCGATTTGGAAGCGAAACTTCAGCGACAGCCCGACCATGAAAGTCTTTTGGATATCTACCCGATGCTTGCCCGTCTCTATATTGAAAGTGGACGGGAAAAAGATGTGGATCAGCTTATTGACCGTTTCAAAGGGGGCATGAACCCTGAAAACTTTCAAGATCACTTGACCCTCAGTTACCTGCTTAAGAAGGCAAATCGGGATGAGGATGTGCTTCAGCTTTTTAAGGAACTTGAAGCGCAGTACCCGGAAAAGCGCAGTCTGTCCCATAGAATTGCCGTGATCCATGAAGAGTTAGGCAACACTGAACTCGCGATAGAATACCTCAGCGAGGTCAAGCCTACGTTGGCGTTGCTTGAAAAACCTGTTCCCGACTTTTCCGCAACAGACCTTGATGGGAAACGGATTTCGCTCCAGCAGTATCGCGGGAAAGTCGTTTTGCTCGATTTCTGGGCGGTCTGGAACAGTTTCTGCATCAGTGATATACTGAATATCAAAAAGATTTACGACACCTATAAAGATCAAGGATTTGACGTTATCGGGGTTAACCTTGACACCGATGAAACAAAACTACGCGACTACCTTGAAGAAAATCAGATCCCTTGGCGGCAGATTTTCACGGGAGAAGAACGGCAGAGTCCGCTTGCTCAACAGTATGATGTTCGCTCTATTCCAGCACGGTGGCTTATTGATAGGGATGGCAACTTGATTGCCCATGAATCCAACCACAAGTTGATGTCCTACAAAGGCAGAGAACCAAGTCTTGATCGACTGGTGGCAGCGGCGGTGTCGGATAAACCTAAGAACCAATAGCCGCGTCCTACCGAAAAGGCGCGCAGGAGCTCTTCATGGCACTCAAACAGATACAGGTTTACGTGGTGTTAAGCATCGCGTTGTTGCTAAGCAGTAGCCTTTTGACCGAAAGGGCACACGCCAGAGTTCAGGCACTCTCTTTTATCTCCGAACACGAAGGGACTGCAGATCTCTATCTCATTGATAGCACGGGTCAGAATCTACGAAAGATTGACATCAATGAAGCCAAAAAAGGGGGCGAGCACGCGTGGTCACCTGATGGACGCTTTCTTGCCTATGTATCCAGCGAAATAGGGAGAACCGTTATCGACATCATCGACCTCCGGAGCAAGGCATCGCGTCGGTTGATAGATCACCCAAGCCGGAATCATTCTCCTGTTTGGTCGCCTAACGGGAAGTGGATTGGCTTCGTCTCCGATCGAAACGGGGATCGGCAGATCTATAGAATCAATGCAGATGGCTCAAATCTGAAGCAGTTGACAAGAAAATGGGACAATACGAATCCGGCTTGGTCGCCAGACAGCCAATGGATCGCCTTCAACTCCTATCGGGGACCGGAGCATGGTGCAGGCAATTTTTTGCTCTATGTGATGACTGCCGATGGTGGAAGGTTGAGAAAACTCGGAAAAAGTGCGTTAGCGGGATGCACATGGTCTCCCAATGGGAAACAGATTGCCTATGCTACTAAGAGTTTGGAAAATGAAATCAGGAATATCCTTGTCATTGATATAGATGGAAATAACCTTCGGCAGCTGACGCGATTAGGGGCCCGTGAATGGGCAAGCTCCCCCGCATGGTCCCCTGATGGACAATGGATTGCCTATGCTTTCCAAAGGATAGCCCAAAGGCCTGCACCCGGTGAGGCACTCCCCGTCGATGAAGTCTTTGGAGATAGTGCCATCCATCTCGTAAAGGCTACAGGTGGACTCAGCGACCCCATTGAAATAGCAAATGAGTTGTCATTGTGGTTGTCTCCGGAGTGGGTGCCGGCAGCATTCTTGCGCGTCTCACCGAGCACAGAAAAGCAAATAATACCGTGGGGCAGACTCAAACAGCATTGACAATATAGCGGATAGATACTACATTTCAGAAAAGTCATGGCTGACAGCTATATAAAATTTCATAGCAGCTTTTGACGATCCTACTACGAAAACCGACCAAAACCCAGTTGTAGATTAGGTTTACCGCACTTCATAAAATTCATAGCATTCTCGATTTGCTATGAAAACTGTGAAATTTTACATCATTTTTCGACATCCCGATTTATCCGATATGACCGACAGAAAACCAAAACCGAAGGGTTCTGCGCATTGTGGAGAAAAAGGTGGATTTGCCTTCCGAGTTGTGCTATCATAAACGAAACGTATGTTCCCTATTGAGGTGATAAATGAAACTCGGTGTATCTACTTATTCTTATTGGCATTTCAAACCTGAACGTGTCCCGATTGAACACGTCATTGAAGAAGCCGCGCGGCTTGAACTTGACGGCGTTGAAATCCTACATCAACAGATGGCATCTGAAGCCAATCCATATCTTCAGAAACTGAAACGACTCGCTTTCATCCACGGACTCGATCTGTACGCGCTCTCCATCCATCAAGGCTTCGTCTCACCAGACGAGGCAACACGACAAAAAAATATCAATCACACCATCCACTGCATCCGATTAGCACACGAACTCGGTATCCCTTCAATCCGTCTTAACTCAGGACGCTGGGGTACTGTCCCGTCTTTCAACGAACTCATGAAAACCGAAGGACAGGAACCGACACTCCCCGGGCACACGGAAGATGAAGCGTTCGATTGGGTCATCGCATCCATTGAAAAGTGTCTCCCAGACGCTGAAAAATACGGGGTCGTCCTCGGACTCGAAAACCACTGGGGACTCACCTGCACACCAGAGGGTGTCAATCGGATCGTTGCTGCTATCGACTCGGAATGGTTGAAAGTAACAATGGATTGTGGCAATTTCCTCTCAGACCCATATCAAAAACTGGCAGAGATTGCGGACGAGGCAGTCCTTGTTCACGCCAAAACCTATTACGGTGAAGGTGAATGGTATACATTGGATCTGGATTACGCTAAAATCGGAAAGATTCTAAAAGATGTCGGATTTCAGGGGTACGTATCCATCGAATTTGAAGGAAAAGCGGATGCCCATGTCGGTGTGCCACAGAGTGTGGAAATGCTTCGCAACGCGCTCCCGAAATAGAAGGTATAATCCTTCCCACACAGCGGATAATGATAGACGTGTTTTCCTTTGGAGGATCTTGTAATGCTCAGGAAAATCGTAGTATTAATCGGGGTTTCCATACTGTTCGGAATAATAGGAGGAACCGCTATAATGGCAGATACGGGAGAAATGGCAGGCACAACAAACGCTTCAGAAGTCTGGCGCGCTTTGCAACGCCTACAGACCACCGCTACCGTCCTCCACACCGTCGCACACCCGGACGATGAAAACGGCGCGCTCTTGACGTGGCTCAGCCGTGGGCAGGGTGTCAGAACAGCACTCTATTCAACCACACGTGGCGAAGGCGGCGCAAACCTCATCGGTCCCGAACTCTTTGACGCACTCGGAATCGTCCGAACAGAAGAACACCTCGCCGCCGTACGCTACTACGGCATTGACCTTTTCTTCAGCAGTGCTGTCGATTTCGGTTACTCCAAACGACTCGACGAAACCTTGGAAAAATGGGACTATCAGATGCTCTTGGAAGATATGGTCCGCCTGATTCGCTACTACCGACCGGATGTTATCATCTCTCGGTTTCAAGGCAATCGCCGAGATGGACACGGGCACCATCAAGCCTCTGGTGTCGTAACGTTAGAAGCATTCAAAGTCGCAGGCGACGCGACCCGATTCCCAGAACACCTTGCTGAGGGATTACAACCGTGGCAACCCAAGAAACTCTATATCACCCGTTCAAGATGGAGACGCGGTAACACCGAAACTGCCGATACACCCGTTCTAAAGATTGATACTGGTGAATATAACGCCTTATTAGGACTCTCTTACGCACAAATTGCGCGCCAAGGCCTCAGTTACCAGCGTTCACAAGGCGTTGGACAGACGCGCGCCTCCAAAGGGTCTTCGGTTACCGAACTGCAGTTAATTGATACAACACTTCCTGACCAACAGGTGCCTGAAGACAACCTATTTGACGGACTTGATACAACAATAATGGGTATGGCAAAACTCGCCAACACACCGGCGTTGAATGCCGAATTTGTGGAGCTTCAGGAAAGCGTTAACGCTGCAGGGCGTGACTATGATGCCCGACATCCGTGGACAGTCGTCCCTCACCTTACCTCAGGATTGAAAACGACTCGTAGCTTAATGGAAAAGATACAGCGTTTAGATATTGAGGATAGTGTGCGATCACATTTGCTTTTCTTGCTCAGGAACAAAGAACAGGAATTTATGACCGCCGCAAACGCCGCGCTCGGCCTGTCTCTGGAAGTACTCGTCCAACCGACAGGCACCCGCTCCGCCGAAACCTTCACTGTCGCGATTCCTGGACAAAAATTCTCAATCGGGATGCGATTGGTGAACCCCGCGCCGGTTGCAGCTGAACTCCTCGAAGCCGTGCTCCATGCACCTGAAGGTTGGAATGTCCAACAAACACAAACGGATTCGGACAACCAAACGATACAGACAAATCAACCCGTCTCCATTACGTATGCGGTAGAGGTGCCACAGGATGCGGCGTACACCCAACCTTACTGGACACGCGCCTCTGAATATCACGATGCTGTCTATACGCTCACGCATCCAGAACACCGCTTCCTACCCGCCGTGCCGCCTGATGTTCACGGTGTTGTAACCTATCGCGTGGATGGCGTGGATTTTACGCTAACGCAGCCAGCCCAAACGCGCTCGATTAACCGACCTTGGGGAGAAAAACGGCGTTTGCTAACAGTGGCACCTGCTATTAGTTTATCTATGTTACCGCGTATCGGCGTTATCCCGATATCCGAATCTGCCACGGCAACTACATTTACTGTCACAGTGGAGATGCTAAATAACATCCAAGGTGAAGCGGAGGGTAAACTTGCGCTTGCGTTTCCGGAGGACTGGTCCGTGTCTCCTGAGTGGGCGGCTTTCGCTTTTACACACGCAGGAGCAAGCAAGACGTTTACTTTTCAGGTGTCTGCTGAAGGTGTAGAAGCGGGCAGAGATTATACAATTCAAGCAGTTGCTCTGTCCGATGACGCGGAATACACCACCGGTTATCAAGTGATTGAGCATCCAGACCTTGAGCCGCGCCATCTCTACCGTCCTGCTACAATGACGCTTCACGGTATCTCACTCAAACTCCCAGAGGACATGAGCGTCGGCTACATCATGGGTGTAGGCGATAAAATCCCTGAAGCGCTGGAACAGATTGGGATTGATGTGGAGATGTTAGGCACGGAAGAACTCCGTACTGGCGATTTGAACCGGTTTGATACGATTCTCGTTGGCATCCGAGCGTATGCTGTGCGACAAGATCTCGTCGCCTATAATGGACGGCTCCTTGATTACGTCTATAAAGGTGGAAATCTCATCGTCCAATACCAAACCCCCGAATTTGACGCAGCCCCCTTCGGACCCTACCCTTATACAATGGGCAGACGACCCGAGGAGGTCTCCGAAGAGGACGCACAGGTAACTATTTTGATGCCAGACAACCGGATCTTCCAGTATCCGAATCAAATTAGGGAGGCGGATTTCGATGGGTGGGTCGAGGAGCGCGGTTCTAAATTCCTGACGGAATGGGACGGAAATTATCAGGCACTCCTCACATGCAACGACCGCGAACAGGAACCACAACACGGTGGATTGCTCTATACACAGTATGGGGAAGGCACTTATACATACGCTGCGTACGCTTTCTATCGACAACTGCCGGCAGGTGTAGCGGGCGCGTATCGCCTTTTCGTCAACCTGCTAACGCTTGGTGAGTAGGGGGTTTTGCTTGGGGTTTCTTCAAGGTAACCTCGCCCCTACGCATCTTCCCACGGTGCTACATCACCAACAGGTACTGGTGCTGGGAAACGGCTCACGACATCAATAGGTCTGCCGGCATCGGACGATTCGATTACGCGTTCGCATATCTCCAATGCGTGCCGTGCTTGCGCGCCATTGCACCGCGGATTCCGGTCAACTCGGATCGCGTCTGCGAAGTCGGCAACCCCTTTGCCCCAATCCAAACCGGTAAAGGCTTTCGGCGGCGAGGGTTCATCTTGCCATCCCCCTGACGGCGTAAATTTCTTGATACCGCGTCCATCATCGTGCGCCTGAAGCGAGAAACCGCCTGCTGTACCATGAATTTCGTACGGAGGCATGCCAGAAACAACAGTAAAACTGTGATAGATAAACCCGTGTGCGCCGTTCTCGAACTCCAGAACAGCAAATCCGTGATCCTTCTCATTTATCTCAAATTCAGTGCCTTGGCGCGGACCTTGGGTTAACACCCGTTTCGGCACAGCAACGCGAGCAAACCCATGCACTGTCTTGACGGGCGCAATCATGGTTGTCATCGTTGTTAGCGGATAAGGGGCAACGTCCCGGAACGGCCCGGCATGCATCAGGAACGCATCAGCACTCGGATGCCAATGTTCTAACGGCCCTCCAAAGTTCCCGATTGCGGAGATAACATCGCCAATTTCACCTTCACGAATCCGTTGCCAGACGTTCTGCTGCACATAGCCGAGAATCGCTGATGGCGCGCACGCCAGTTTTAGACCATTCGCTTTCGCCGTTTCTACGAGTTCGTTCGCCTCATCGGTGCGGATAGAGATCGGTTTTTCAGAATAGACGTGTTTCCCCGCCTTCAGTGCCGCCAACGAAACCGGATAATGAGAGATGTGAAGCGTCAAATTCACAATCGCCTCCACATTTGGATCGTTTAGGACTTCTTCAAGCGATTTATAAACGTGTCCGCCATTGCGTTCTGCCAATGCCGAGGCACGCGCCTCATCTTGGTCATAGAAGCCGACCAATTCAATACGATGCGGATACGCTTGGCAACGCGGCTGATAGCCACCCGCGGAAATCATACCACATCCAACGATAACCATACGGACTGGGGTTGTATTAGACATTCAATGCGCTCCTTGTTATGCATTAATTTTTTACGATATAATGAGACTTAAAGTCTATCAAATTCAGTTATTTCTGACAAGTTTATATTATTGGTCCTTCAAAGTCATTTAATTCTCTTGTCGGAGGGATCCCCGAATCCCGATCCTCCAAAAAACTCCCCAATCCATGCCATCTGTTATTCAGATTAACTGCGAACTGATGACCATTTCGCTAACTGCTGACTGCTATTCCTCTGACAACTGATAACTGAGTACTGACAACCTTTATACAATCCCAATTTTCTCTTGACGCAAAAGGTTCTTTCAATGTAATATATATTGATGTAACGTGCCAAGCAATATCACTAAATATTTGAGGTATAAATGTGTTAAAATACAACCGACTTGCATTCATTGCTATTTTAGGTTCCTTAATGCTGTCCGGATGCGCAATATTGCGCGACACATCGCAAACCGAGGCTTACAACCAGTTCGCAATACGCGCTGCGCAGGCACAACTCTGGAACGAAGCCATCTTTCGGTGGAAGCAGGTGATCAATATCGATCCAGATGATTCAAAGGCACATAACAACCTCGGTGTCGCTTACGAAGCCATCGGAAACATGGATGCGGCGATAGCCGCTTACCAGCGTGCAGCAGAATTAGAACCTGATAATAAGTACTACAGACTCAACTATCGACGCTGTCGTATACACCTTCGGCGGAGTGGTGTTGATGATGAAGCAGCGTTACATGTAGAAGAAGAAGAACCACCTACAGAACAGTGAGGACACCGATATGCAAACAGCAAAAAAGATTGGCATCCTATTAACAATCCTAACACTTTGTGGATGCGGCAAATCAGTGACGCGTGTCTCTATTCCCGTGAAAGTTGAATCTGAAATTGACATTAGTCGATATTCCAATTTTGCCGTTCTACCGTTTGTGCCTGAAAAAGAGGCGGCACGCAATGAAAAACTCCCCGAAGACATCGGCGAGGAAATTGCTGCAATCCTCCGCAGAGGTTTAGCACGTCAAAAACACTTTGAGGTCGTCAGCACGCAAGAGACAGCGAGACTGCTCACAGGAGAAACCGTCGGGGAAGATTGGCTCACTGATACAAAACGTTTGAATCAACTTGGCGAGTATTTTGAAGTGAAAGGGATTATCATCGGCAGCTTTCGTTTCTATTCGGATAGCCGCCCGAGACGGTATTATGGCGAGCGTTACTCTGTCCAACGTCAACGCTACGTGATGGATTATCAAGACTATATGCAGAAGACCTACCTGCTCTCACTTAGAGTGATGATTATTGATGTCGAAACCGAGCAGATTATTTGGGATAAGGCTTACCGGCGAAGCACCGCTGAAGCGCATACTATTGGCTCTTTCATCTTCTCGCAGGCGGGTCCACAGGCAAATACTATGCGGGAACTCGGCAAACGTGCTGCATCAGAATTTACGCGTCAAATCTCGCCACACTATGAACAGGAAGATAGGTACTTGGTAAATTAAAACATGTCCCTTCGCTGGCGAGGTTACAACCTCGCTCGCCAGTGGCGTGTAATATGTAAGGCTCTATAGAAAATTTCGTAAGTCCTATAAATTAAAACTGTGAAAGAATGTATAGCCTTATTCCAAAAAAGAGGTAAAGATGTGAAAAATAATAAAAACAACACCCTATCTGAAAAGCGCACCAATAATACACAACGAATATTGGGTAGATACACGCTCCATATCCTCCTTCTGAGTCTACTGGTACCGCATGTTGGATGGGCGCAGGCTTTTGGAAAAAATAAGATTACTGGGCAACGCTTTGATTGGCATATCCATCGAACAGAGCATTTTGATATACATTATTATCCAAGTGAAGCGAAATTGGTGCCTATTATGGCAGCGATCGCCGAGGAGGCTTACGAACAACACAGCGAGGATTTTGAACACGAACTCCGAGATAGAACACCCCTGATCCTTTACAAATCTCATAAAGACTTTCAGGAAACCAATATAATCCTCCAAGAACTCCATGAGGGGATCGGCGGGTTTGCCGAACTCTTTAAGCACCGTATCGTTATCCCGTTCACTGGTTCGCTTGAAGCGTTTCGAGAGGTGATTTTTCACGAACTCATTCATATCTTCCAATACGATATTATCTATCAGAAACCGCACGCCCGCATCTACAGCGGCGAGTTCCTATATTCACCACCTATCTGGTTCATAGAGGGAATGGCAGACTATTTTGCCGAAGATAACGATGCTATCGGAGAGATGGTAGTTCGCGATGCCAGCATAAACAACAACATTGTGCCCTTACCGCAACTCCAGAATTTTAATCGACTCAGTTCCCCCTTCGTGGGGTATAAGTTGGGTCAATTGGCGGTGGCGTATCTCACGGAAACTTATGGACGCGAGAAAATTGCTGAGATTTTGCAGGGGTTACGACAGAGTCGCACGAAAGACATTGACCGCGTTTTCAGAGAAGTACTGGGTGTAGAACTCGAAGAATTCGATAAGGCGTGGCGACAGACGATGCGGAAACGTTACTGGCCCCTTATCGTAGATCGAGAATTGCCCGATCTTGTCGCAAAAAATCTTACCGAGGAAGCGCGATATTCACATAATATTAAGCCGATCTGGTCACCGAGTGGTGATATTATTGCTTACGTCACAGCAAACGACGGATTTCTTGAGATTGTCCTGATGTCCGCAAAAACCGGTGAACGCATTGAGCGGGTCACCAAGCGGTTTTTTCGGGAGAAATACGAGGAGATCCGGACGGATTTCAGTGGATTCGGCAGAAGCCTCGCCTGGGCACCCGATGGCGACAGAATCGCTTTTGTTGCCAAGCATCATGATGCTAACTACCTTCTTGAAGTCAACATCCTAACAGAAGAACTCACGCAATACTTCAAACTCGATTTTGATAACGTCGCTTCTCCAGACTATGATGGCAGCGGGGAACGGATCATTTTCTCGGCACTAAAAGAGGGACAAACAGATCTCTATATTGTTGAACTCCTGACGGGTGAAATTGACAGGCTTACTTTCGATCCATTTAATGATACACACCCCTCATGGCACCCAACAACCAGTAAAATTGTTTACACTTCCGAGCGAGGGGGCAAAAATAGACTCGTACTGATAGACCTTAACCACGGGACAGAACGTGTGTTAACCAACGGGACCTATAACGCGATCAGCCCCACATGGACACCAGACGGAGAATCAATTCTCTTCTGTTCGGATGGACAAAGCATTTATGACATATACAAACTCGACATTGTAGAGAAAACGAGCGTAGAAGCAGGGACGGTTACAGAAAAAGAAACACAACCTGAACAGCAGACCAGTAACACGGTGAAGGAAGTATCACTGTTCACTGAAGACGATAGAACCGAACTTGCAGACCGAATGTGGCAGGTTGAACTGACGCGTCTTACCAACATGATGACAGGCTGTTTCAATCCGAGTTTGTCTCCAGATGAAAAGCAGCTCCTGTTCAGTGCCTATCAGAACGGAAAATACGATGTCTGTGTTATGCAGGCTTCAAAAACGATTGAAGAGAAAATTGACGTCACAGACATAGCAGAACCCTCGGTTATTTTGACAGCGGAAGAACCAAAGAATTATAGGATAGCCAAGCGGAAGTACAGTACAAGATCCTCTTTCGCCTTAGATGCGATTTTCCCCGATTTCACTTTCGGTGCCGACGGCATTCTGAGAAGCACGGTGCAAATCGTCGGCAGCGATATGTTGGGCAACCACCGTATCGGGGTCAGTGTGATGAACCAGTCGAGCTATCTCGCACCAGATTTCATAGCACAATATGGGTTCTTGACCCACCGAACCGATATTGGGGCGATGATTTACAATTATCATGAGTATCATATTTTAGGTGGCATCCAGACGAGACGCGGTATCTTACAACGAATTACCGGACTCGGGACGTATCTCAATTACCCATTTGACAGGTACCATCGACTCGATATTGACTTCTCATTATACTCACAGCCGTTTTCTTTTAACTATCAAACAAACCAACCATTGGACCCGTATGACGATAGGGGTTTACTCACAACAGGTTCTATCGCGTTTGTTGGAGATACAACGATGTGGCGAGAATGGGCTCCGTATACAGGGTCGCGGTACCGTGTTGAACTTGAACAATCTTTCCCTGCACTCGGCAGTGAATTGTCGCTAACAAACGTTATCTTTGACGCACGGCGTTATTTCGGTCTCGGCAGGCGTTCTACCATTGCAGCGCGATTGTTACTCGGCGGTAGCTTCGGTGATGATAAATCCTATTTCTATCTCGGTGGAATTGACACCTTACGTGGCTATAATTATGAAGCGTTAGTTGGCACACGCATCGGCTTGCTCAACTTGGAAGTTCGGATCCCCTTGATAGATGCGCTCCACTTTGGTTGGCCCGTCAGATGGTCAATCGGTGGTATCCGCGGTATTGCTTTTGCTGATTTGGGAGGCGCGTGGTCAGATTGGCGGTATGGACCAGAGAACCCTTTCGATATCTTTGTCCGAGATGAAGAAGATAACCGGATTCGACTCGATGATGTCAAAGCCTCGATTGGGATTGGGATGCGACTGCAACTCGGCGTGTTCTCAGTAGATTTCGCTGCAGCGCGAAATACAGACTTCACTCGACTCGAACCTGGTTTCAAATATCACTTCGGATTAGGGCAAGCTTTTTAATAGCAAAGGAGTAACCAGTAGCCAGTCACCAGTAGCCAGTTAAGAGAAGAAAAGACCTCTTCTTTCTTTAACTGTTAACTGGAAACTGTTAACTGGTAACTTGAAAAGGAGAAATATGGAATCACGAACCAAACGTTTTATAATTACTATCATCATCCTCGCAGTTATTGGTGGATTAGGTGCCATCTGGGTTAACCTCTACCCCGATTTTCTATGGTTTGAGATGGTGAATTATGAGCCTATTTTCACTAAAATTCTTACAACAAAAATCTTCGTTGGCATAATTGTTGGAGTCTGTTACTTAGCCATTCTTTTGACAAACGTCCTTTTAATCTATCGATTCACACCAGCACATCTCAGTCCCGCTTTTATGGGTGGTGCCGACTTCGTAGGCGGTGCCTCAAATAACCCGGGCGACACGCGAAAACTTATTTACGGCGGGTTGATGCTCCTCGCAACACTTTTCAGTATCTTGATGGGCTACGCAGCCAGCGATCGGTGGGAAATCTATCTACGCTACCGCAATTCCAGTGAACTCGTTTTTCCTACTGCTACTCCTATTATCGCAGAAGAAACCATTGATTCAAACGAAATACCTGTCGCACAATTGGAACTCCAAGCAAAAAACATAAAGGTTGGCGATCCGGTGAACGTGCAGATAGATAGCACAAATCAGGAGGCACGCGTTGAGGCAGTATCGGAAAATGCGATCCGATTGAACACAAACGTCCAAATCGAACCCGGACAAAAGGCGTTTCTCACATCTCCGGCACGCGATCCGATCTTTAAAAAAGATGTCGCTTTCTACGTCTTTGAGATGCCTTTGTTGCGCTATATCTGTGGAACGCTTTTCGGCATCTTTATGTTGGTGACGATATTTGCAACCGTCATCTATTTTTTCCACGGACTGATCACAGGCGATACCAGTCAGTTCCGGTTCCGTCCGCCTTTCAATGTCAAGGCACATCTGTTTACACTCGTCGGTGTGACACTCCTCTGTCGGGCATGGAACTATCAATTCGTTATGTATGACCTGCTGTACGCCTCAAATAATATTGTGCGAGGCGGCGGTGGATATGCTGCTATACAGGCACGCCTACCTGTCCTGAATATTATGCTCTGGCTTACAATCGTCTGTGCACTAATTTTCATCGTTAGCATCTTCTTAAAACGTAATACCTATGCTTTTGGTGGTTTCGTTGTATTTTTAATTGTCGGTTTCATTGGACAAGTTTATCCAGCCGCGATACAGAGATGGCAGGTTGAACCCAACAAACAGGTATTAGAGGCAGATTATATCAACTATAATATCAAAGCGACGCTCCAAGCTTACGGCTTAGCTGAAAACACGGTAACCGAAGAGGAATATCCACTCACAGAACAACTCAGTTATGATGACATTACCAGTGATGAAAACGCGCCTGTCTTTAACAGTATCCGCCTCTGGGATTGGCGACCCCTGCGCAGAGTCTTCCGGCAACTCCAAGAACTGCGTTCACAGTATGACTTTAACGATGTCGATATCGATCGCTATGTCGTTGGTGACGAAATCCGACAGGTGATGCTCTCCGGACGGGAACTCAACATCAATGAACTCCCCGCAGAAATCAGAAACGATTGGTATAAGCAGACCTATGTCTACACCCATGGATACGGTGCCGTTGTGAGTCCTGTGAATGAAATTGATAAGGGTAAACCCAACATGTACATTCAGGAATTGCCCCCGATTCAATACAAAGAAGAGTGGAACCACCGCTTTACCGAAACGCCGGGGCCCCGCATCTATTACGGAGAACGTACCAACCGATACGTCATTGTAAATCCTGACCGCCCAGAACCCCTCGAATTCGATTATCCACAAGATGAACAAAAATACGCCGAATACGCGTATCAGGGGAAAGGAGGCGTACTATTGAACTCCTTTTGGCGGAAAATGGTGTATATGCTCAAGTTCAATAACGAAATTAACTTCGTCCTACCGGGCGAAATTTCATCGACAAGCCGAATCCTCTACAACCGGAATATCAAAGAACGGATTCACAAAATCGCACCCTTCTTGCGATACGATGGGGATCCCTACATCGTTATCCATGACGGTAAACTCGTCTGGATGATTGATGCTTATACGATCACACATCGATACCCCTATTCCGTTTCGATGAGAGAGTTCGACGACGAGAGAAGAAGACAACTCGCAAATGCGCAACGCAACGATGAGTCATGGGGCAACTACATCCGAAACTCTGTTAAGGTCGTTGTTGATGCTTACCATGGCACCACTGACTTTTACATTATGGAACAGGAACAGGATCCAATTGTGGAATGTTATCGGAGAATCTTCCCTAACCTCTTTAAGTCGTTTGAAGAGATGCCTGATGAACTCAAAGCACATATCCGGTATCCGATGGCTATGTTCCTCATCCAAGCCCGGGTCTATCAGGATTACCACATGAAGGACCCGGTAACCTTTTATGCCGGCGAAGATAAATGGGAAATTGGCAGAGAGCTCTACGACAATACGGACGCACAAGTACAACAAGCCCCACAACAACCGAGAAGCCCGTTCGTACCGCAACAACCGACAGTTCAACGTTCAGCAGCGGAGGGACAACCCGTTGAACCTTATTACGTTGTCATTAGGTTACCCGGGGAAGAAAAAGCCGAATTCATGTTGATGTTGCCGTTCACACCCCTCAATAAGCCGAATCTCACGGCGTGGCTTGCCGCACGGTGCGATCAACCCCAATATGGGCAGCTCCTCGTCTATCGCTTCCCGAAAGGGAAACAGATCGCAGGACCGATGCAAGTAGAAAATTTTATTAGCCAAGAACCGGATATTTCCCAGCAGATCAGTCTCTGGAATACGCAGGGGTCTCGCGTCTTACGCGGAAATCTTTTGATTCTTCCGATGAACAACTCCCTGCTCTATGTCGAACCCATTTACATCCAATCCGAAGATGAGAAAACCGCTATTCCCGAACTGCGGCGGGTCGTCATCGGATATGAAAACGAAGTCGTCTGGGGTGAAACCCTTGAGGATGCACTCGACGAAATGTTCGGACAGAGAACACGCAGTCAAACCACAGCCACAATCGCGACAACTGAAACAACAGTTGATCTCAGCACAGATCAGCCTTCATTCGAGGAACTCGTTGAGCAAGCAGACCAATATTTTATTCAGGCGCAAACGGCACAGCGTGCAGGCGACTGGGCAGAATATGGACGCTTGCAGCAACTTTTAGGGGAGACCTTGCAGCAGCTTAAGAGTAATACACGATAAAATTGGTTGTCAGTTAAAGAGATGTTTAGGTTCACCAGACCTTTCTTCTACTGACTGCTGACCACTGAAAACTGATAACTATTAAAGGAGGTGAAACAGATGGCACTCGATTGGAAACCACGCCACAGGGACATGATTATCGGAGGGGTCCCATGGTTAGCCAGAATCAGCGATAAAGCCAACGCACAACTGCAGGGCATCATCGGTGAGTATATCTATCCCTGACCGCAGGATAAGATGTTCCTGGAGGAACATGAGCTCACTGCTGAGGAGTTTGTTGAAATGGTGAAAAATAACCCCTCAGACGATGAAATGATTGCTGCTATGAAGAAATTGAATGAGTAGTGGCGTAGTTGTCAGTTGTCGGTTTGCCTTGCACGGAGAGTCGTCGGTTAGGAGATGGTTTAGTTGAAATAACCTCCTCTCTAACTGATGACCGAAAACCGACAACCAATAACACGGAGATCTATTCTTTGGAATTAAGTGAGTATCGCGACCAGATTAACGAGATTGATGACCAGATTTTAGCCTTGCTACAGAAACGTGCAGAGATTTCTAAGAAGGTCGGTGCCGTGAAATCAGAAACAGGCATTGCGCAGGTTTATGTCCCGCACCGGCAGCGGGAAGTCATTGTACGCTTACTGGCGCAGAATAACGGTAAGTTCCCGGAAGCCGCGCTTGAAGCGGTCTGGACCGAAATATTATCCGCATCCCGTTCTTTGCAGGAACCGGAACGGGTCGCCTTTCTCGGTCCCGTTGGTAGCTTCGGACACTTGGCGGCTCGATCTCATTTCGGTGCGTCAACGGAGTTTATTCCTGTTCATCCGCAGGTCGACATCTTTACTGAGGTTGAATCTGGTAGGGCAGATTATGGTGTGGTCGCTATCGAAAATTCAGTGCACGGCACGGTTCGGGACGTTTTAGAACGCTTCCAGCACACACCGTTGTGGATTTGCACAGAGACATTTCAGCCGGTAAAACAGCACTTATTGTCAAAGTCGTCGCTCACAGAAATTCGGTGTATCTATTCGCATCCGCAACCTTTCGCGCAATGCAGGGCATGGTTAAGCCGACATCTCGGGGGTGTTGAACAAGTCGAGGTCGTTAGTACATCTGAAGCGGCGCAACGCGCTGCACTGGAACCATCAGCCGCTGCCATTGCAAGTGAACTCGCGAGCGAGATTTATCAGGTTCCCATCGTTGCAAACGCTATCATGGATGAACCGAATAACACGACCCGCTTCTTTATCATCGGAAGTCAGATGGCAGATCCAAGCGGACACGATAGGACTTCTCTCTTTTTTGCAATTCGAGATAAAATTGGAGCACTCCACCAAGTCCTCGGTATTTTACAGAAAGCCCGGTTGAATCTCAGTTATCTTGAATCTCTTCCATCACGAACCACACCTTGGGAGTATGTCTTCTTTGCTGAGATGGATGGTCATATTGCTGACGAACGCGTCATTGTGGCACTCGAGCAACTTGAAGAATTGTGTCGGAACGTCAATGTTATCGGATCCTATCCGCGCGGGACTCCTTAATGTCAACACTAACGCAACAAATTTATGAGCGCGCAAATGAACTCGGATTTGAACTCGTTGGAATTACACCCGCAGCACAGAGTGAAACAATTGCGCGCTATCAACAATGGATAGAAAATGGATATGCCGGGCAGATGGGCTATCTCGAAAGGCATCTGCCGCTGAAGGCTGACGTTCGCCAACTTCTTGCAGAAGCGAAGTCTGTCATTAGTCTTGCAATAAACTATTATACGCTGGATCCGCCGAAGGCACTCGCGGCGGATCCGACACGTGGACAGATCTCCCGTTATGCTTGGGGTGACGATTATCACGATGTCATCCGTCAACGGCTCACAGAACTTATCGATTTTATTAAACAAACTGCTGAAACTGAATTGAAAACACGGGTCTGTGTAGATACCGCGCCCATTATCGAAAGAGAATACGCCCAAAAAGCAGGCCTCGGTTGGATTGGTAAGAATACGAATCTGATCCATTGGCGTTCCGGCTCTTGGTATTTCCTCGCGGAGGTACTTATCAATATCGCCTTGGAATCAAACACACCGTCTGTCCGTGGGAGTTGCGGTACTTGCACACTCTGCATTGAAGCATGTCCAACAGATGCGATTATTGAACCAAATGTCCTTGATTCTCGGCTTTGCATCTCTTATCTAACAATCGAACTGAAAGACGGAATTCCAAAGGCACTACGCCCCAAAATCGGCAACTTAATTTTTGGATGCGACATCTGTCAAGAGGTCTGTCCATGGAACAGCAAAGCCGTTCCAACGGACGAACCGGCGTTCCAACCGCGTGCAGGAAATTTTGCACCTAAGTTGCTATCACTTATGGGCATGACGCAGCAGGAGTTTAGCCGAAGGTTCAAAGGGAGTCCCATCAAACGCACCAAACGCCGTGGGTTCTTGCGAAATGTCCTTGTCGCCATCGGTAATTGGGGGGACCGACGCGCAATCCCGGCACTTAAAGACGCGCTAACCGACAATGAGCCTTTAATTCGCAGCCATGCCGCTTGGGCATTGGGAAGCATCGGCGGCGATACCGCCAAGCAGATACTACAGACGCAACTAACCGTTGAAACTGAACAAGAAGTAATTACTGAAATTCAGGACGCTATTTCAGAAACAGCGCAATCATCACCAAGGAGCGAAAGTAATGCCTGAAACAACGAATGCACATCATCAAATTCCAGCTCCCGGTGCCGGAACAAACGGACTCGCTTGGCAAGGCACATCACTTTGGAGTGTCGAAGGCGTTGGACCTATCCACAAAATCCACCCAGAAACCGGCGAAGTTGAATTAACGCTTACGCCACCCTACCCAGGCGGAGCTGGCATAGAATGGGATGGCGAGCATCTCTGGTATAACAGTATATGGCAACAAACCTTCTACAAACTCTCGATTCCGGATCTGGCAGTCGTTACAACATTCTCATCGCCTGCGGAGGGACCACACGGACTCGCTTGGGATGGCGCACATCTCTGGAGCGTTGACATGAATACGCGTCGGTTCATCAAACAGTGTCCTGAAACTGGCGAAATCCTTGCCGAATTGTCAACACCCGGCGGGCGCGCACACGGACTCGCTTGGGATGGCGAAGCACTCTGGAATGCAGATACAAACGACCACGTCGTTTACCGAATCCACCCGGAATCTGGTGAAGTTCTAAATTCCGTTTCATGTCCAAGCGAACCGCATGGGTTGACTTGGGATGGCACGGCATTGTGGTATGGTGAAGATAAAGCAAAAACAATCCATAGACTCAGCATATCGGAGTAGCAATAAGTATAAGGCAAGGAATTAAGAAACTGCGATGGTCACCTTAACTTCAACATTCGGTAACAATGTTCAATAAATGAACAACAAGTTACAGGTTATGTTGGAGATACATCGGAATTTGCCAATTTCATGCGGATTTTTGGGTGGCATGTAATTTGCTATAGTCATATCTGACGGATAACAGGTAAACGTGCTGACGAAGTACGTCGGGTTAACAAAATTTACACTATAATGGGACCCAGAGAAAATGCTACGAATGCTTCTGTACACTCAGCGTGTCGGGATAACATTTAACGGTGAGGGGGAAAGAATTGAGAAAATTACAGATAACGATACTAACCCTGCTCCTCGGAATCGGGTTAGCGATACAAAGTAGTGCTGATCGAGTGCAACTCAATACAAGTGCCGCCGTCATTCATGACAATCTCGGTACGAGTGTCGCGATCAGTGGTGATTACGCGATGATAGGTGTTCCAGAAGATGATACCGACAACGGCAGAAATGCTGGTTCGGTTCAAGTCTTTTTCCGCAGCGAAACTGGATGGGTGCAGCATCAAAAACTGAATGCCAGCGACACAACAGGCGGTGACGAATTTGGAGTGACGCTCGCAATGAGTGGCGATTATGCTGTCGTTGGGGCACCAAGAAAGGACGATGTGGGAAATAATTCAGGTGCTGCGTATGTTTTTACACGGCACGGAACCGAATGGGTCGAGCAAGCCAAATTGGTCGCCTCCGGCGCAAGAGCAGGTGACTATTTTGGCATCTCGGTCGCGATTGACGAAGATACCATCCTCGTCGGCGGGCATCGCGTCAACGAACCCACTGCGGACGCAGGATCTGTTTATGTTTTTGAGCGGCTTGGCAATAGTTGGCTTCAGACAGCCCATCTCACTGCTCCGGATGCCACCAGATTTGCATACTTCGGCTTTTCCGTCGGTATTGACGGAGATACTGCTATCATCGGAGCAACCCGTGATGACGAGAAGGGTTCAGATGCCGGTGCCGCCTATGTCTTCACACGGCTCGGAGTGGCGTGGACACTCCAAGCAAAACTCCTCGGCAACAACACTGAAGCAGAGGATAATTTCGGATACGCAGTCGATGTTGATGGTGAGGTCGCGATCGTAACCTCCCCTAAAAATAGAGGACAAGGTGCCGCTTATATCTACAGACGGGATGGCACTGTATGGCGGCAGCAAAGAAACCGTATCCGTATCCGTATGATTCCGATTGACCCTGATGGCGCATCCGCCTTCGGTACCTCTGTTGACATCAGCGGACAAACTGCCGTCATCGGAGCGATAGGCGGTAGAGTTGGTGAAGACACAGTCGGTGCCGCTTACATTTTTACAGAAAATGAACCGCCATTCTGGAATCAACATACGAAGCTCGTTGCAAGTGACAGAGATGCGGGGGACCAACTTGGGTTCGCTGTTGCAATCAGTGGAAACGAAGTTATCGCAGGCGCGCCCAAACACAGTGCTGGCGGAATCGCTTCCGGTGCCGCGTATATCTTCCAACAAAAGGAAGATGGCGCGTGGGTAGAGAACATCAAGTTAAGCGATGGAGAAACCGCCTCCGAAGACCAGTTTGGTATCTCGGTCTCGATTAGCGGTAATCTCGCTATCTCCGGTGCACAGCAAGATGATGACCTCGCACCGAACGCCGGCGGTGCTTACATTTTTGAGCGGAGTGGTACGCTCTGGTTACAACGCGCGAAGCTCACTGCTAATGACGCAAAGGCAGGCGACCTGTTTGGAAATACTGTCGCGATCAGTGGTGAAACTGCGGTTATCGGTGCTCCCGGCGTTGATGATGCTGGACCGGAGGCAGGGGCAGTATACGCCTTTATCCGTTCAGGCGAAGACTGGATTCAACAAGCCAAATTTATCGGTGACGATATCGGTATGTTCGACCAGTTCGGAACGGCTATCGCACTTCATGAGAATACCGCTGTTATTGGGGCTTATGGAAAGGACGAGGGTGATATAGATACCGGTGCGGCATACATCTTTGTGCGAAATGGGGGTTCTTGGACCCAACAGGCAAAACTCACACACCAAAATCCTGTCCAAGGGGACCGGTTCGGATTTGCCGTGTCTGTCCACGGTGACAATGCCCTTATCGGTGCATATCGAAGTGATGCAACAGGCCCAGATTCCGGTGCCGCATACATCTTTACGCGCAACGGCGGGACATGGCAGCAAGATTTTCAACTTATCCCAAACGATAGTGGACTTGGCGATGAATTCGGATATGCTGTAGATATTACGCAAGGGTTGGCTGTCATCGGCGCGCCTAAAGAGGATCGGCATGAATCGGATATGGGAGCCGCTTACATTTTTGTGCAAACGCGTGATGCATGGCTACAACAAGCAAAACTCGCCGCTAACGATGCCGAAGCAGGCGACGAATTCGGTGCAGCAGTCGCCATTCATGGAGACGCAGCAATCGTTGGTGCTTGGAAGGACAATCATCCATCGAGGGACATAGCGGCAGCAGAAATCGACAAAGGCTCAGCCTACTCTTTTCTGCGGGACGGGTTGACTTGGGTACAGAAGCGCAGAATCATTGCAGGCAGCCCAAACCGATTCGACCTGTTCGGTGCCTCGGTCGCAATTAAAGGCTCATTCGCTATCATCGGTGCTGCTGGCAGTGATAATGCTGGAGATAATGCCGGTTCTGCGTTCATCTACAACCCTATCGATCTCGGATTCCGACCTGCGGATATCCCGTTCTCTGTTGACCCCACATCGCAAACACTCACGACATTTGGGCATATTAAGCACACGATGATTTTCCAGAATTACCCGAACCCTTTTAACCCTGAAACATGGTTCCCATACAATCTCGCTGAAGAAACCGAGGTTAGCGTGAAAATCTACGATGTTGCCGGGGCACTTGTCCGTCAATTGAATATCGGGTTACAGGAACCCGGTAATTACCAAAGTCAAGAGAAAGCCGCGTATTGGGATGGCAGAGATGAATTTGGAACAAAAGTTGCGAGCGGTATCTATTTCTATACATTCACCGCAGGCGATTTCCAAAGCACCCGCCGGATGGTAATTCTGAAATAACTGCTCTCTAACAAAACCAACGCGATAGTGGAGACATTGAATGAGCCAGTACACCGGCTATGACGATTTACAAACCCATATCCCTGAATTAGAAACACCCGTAATTGAGACATGGGAAAATCAGTATAGCCACCGAGATTACACAATCGAAATCACCAACTTGGAATTTACTGCCGTATGCCCCAAAACGGGGTTACCCGATTTCGCCACAATCTGTATTACCTATGTCCCTGACCAACACTGCATCGAACTGAAGTCGTTGAAGGAGTACTTCCTCTTCTACCGAGATGTCGGCATCTTCCATGAGCATGTCGTGAACAAGGTGTTGGAGGATTTTGTTAAAGCGTGCCAGCCGCGGAAGGCAGAAGTCATCGGTAACTTCAACATCCGCGGCGGCATCAAAACGGTTGTGCGTGCAAGCTATCAAAAGTGATAGAACGATAACAATTGTGAGAAATGTCAGATTCATTACCACGGGAACACAAATCAAAGGTTTCTACCGCAGATGCTTCTCTCCCCGATGCTCTGCAATCCATGTTTTCAGAGGCACATCTGCATCTGTGGGTTGCCACCAGCCTTTAATGTCCACACCATCTCCCAGCAACTGCCGCCGAATTGGGTCGCATTTCTCAAGGATTTCGGGTGGCATGAGGTTGTAATCCAAACCCCGCAACCAACGATAACTGTATCCCATAAACAAAACTTTCCGCGTCACGTCAGAGAAATTCCAGCCGCGTGAGTGCCACATCCGGCGATCAAATAGCACCGCTGTGCCGCGTTTGACGAGCAGATCTATTGCCCCTTCCGGGTCGCCATCGGGATCGTTATCGCTGTTGGGTGGACGGGTGTCGAGTTTGTGACTACACGGAACAATCCGCATTGCGCCGTTGTCACGGTCGGTAACGTCGGTCAGCCAATAGCTTACTTTTAATGAGAGTCGGGGGTGTGGACGTTCCATCTCCGGTACAGGTCTCCCGCCGTCTTGATGCCAATGCGCGCCTTTTCGGACTCGCGGCTTATCAGGCGATTCTGGCGGATACATGATGAGATGCGATATATAGAGTTGGATGTTCCAACCCAAAATATCCCAGAGCAGCGGGAACACTTTCTTGTTATCAAGGAGTTCCAGCAATATATCGTCCTCAATGACGGTACGGAACTTTGACATCAATGCTTGTGGTGACAGCCCTGTTTTGGCGCGTTCTTCCGCATCAAGCCGATCCGCGACTGCTTCTAACGCATCTACCATCTCAGGACTTATAGCGTCTTCAACAATGAGGTACCCCTCGTCGTTGAACGCTTTAAGTTGCTCTTCCGTAGCACAATATTCCAGCCAACTTGTGTCCATTGTCGCCTCCTTCAGCTGCTAACGGTGGACCTCAGATTTAATCCGTCCCCATGTGGTTGTGAGTTTCCCGGTGACTTCAACAGCAAACGTGATGCCTTCCGCCATATCCTCCTGAATCTGTTCTTGCGTGATAGCAATATTGAGAATACGGATTTCATCAAGCATGCCATTAAGCCAGATATTTTCATTCGCTTTTTTGCCGATCCAGACGGAGGCTGCGTTTTCGTTGATGTCTCCGCTTCGCGCGACTTGTCCGTCCAATTCACCGTCGAGATAGATGCGGATTTCTTTTCCATCGTAGACCATAGCGGTATGATACCATGTGTCCGCCTTCATCGGTGTTGTGCCCTCTGCGACAGCCGCGGCACCGGGGGCGGTATAGACGAATCCGCGAATTTTTCCACCGGGTGTATCAAAACCCCATCCACTTTCAGCAACGGAGCCTTTTCTCGCGATCGAAGGATGTCCGCCGGGGAACGCAGCCGGTTTAAACCACGCCTCAATTGTCAGTTCATCGCCTCCTGGAACGAGACTGTCGTGGTGTGGCACTTCAATAAGGCTGCTCGCGCCATCAAAGACCAAGGCACCACCGTTCTTCCCATCTGCTGTCCATTCGGCATCGGTAATCTCTCCATGATTTCCAAAGTCAGACAGGTCTGTCGCTTCATTTCCCGTCTCCTTATCAAAGAGATATAGTAACACAGTTTCCTCTTCAAATGCAGCGAAACAACACAATCCCAGACAAAGCAAAAGCGTAAAGACGGTCAGCATTTGAGTCATTTGAAAACCCTCCTCTTTATGTAGACCTTACTCGATTTTTTCCATAAGACTGGATGTATTATGCACCATCAGCTGCTAACGACGGACTTCAGATTTAATCCGTCCCCACGTTGTTGTAAGTTTTCCAATGATTTCCACAGCAAGCCCGACACCTTCCTCCATGTCCTTTTGAATCTGTTTTTGCGTGAGTGCGATATTGAGAATACGGAGTTCATCAAGTGTTCCATGAAGCCAGTGGCTATTCTGGCGTGCGCCGATCCAGACCGAAGCCTGATTTCGGTGCATGTCCCCTCCGCGGTCGACTTTCCCATCCAGTTCGCCGTCCAGATAGACGCGAACCTCTTTGCCATTGTAGACCATAGCGAGATGATGCCATGTGTCCAACTTCATAGTTGTTTCACCTTGTGCGACAGCGAAGTCGCCGGGTGCGTTATAGATGAAGCCGCGGACGCTTCCACCGGGTGTGTCAAGTCCCCATCCGCTGTCTCCGACGAGACCCTTTCTCGCAATCGATGGATATCCATTCGGAAATTTCGCTGGTTTAAACCACGCCTCAATTGTCACCTCATCACTGCCGGTATGAAGACTGTCGTGGTGTGGCACTTCAATAAGGCTACTCGCGCCATCAAAGATCAACGCACCCCCGCGTTTTCCATCTTTTGTCCATTTAGCATCGGTGATTTCCCCGTGATTCTCAAATTCGGAAAGGTCTGTCGCTTCATCGATTACTTCTTCATCAAAGAGATATAACAACACCGTATTTTTTTCAAACGCAGCGAAACAACTTACGCCTAAACAAAACAAGAGTGCCATAACTGTTAGAATTCGAGTCATTCGGACGCCTCCTTTATTAATCACGGATGTTGGTATATGGCATTGCAAACAGGATTCCGGTCACTGGTAAGATGAAGAAGGCGAGGTTAGGAAACCTCGCCTACCGTGAGATAGGCGAAGCACGTACAGTTTACTAAATTGCCACTTAATCTTCCACCCGTTCAATAATCTCTCCGGTCTGTCGATCTCTGAAGATGCGTTTCATTCTGCCATCTGGCATCCGTTCATCTTTCAGGTGTGCGTATCGTTCATCAGCATTCGATTCGCTTGTTTGCGCATCGGTGGCTTCAGTTGTGCCTCGCCAATCTTGGATATCAACCGCTTCCCACTGCTTGGATTTAGCGGACTTATAGCAGGCATCAATGATAGCGTTCACGACGTAGCCATCATAGAAGGTTTCCAACGGTTCGCGTCCTTCGTCGATTGCGTTGAACATATCGAGGAACATATCGCGGTAGCCGAGTTCCGCGACCTCATCACCAACAGGGAAGAGCCAACCGGTATCGCTCTCCGCTTTTTCAGCGACATAACCCTCCTGCCCGACAGCCGTGAACATCTCATAACCTGTGCGGAGCCAATGATTGAGCCAGATGGTCCCTTCACTGCCAGAAACCTCATCCCGCAAGTCCATACCGCCGCGAAACGCCCAACCGACTTCAAACTGTCCAATTGCACCGCTTTCAAATCGGATGAGCGCGATGCCGTGGTCTTCGGCATCAATTGGATGAACGAGTGTGTCTGCCCAGCACATTACCTCAACGGGTTTATTGTTTTTCCCAACAAAATTTCGGATAATCTCAATGCAGTGGCATCCCATATCGACGATGGCACCACCACCTGCTTGCTCCAGATCCCAGAACCAATCGCTATGCGGACCGGGATGTGTCTCACGGGAGCGCACCCACAGAATCTTGCCGAGTGCACCGTTTTGAACCGATTCTAACGCTTTTAGTGTTTTTGGGGGATATACCAAATCTTCGAGATAACCCCCAAACACGCCTGTGTTTTCAACGATGTCTAACATCGCTTTCGCCTCTTCAGCGGTACGTCCAAGGGGTTTCGTGCAGAGGATACTTTTACCCGCCTCTGCTGCGAGTTCAACTGCCTTCAGATGTAGATTGTTAGGTAACCCTATAACAACAGTATCTGTCTCAGAATGGTTAATGGCTTCTGCCAAATCAGTTGTTGCGTGAGGGATGTTCCATTCCTCGGCGAATGCGGTTGCCCGTTCTTCACGTCGGGAGTAGACAGAGTGAACACGGTCTGTGCCACGCTGGTTATGGAGCGTCATCGTATAGAACATACCGATGAGCCCGGTACCGAGCATTGTAACTTTATGACTTTTCAGTTCTGACATTACTTTCCTTTCGCGACAATCTTTTAATGAGAACGGACGCAAAATCCTATGCGTTTGTTTGCGGGATTGGAAGACTGGAAGATTGGAAGTGTAGGGGAAGGCCTCTCATCCTTCCGTTTCTTCCATCCTTCCATCCATCTTACTATTCTTGTGCTTTGTATCCTGCGATGACGCCCCAATCATTGATTGTCCAACAGTGGTTCTGATCTGTGGCATGAACGCCTTTGAAGTTCGCACCTCCGGGTATATTCGATACTGCCCATGTCTTACCGCCGTCGGTGGTATGCAAAATAGTGTTGTAACCGCCGACTGCCCAACCGACCGTCGCATCAACGAAGATAATATCGTGGAGATCGTCAATGGATTCGGTTTTCTGCTGATTCCACGTAGCACCGCCATCCGTCGTATGCAGGATTAAACTTTCCTGTCCACAAATCCAGCCGGTATTTTCATCAACAAAATAGATACCGAACAGGTTATTATCAAATCCGGGGTCTTGTTTTGTCCAGTTTTCGCCACCATCAGTGGTATGTAGGAGCGTCCCGAATGACCCGATAATCCAACCCGTTGTTTCGGAGACAAACCAGATACCTTCAAGATTGTTCCGAGTTTCGCCGACGCGTGCGCGTTCCGAGCTGCCGACCCAAGTTTCGCCGGCATCGGTTGTTTTGAGAATCGTGTTCTCCGATCCGGCGATGAAACCAATAGTTTCACTAATCATCTGGATGCCCATCAAATTGGCGCGTATACCACCGCCTCGTCTTCCGCCACGCCCAGGGGCATCACTTCTCGCCATTTTCCGTGCCCAGGTTTTACCCCCGTCTTCAGTCTTCAGGATAGTGCCTCTGCCGCCTGTAATAAACCCGACATTTTCATCTACAAAGTAGATATTATAGAGCGGGGCAGGGCCGCCGCGACCGAACCCCGGAGGTGGTCCACCACCGCCACCGGGAGGGCCCCCTGGTCTTTGCCCGGCACCCGGAGGACTCATATCAATTTCTTTTTTTTCCCACGTCTTGCCACCATCTGATGTCACCAACATGAGTCCACCGTCTCCAACGACGAGACCGTTCTGACTATCCATGAAATAGACATCCTGCAGCATGCCATCGATACCATCACCGCGGAGGATATCGTCTTCTCGGAGGACTGTCCAATCCGCATCGGTAACCGTCGCGTAAGCAAAAAGGAGCGCGAATCCAACACACACTCCGAAAAGGCTGATAACTGTTCTGATCATGGTAATTCTCCTTTTTTGGTAGTTTTCTTTATCCTGCCTGAAATGCATCATAAATCTGTCGTGCTTTGTCTTCAACATCCCTTAAGTAAGTTTGACCTATTTGTTCCTCGTAAAGTTCGGTCAAGTCGCCACTTGCTTCCCCGAAAGTTTTGGCAAACTTTCGACACTCGTCCTTATCTGCCCCGGAGGCATAGGCTTTCGTCTTCGCATCTGTCCCAGATTTTCGGACTTCAACGAACTTATCCCGAAACCTGAGATAACTGCCATCACCGACAAATTGGACATCCTCAAGTGCCGTGAAATCCAAACTCGGCAGCGCGTCTGAAAGAATTGCGCGCGCTTGCTCCAAGTCTATTTTGCCATCGCGAAGGGCAATAGCGATGCCGAGAAAAAACAGGTCGTTTTTGTCGCGTTTTGCCTCGCCTTCACGCTTCGCTGCACGGAGTTTCTCAGGATTCGGCTCAGATTCGTTGTAATAAGTAATGTCTTCTCTGACATCGCACGTAGCCGTAATTTGACTCTCTATAAAAACGGTAGCGAGATAATCAGACAAGGGTATATTCGTTTGCTTGCAGTGCGCTGCGAGTGCGGTAACCAACACCATAGATTCGCCTGCTGATTTCTCACGCATCGCGATAGCAGTGCGACCGCCTTGGCTTTGAATCAGTGCTTCAGGACCGGTAATCATTCCGCCACTCTCTTCACCCGCAAAAATCAGTCGAGGTTGGACCCCAAGCGAAATCGTTTCACCGTAGACATCTTGGACAATGACCGGCGCGTCTGGTGTGTCTGCAAGCTGCCGTTCAATCTTCTTCATAATTGCAGCGATTTCTTTAAAACCGACCGGCACGTTAATAACCTCAACATCGTTCGCGGCACCCCACTGATCCCAAGCAAGTGCGGAGGGAGTCGTCTTTATCATGAACCGCGGATGATCCTCCCAGAGTCCGGAAGTTTTGAGTTGCTTCGCATAAAAGTCCATCAACATAAGAAACGCCTGATTCGGCGTATAAATCGTCAAGAGTCTGTTATCACCAAGGTCAAGAAAGTCGACACCGAGGTGTTCCAGTGTTTCTGCCCGCGATGCGTCCTCTATCTCACAAACGATAAGTCGATCGCCATCCGGGTCTGTCGCTTCAATGATTGTGCCGACGGGTTGTGCCTTGAGTTTCGTTGCATAATCTGTGGATTTGACGACATCAAGGATACTAAAATCACAGCCGAGGTCGTAAAATTCAGCCTCACTGGTCTTCGGGTTCCGATCCAGTTTTCCGATGTTGTGATAGAGTGGATCTGCCTCGATGTGGAGCCAGCGGACAGAATTGGCGATGCCTAAACGTTCAAAGATCGCACGCATCGGACGATACATACATCCACCGACACAATCCACAACGATTGGCGGTTTCGCTTTCCGAATGAGGTTAAGATTGGCATCTGTAGCAACACCGCTTTTGAGATAACCGACATAAAGTTGCACGCCGTCATGAAGTTCATCGAGTCTTTCAAAATCTATGTGTGCGTCGGTGACCGCACTGAATTGAATCGGGTATCCGTCTGTTTCAGCGGTTTTGAGAATTTCTTCAATTTTGTTGACGAACCGCATGGATTCTTCGGGCAGGTATTGACTGCCTTGATTGTTAAGGTCTTTGGTCGCATTTTTGGTGCTGACGGAGTGGCTTGATGTGACATGCTCGCCACCATCGAGATCAAGCATAAAAATCAGAAACGATGCCATCCAGATAGGCAGCGTACCAAACCCTTTTGGTACATACGTGCGAATCCCTTGTGCCGCTTGGATTCGAGCGATATACTCAACGTACTTCTGCGAATTGTAGCGCACTTCGCATCCCGCAAGTTTCTCAACCAACTTTCCATCTGCGGTTTCGTTCGCGACGAGACTTTTCCCGAGTGTTGCCAAGATAATCCCGATCTGGTTAATCGGAAAACGGGTATCCCACGGGTATAAGATATTCTGTGGCCCCCGGATGCCAGCGGTCGAGACTTGTGCTTCCTTCGCGTAGTTACGAAACCATTCCCAGAGATTCAAACGCTCAATCAGTTCCCTATTGAGATGAAATGTGAACGCCTCTGGTACGTCCTGCGGAAAAAGGGGGGTTTTGATAGACTCCGGCGTATTTTGTTCAACAACAGCGAAGAGTTGTTGCTCGGTGAAGTCCCGCTTATGCTGATAGTTTTCGTCAACCCTGATAATCATCAACGCGCTCCATGACATGATAGAAATTTCATCGTTATCTTATCACATTTACAGATTTCTTTCAAATCTGAATCGCAGATTTTCGCAGAGCCATTCAGTTTTGGTTTTCTGTCGGTTATATGGATAAATCGGGATACCGAAAAATGGTGTAAAATTTCATAGTTTTCATAGCAAATCAAGAATGCTATGAATTTTATGAAGTACCGTAAACCTAATCGACGACTGGATTTTTGGCTGTTTTCGTAGCTGGCTCGTTAAAAGCTGCTATGAAATTTGCTATGAAATTTTATATAGCCATCGGTTTCCGTCAGCAAAGATAGGTGCGATCTCCAAATCCCAATACACCGCGGTGGAAGCACTCTCCGAATTGTGCCTGCTTCGACGCTGTGTGACGTTAATGTGACGTTATAAACGTCATATATGACGTGCAGAACCCACGTGTGACGCGGAATGTGACGTGAATTTGCATTTTTTTTACAACAACAGACTCTATTCTGCATCTCCAATTGAGAATTGAACAGCTTTTTGTTCCTCCGCTTCCAATCCATATAGGTTATAGACTAACCTATTAATTTTTCGTTCTTTTTCTGGATTGCCCTGCTTCGCTTCCATAATCTGCTCTGCTAATTCAATAATAGGTTGTTGTTCTTTTCGCGTTACAATAGGTATTGGTATCTTGCCAATATAATGGCAGTCAAGATTCATGCTTCTGACAGCGGAAGCAAAAATAAACTTGTGGGCATACCAGTTTATCAATTCTGAATTCAGGAGAGCCGACACAAAGATTAGAGAGATATTTTGTGCGGTAAGAACAGTGTTCATTACAGTATCTACACTTAATACGTCACCTTTCTGATCGGCTGTTGCCATAATTTTGATGTGTGGTTTTGGTTCCGTAATATGTGCTATGATCCGTTGTGAGATTACCTTGGGTTGCTGTAAAAATTCAACTCTTTCATTACGGGAATCTGAATCTTCAGGGGGCTCCAAATCTTCGGCGTTTACAAAACCCTTGATCCCTTTCGTCCCGTAGCGAACGATTTGTTTCCCCCCAACTACTGGAACATCACCGGATTCACTTAGCTTGCTTTGCCACGGTAAACCCCTCTTTGTATCAGAAATGTTTCGCATCAATGTTCCAATTTGCTTTACCTTTAAACCGATTTGAATCTCTTCAGACGAAACATCGCATATCCACGTTTGAAATTGTCGCGAATCGGCATGACCTATCTCCGTTTTATTGCTCAAGGTCTCGTCGACAAATTGATATGCTTCATAAAAATTTTCTGTATAGCAGGCATCATAGATGAAAATGACCTGCTCCAGTTTGACCCCTTTAAAAGCCTCTCTGACGTCAACTAAGATCCGGGTTTTTCCCAACAATGCGAAAAACAGCGTCTGCCAACTTTCGACAAATAAGAGTGACTTTGGCACGATAAAAGCGAGCAGCCCATCTGATTTCATCAAACGGTTTTTAGCAAGGTCTATGAAAAACGCAGCACTATTGTTATTTTTTCCGGTATCTGTCACAATCGCCTTCAGGTGTTTTTTTTCGTGAGCGGTAAGTTTCGCTCCGTACGGTGGATTCCCCACGATTGCGTCAAAACCTGGGTTTTCCAGTTCATTTCCGAGTTCATCGCGAAAGACTTCTGGGAATTCAATCTCCCAATGGAAATAGCGATAGTTTTCCGCTAATTGTTGTGCTTCCTGATAACCTTGCGTGTTGGAAAAGTCTGCCGCCTGTCCCGATTTCAGAGCATTGAGTATGTTATGGTAATTACTGCGTTTGATTTCATTGCCAAAATAGACACTCAACCAGAGATTCGCAACTTTCCTGTGTTGATCGAGTGTCTGCTGTGCGTGTTCCAGTTCTTGCTCCATAACGTGAATATTGTTAACAGTTGTACTCTCCATACTATCAATCACGAGATAGTGTCCGACTGCTTCAGAAACAGTATCGGTGAACCCGAAATCCATATTGAAAATAGGTTGGTCTGTTTCTTGAGAACGGCGAGACACCTTGCGTACGGGTAAATTCGCAAGGTTCGCGACATTTGCCCCGATCAATGAATTACCACATCGGATATGGTGATCCAAAAACGAAAGCGGTTTACCTTTTGCCACTGTGTGAAGCCAGAGAGATACTTTCGCTAACTCCACTGCCATCGGGTTTTTGTCTACACCATAGATACACGTTTCGACGACGCGTCTGCGCCAATAGGCGATTTCTGTGTCAACGTCGCGAGTTTGCAAGGGTGGTGTGTCAGGATGTGTTACCAATTCCAATGCCAAGTGATCAATCACGCCAATAAGGAAATGCCCACTTCCCATAGCGGGGTCTAAGACCTTAAGCCTTAAAATTTCTTCAAACTGCTTTCGCTTGCAGAGAGGACTTAGGGCATTTTCAACCATCGAACGTACAATCGCATCAGAGGTATAATAACTACCACTTGCCTTTTTAGCATTTTTATTCTTCTTTAGTTTGATTCTTTCAGTTTGATTCTCCACAGTCGGCTTATATTCAAGCAGCCCTTCATAAACATTGCCCAGATGCTGAATCGCCAAATCTTGATAAGCGATCCGTTCTCGCTCTTTCGTCCGAGTTAATGTGTCTATGACCTCAGCGAGAGATCGGTTCCCAATTTTCTTCTCTACGAGAAATCGATGACGTTTTGGGTTGAAAAGACCGCCATTATATTGCGGGATACT
Organism: Candidatus Poribacteria bacterium; assembly: GCA_022819945.1. GTDB lineage: Bacteria > Poribacteria > WGA-4E > WGA-4E > WGA-3G > WGA-3G. Next base: position 36,288 of record JAJEGI010000061.1, read on the forward strand.
TTCTTCCCACCCTTTGTCGATGAGCGTAAACAAGGTTTGGAGTCGATTCCAGTCATCATTCCGTAAATCAGAAACTACGGATTGTTTGTCTAACCGGCTATGTATCTCAGTAGCGAGTGCCTCCAAACTGTATTGGGTCTGATATTCAGGATTCTCAAGTGGCAGGAGTCCACGACTTTCAGCGTATAGCACAAACAGCAAGCGATACAGCAGAATAAGGCTGCTTTCATGTATTTTCTTTATATCGGCAGTGGAGGTCGTTAAATTGTTTCCTTGATAGTTTAAAAATCCGTTGATGAGCTCCTCCAACGCCAAATATATCTTCTCTCCAAGATCATCTGAAACTGAAACCGTATAACGGATACTGCCTGATAACATATCATCCAGAAAAGAGAGATTGGAAGTATCTGGAACGAATGCCTCACTCCGAAAAAGATAATAGAAATAACGAAATGCGTCTATATCTTCATCGGTTAGTATCTTTTCAAGGTTAACTTGATAAAAACTATCCAACTTATAACTTGTGTCGCGATGATAGAGCCTCCACAATTTTCCACTCGTCAGAATTCCCCATGTGAGTTCTGATGTGCGAATATAGTAATCAATCTGATGGCTTGGATTGTTATTGGAAAACGGGTCTCCGCTCCCCACTAATTTTTTGTCAAGGTTTCTGTTCCAGGCCTTAGCATCGCCGACGGCGATTGCTGTGTTGAAAAAAGCATCTGTATTAATCCGCGGATGTGCTTCATTCAATGCCTCTTGGTCCGCGAAAAAGGCATAATCTGGTCGCTTTGGACCTAAGGATGTTCGTAGTAGGGGTTGCACTTCAAAAACATGTCCGAGGCATCTCAGCACTGGCCGGATGAACTGTTCTTCTGTTTGTGCTTCATTCAGGTTCTCTACAAATTCAGCTACAGAGATATAAAGTTGTTTAATCTGCGCGTAGACAGATTCCAAGGTCCCTGATGCCTGATCGTTCACGACCTTCTCAAGATGATAACTGGAAAATAAAGCATTGTTAAAGGATGGTGTCATTTTTGAATGTTGTATGTTAAGTGGTATAAGTTGTTTACTAAGACACCTATCAAACTCACAAAACGAACTGTATTACAAAAATGTGAGTTTGAAAGAAGGAAGGTGTGAACCAAATAATAATGATAGAGTTGGCAAGATACCTTCTAAACCCTGCTGAATCATTTCTCAACTGTAGCAATAATAACAGATAAGAAGAAAAGTCGTCAATAAAAAATGCGGGGTCATTCAATTTTAAGAAATTATTGGGTTTCACGTCTTTTTTTCAAGAATCCGGTTCGGTTGGAATGCACGTCGCATTTGGGCGAGTACGCCGCAAAACCGAACCTACCGGGCCTGGGGGTGAAAATTTGATCGAAAAATGGACAATTGAATGGCTCTGTTTACTCGAAAAAGATAGTTGATTTTCTCCACAATTTTTGTATAATTAACCCAAGTTCCGACTTTTTTGTGAATATAGCCGCTATTTTTCAGGAGACCTTCCGTGAAGCATAAAAATTATTTCCTACCTTTCGTAGCAAGTGCAGCCTTGTTGTGTGTGAGCATTTCTTCTGTTTTTGCCAAAGCCCCCGTTACTCCGAAAATCGTGTTTAGGTCGTCACGTGATGGCAATCGCGAAATTTATATCATGAACCCGGATGGAAGTGGGCAGGTGAGACTCACCCACCACCGTGCTGATGATGTCAGGCCGACTTGGTCGCCGACGGGTGAACACATTCTTTTCGCCTCCGATCGCGATCGGTTTCAGCGAAGTTGGGACTTGTATCTCATGGATCCTGATGGCAAAAATGTACGGCGAGTGTTCGGCAAATCAAAGGATAGATCTAACGCGGCCTGGTCGCCGGATGGAAAACAGATTGCTTACAGCAGACGAGAACTCGGAGGAACGTATATTTATATTGGAACAATAGATGGGAAAAAAGAAGAACGCGTGGCAATCGGCAGTAGCCCGGCGTGGTCTCCCGATGGTACTGAGATAGCCTTCCTCTCTGGATTTGAGAACAAGCAGGTGCAAATTAATATACTTAACGTGCGCACAAAAAAACAGAAAGTGCTTTTTCCACGCGAGGCACAACCTTCATGGATAAACGGCGGTTTAGTGTGGTCTTTAACAACGGATAAGCTGGCTTTTTCTTGGAATCAGGAAGCCGACCCGAAAAACATTGACATGGAAACGATCTATACGCTAAATAGCGACGGTACCGGGCTTAAACAAATTACAAGCGATGCTGCCCCAAGAGAGACTTTGCCGGTCTGGGCACCCCAAGGAGATGCCCTGCTGTATAACAAAGTCGATAAGCATAACCGTTTGCAAATCTTCAAAATAGCGTTGGGTAGCGATGTTTCGGAACAACTCACAGATACTTTTATACCAAAGGTATTTGGAGAATTCTTTCAAGCAAATAGTCCAGGGGACTGGTTTGATCCAGCATTTGCCCTGCCAGTCGCACCGAAGCCACATTTATTAACGACAATGTGGGGACAAGTAAAACAGAAATAGCACCCTGTAAGTCTTATCGCTCCCGTTCTGACACAAGCAGGTCAAACGAATTGCTCTGCCACCCACCTTCCATGACGATGTTGTCTTTCGTTTCACGCAAACGATCGACCATGCGCGCTTTCATGCGGCGAAGTACATGCTTGTAACCGAGTTGGTTTGCTACATTGTGAAGTTCGTGCGGATCGCTTTTCATGTCGTAGAGTTCGTCTTCGCTGTATGGATTGTAGACGTATTTCCATGAATCTGTCCGCACCATCCTGACAGTGGCAAGCGTCGGCTCGTATCCGTGAAATTCAGCGAACACATCATCGGGCCAGTCAGTTACGGTTTCTCCCTTCAAAAGCGGAACGATTGATCTCCCATCAAGATTATTAGGGGTTTCTGCGCCACCGAGTTCTAAAAATGTGGGCATGAGATCTACAAGATTCACAAATTCATTGCACGTTGTGCCGGGTGACGTCGCGCCGGGCCAACGGATGACAAGCGGGATGTGGTGTGTCTCCTCGTACATGTGGAACCCTTTGTTGAAAAGCCGATGGCTGCCGAGCATATCCCCATGATCGGTTGAAAAGATAATGACGGTATTTTCTGCCAAACCGTTCGCTTCAAGACAATCGAAGATCCGCTGTACCTGATCGTCAATGAAGGTACAGAATCCCCAATACGCAGCGATGACTTTCTGCCAATCGGGCCATGTCAGATGGCTGGCGTTCCACCGGAGCATCTCCTTCTGCTGGATGAGCGGTTTGTTGATGAACTGTTCATCGAAGTTGCCCCACCGTTCAACGGTGTCGGGGTCATACATCGTGTCGTAAGGTGCTGGCACGGCGTAGGGGAAATGGGGGCCGAAGAAATTTGCGGCAATCATAAACGGTTGTTCGGCATCTGAATAACCGTTGATTAATTCAATCGTTTTATCCGCTGTCCACGCTTCCATGGTACGCTCAACAGGGAGTGGCAGTCTGCCGTAGAAGGGTGCTTCACCGCCCCATTCAAATGGCTGGACAGCATCCCTATCGATTCGGAAGTCAATCCCGTCATCGCGGAGCCACTGATGCCACTCATTATACGGGTGCCATTTGTCGTACCCCCAGAACTCGGTGTCGCCTTGCTTCGCGAGGTGCCATTTACCGATACAACTTACGCGATAGCCTGCTTCTGTTAGAAGTTTTGGATATGCGGGTTTGTCGAGGATCTGGTTTGCAAATACGCCGTTAAAGTTGCCCATGTTTGAGAGCTGTCCGTGGTTGTGGGGATAGAGTCCGGTGAGCAACGATCCGCGTGCGGGAGAACAGAGTGCTATAGGCGTATAGGCATTGGTGAATCGCATACCTGTTGCGGCGATTTCGTCAACGGCAGGCGTTTGGCAAATAGGCGCACCGTTGCAGCCGAGTGAATCGAAACGTTGCTGATCGGTAAGAAGAAAGAGAATGTTGGGTTGTTGTGCCATATTATCCCTTTTTGGTTGTCTGAGTTAGAATTGTGTTAGTAGCAAGATTTGGAAGCATGCTTTGCTTTTTGATAGACGGTGGTTCATTAGCCACGCCACCTTGATTTTGTATCAGACTCACGTTAAGTATAACCGCTTGCCAAGAAAACGGCAACAAAGAAATCGACAGAGGCATTCAGTTTTCAGTTGTCGGTTTCTCACTGTCAGTTGATGTGCGACGCTTGATCAGCATCCCAATTATAGGGATAGCAAGTGAAACGATGAGAAGGATGATTAGGTAGCGCGTTGGGATCTGGAATTGGTCTCCGATGACGGCTATCAGGTAATAGCGCGGGAAACGTCCGAGCAAAACTGCTAAGAGATACAAGGAGAGATTGTAGCGTATGAGAATCGCAGCGAATCGGAAAGGTTCAAAGGGGATCGGTGTGAATCCTGTAAAAACTAAGCACACGAATGCCGCGCGGTGAAAGTAGTAGGAGAACCGTTGGAAGACGCTGTTGGTTTCGACTCGCTGCTGGAGTTCAGTTTTTGAAAAAAGCCAAAGCAGTAAGTGGTATTCCACAAATGCAGCGATACAATTCCCAATCGCGCCAGCGAGAGCAACGATGCTCGGATCAAAGACCTTTCCAAGCGCGATGACATACGGCGGTGTCGGCAGTGGTATTAGCGTGCATGCGATGCTCATATACCCAAAAAAACCGATCAACTGACTGTAGCGGCTGCCTTTGAGAAAGACATATCCCAATGCGAGTGAGAGGGTGATTCCAATTGCCGTGAGAATCCATTTTCTCATAGGTTGCGTTGTAGGGACAAGAACATTGATGTCGGTATCTGCTTCAAGATTTAAGTCGGTTCGGATACAATAGCGATATTCTTTGGTCCCTTGAAGTCGAGTTCAATACGCTCAAACTCGACTGAATGCCGTTGATAGAAGTCCTCTATTGCCTCTAATAACGCATACTGTCCGCGACGCTGTTCATCCCAGAAGTTGCAGCACGGAATTATTACGGCGGGCCGTACGAGTGCTGCCTCTCCTAATTGACGCAGTGCGCCATCCGGGTGGAGTCCAATCAATAGGTCATAGTAATCCGCCATCTCAGGATCAAACTGCTCAGGACGATGATCAATACCATTGAGCACGGTGCGTCGCGGGTCAATGAGTTCGCATGTGAAATTCTTCTTTTTTGCGAGAAGACGCGTCAATATACCCTTGCCACCAGCGACATCGGCGATATAGTGGATCGTGTTGCCATAGCGTGCGACGATGAAGTCTGCGACCACTTCAAACCGCTGTGGATCGCCGTGTACCAAATGCTGTCTTCTGCTCATTTTAGATTCTCCGGATTTAAAGCCTCCAATGCCGGATGGACAAACCTTCCGTCCTTCCGAATCAGGTTTCCGTCGAAATACATTTCGCCGCCGTGTTCCGGTGTCTGAATCATCACCATATCCCAATGGACAGCGGATCGTACTCCGTTATCCGCTTCTTCATAAGCCTGACCGGGTGTGAAATGAAAAGAACCTGCGATCTTCTCATCGAACAGAATATCGAGCATCGGATTTGTGATGTACGGATTGAACGCAATAGCAAACTCGCCGATATAGCGCGCGCCTTCATCTGTATCAAGGATATTATTGAGTTTTTCAGTATCATTCGCCGATGCCTCAACGATTTTGCCATTTTCAAAGCGGAGTCGGATGTCCGTAAAAGTCGTTCCCTGATAGATTGTAGGTGTATTGAAATGGATAGTGCCGTTGACTGAATTTCGCACAGGGGAAGTGAAACATTCACCGTCAGGTATATTATATTCACCTGCACACGGGATAACGGGGATGTCCTTGATACTGAACCGCAGATCAGTATCCTCACCGACGATGTGGACTTCATCCGTTTCTTCCATTAAGGACTTCAGGGGTACCATCGCCTGTTCCATTCGGCTGTAGTCGAGCGTGCAAACATTGAAATAGTAATCTTCAAATGCCTCTGTACTCATCTTTGCCTGCTGCGCCATCGCGGGGTGGGGCCATCGTAGGACAACCCATTTTGTGTGTGGCACACGGATATCATTGAGGGGTCGGAGCCAATTCTTTTGGTAGCGTTGTATCGCTTCCGACGGGACATCAGACATCTCCGTAATATTGTGGCTACCACGGATACCGATATACGCCTGTACCTTTTTCATACGATATATTTCGTATTCGCCAATCAACTTTATGCCGGCATCGTCTCCGCCGAGAATGATTTCACGTTGGATGCGGTTCTGCTTGAGTTCAACGAGCGGAATCCCGCCTGCTTTCCGCACGGCGCGAATGAGGGCAATAACCATCTCCTGTGGGATGTCAATACCTTCGATGAGGACAAATTCACCGGGTTGGATTTTCGTGGAATGGGTTGTGAGAACGTTTGCGAGTTCATCAAGTCGTGGGTCGTGCATATTTACCTCGAAATTGGAAATAATCAATATGTAAAAAATTAAAAGCGAGTTTCGTAAAAGGTTTCAACTTTCAACACCGTTTGCTCGATTTACAAAGTTTTTCTGCATATTATCAGCGAGTGATAGCCACCACGTTTCATCTGCGTTGGCACGCAGGACATGTGTATTGTGAGGCGTATCATTCGCGCCTAACCCTTTTTCAATTATCTGTGTGTTTGCGTCGCGTTCCAATAATTTTGCAATTGTATGTTCCAAGCGTGTAGGAGAACGAATTGCGATAACGTTGACAATCTCAGTTAATTGTAAGTCCAACAGAAAATCGATATTCCAGAACAATTTTTTGCCGTTTTTGGGTAACGGGTCAGGCGGTCCCAAGCCGCAATCAAGGAATTGCTTTACCATTGTTTCTCGGATAGCGTGCGGTGGTTTATCGCCACGCCGCGTTGCGTGTCGAACAAGCCGTCGTGCCAGCGAGGTGGCACCTTTTTTTGAAAGCGCGGAACCGACATAAGTATAGTCGCCAGCAGGCAGTGAAATCGGTTTCCCTTTCTTGAACCTCCCGAATTGTAACGTGGTGTCCTCTTTGAGGCGAATCCGCAGGATATAGGTGCCAGCCTGCGAATCATCACCGATAATAAGGATGCTCGGAATTTTCATGGGACTGCTTATTTCCGCTGCAAGAGATTGGTTAAAGGCATATATTCATTATCTTGCGGTAATTCCGAAATAACGGCACGCCCGCTACGCTTGAAGAGTTTGTACGCCTTTGCATTCGGGTTGGAGGTTAGGATACGGTAATGATCCCCGACAATCTCAATCGCTGCGTTGTTGTCACAGGCGATTCCGATGCCACCGCGTTTCGCAATCATCTCGGAAAAACCCGCTTCCCGCTTCTCAAAGTGATAATGCGGACAATAGATAGCATTGACGAATCCCAATCCAGTAACACGGATATAGTTCCACTCTGAGTTGCTGGAGAAGGAGCGAGAATCACTGTGACCGTATTTGAACCAGCAAATTGCTCCTGCACTGATACCCGACAAGACAATACCACGGGACGCAGCTTCCGCTAACGCCGTATCTAACCCCAACCGCCGCCATATTTTCATCATTCTATAGGTGTTTCCACCGCCAACATAAATCAGGTCTGAATCTAATACCAACGCCGACATCTCTTCAAACGTAGGCGGATTTTGAATGAGGGTGAGCGTGCGCGTTTGACATCCGTATTGCTCGCCGTAGCACGCCTCAAAAGTCTTCACGTATCCAGGGGCCTCGCCACTGGCAGTTGGAATGAAAAGTGCCTTTGGTCGTGTTTTACCTGTCAATTCGACAATGCGTTTGTCGATCGCTGCGGTTTCCTGCATTCCTATTTCTCCGCCACCGATTGCAACGATCTTTCGTGTTGTTTTCATCAAATTACCTCTGAAACGATTTCCTATCACCAAACCGAGTTTCGATACACCAGTTGTAAAAATAATAACAGAGTTTAAAAATAAAGTCAAAAAACAATCAAGCGTCTGTGCAAAATTTTGTGCATTGAAACAAAAACGAAAATCCATTAGAATAGGGTTTAGCAGAATTGAAAAAGCAAACGGACACTAATGGGGTCAAAAAGGTAATGAAAGCACGTCTATTATCTGTTGGATATATCACGGTCATTGTGATGCTGGTGCTACATCTTCTGCCGGTCTGGGGTTTCAAGTATTTTCCGACGCAGGACGGAGCGAGCCATATCTACAACTCTTATGTTGTGAAGGAGTACCACAATCACGAAAACTACCGGTTGCGCGAAGTCTACGAACTGAACGCCACTGTCTTCCCGAACTGGACATCCCACGCACTTCTCCTGTTATTGTTATACATCTTTCCGCCACTCGTTTGCGAAAAGATCGTGCTGACCCTCTGCATCGGTCTTTTACCGCTCTCCCTTTTGTATTTCCTCAACAGTATCCAGAAGAGAAATATAGTCTTCGGGCTGCTTGGGTTTCTCTTCGCCTACAACTACCTGCTCCACATGGGGTTTTACAACTTTGTCCTCAGCATGTCCCTGTTTTTCTTCACGCTTGGCTACTGGTGGCGAGTCAAAGATAAACTCGGATTGATCAACATCGTGGTCATATACGTCCTGCTGCTGGTGACCTATCTCACGCACTATCATTCTTATGCGTTGTTGATCATGTCGCTGACGTTCTTCGCGCTTTACGGATCGATGTACGATGCCCTACGTGGGATGTGGGGTTATAAGGAGACTTCACAGCCACTGGCGCAGCGTTTTAAGGATGGTTTGACGCAGCTCAAACCGGCGTTGGCTTTCGTAGGGAGCCTTATACCGGCGTACTTTATCCTATTCTCCTACTATTTCTACCTCACTAACGCTCACGGAGATGAGGGTAACCATAAGGGTTTTGATTGGCTAAATGACTACTTCTTTGGCATGAAATCTCTTGTCTCTTTTCGAGACGATCACATACTGATTGGACGGGTGTTGCTGGTCTTTTTTGCTATTGCCTTTGTCCTCACAGTTATCAATAGAATCTGGCAGTGCTATCAATTCCGTGAATCAGAGGAATGGAAAGAGACAGGCGAACGGTCCTGGATGCGCATTGTGACACAGATGGATGGGTTTTTGATCATGGCAGTCCTCATCACTGCGATGTATTTCATAGCCCCGTGGTCCGGTTACAGCGGCGGTTGGATAAACGATCGGTTTCATCTGTACATATTCCTCGTATTGCTCCCGTTTTTCGCTGTCAACGTGCATCGCTACGCAAATTATGGAGTGGCAGGGATCATCATCGTCCTATCCTTATGGCATCTCGGCTACAACGTCCACACGTATGCCATGCTCAATCGAGACATCGCCAACGCGCTCTCATTGGAAGGCATGGATGAAAAAGATACGATCCTCATGAGCACACCCGGGGAATGGGGCGGTTTTTCAGATTCGCTCGGTTTTACACCCAAATACGTTGAACCGTTCGGGCACATCGAGTGTCTGTTGGCAACGCATAAGGGAATCGGTTACCTCAATAACTATGAGGCGAATACGGATCATTTCCCGCTGCAATACAAGGAAAAGGAACTTCCTGCTGATTACGCTATTATATGGCGGACAGAATACGGTGATGTCGCTGGTTTGGAAGAAGAATACGAACTCCTTGATTCTAACGACTATAACCGACTCTATCGCCGTAAGCGCGCAGCACCTGATAATCAGATGTGGAATGGGAAAACCACTATCACTTTTGATATGCAATCCGAAGATGAACAGGTTGCACCGGAACATATCGCCGTATATACGGATACGGTTTACGCTGACGGGAAATACGGCTGGCTAACGGAATCAGAACGGGAAGGCTTTGCAAACGGATCTGGAGTTCCGCAGCCCTACGAGGATAGCATTTGGGGAACGGAAGATGGCGTTTTCCGAGTAGCGCTTCCGAATGGTACTTATGAAATAACATGCTATTTCAGTGCAAGCGAATCTGAGCCGTTAGAGATAAACCTCATTGCGGGCGGAGAGAAACAGATTCAACGACTGCGGATACCTGTAAGAAACGGGACAGTTGAAAGACGTTACAACATCACGGTTACGGATGAACATCTGACGCAGGTAATCTATACTCGTGGAAAAGGTGAATATAAAAGGTGGGGTTGGAGCGGTTTTACCATCCAATCGACCGATGGCGGACCGAACTTCCGTCTTCCGTGAAAGATTGATGAATAGTGATTCAGTGGAATGTTTAGTCTTGATGTTTTAGGTTAGCGGTCTTCCCCAAGTAACCCTTGCTTCTAATTGGAAGGTGAGGAACCCTTTATCATCAGCAAAGTCGGACAAGATATGTGATAGTTCGGTATCAAAGGCTCCGACGTTTTCCGATCCCATGTGCTCTTTGGACATGCTTTGTCTCGAATGAAAGGACTGGACATAGTCTCTAAGTGATTGTGAGAAACTCACCAGTGTTGTCCGTTTATCTCCAATCAGGTATAGATGTCCCCTATCTACGAGTTCTTGGATCAGGTCTATTTGCTCATAGTGTCTGCTCGTGGAATATTTACGAATTAATGAAAGCTCTGCGTCATGCCAAGGTGCTCCAATAGGACGATCCCCATCAATAATTACGAGGTCTCCATCTGTCGTCAGCACCTCTTTGAATCTCGGAAAAACGACCTCCCACGCCATCCAATGAATACTCGCGCCAGCCGTCACCATATCGTAGGGTGGATACAGCTGCACTGTTTCGACAGGTCCATTGATCCATCGGAGGTTTGGATGATCGCCATTCGCGAGTGATTTTCCGATACGAATCATTTCCTGTGAGAAATCAACTGCATCAACACCGTCTACGTGGTCAACAAGCCTCCGTGCTATTTTTCCGGGACCGCATCCAACATCCAAAACGCTTCCTCTCGATTCTCCGAGTAAATTGAGAAGTATCCTATAAGTTTCGTCTGGATAAGGCGGGCGGAGTTGATATGTTTCTGCCAAACTCCGGTTCTTGAATCGGGATGCATAATCGTCCCAGTATTGTCTTGGTCTTGTAGTTTCCATGTTTTAATCTGATCTATTGGATAAACGCTTATATTTAAGGAATTTCTCTTGAACCAAACCCTTCGCGAAGAGGCTTCTGCTCAGATCAAAGCCTTCCTTGATAGAGTCTGTCCGTCCAAAACAGTAGAAGGCTGCTCCGGCATTCAGACAGACCAGATCCAAGATTGATTCGGGGGTTTGGTTTCGTAAAAGAGATAGAAAGATTTCGGCATTCTCGTCGTTATCACCGCCTGGAATGGTGCTGTAGTCCCATTCAGTAATTCCGAAGTCTGAAGGTTTGATGTCATATTCTTTGATTATACCGTCAGTGAGTTCAAATATATGTGTGGGTCCAGCAACTGAAATCTCATCAATTCCAGGTGCACCGATAACAATTAAGAACCGTTCCCGACCGAGTTGGCGGAGGACTTCTGCCAACTGTCTTCCCATCTTTATATCAATTGTCCCAAGGATTTGATATTGCGGATTTGCGGGATTGCATAACGGTGCACTGAGATTAAAAATAGTTCTCCTGTCAGCCATTTGTCTGGCAGTTACAACCTTTTTCATCACAGGATGGTATGTGCGAGCAAAGAGAAAACAGACCTTCGTTTTGGCAAAAATGTCTGCTAACCGATTGTCTTCAAAATCGAATTCACAGCCAAGTGTTTCGAGCAAATCAAAACTTCCGTTCGGTCGCTTTGAACCCTTATTGCCATGTTTGATAACTGGGACACTACCGGCAGCCAAAACAAATGCTGCAGTTGTAGATACATTGAACCGATTTAAACCGCTACCGCCTGTACCGCATGAATCGATGGCGTTGGAAGGCAGAGGCACGGGTTTCGATTTCGCCAACAATGCCCTTGAAAACCCGAGAATCTCATCGGCGGTTTCGCCTTTTTCAGAGAGTGTTATAAGCAGTTCTGCTATTTGTTGGTTCGGTACATCTTTTTCGAGTATCGTATTCAAACATTGCTCGGCTTCATCGGATCGGAGCGATTCACCGGTTTTGATTTCGTCAATGTACGCTGAAATCATGATTTCTCCTATTCTGAAGGCAGAAAATCGAGTTCCAACGCATCCCCTATAGGCACGTAACCGATTTTAGTGTAGATGCTATTGGAGGTCGGATTCGACAAATCGGTGTATAGGCTGCAAAATGAATAGCCGTCCGAGAGTAGTTTCTTCGTCAACAACAAAACACATGAAGTCGCATATCCTTTACCGCGGTGCTCAGGTGGCGTGTACACCAGACCGATTGTTGTGCCATTTCTCATCGGACGAGAGACACCGGCAATAGACACTGGACCCTCGTTATCCCAAATGTACAATTCCTGATTCTTGATAAGTTTTTTGGTACGACGCTTAGCACTGTCAATACTGACAGGTTCACCTATCACTTCCGAGAGACCGACAATCCATCGCGCCATGAGTGAGTGGTCATCCATCCGGGCGAAACGCATCTTGCCCAGTGAAAGCGACAGATTCGCGACGGTTCTCGCTTCAAATACACGCATGCGCTTGTTCAGTTTGGCTGATACACCAATCCTGCCTTCAATCCAACAATCAGAAAACGTTTGGGCTTCTGCTGCCGGTCCAACAATCCCCGGTATTGGGACATCAATTCCATATAGATAATCCACGAGACAAACGACAGCAGCTTGGATGTCCGTGTCAATCCTACTCAAAATGATTTTCTTAGGCGGTGTCATCACTGCGACACCGACGACCCGCCCCTGTTCCAAAACGCTTAATAGAAGCGGCAATTCAGAGGTGTAATAGTATGGGTCTTCAGCGAGCCTATATGCCAAACCGATAGGTAGATTGTTTTCACTCTCATTCTGTTCTAAGTAGGCTCCTGAAAGTGAAATAAGCTCGCTTGCGTGGTTATGAGATATTATTTCGATCATTGTTTCTTTGTTTCCTTAAATCGACGTGAAAATACACCGTTGAAGCGATCGTTGTGTAGTGTTTGACGCATCATCTCTCCAATACATCGAGACAAGATTTCAAGCGACGATCATGATCGGCAAATTGTTTTAGCCACTCAACGACTGTTTTGCCATCTGCAAGTCTGGCTTGCAAATCTGTGCCGTGTTCTACAAGGTACCGTGTCGTTTCTACATGTCCATGACCGGCTGCGCAGTACAGGGGAAAATGCGCGTGATCTGATGTTACATTGACATCTGCACCACTACCGACCAACTGTTCTACAATTTCCAAGTCTCCGTTTCGAGCAGCATGGTGCAAGGCTGTATCGCCGCGGGCGTAACGCTCGTGCACCAACTTTGCGTTGTCACGGAGCATTGCGTTGACGCGTTGCACATTGGCTAAGAAAACGGCGTATATAAACTGGCGCGCGGCTTCGCTCGATGGTTTGGTATGTGCGTCCAAGCCTCCATACGCAATGAGTAATGATACGACCTCTTTATTATCTGGTACTTCTCCAGCATAGTGAATCACATAACCGTCATGTGCTGCCAAATCAGCACCACTGTCTATGAGGTATTTAACAACATCATAATGGCGTCTTAATCCGGCATGAAATATAGGACGCCATTCGTATTTGTCGTCTTGGTTGACCAGACGGGGGTCCTGTTCAAGGATTTTCTTTACGACATCAAGGTCTCCGTTGGCTGCCGCGTCATGAATTGAACCGAGTTTCATATTTATCCTCCGTATGTTAGGTTAATTATATTTCCAAAAATACATGTGGGGTTCCATCTTCCGCCCTGCCTATCGAAATCGTGTGGGTTGACTCATGGTGTCCATAATGCATCAATTTTGCCCATGATTGATGCCACTTTTTCATGCTGGTTGTGTTCGAGAACATAGAGTAAATCCGGAAACG
>JAJEGI010000019.1 GCA_022819945.1 Candidatus Poribacteria bacterium
CGCCGCTGTCGCAGGGGTCATGTACGAACCCGTCGGCTTCAGACCCAAGTCCAGCGTACGCACCAGATGACCCGCTACATTGTGAATATGGATCGACACTTCAGCCGATTCGCTCAACTGATACGGGATCCATGTTTCAGGGTTGAACGGGTTCGGGTAGTTCTGCGCCAGAATCGTGTCTTTCGGTCGCACATCGCCGACAGTCAGTTGCAGATTCAGGAACGCATTGCGAATGTCAGCGGTTGAAACGGTGCGCTGGAAGGGACCGGAGACGATATTCCCGTGTTCGTCGTAAAGCGCGATTTCGAGTTTATCACCGGCTTCAACGACGCTCTTGCGGTTCAGGTCTGCCCAGACAGCAGAGGAACGTTTCACCTCGCTTGTGATAATCTCCGTAGCGATCGTGCCGGTGCGGAGATTTTCTGCGACGAGCGTGTAAGTCGTGTCCGTTTCCATGCCTTGGATGTTGCTGGTGACAACAAACGCCCAGGTGTTCTTAGTGGTAGAAAGGGCAGGCGCAGCCGGAGCATCATCAGCAGCTGCAGGTTGATTATCCCACGCTGTACCAGTGAATTTCACCATGCCACCAGTCGGTGTATTGACGATATAACCTTGACCGCCATCAATGCTAAAACCATCACCTTCATCAAGGGAGGTGTAAGCACTAAACTCCTGGGTTGCCACATCCAAGCGGACAACAAGGGTTGCATCTAACATTTCTGCCAGTGATTTCGCGGTATAAGGCTCTTCCGGCATCAACGGCATAGAAATCATGTTCAAACCGGGTTCAAGTGTGACATCAAAACCGAAGGTTTTGGGTGCTACCGGTTCTTCTACCATGGTCCCCTCATCAGCCTCAGACGGTTCAATTAAGTTGTAACTTTGCAATTCATATACAATATTTTGATCATTCTCATATTTAACGGGACCGACATCCGGTGCCAGCCATTGATAAGAAGTTGTACGGTTAACGAAGAGCGCAGAGACGCCCACCGCCTTGATCTCAATCTTCACACAATCTTCAAATGTGCCAGCCGGGGTTTCGACATCCTCAGATGCGACAACTGTTATAGTAGTGGTATTCGTTACTGGACCCGCTATTTCTAATTCCGTGTCCGTTACAATTTCCCATGTATGTCCTATTGGTAATAGGGCTGGGAAAAAAGTAACAGGAGGATCAAAAGTCGCCTCTGCGATGCCGAACGCGCCTTCGTCCGTGACACTTCGATGCAGTAGAAGTCCCCCATCACGCACAGATACAAAGTAGTTGTCAATGTCAACCGTGCTTGTCCCGAGGGTTTCAGTAGATATTTTTAGTGTGATAAGTTCTTCGCCATCAATGTCTGTGGGACCCTCAAGTGTATAGGTGAGCTGTTCAGCCCCGTCGGTACTCAGGAAAATCCAGGTGTTCCCAATCTCCGTGGGATAATAATTGGGCGCTATACCCACACCGCCATCAGCGTTTGGTTCCTCAATCGTTGGTTCTGCGGGTACTTCAACCTCGGTTACCTCTTCAGGAGTTTCTGGAGTGGTTTCCTCGGTTACCTCTTCGGTAGTTTCCTCAGTCGGTTGCATATCCTCGGCAGGTGGTTCAACTAAATTGTAACTCACCAAGTCAAAAACAATTTCGTTCTGATCTTGGAATCTGACCGGCCCGACATCAGGGGCAAGCCAGATATATTCTATCGGACGTAGCCTTAAGAGTGCGGTCACTATTTTGTAGGATACCTGAATCTTGGCACAGTTCTCGAATGTTCCTGCCGGCGTTACAACATCTTCAAAAGCTACCACTTCTAAAGTCGTAGTGTTGGTCGTCGCGCCTACGAGTAGCAATTCCGTTTCTCCAGAAATCTCCCACGTTTGACCGAGGGTTGGCAATGAAGGGTAAAGGAGGGTAGGCGGGTCATAGATAATCGTAGCAATCCCGAACGACCCTTCATCCGTATCAGAGCGATGCAACGTAAGTCCGGTGTCGTCAACTGAAATAAGATAGCGGTCTGGAACAATTACATCCGTGCCGAGTGCCTCAGTATCACTTTTAAGGAGGCGTATGTCCAAACCGTTGGAATCCTCAGCATCCTCAATCGCGTAGCGTCGTTGTTCTGTGCCATCTGCGGTGTTTAAGGTCCACATATTCCCGACCTCTGTCGGATAATAATTTGGGGCTGCCGCTGTAAACGCGAAACCACAGACAATGCTTAAGACTAAGATGGGTTTCAACCAGAATATAAATTTGGGAACTTTCATAGTTTAAAACTCCTTTTTCAGGAAATATAAATTTGAACGATATTTACAGTAAGTAAATTACGTCTATAGAATTTTCGCTGGGGCAACGGCAAGCATGCGCAGCTGATTGTGGCCCGGGAACGCCAGTGTCAGAAGGGTCATGGTGTCGCCCCGGAGAGATATCCTCTTGTTCCGACACATATCGATACCCAAACCACATTCCGACCGCCATAGCCAGAATAGCAACGACAATCACAACTAATACCACTTTCCAGTTTACCATATTGACTTATTCCAAATTCCGTTTAATTTTCCAACAGTATCAATAAAAAATTGTAACACTTCAATTGGGTTCAAGGTTACAAATAATTTGCGGTAGATTCCTATTGAAACACCAAAACGGATTTGATGCATAGAATTAAACAGTACAAGGTTAACTGTCGAAATTCTGCACGATGCGTACCAAATCCAAAATGTTAACGATACCATCGCCAGTTACATCCGCTTCAGAATCTATCTCACCCAAACGCGCAGCGACAAAAGAGAGGTCCAGGATATTGACAACCCCGTCACCTGTCACGTCATAAGGCGACAGTTCAGGCATAGGATCTTCTTCAGGAGACGGTTCAGGCATAGGATCTTCCTCAGGAGATGGTTCGGATACAACCTCTTCCTCCGTAGTATCAGATGCCTCTTCTTCCGTGGTCTCAGGCTCTTCAGGTTCAGTGGGTAAGTTAGTGCTTGTTAAACGAAAGAACAAGCCGTCACTATTTTGATATTGAACGGGACCTATATCAGGGGCTAACCACTGGTAAGTCGTTGCGTCGATATTTATGAAGCCACCCGCAGAGAACGTCAACGCCAATTCGACCTTCGCGCAATTCTGGAAGGTCCCTGCTGGTGTCTCAAGGTCCTCAAACCCGACGACCTCTAAATTAGTGGTACTTTTTCCGTCTATCGGAAGAAAGCCGAGTTTGATCTTCGCGTCCGCCACTATCTGCCACTTATCGCCTAACATTAAACTTAAAGGGAAAAAAGTAGCAGGCGTTGGAAAATCTGCTGTCACGACTCCGACATTGGCATCTTGTAGAACTGTTCTATGGAGTTTAATGGCTTCACTGCCGACGGACAAAAAATATTCGTCGGTATGAACCTCGCCAGTGTTGAGAGCCTCGATCTTAATCTTCAGCGTGATAAGTTCTATGCCATCAACAGTTTGGGGATCCTCAAGGCTATAGGTACGCCGTTCTGCACCGTCACTTCTCTCTAAGACCCAGACATTGCCGACCTCTGCGGGATAATAATTTTGGGCTGCCGCTGCGAATGTGAAACCGTAAGCGAAACTCAAGACCAGAACTAATTTAAACCAACGCAAAAG
Organism: Candidatus Poribacteria bacterium; assembly: GCA_022819945.1. Lineage (GTDB taxonomy): Bacteria > Poribacteria > WGA-4E > WGA-4E > WGA-3G > WGA-3G. The sequence continues at coordinate 3,605 of JAJEGI010000019.1, forward strand.
CACTTCCATTTTCATGATCCAACTCCCTTCAAACAAATAGCAATAATAGATAACAAAGCATATCGCTTGCCAATAGTCTCCTATCCCGACACGTTACCTATAAAATCGATAGAAAACCAAAAACTAAATAGTCCTAACTGACCAAGCCTGTTGACTTTTTCCAAATTTCGTGTGATAATAAGATTATATTACTATATTTATTGCAATTTTGCAAGGACGAAAAAAAGTGCAGTCCGAACTCGACTGCACTTTTAAAAAAACAGATAAAGGAGCACAGAGATGCGTTTAGAAGGGCAGGTTGCGATTGTTACAGGTGGCGGAGGGGGCATCGGAAAAGCGACATGCCTCGCGTTCGCGAGAGAAGGCGCGGATATTGTCATCCCTGAAGTGAATATCGCGAACGCAGAAGCAGCTTCAGCAGAAATAACAACACTCGGTAGACAATGCGTAGTAATTGAGACAGATGTAGCAGACGGCGACTCCGTACGTAAAATGGTTCAACAGACACTCGAGACGTTTGGACGCATTGACATTCTTGTTAACAACGCCGGTATTTTCAGTTATACCCGTATAGACGCATGCACCGAAGCTGAATGGGATCGGATGATGGCGGTAAATCTCAAGGGGCCCTTCCTCTGTTCTCAGGCTGTGATGGAGACGATGAAAACACAAAAATCTGGACGGATTATCAACCTCGGTTCGTTGGCAGGACAAGTCGGTGGACTGGTCGCGTCCGCGCCGTATTCTGCCTCAAAAGCAGGCGTGATGTGCCTGACGAAATCGTTGGCACGTGTGCTTGGGGAGTACGGCATCACGGTTAACTCCATCGCACCCGGTGTAGCAGCGACAGAGATGGCGAAAAACCACCCCGATATGACGGATCAGATTCCGTTGGGGCGCGTCGCCGATGCCTCCGAGATTGCGACGGCTATTCTTTTCCTCGCCTCGGAAGAAGGACGTTATGTGACGGGTGCGACGTTGGATGTTAACGGTGGGATACGAATGGCATGAGGGGTTGTCAGTTGTCAGAGAAACAGTTTCCAGTTGTTAGTTGTCAGTTACCAGTAAGAGGTTTCTGATAATCCGACTCTTTAACTGATAACTGATTTACTGAAAACTATTCTTCTGATAGCCGTTAGCCATAGAAAGGAGAAATCAGATGGAATATAGAACACTTGGAAGAGCAGGCGTAAAAGTCTCACCGCTCTGTCTCGGTACGATGATGTTTGGTGGACCGACAAATGAAAGGGATTCAATCAGAATCATCCACAAGGCATTGGACGCGGGTATCAATTTTATGGACACTGCGAATGTCTATAACGATGGTGAGTCCGAACGGGTTATTGCGAAGGCGGTTCGTGAAAACCGAGAGAAATGGGTTATCGCTACGAAAGTACACGGGTCAATGGGAGACGATGTAAATGCCGCAGGTTCACACCGATTTCATATCATGTCAGCCGTCGAAGCGAGTCTCAAACGCCTCAATACAGAGCATATAGATGTGTATTACCTACACCGTTGGGATGCCGCCACGCGAATTGCAGAATCGCTACGGGCTTTGGACGATTGCGTTAGACAGGGGAAAGTGCGTTACATCGCCTGTTCCAATTTTGAGGCGTGGCGCGTCTGCGAGGCACTTTGGACGAGCAAAGAACAGAGACTGGAAGAATTCGTATGCGTTCAACCGCTCTATAACATCGTTAACCGAGACCCCGAAGTAGAGTTGCTGCCGTTTTGTCAGAAGTATGGTGTCGGCGTTGTGCCGTATAGCCCGTTGGCGCGAGGCGTGCTGTCCGGTAAGTATTTGCCCGGCGAAGATCCGCCCAAAGGGTCAAGAGCGGCGCGAAAAGACAGGCGGATTTTACAGACCGAACTCCGCGAAGAGAGTTACGAAGTCGCCCAACAACTCAAACCGCTGGCAGATGCACACGGTAAAACGTTGACGCAATTTTCATTGGCATGGGTGTTAGCGAATCCAACGATTACCTCCGTTATCATTGGTCCGCGCACAATGGAACAACTTGAGGATAACTTGGGATGTTTGGATTGCACGCTAACAGAAGCCGATGAAACAGCTATTGACCAGTTAGTGCCACCCGGAGAACACACTGGAAAAGGATACAATGATCCAGCGTATCCAGTGTTGGGACGGTTTAACGGATAAATCTGTTTGAATTAAATTTGCCACGGACCTGGAATCCCGAAGACGGGAAAGCGGATCCGTGGCTAACATACGATGAACCGTTATCAAAAGGTGCATCACTTAATGGATTTGATGTTACCCCACGTCGTCGTTAGTTTTCCTTGGGGTTCAACATCCAACAACTCGCCGAACCGATTGGTAATAAGTTCCCCGATTTCCAATCCAACCTGTGCGAGATAATCCTCGGGTTTATTGCCGAGTGCTTCCATGTGGAAATGGACGAAATATCCTTTCATATCTGGCGCGGCAAACAGAACCGGATCAGCCAAATCATTGCCTTCAGCATAAACCTCAATTGGATCGCAATTTTCTGCTTCCAACACGTTGAGCTGCGCCGGACGGGTTGGATTAAAGGGTTCCAAACTCGGAATCAGTTCTTTGCCCTCGTCGGTCGGTTCGACAGCAGCACCAGCGGTTGTGATGTACTGTGCCGAAAAGTTAAGCACATCCATCACACCTTGATTGCCGGGGACAATCTTCTGTCCCGGGGCATCTTTTTTTCCAACGGCATAGAACGGCGTATCCCCAGAATAGATAAGCACGCCACCGCCGAACAGAAAATTCTCCATCGGGCTGTCATCTTTCATGCCGATTGTATAAACGATTTCGGGAACCACGATTGGGGAAACAATAACGCCTTCTGGATTCTCCTCCATATAGGCGAGGAACTCATCAGCGTTACCCACAACAGAGGCGATTTTTGCTGCATCGAGTTCCGCGATAACGGCATCTTCTATCTTCTGCGTCGATTTCCAATCGCCCCAACCATCAGCGTTAAAACCGTAGTTTTCATCGTAATAGAGGAACACTTCGGGGGATGCTGCCCATGTACCGACAGAACTCACAAGAAGAATCCCAATTAGCAGGAAAATTTTGAATTGCAAGCGTAACTTGCAGGCTATACCACAGATGTTATACAACATGACAAAAACCTCCTGTATTTTTTGCCTGATTCGCTCTGTGTTTTAGAAGCGTTCTGCGAAACTTCGCGAACACTATGCGCAAAACTTTACCGTAATTTGCCCAAGTTGTTACTTACAGAGTTTTAGACAGATATACACCGGTTTTGATCGAAAATATGAAAAATTTCACCAATGCCGGTATTCTACGATGTTTTGAACTTACAATTCTTTCTTGCGTGATATAAGGTGGCGACTTCGGTTAATTTGGAGAAAAAAGGCTTTAACCTATTTCAACCATGGTAAAATTTTGGAAAAGGCATCAGAATGCTCTTTGACGAGGAAGAAATTTCGTTGAGTTGTATCAGAGAGCCTTTCACATCGTTGGATAGAATATTTCCCGATTTTATATAACTGATACCCTAAATCTGCTACGTAATTTTCAATCTCTTCAAAAATAGCACGATTCGCCGCACCAACATCTCTGAGCTCCGCCATCAAGAGGGGCGCGTGCGTTTTTAAGAAATGCTCTCCACCGCGCAGGACCTCTAACTGGTACCCCTCTACATCAATCTTGATGAAATCGGGAATCGGTAGTTCCTGGATGAGGTTGTCAATCGTGTCAAGTGCAACGCGTTCCGATGCTGCGCGTCCATCAGCATATTTTAATGAAGCAGTACCTTCGGTAAGCCCTGCTTCGGAATAGTGGAGCTGTCGCTGTTCCTGTTTGTCACCGAGCCCTTTGTTGACCACAGTGACGTTCGTGAACCGGTTTAGAGAAACATTTTCGTTGAGGTAATCATAGGTGCATGCGGCGGGTTCAAAGGCTACGACTGCCCCGCTGCTCTCAACCCGTGAGGCGAGAAAACAGGTATAAAAACCGATATTCGCGCCGATGTCCCAACAGATGTCCCCAGGTTTGATAATTTTTAGGAGTTTGGTAACGACATATCTCTCGTCATGGGTGCCGTAAAAATAGAGATACTCGTGTTCTGGGTTCGCTAAGTTGGCTTTCAATCGGAATTGGTACTTAGTTTCAAAGGTAATAACCGGGTCTTCCGGTATAATCCAATCCCTCGTCAGGTTCAAGAGAAAACTTTTCCCTTCAGTGATCGGACACCGCCAAAGATAACTTCGGACAAATCGGTTGAGTTGCGGGTTCATCCCCATGTCTCAAGCCCCAGTAATTTTTTGCCAAGATCGGTTAGATGCGCGGTTTCGCCGGATTCATGTTCTTTTTCCGAGCGTTCACCCCCAAAGCCCGCCATCCGTTCTTTCCAAGCATTGACGCGTCGCTCGCGTGCATCCGGATTCGCTTCGCCTGTCGGTGTCATCGTAATATATTGAACGACACGCGGTTTATCAGCAGTATTAATACCGGCACTATGCGGCAACGCACTGTGCCAAATGACAAGATCGCCTGCTTTACCCGGGACCGGAATTGTGCCGAGTGCCTCCAAATTCTGTTGCCTCGGATCGGCATCGGATGGAAGGCTTTTTAGCCATTCATCAATTTTATTATGGAACCCTGGTACACAGGTGAACGCGCCTTGGTTAGCCGCGGTATCAGTGAGATAGAGAACACCTTGCACATGGAATCGGACGGGAACCTCTACGGACATGTCCCAATGAAGCCCTAAGTTTGTACGTTCAAATTTACCGGAGACATTGGGTGGACTCATGCTGGCGCGATCGAAACTTACCCATAACTTTTCATTGTCCCAAATTTCGGTGAAAGCCTGATGGACGCGTGGATATTGTCGAGTCGCCCACAAAGCCGGATGCTGATAGATCTCGACCATAATGCCTTTACGAGGCGGGTCAGGGTACCAACTATCAGGGTCGTCGGCATCCATTTCAAGGAAATCCCAGACAGCTTGTGCTGCGTTCTGTATTAACTCAGGCGGTGCTGCGTCATGGATAACAACATAACCGTTCTCTTCCCAAAAAGTGCGATCTTCGGAACTCAAAACTGACATCTTTTTCCTCCAGTAACAAGGCTATCAGCCATCAGCAGCCGGCTGACAGTTTGAGTTGTAGGGTTTCGCTATCTACAGCAACTCCCACTTTTTAGCGAGTGTTGCATCCGCTTGTTTAATAGTATTTTAACCTAACCGACGTAAGTAGGCAGATAAAAAGATAACGATGAGTCCCAAAATCACCGTTAAGTTGAGCCAAGGTGACGGTCTCTTTTGGTACACATCGAACACCGGATATGGGAATGTGAGGACAATGGCTAACGTAAATATCAAAAAGACAATAAAGAGTTTGATGCCCAAGACGAAGATATAAAGCGAGTAATCTGAAACAACAAGGTCAACGGCGGTCTCCGCGCGTGCTGCGCGAAAAAAAGTTATAAAGTTATACAACCCCGATACGAGGATCGTTAACAACGCCGTCCAGACAACACCACTGAAACGGCGCAGGGCAGATGTAATCAACGCCGCTGGATCAGAAGAACGTTTCGCAACAGGGAGCAGAACGGCGCGAAAAAAAAAGAATCCCCCTATCATCAGGACGACGGATCCGACATGTATCCATTGCATCAACGATTTCAGAAACATATTCTTATAGTTGTCAGTTACCAGTTATCAGAGGGAATAGTTATCAGTACGGCGAGTACGCCTTTCAGGAGCCAGTAACCAGTTAAGAGTGCCTCGCAGTGAGAGTCTGATTCATTAAGGCACTCCTCTTACTGGCTACTGGTAACTGGTAACTGGTAACTGATAACCATTTACACCACCGGCTCTCCGCCAATCGGATCAAAACAGGCGCGAGCCTGCTTACATGCATCCGGGGACACAAACTGATCGTCGGGGCCTACGACTTGCATCGTGCAGTTACACCAATAGTGCGAACCGGGATTATTTTTCACCAAGTTCTGTAGATTGCCGCCCGGAATGTAGAACGCCTTCGTCCGGAGATTCTGGCATATCGGACGATTAAGGATTGGAAGTGTTTTTCCTTCTAACATATTGATGCTCCTTTAACTTGCGGCCATCATAGCGGCACGGCTGACAAGATTCTGTGTTAAGGTTACCTTATAGGCGTTGTCGTTCAACGGTTGAGCGTCCTTGACAGCATCCGCCCCGGCTTGTTTACTGACCATGTCATCAATTATCTTACCGTTAAGCGCGGCTTCCGCTTCTTTAGAACGCCACGGTGCCGGGGCAACGCCACCGAGGACGACGTTGGCAGATTTACAGGTTTTCCCATCCATTTCAAAAACGCCTGCTACACTCGCCAATGCGAAGTCCGGCGCGCCTTTCTCGCGTGCTTTGAGATAGAAACTCTTCGTATTCGGTTTAGCAGGTGGTACCTGAACACCAACGACGATTTCATTGGGTTGAAGCACGTTTTCGCGGTACGGATTCGCTGCCGGTAAGGTAAAGAATTCCTCAAGCGACATCGTTTTCTCACCTTCGGGACCAACAATCGTTACCGTTGCACCGAGCGCAATAAGTGCCGGTGCAAGGTCCGAAGGATGCACAATATAAACAGGATCACCGCCAAGGATCGCGTGGTACTTGCTCAAACCATCAACCGCATAACAGATGTCCCCACCTTTTTTCAGGCAGTCGGTATTCTCATCACGATAGTACCAGCATCGTGGACGTTGGCAGAGATTTCCACCGAGTGTGCCGACGTGCCGAATCTGTGGTGTCGCAACAGAAACCGCAGCCTGCGCCAAAACGGTATAATGATGCTGAATTGTTGGATGTTTAGCGATGTCCGCAACAGTCGTTAACGCGCCGATCTTTAAACCCGATGCATCCGCTTCGATGCCATCCATTCCGGGCAAAGTCTTGAGATTAACGAGCGTCTTTGGTGTCTCAACGTACTCCTTAAGTTCAGCGAGCAGATCCGTGCCACCTGCAATAAGCATCACTTCGCCCCATCCGCTGTCGCTTAGCAGCGCGGTGACCTGTTCGAGACTGGTGGCGTTGACATAACTAAATTTTTCCATTGCTTACCTCCTTATGCCTTTTGCTCGGCAAGCGCGTTGAGGATCCGATCAGGTGTAATGGGCAATTCCCGAACCCGAACGCCAATCGCGTTGTAAACAGCGTTCGCGATAGCCCCCGGTGTCGGAATACACGGCGGTTCACCAACGCCTGTCACCTTCCGATGTGTATCGAAGACGATAGACTTAATCTCAGGGATCTCGAAAGTGCCAGGGACTTTGTAATCTTCAAGGTTCGCGTTGAGCATGCGTCCGGTTTGCGGGTCCATGAACCGTTCTTCAAGGATAGCTTGCCCCAACCCCATGATGACACCGCCATTAATCTGACTCTCTGTCGCCAAGCGGTTAATCGCCAATCCGCAATCTTGAACGGCGACAATTTTGATGACTCTGAGTTCACCCGTTTCGATATCAACTTCGACTTCAGCGAACTGCGTGCCAGCAGCACCGCCTTGACGGAGCTCCTCGTCCCATTGTCCACTTTCACTGATACTTTCCATACCCAGCAGCCCGGTTGCCTGTCCCCATTTAATCGTCTTCGTCCTGTCGGAGACAACATAGATGGTGTGGTTACCGACACGTAGATCTTCCACAGGTGCTTCAAGTTGCGGGGCAATGCGCGCAAACAGTTTCTGTTTTGCCGCCGCTGCAGCGGTTTTGATAACAGGGGCAACGGATGCCATTGTTTGACTGCCACCACTACCCCCAGAAGGCAACCCTGGTGCGGTATCGCCAACTTTTACACTAATATCGGTTGGATTCAGTCCCAATTCTTCAGCCACAATGATGGCAATCGCAGTGCGGACACCCGTGCCGAGGTCCTGTGTCCCAGTGACCGCTTCAACGGAGCCGTCCGAATTGATGGTGACACGCGCTTGCGTCCCTGCGCCACCGCCGCCACCCCATTGACCGCTGCCAAGCCCCATACCGCGTTTTTTCACACCTGTGCCGGAGCCCGGAACACTCTTACGACGGTGCCATCCAATCTCTTGCGCACCGAGCGTATATTGTGCCTGGCGAGTTTCGTTTGGATCGTTGATACGGCGGAATTCCAGAGGATTCATTCCGAGTTTCTCGGCGAGCTCATCCATCAGGGAATCCATGGCAAACGCACCTTGGGGGTGTCCCGGTGCACGCATCGCGCGTTGGTTTCCGACATTAACAGCAACGTTCACTTTTTCAGTGCGTAGATTCGGTACATGATAGACGTAAGGTGCTTGGAAACCGGCACCGCTGGAGATACCCCCCGTGCCGTAGCCTTTCATATCGTAAGCGATGAGTCGTCCGTCACCTGTCGCGCCTGCACGTACATGCTGTATCATTGACGGACGATTGCCAGCAACGAGGTGCTCCGCTTTTCGAGTGAGCATCAGTTTAACGGCTCTGCCAGTCATACGTGCTAATTCAGCAGCAGTGCGTCCTTCTACACCGGGTCCAAACTTGCTACCGAAACCGCCGCCCATGTGCTCAGTAATAACCCTAACTTGGTTCGCCGGTAGATTAAAGGAGCCTGCCAGATCTCGGCGAGTCCCAAAAACAGCTTGTGTAGATGCCCAAACGGTTAAATTCTGATCATCTTCCCATTCAGCGACATGTCCATGTGTTTCCAAACAGACGTGTGTCTGGACAGGGGCGTGATAAGTCGCCTCCACCTCAACAGCAGCTTGCGCAAACCCGCCTTCAAGATCGCCCGCTTCTCTGACACCGGGTTCGCTTTGATTGCCCTCCCAATCGTCTCGGATTTGCGGCGCGCCTTCTGCCATCGCGTCTGCTTCTGTGACAACATAAGGCAGCTCTTCCAAGTCAACGCGAATCAGTCGGACTGCATCTTTAGCAATGTCATCGGTTTCCGCTGCGACTGCGGCGATCTCCTGGCCTTGGTAACGAATTTTCTTTCCTACTTCAATAATCGGTATAACTGCTTCGACACCGGGCAGGGCTTCCGCTTCGCTGAGGTCTAATCCGACAACGTTGGCGTGCGCGATTTCAGAACGTAAGATGCGCCCATAAAGCATTCCCGGTCGATTAATATCAAAAGTATACTTCGCTTTTCCAGTGACCTTATCTCTACCTGACAAACGCGGTATGCGTTTGCCGATAAGACGAGATTCACTTGCTTCTCCCCATGATGCCATGCGTTTTCCTCCTATTTTTTTATAGATTGGGTTTCCGCGCCGATTTTTCCGTTGTCAAAACACGGTTTTCTATCAATTTCAACCGAGTTGATGCTAATTAGATATTGGCGCATAAAACACAACCCCTCGTTCAATAGATATACTGTTACGAGTTCAAGTAAGCAATAGGAATCACATCTTCCGTGATGCAGTTTTGACAGCATCAAAGATGAACGGATAAGTTCCACAACGACACGTGTTGCCCGACAAACCGACTTTAATCTCTTCGAGCGTCGGTTTTGCGTTTTCGTTCAAGAGTGCTGCGGATGAAACAACGAAACCGGGCGTGCAGAATCCGCACATCAATGCGTCGTGTTGGATGAATGCTTCTTGGACGGGATGCAGGTCGTCGCCATCGGCTAAACCCTCAACGGTTGTTATCTGCTTGTCTTGTGCGTCCATCGCAAGCATCATGCAGGCGTAAACCGGATTTCCGTCTATCATGACGGTACAACCGCCGCATTCACCGCGGTCACAAATGAGCTTGGCACCGGTTAAGTCGATGGTGTTCCCTGTTGTATCAATTCCGTCGCGTAAAACGGTCAAGAGTGTCGTGCGTGCTTCAACTTCGACCACATAAGGTGCTCCGTTGATATGGAGTGTAACTGTTGCACGCTCAACAGCGGCATCCATTTGGGCATCAGCGGCTTTCTCACCACTGATTAAGACGCTTGGTGCGACGGTTGCGGCAACGGTGCCAGTCCCTACGCCTTTTAAGAAGTTCCGGCGCGAGATGTTCGTGCCTTGTTTTTTCTCTTTATCAGGCATGCGATGCCTCCTTCGATCAATTGTAGATTCAGATCAAGGTTATTACGTTGATTAGATAAAATAATTTGTTGTCTCGATTTTTTCAGTATATGATATCTTACATTTTTTATCAAGCAAAAAAATTAGTAACAGATAAAACTTACGCATTAAGACGCTGTTCGGATGAGTCTCTGTGCCCCTCGGAACTTGAATGCACGCAGTATTCGAGAACCCCGCGGAATATAGTAAAGACGAACGTAAATTACGTAAACTCTGATAGATATAGGTTCATGAAGATTAAGGAATTCACACGGTCAATGCGTGGGGTCTATTGCCTGAATATTGTACCAAAGAATGGAAAATCAACGTCTTTGGGAAACAAAAAATTGATTGGCAATTTTTCTCAGAATCGGGTATCATATTAACATCTTGATGCACTCATAAGAGCAATTGCGCAAGCATAATATTATTACAGAGGTAGTTTTGCCTACTGGATTCTAACAAAAGGAGCTATCATGGCTGAAAACACGTTTGAAATTAGTGACGATACGTTTGAAGGAATGGTGCTTACATCGGATACCCCAGTTGTTGTCGATTTTTGGGCGGAGTGGTGTGGTCCGTGCAAAATGATTGCACCGATCTTGGAGGAACTCGCCCAGGAAAATTCAGAAGCCTTCAAAGTTGGAAAAGTAAATGTTGATGACAATCGTCAAACCGCGATGCAGTACGGTGTTCGGAGTATCCCGACACTGCTTGTGTTCAAAGACGGGAAAGTTGCGGGGCAGATCGTCGGAGCAATGCCTAAAGATGCACTCAAAAAGAAAATCTTAGATGTCCTATAAGCACCCCTACGCACAGAATGGAAGGTTAGGTGATCGGAAAATTAACTTCTCACACCTATCCTTCCATTTTTCTTATGGTTTGTTATGCTCTGGAAACTTGTCTATAACGCCATTGCAGTGCCAGCGATGTTCGTCGGTTTCTACAGCGCGGGGTGCTGCAACCCTAAAATTCAGGAAGGTATCAAAGGGCGGAAGCGAGTATTCACAGAGTTGGCAAATCAACTTCAGACCGCGCGTCCCTTAGAAAAAACTGCTTGGTTTCACTTCGCCTCTGTTGGCGAGCTTGAGCAGGTGAAACCGCTTATTGAAGCGGTTTATGCCGAGACCCGAATTATCTTAACCTTCTTCTCCGCTTCCGTTGCACCGAATGCCCAATCTTATCCTTATGCTGACGCCGCTGTTTATCTCCCCTTAGATACACCTCGCAACGCGGCACGTTTAATACAACTCATTGAACCTTCAGTTATAGTTTTTTCCGAATTCGATATTTGGCCCAATCTCGTTTGGCGTGCCTCTAAACACAGTATTCCGATTATCGTGGTTGCTGGAACGTTGCACACTGAATCGCAACGGTTGTCGCGTTTGGCGAAGCCGTTTTTTCGCAGCGTACATCGGCATATCAATGTGCATTGCGCGATCTCGGAAACCGACGCCGTTCGCTTTCAAGAAATCTGTTCACCTGCACATCAGATCGTTGTCACTGGCGATACCCGATACGAACAGGTTTACCGACGCGCGAGCGCTGTTGAACCTAACACAGAATTTATCCCCGGACAAGTCACCTTACAACGACCTATCCTTATCGCAGGTAGCACTTATGCAGAAGACGAGAAGGTGTTGTTACCGGCTTATCAACTGCTGCGTGAAAACACGCCAGAAAACTTTCCGCATTTGATTCTTGTCCCACACGAACCGACACCGGAACGGATAAAGGAAATTCAAGGGTACCTCAACAGAAAAGAATTGGCGCATCTCTGTTTTTCTGAACTCACATCTGAGACAGATTTGTCGGCACTGGATGTCCTTGTCGTCGACAAGGTAGGATTCCTTGCGAAGTTGTATGGATTGGCAGATATCGCGTTTGTCGGCGGGAGTTTTCGAGGGAGTGTTCACAATGTGATGGAACCCGCTGCGATGGCGAAACCTGTTATCTTCGGTCCGACGATCCAGAATGCGTATGAGGCATCTCTACTCCTGGATCGGGGGGGCGCGAAATTAGTTCATACTGAACAGGAATTAGCGGATGCCATTACAATGTGGTTAGACGACGCGAGCGCGCGGCAGACAGCAGGCAATATTGGGAAGCAGGTGATTGAAGAGAACCTCGGCGCGGTGGAGCGGACTTTGGTGCATTTGCGGGAATATATTTAACGGATTAAGAGCACAACTTGGCACACCTACCCTTTTCCACTTTACCAACATCGTTCTACATTTAGATTAGGAATTACTGCACCGAGCAATATATGTATTTGCGGCAGAGATGAAATTTGCTGAACTGCCAGCACCGCTACCGCAAACCTTAAACATTTCAAAATCCATTTTGTCTACAGTCAATTGCAGACGGGATTAGATATTTCAACTTCCTCAGGAACTCACCAGTATCCAGATTGAATAATGCGCGCCATCCTCACGGAACGATAATTCCTGTTCATCTTCGCTGATATCCCCACGCGTGATGATGTGCTCACCGAGATGATCATCATCATCCCATTGGTCATCTTCAATCAGCGTCACCTTTATCCGGTGATTAAACTGAAATTCAAGGTTAATTTCGTGTATTTGTCCCTCGTCCGTCCGTTTTGGTCCCCAAACTTTTTTGCCATTAACAAGGATGTACGGATGATCATCGCCAGTCCAATCCTCTTGTTTGTGGCATTTAATTCGACGCAATTTGCAAGTTGGCATAATAAATCCTTTCAAATTATTGTAGTCTAATCTTAGTAGTCGTTAGAATTATCAAACACTTGACTGGACACAACCACTCTCCATTACCACTGATATCTCCCTTTGTGCTTGTTTAAAATAGGTGAAAGTATCCCATCATTTAGATATAAGGTTACAAGCGGAATTTTACAGTGACACGATAGTTAACAAGTAAAATAATTGGCAGCGGCAATAGTCCTAATCTTTTATATCAAAGTAGAGGCAAATTTTGTGCCAAGTCTCTTAATACGCTGCTATGTTTGTGGAACAGGAACTAAATCCAAGTACATTTTGTATGATAATAGATTTAAAACACAGGCACACACTGGTTTCATCAAAATGAGTATCAACGTTCATTTTTTCTAAAAAACTATCTTGCCGGCACAACAGAAAATTTTTTGCGATTATCGGACTTCCTCAACATGCAAAATACTGTAAATTATCCTGCAAGAATTGCCTAACTCCGCAAAAATTGCGTGGTTAAATATAGTCGTTTTTTTCAATGTGACGGGGAAACAGCATCTATGAATCCTCTATTGATTCCTGAGAATGCTGGGGTGTTGTGGTGTGTTCTTAGGCGGGTGGGCTTTGGAAGTGTCTGGTTTTGATAGTTGTATCTGAGCAGTGACGATAACTTGTAACTGCGCGATAGTTGTCTCAAGTTCCCTCTCTTCCTCAAGTAAACTATCAATGAACGCTTGATGCTTTTCTTTGCCTCTCAAGTCTGTCGGAAACCGTCCGTACTTTCTACCGAGATTGCGGCTGTGCCCGGGTATATCAATTACTATTTTCCGTTAGAACCTGTGCAAAGTCGTCGAGCGTCTCTGCAAGGATCGCAGCGCGATGCAATTGCGCAAGTCGATCTAAGTCGTCAATTGTCTCAAGTGTGGGTTTGAAGACAGTTGCTGCATACGGCTTTAATCGGAGTGTAAGCACCTCAAGAATATCTTTCAGAGCGCGTTCTCTGGCCCCTTGCTCGATACCTTGTTCAATGCCTTGTTCGATACCTTGTTCAATGCCTTGCTCAATACCTTGCTCAATACCTTGTTCAATGCCTTGTTCAATGCCTTGCTGTAGTGCTTCTGCCGCGAAGTGTTCAGAAATAGAAGGGCGTTCCATAGTTTCCTCCGAAATAATATTCAAAATCGTTTCTGGTTCATAGACTAAGCTGCCTAAAACTGCTAACGTTCCAAGATAAACGGTTTTGTTCTCTACATTCACGCTATCCGCTGTCTGTACGCAACGCCGCAACCATGCCTCTGCACTTACCTCCTTAGGACGTTTCATCAAGGGTGTAAATGGCAGAAGCCCCATCGGCTTTGCTTCTAAGATGCTTTGCCCATCCATCTCAATCAGACGAAAAATCTTGTATCGAGTCAAAACCTCATGTCCGGCTATATCTTGTACAAATTGTCCGGGGTCGCTGCGGCCTGCATCTGGACGAAGATAGATGACATTGGAATAAACTTCTAATCCATAAGTTTCAATAAGACGAACAATATAGCCCATCATACGGAGTGACATATCGATTTCAGAGCTGTCAGTAGTTTGAAATTCAAAGTGTACGATTACCTGTTTTCCATTAATTTCCGCCTTAATGACGACATCTGCTTGGCGCATATCGATCGTG
>JAJEGI010000087.1 GCA_022819945.1 Candidatus Poribacteria bacterium
CAGTGAAGAAGTCTTTTTAGTGTAAAGTGTTAACTGATAACTGAAAGGTTTTTCGCAGAAAAACCGCACTGAAAACTGATAACTGAAAACTAAAAATGCGCTATCGTCTTAAAAATGCCACATCACATATCGCGCGTGCTGGTACTTCAAGTCTGATCGGTATTGTCGGTATCGGGTTCATCACTGCTTTACTTGCTACCTTGCTGTTAAACCATTCATTCATATCCCAACAGTCCGAGTTTAAAAACCGCGCTCCTACCCTTATCGCCTTCCTCAAAGACACAGTGGATGAGGTAAAAGGTCGCACATTAGGCAGCCAGTTAGAAAAGAACGGGCAGATTTTGGCTGTAGATTATACGTCGAAGGCGGAGAAACTCTCACGCGGTGAAGCCGAGTTTCAGGACTTAGGTGTTCTGATTAAAGAGGCGTTTGCAGAAACCCAAGGCGTAAACCCATTTCCAGCATCACTCAACGTTTATGTAGATGAGGAATTGATCACGCGTAAAGCATTAGAACATATTGTGTTGGATATTAAAACACATGACGAAATTGAAGATGTGTTATTGACTGGGCAGGGGCAGCTGAAGGATCAGTTACGGGATTCAGAACGAACAACGCTCGTCGGTATTGGTATAACAGTCGTTGTCGTGTGGTTCATTATGGGTTCGATTATCACAAAGACGGCGACTGCTCGGACTGACGAGATTCATCTTATGAAATTGCTCGGTATGTTTCGACGCTACTTGCTCGCTCCTTTTATCCTTCATGGGCTTTTCCTGGGTGGTCTTGGGGCTTTGTGTGGACTCGGCTGCTTTTACGGCATGGTCTATGTCTTCAAATCCCAATTGGGTGGGATCGGTTTCCTAACAATTTATCACACTGTTTTGGTTGTTGTCAGTGAGATGGTAATTGGGTTCTTCGTCGGTTTCGTCGTATATCGTAAATTTGCGTAGCAGCCTGTACTTATGCATGCAAGGGCAAGCAGTGTCCGCACCTGTTCCTGCGAAAGGTTGGGTGCGCTGGATATACCGAATAGCACATCTTTTCCCTTTATGCCCCTCATCGAACCGCAAGGAAAATTAAAAACATGACGAATCGTGAGATCAGTGCTGTGTTCAGTGCCATCGGATCCCTCCTGCAAATCCGAGGCGACGACGCATTCCGTGCACGAATTTATGATCGGGCAGCCGATATAATTGAAAATTTTCCGCTTGAACTGGCTGCTGCCCCCTCCGAACAAGACACATCTGGTTATAATGAGAAAGCCGTAGCACAACTCCGGTCAACACCTGGGATCGGCAAAGCCATTGAAGACAAAACGGTTGAGATGCTGGAAACCGGACGTTGTAAATACTATGACGACCTCACCGCAGAAATGGGGACAGAGATACTCGAATTGCTTGAACTTCGAGGGATTGGAGTGAAGACTGTCGGTAGATTCTATCAGGAACTCGGGGTGCGGAATCTTGAGGACCTCCAAGCCCTGCTGGAAAGCGGAAAGATGAGAGGTATGAAGGGGATCGGAAAAAAGACCCTTCAAATGATAGCCGAAAGTTTAGAGTTTCGCACGCAGCTTCGGAAAGCCCGTCCACTGTGGGCGATTTTACCGATTGCGCAGCAGATTTCCGAGAACTTAGCACAATTTGGATGGATAAAACGGAAACCCGAATTCACGGGGCATTTACGGCGGTATGAAGAGATCTGTCGAGGTATAGAATTGATTGTTGAGTGTCAGGACGAGTCAGCATTTCAGTTTGAGAATGGTGTCGTTCCTGATTCGCTGCAAGCGTTTCTTGAACCTTTTTCGCAGACGCAAATAGTTTTCAAAACAGGCGATCAAGCCCAGTACCTATATGACAGCAACAGTGCATCTCTCATAAAAAAAAGTCAAGACGAACCGACAAGTGATGTCCGAGATATGCTCCCCGTAATTCAGTTCCATATTGATCAATATTTTCCAGTCTCTATCTATCTGTGCACTGCTGCCACATACGAACTAACTCTATTCTTAACGACAGCAGCGGATGCTCACTTTGACGCGCTCCCTGATTGTCCTTCTCCGCAAACGACTGAACATGGCATCACAGAAACGGAAATTTACGAAGGACTTGGACTCTCCTATATTCCACCTGAGCTTAGACAAGATGGCGCATCAGTCGCAGCGTCTAAAAGTAACACCTTACCGGATCTCGTTGAATTTACCGACTTGCGAGGCGACTTACACGCCCATACTGACTGGAGTGACGGACGGAATACACTTCACGAAATGGTGGCGGCAGCGAAAGCAGAAGGTCTTGAATACTTCGCTATTACGGACCATTCGGTCTCTTCTACCGTCGCAAACGGTTTGGATCAGAAACGGCTCCTTGAACAGGTGAAGCAAGTCCGTGAATTAGATGTGGAAATCGAGGGTATGACAGTCCTTGCGGGTTCTGAGGTAGATATTCGGCGGTCGGGTACTCTGGATTTTCCGGATGAGATTTTAGCACAGCTTGATATTGTTGTTGCAAGCGTCCATAGCCATTTCAACCTAACCGAGGCAGAGATGACAAAGCGTATTATTCGCGCCATTGAGAATCCGTTTGTCAATATCATCGGTCATCCGACAGGCAGAATGCTCGGACGCAGACCTATGTATCCCGTCAATCTTGAAGAGGTTATTGCAGCAGCTGCAGAAAACGGCACAGTTTTGGAGATTAACGGATCGCCGAGTCGATTGGATTTGGCCCCTCAATTTGTGCGGATGGCAAAAAATGCGGGTGTACTGTTAGCGGTCAATACCGATGCGCACGCTATCGAACGACTGGTGCACCGGCAATCCGGCTTGAACGTTGCGCGTCGCGGTTGGTTGACAAAGGCCGAAGTCATCAACACATACGCTGTGGAAGAATTGCGCGAGAAATGCGGCATTGGCGAGCGTTCCTAAAGTCTTTCAATACTTAACAAATATCTTTGTTTCTGTGCTGAAACCGTGCCACCTCCAAACCCTAATTCCAAAAAAAAGACCATCCGTGAAAGTAATTTTTTTCTTTTTTAACGTAAGTTATGCTTAATATCAGCACAACTTATGCTTAAAAGCAACACAAGTCGTGCTTAATATTCGCTTTTTGTGCTGCAATTAGAGAAATTGGCTTGGCATCAATCTTGCTTATTGCTTAACTGAGCGTGAGCTGGCGTTTGGTAGGGCCCCAGAATCTGAGTTTGATCACTGAATTTCTAACAATGGTATAAAATTAACTGGCACAGGTCTTGAATCTTCGGACAACCTCACCTGTCCGCTGTGGAAACGCACCACAATCCCTACTTCCTGAAAAAAAGACCGTATTAAGTCTCCAGTCTGTATTTGCCTTGTAAGCAATTTTAACTTGCCATTTACGTTGATATTCGGTAAATTGTTCATAGAACACGTAACTCTACAAAAAGTGTTGACATTCAGCAGCAAGTTTCTCTTTATCTGCCGAAGTTGTGCTTAATATCAGTATGAGTTGTGCTTAATATTTCATTTTTTGCGTCGAAATTAGGGTAAATTGGCTTGGTATTAATCTCGCTAAGTTTGGGCAATCAAGATTTTCGACATACATGCACCGTTTTTAGGGTAAAGTCCATAATTAACGATACACTTATCTTTATGTTCCACAGATGTGGAAAAGGAGTTCTTATGAAGCGGTTTATAGTTTATGCCTTCCCATTGGTTTTGCCAGTTGTCTTATGCGTTATCGGTTGTGGTTTTTTGGATGATACTCCCAACTTTCTGGCGGCAAGTCCGCCACCCGGCAGCACGATCTTTTCGGATTCCACTTTGACGTTGTCGTTTGATGGCGCGCCAGAGGACGTCACTGTGTCCGTTGGTACCGCGACCCCCTCTGGCAATACGGTCATTGTCAAGGGCCCCTTCTCGTCTGGTGCACTTTCGCTCGTTGTTGGCTGGGGGGGGGGACTCGGAAGTGACGCTGACTTACAGTGTTGAAAGTCCGCCTGCGGTTATTCCTGATGCTATCCTCCTCGCTGAAATTGAGGATGAACTTCGCTTAGAGAGGGGCTCCACTATCACCTTAGAGGATATGCTTCAACTGACTGAGCTTGCAGAGAATTCTCAGGGCATTTCTGATCTAACAGGGCTTGAACACGCTAAAAACCTGGAAGAGTTATACCTTTGGGAGAACAACATCGTAGACCTAAGTCCACTCAGCGGATTAACAAACCTGGAATCACTAAGCCTTAGTAATAACAACATCGTAGACCTAAGTCCGCTCAGCGGATTAACAAACTTGGAAGAGTTATACCTTGGCGATAATGACTTCGTAGACCTAAGTCCACTCAGCGGATTAACAAACCTGGAAGTGTTAGGTCTTTGGGAAAACGGCATCGTAAACCTAAGTCCACTCAGCGGATTAACATACCTGGAAGTGTTATACCTTGATTCCAACAACATCGTAAACCTAAGTCCACTCAGCGGATTAACATACCTGGAAGAGTTAGACCTTAGCAACAACAACATCGTAGACCTAAGCCCGCTCACAGAACTAAAACGCTTGGAAAAACTATACGTTTGGGACAACCCTTTGAGCACCGCCTCAATAACCATATTTATCCCCATAATTGAGGCAAATGGAACAGCGGTTTCCTTTTGAATAGCAATACTGCAAAGCGTGTTGATACATGGTCAAGAATATAAATGGACAAACCGTTCCTTGCTCTCAGCTGCTATCCGATGACACATAAGTGGACAGTGTTTGGTAGGACGAGATGGCATCTGGGTTTGATCCTCCGCTCTCTAATATTGGATTAAATCAGCAGATATGAAGATTTATTCGCCATTGTGTGGGAGAAAGGAATAACGGATGAAAACGAATTTGCGAATAGTAACGATAACTTTAGTCGGCTTGTTGGTCATTTCCATAGTCGGTTGCAACCGAGACGATGGCGGAGAAACAGTTGATGGCGCGACGGGTATAGACATTCCAGATACGGCACTACGCGCAGCGATTGCGAATAACCTTGGAATTCAGGACGACACCTCTATTACCGCAGATGATATGCTGAAACTGACCGAATTTGAATACTATGACGACCCTCTTATAGTCGACCTTTCTATAGACGATCCTCCTATAGTCAATCTAACAGGACTTGAATACGCAACAAATCTGGAGGTGTTGGATCTTCCCGGCAACGCGATAGTAGACGTATCGCCTC
>JAJEGI010000090.1 GCA_022819945.1 Candidatus Poribacteria bacterium
GGTGCGGTGTAATCGGGACTTTCGATGGCTGGGAACTTCTCGGCTGCGTCAATTCGCAGTTCAATATCCCGAATAGCGGAGAAGTACTCATCAAGTTTACGTACATCGTTTCCGCTGACTTGACGGATCAAATCTTTTGAGTCCTGCATGACAAAATCAAGGATACTTTTTCGCTGTTGATCGCGCTGCACCCGCTGGTCATCCGGCATAGTAGAGAACAGGCGTTCAAAGGCGAGTTTTGGGTTAACCTCTTTCGGGAGCGGCTGCGTCGCGGAACGCCACGACAGCGTTGCTGAGTAGACGCAGCTATAACCGGAGTCGCAATTCCCTGATCTGTAACCCGGATCAATGCCGAGTTCCAACGACGGGAGACGGGTTTGCTTACCGATATGTGACGCGGCTGCTTGGTCAACAGAAACGCCCGCGTGAATATCAGCACCGTCGGTTTTACGGGGCTGCGCGCCCGTAAGAAAAGCTGCCATTGCACGGGCATGGTCGCCACCGCCATCGCCATTGGCGCGTGCCTTATCGGCGGTTAAACCGCTGAGTACCAGTGTTTTATCCTTTACATTCTCAAGCGGTTTCAGGATCTCTGTGAGTTCATAGCCAGCTCCTACCTGTTTCGGTGTCCAATCCTCCATAATCTTTCCGTTAGGCACATAGAGGAACGCCATCCGATTCGGAACTGTCTGCGTTGCACCTGTCGGTGTTGCTGCCCACGATGTAACAGGCCCCATCACTTCCAACCACGGTAGTGCGACAGTAACCCCTAAACCACGTAAAAATGTTCGACGTGAAAGCTGTTTTGATGTGTTCATAATCCTTCCATCCTACAAAGGGCGATTTGTTATGAAACCGGTTTAACAGATACAAACATTATATCACAAGTATAGGCAAATGTCAAATCTGTTTTTGAAAACGATTCATTAAAACAGCGGGGCCCCTTGCGCTTCGACATAAACCGAGTAGAGAGATTGGCTACCTGTCATAAAGAGCCGGTTCCGTTTCACACCACCGAAGCAGATATTTGAACAGATTTCTGGGAGATGAATCTTACCGATCAGCGTGCCGTCCGGTGCGAAGATATGTACGCCATCATAGCCTTCACCGACCCAGCCTGTACCTGTCCAAACATTGCCATCAGTATCACATCGCATACCGTCAGCAGCACCGGGTGCCATCTCAGCGAAGACCTGTTTGTTGATTAACCGCTCACTATCTACAACATCGAAGACAACGATATTTTTAGGTGTGCCTGTGTCAGCAATATAGAGTTTTTCGTAGTCTGGCGAAAAGCAGATGCCGTTCGGTCTTTCGAGTTCTTCCGTCACAACCGTCGCTTTCCCAGTGTCCGGATTCAGGCGATAGACGGAGGTTGGCAATTCAAAGGGGGCTTTATGCCCTTCGTAATTGAACAGAATACCGTATCCCGGATCCGTAAACCAGATGTGTCCGTCAGGGTGGACGATCACATCGTTCGGTGCGTTGAACCGTTTGCCTTCAAAATTGTCAATCAAGACGGTAACCGTTCCGTCGTATTCGGTGCGAGTGACGCGTCGTGTACCGTGTTCACAACTGATGAGCCGACCTTGCCGATCGCGCGTATGACCATTAGTATAATTAGAGGGTTTGCGATAGACGCTCACTTTACTAGTGGCTTCCTGCCATTTCAGGATACGGTTATTCGGAATATCGCTCCAGAGGAGGTACCCACCATCGCCGAACCAGACAGGTCCCTCAGACCAACGCGCACCTGTCCACAACCGTTCCACAACAGCGTTCCCGATTTTGTATTTCGCAAAACGCGGGTCAATAACTTCAACCGCTGGGTCAGGGTAGCGGGTAATCGGCCCCTCTTTTGAGGGAATATCTGCCAAAGCTGTCAGAGGGTTTAGCATTGGCAAAGCAACGCTTACACCCAGACCGCGTAAAAATGTTCGACGTGAAAGCTGTTTTGATGTGTTCATAAGCATTTTCCATTGTCGTGGCAGCAAGATTGAGACTCGCTGCCTTGAGCGTTTGCTATGTCTTTGACTGCAAGCAGAAACGCTTCAATGTTACCATCTGCCTCATATTCCTCAAGTGCTACGGTAAGATATTCCTTCGCATACGCCGAATCTGCCAACCGCACCTTGAGACCATCTTCGTAGTTCTTGTATTTTCTCATCATGTGTTTCTATATGTCTAACGCTTGTAGGAACGTTTCAAAACTGGGAGTCTGGACTGCCGTGAGATGCAGTTCAGTCAGGCGATCGAGGCTAAAAATGGATTCAAGCACCTGTTCCACGTGCTGTGTATTGCTGTGTGGGAAGCGAGCGGTAAGTGCAGAAAGAATATTTTTTATTGAGACTTCGCGGGCACCTTGTTCAATGCCGCGCTGTATCACGAGTTGGTAAAAAGGAGACTCTTGCATCATTTCCTCCGAGATATGTTTCTCAAAAAAAGTAGGATCATGGGCTAAACTGCCCAACGTTGATAACGCGAACAACAATGTCCCACGCGTCTGACTGTCTACGGGTGCGGTCCGCGTCGTCTCAACGCATCTTTCCAACCATACTTCCGTATTCATTCCAACGGGCGGTTTCATTAAGGGCGTGAAAGGTAATAATCCAACCGGTGCCGTATCCAAAACCAATTCACCCGCTAAATCCGCCAACCGAATCACCTGATACTTGTGCTGTAAACCAAGCGTATTATCTCCATAACTATAACCACCTGGATCGGTACGTCCTGCGTTTGGTGCTAAATATAGCACCATTGAATACACTAGAACCTCATAACGTAGCATAAGGACACTTGCATACGCGAGAACGCGCAACGGCATCGGTTTATCTCTGCTATCATGGGTTTGCACCTCTATATGAAGGATCACCTCTTCATCTTGGAAACGCACTTTAAAGGTCATATCGTTCTGATGTACCTTGACCGTTTGTTGCTCTGTGTCAAGTTTCGCCACGACTTCAACGTTGGACGTATTGAAGGCAAGTCTTGCGAATTCATCGGAGAATCGGTCCATCAGATGCTTTACAATCTCATCGTATTGCGCCATATCCGTATTATATCGTTGTTTGTAGCAGAATGTCAATCTTTTTTCAAAATCTTATTTTATGATTAACATTTTGCGAGTAGCCTTAAAATCGCCAGCGGAAAGCGTGTAAAAGTAGACACCACTCGCCACTAACTCACCCACTTCATTTGTCCCATCCCAATACGCTGCGCGGTCTCGACTCCGATAGATACCAGCGGGTTGATATCCCAACGGCAGGGTCCGAATTAAGACACCATCCCCAGAATAGATGGATATAGTGACCTCTGTCGACTTCTCCAATTGATACGGTATCCATGTCTCAGGATTGAACGGGTTCGGATAGTTGGGTA
This sequence comes from Candidatus Poribacteria bacterium, assembly GCA_022819945.1. Classification (GTDB taxonomy): domain Bacteria; phylum Poribacteria; class WGA-4E; order WGA-4E; family WGA-3G; genus WGA-3G. The sequence continues at coordinate 3,379 of JAJEGI010000090.1, forward strand.
AAAGGACAGTATCTTTCGGGGTTAGCACGATTAGAAGTTGTTCAAGCATCAGCATACCGCGTTGGAACGTCGAATCTGTCAAATTAACTTTATGTGCCTCACTCAGCCAGTATTGTACATTGGATGCAGAGAGCATCTCTTGTGTATCTGCATAGACTGCTGGCGCAGCCGCTGCATCTCCAAAAGCACCAGCAACTAATACAAGGTCTATAATATTGACTGTTCCGTCACCATTAACATCCGCTGCATTTTCTCCACCTCTTCCAAAATTAGTGGCAACATGCACTAAATCCTGGATATTAACAACACAATCCTTATTCACATCTTTGATATTAAAAGTCGCACAACCTTCCACAATAGCACTGTTTAATAACAGTGAACCTTCAATCCAGGCATGAGATTTATTACCTTCATTGTTAGATAAAGTAACATCTCGTAAAGCCAGTTTAGAACCTTTAATTGCATTTACTTTAAATTTAAGAGTCGCGAGCGTTCCATCACCATTACTACCAATACCAGGTAAGGAAAGCGCAGCGAGCTGAATACGACCTGAACGGTTATTAACAATAGGTTGAACTGGTACTCCTTCAGATAAATAATCCCCGTATTGAGTCTCTTGATACGCAAGTGCGTCGGGATCAAATTCTATTGTAGCCTCATACCCTGATACGTTTTTACCATTTGAAATTTTAAGATCGAATGTCAATTCTTCACCGGCAGTTAAGGATGGAACCGAGTCTGGCGAGATACTGACAATCGGATAGGATGTTAAGTCCCATAATAAAATAGTTTGATCGTCGCCAGCACTTACGATTGTATTACTATCTGGTGAAAATATAGCAGAACGTGCCCCACCGTTATGTCCAGGTAATGTGAATTTATATTCACCCTTCACAGTATCCCATAAATGGACTTGACTACCCTCTCCCTTACCATCTGTACTTATCAGTATTTCACTATCTGGTGAAAATGAGAGTGATCGTAAACCATAAAAGAATCCACGATGAATTTTCGCCCCAGAAAAAGTAAACTTATGTTTTTTTGTTTTCGCATCCCATAAACGGATAGTATTATCTCCGCTATAAGTTCCTGCACTTGCTAAAGTATTTCCATCAGGAGAATATGCTACTGTTAAAACAGCGGCTTTGTGTCCACCTACTTCTAAAGTCAGTAATGCTGCCTCCTTGTTTAATTCAGGGTCGTATATCCAAATACCGAGATTGCAAGCGATAGCTAATTCTTTCCCGTCTGGAGAATAACTTAATCCGTGAATCCCGGGGACTGTCTCAGACGATGTAGCAATAGGATGTGCTATGGAATTTGCCTCATCAGAAACACCTGTAGGTATAGCTGATGGATTTGTAGGCAGGATATCTATAGTCACTGCATCCTCAGGCGATGTATCTGTAGCTGGTTCTGTAGTTGCCCCCCAAAAACGAATGCCTTTTGACCCAGCACCCGCTAATGTCTTACCATCAGGCGAATAGACGACATAATCTCTATAGCCTTCCCCATCAAAAAGAAGTAATTTAGGTTCTCCAGTTATTGCGTCATATACAACATCGCCACATACAAGGGTCTTACCGTCTGGCGAATATTTGACATATCTTCCCGTAACATCATTAATAGTTAGTTTTTCTTTCGTATTTTCAACATCCCACAGAATTATTCGTCTGGGCCAATGAATCACGCTTGCTAATGTCTTTCCATCTGGAGAATAATCTAAATCTATTGCAACCCCTCCATCAGGTCTACATAAACGCGTAATAGCATTTTCAGGTAAGCTTAATTGACTACAACTCTGACCTAAAATATCTAATGAAGACAGATGAAATCCGAGAAGGACCGTAAAAAAAATCAAAACGTATTGTTTTTTCATTATGATGGTTTCCTTTTTTCGCCGATTGGACGTTAACTTACATAAAACAGTTACCCCTTAGGCAAATTAGGCAAACCGCAATCGCAATGAAACCGAGGTTTTTCCTACCTTCAAGTAGTGGGTGTTATCACGCTAAGGCAGCAAGGTATTTGCTTAACACAGATCCCTATTTTCTATTTTCAGTAGCAACTTCAAGATTCTGGTCTACGACCCCGCTTGGTGTAACGGGATGATCCGCATTTGCACTATGTGGGCTACAACTGGTGTCACTTAGTGATTCAATCGATAGTCGACACCCAAGTACCTGCAGAATGGTGCTGAACATATCGAGCCGTGGTGCGACTTTACTGGTGAGCATATCTGATAGTACCTGTGGCTCAATATCAATTTTCTCGGCAAGTTTGGAGACTCCCCCTTGTGCTTCGACAACGGTACGAATCTCACTGAGGAAAAATGAGGTATCACCGTCCACTTGGTACTCTTCCAATGTCACTTGAAGATAGTCAATTGCGGCATCCCTATCAGAAAGTTGTTCCATTAGTATTTCGTGCCATGTCCTATATTTTCTCATGATCTGTATTATACCGTTGCTTGTAGCAGGATGTTAATCTTTTCTTTTACGGGAACCTTCTGCGCGTTACTTTATTATCAACATTTTGCGAGTAGCCTTAAAATCGCCTACTGAAAGCGTGTAAAAATAGACACCGCTTGCCACTGACTCACCTACTTCATTGGTTCCATTCCAATACGCTGCACGGTCTCGACTCCGATAGATACCAGCCGGTTGATAGCCTAAGGGCAGTGTCCGAATTAAGACACCATTCACAGAATAGATAAACACAGTAACCTCGGCAGGTTCTTTCAATTGATATGGTATCCATGTCTCAGGATTGAACGGATTTGGGTAGTTGGGATACAACATCGTCTCTTTGGGAATCAATGATGCTAAAAGTTTTTGAAGATTGGCAATGCCTTGTTGGAAAGCAAGGGATCCGTCACTTTCAGCTTGGGCGCGTGCTATCCACACTTGTATCAATGCGCAGGGTAATTCGTCGTTGTCAATCGCAAAAATAGAAGGTGCCTCTGAGGCAGTGGATTCACCTATATGCTGTGAAACAAGAATGAGATCCAAGATACTAATAATTCCATCGCCGTTTACATCGACTCGCGAATCGCTTGGTGCGTCAGCACCCAAACTTTGAGCTACCAGAATTAAATCGAGGATACTAATTTGTCCATCTTGATTAACATCCCAAGGAGGACTCCCAGTTTTGTCTTCCACAATAATAATAATTTCAAGAGTACCAGAAGGGATCACTTGTCCAGTTGCAGACCCAAGTTGAACATTACTCAATGTCAATGTATTTTCCCCAAAAGCCTTTGCTGCAAACTTAACGGATAACAAAGTTCCTGTGCCACTGACACCGCCTGCTAATCGCGCTCCACTAAAACCAGTAATTTTACCTACAGCGTTGTCAATTTTACCTTCTTGGAAGAAGGTACTTTCTCCATCTGATTTCAGGAAATCCCCTTCACTTATATCAATGGCTTCGAGGATGACGGGATCGAACGCTATGTCAAACTGCCACCCAGCTAAATTGGTAACATCTTCTGTATTGAAATGGAGAGTGAAGGTATCACCTACACGAACGCGCTTTGCTTCCGCAGAAGAAGTGGATTTGGGACCAAGACTTAGTACTGTAGTATTGGTAACCGGAGGTAACACGGTATATTCCGCGTTAGGGGCAAACCCAAAATAACCGTCCCAATCTCCTCCTCCTTCATAAACAGCGACTAACAAGATGTTTGAACCTCGTTTTAGAATTATAGGAAATTCGTCTTGAAAACCATCAGAGGCCCGTTCCACGGGATTGTTGTGAACCAGTTGCCCATTGATCCAAACCTTGACAGCATCATCGCTACCGACATACATCATTGTATTCTGATCTCTTGGAGAATTTAATTCAATACAACCATAAGCAACATGATGATCTATATTACCTGTTCCTAAACCGGCAGCATTCACCATGTCATTGATATTGTCCAGAGCCGTAGCACTAATTTTGTGAGCCGTCCAAACGCTGTTTCCGATAGCACTTCCTTCAGTAGCACCGTCTGTGGCAACCTTTGATT
>JAJEGI010000062.1 GCA_022819945.1 Candidatus Poribacteria bacterium
AGCAGCCTGATGTCCGAGGTCAAGTGTCCGCACAATCGCGCCTTTCGTATCATAAATCGTGATTTGGACCTGACTGGCATTCGCCAACTGATACGGTATCCACGTCTCTGGGTTAAACGGATTCGGATAGTTCGCCAACAATACAGTCGTTTCTGGAAGAACGGTGCGTAAGAGATTTTCTAAAACACGGATAGCACGCCGAAAATCTGGACTCCTATCGTCAGCGGCTTTGACCTGTGTCAACCAACTTTGAACCTGTTCGGCAGTTGGACCGTGAATCGCTGGCGCAGCTGCCGATGTCTCCCCAATATCGTTAGCGACTTGTACTAAATCGAGAATATCAACAATACCATCGGCATTGATGTCTGCGTTTAGTTCTTCATCCTCTGCTGCCGGATGCTCGATTGCATTCGCCACAAGCACCAGATCCTGAATGTTGACTGTCCCGTCTTGATTGACATCAGAACCAGCATAGATAGGTGCATCATTCACCTCAAAGCGGACAATTTCAGTGAAGTCAACCCGCAAGATATTTTGTGCCTTGTCTGTTATCGTCATTCCAGCAAGGCCCCATATACCGGGTGGACTTCCAACTGGAAGGATAATAGTTTTATGATAGGTTTCATAGATAGTCGGATCACGTGTAAAATAGATTTTGTAAAAATCAGGATCGTAATAATCAAAACTGAGCATAATACCTTGTGGATTTCGCAAACTCATATATGTAATTCTGTGTCCGCTAACGTTATCCTTAATCCGAAAAGTAATGTCAACACGAGTCTCACCGTTTGGAGCCTCTGGATGTGTCGATTCTGCCTTGATCGTAATCCGGTTTAAATCAAGTACCGGCGGCTCTATATCTGGATTCGCCGTTTGAATCTCAATTGTGGCAGGTGGCTCATCATCTCCTCCCTCGGTGAAGTACACCTTACCCCTATTTTGGGCGAGATCTTTCATTGTAATGTGGGTAAGTTTGTAGGTGCCGCTTGGAAAATAGTCTGGCACCTTAAGTTCAGCGGTCGCTACCCATAGATTATCGATTCTTTGATTGTACTCGCCCCAGTCTGTCAAACGGCGGGAGTAAGTTTCATCAGTCCCATCGTTCAGGTTAGCATAAATACCGTCTACACCGTTTTCCTCAATAAGTTGCCAGCGCGCTGTAACAATATGATAAGCTTTTCCGTCCTCATCTGCTTCTGACAAAGAGAGATTCATTGAATTTTTGACGTATTCTGGAGGCTTCAAATCTTCAAGTGGATTGTCAATATAGAGATTCCACCCAAAATCTTGTTGACCGCTGAACCGTTCATTACCTTGGGCATCTTTTATCTCTATTGTATATGGTCTCCAGAAACCGTTTGCGGCGTAGCGCGATAATCTAAATTGGGACCGTAAGATGTGTGAACTTGTCGTCCAATTACCATCAGGATTAATAGGACCGAAGTGTATGTCTTCACGAGTGCCTTCTTGACTCCAGACTCTGGCAAATCCTCTGCTAGCAGTGTCTAAGTTACTCTCTCCATGAATTTCAATCTCTACCGTTATGAGTTTATCTTCTTCCGGTTCACCTTCAACCTGTATATCAACTCGGATGATTCGCCCTGGGTACACATAGTCAGGATGGAGGTTATAGACTTCAAAAGTCAAATCTTCTCGTATTTTTGAGATGTAGCGAGCACCGTGCATTACTCTGTTCTGGATGAATTCGTATTTAACTGGTGAACGCGAACGAAGTTTATCAGGTCTGACAATGTAAAAACTGATACTTTCCGCCATATCTTCATTTGGATTTTTCGCGTGTGCATAAGCAGAGACAAATTCAACTTGTTTAGTAGTTGACCAACCACTCGGAACGTCTGGGTTTTCAAACCAGCCTCCGATCTCAATCCAATCCTGCTTAAGTTGATCATCAAAAAGATATTCCCACAAGAAATGTGCTTTTTCGTGTAGAATCAAACGGCGAATTGAGTCTAATCCTTTTCCCTTAAAAGCAGATTCCATGAACTCAATATACCCGGCACCTGTCCAAGCAACTGCGTCAGCGGTTGGATGCGTTGGATGGGGGGTGCCATCCAAACGTCTAACGAGATATTTTAAACCCGGCACTCTATGCATGCCCCGTGGAAATTCCTCAAACATTGAAATTAGAGCGAGGAGTTCCTCGTTCTTGAATGAAGAAAAACGTTCCGCGTGTTCACCTGTAGTGTGTCGTGTAAGTTCGCTATAATCTGGAACATTGATGCTGACAGCGTAACGTTGCTGTAATATGCGTTCAAGCGCGTATCTATCTTTACCTCTATCGGTGACAAAACGAACTACAGCATGGTGGAGACGTTTGGAAAAAAATCTACCACGTATACCCTCTATTTCCGCTACGAGTGGTGTTGCATACTCAAATGAAGTTTTGGTGATGGTAACAATCTTTTGGTCACCTTGAGATTCTACCTCAATATCATCTTGGATATGGCGATCACTTAATTTCCATATAGAAGGGGATGGATTGAGGATAAGGTAACGTGGATCGTTAACTTCCGGTAAGATAGATTCAAAGGTCTGGAGCAATCTATAAGCATATCCGGGATCCCATTCAGGTCCAAGATAGACAGAATACTTGTACATGAGTGCTAAAGAAGCACTATGAGAGGGAACTTGTATCTGTTCGTCCAGCAGGGTTACTTCTACAGGTTCAACGACAGTCGAGCTTTCACTGCCTTCTGGGGTTTCGTCTATCTCCCAGTGGTAGTTAAAAGCATCGCTATAAGAGATACCTGCCGATAAAAGAATAACTGAAGTGAGGGCGAAAAGTAAGGAATATTTTTTCTTGGAACGTTTGTTGGCGTTCAGTAAAGCAATCAGCATATTGATAACCGTAAAATGCATATCCAGCATCCCCGCAAATAGGTTCAGGTTTAACAAATTTTCAAACGAAGCGTTGAAAGGCTTAGGTCCTAAGATGCGGGTCTATCTAAAATGGGGTCGAATTTACCTTCAGCAATCAGTTGTTCCCGCTCTTTTCTCAAACGGTTTCGTTCCTCAACGATTGCTAATGTTGGTCCTTGTGTTGTCTGCCACTCTTGGCGTGATTTTTCGTGATATTGTCTCACCCGTTGTAGGTAAGCGTCCATTTCCCCTTTGTTTACCTCATAGTAAAGGAGCGTTGCATAGATTTTCTCCAAGGGTAAATTTTTGAAGCAGGACAAAATTTCTTCAGGTGTTTTGCCCTTTAGATGCTCTTCCAATACCTCATCAATATAAACGCGGTGCCCCTTAATACGGATGCTGGTGTCATCAATAAAATCAAAATAGTCTTGTAAATCCATGTTTTGCCTCTTTTGTTTGGGTAACGCTGTACGGATACACCTTTGTATTCAAACGTTAAAACGTGGCTGCTGGCAGATTGCCGATTCTATAGCGGAAGATATTCTATCTTATTGTGATATTCTTCGGCATCCGAAGCCTCCCAAATCATTTCTAACATTTCAAGGATTGGACGAATCGCGTACTTTTTCCGAAAAATGAGGATTCCGGGCACATGCCCTCCAGTTTTCAAGTGATTTCCAAAGTGTTCAGGCATTGTCCGGCGGTTGTTTGTAACGAGAATATAGTTATTGTGCTCAATCCATTCTAAGATAACAGGATCCGGCGTTGACTTCGGGGGGACTCCCGCATCTCCGATGACCACTACTTCTATTTCTGGCTGCTTTTTCTGGAGTTGTACCCGAACCTCGGGGTCCATGTTTTCATCAAGTAGAAACCGTGGCCGCATTCGGTCCCCTTGTTCCCGAAGGCGATCCTTTTCCTTCGGTAATCCACTTTTCACGTGCTTTTAAAATACGTTCGCGCCGTTCAATATATTCTGGGTTTGATGCTACGGTTTGCAGCCATTCTTGATATCTTTCTTCTCTGCCTATTTCCACGCGAGCCATGTATGCATCCACTTCCGCTTTATTCGCCAAATAGTAAAGGATAGTGGCGTAGATTTTCTCCATCGACATCTGTGGGTAGCGCTGCTGAAGTTCATCAGGCCCTTCACCCCAGAGATAATTGCTCAAAACATTGTCTATATAAACGCGATGTCCCTGAATACGGATGTTTTCATCATCTATAAAATCAAAATAGTCTCGCAAATCCATATATTCTCTCCTTACTTCAGCAGATATAGATTACTTCAAGATAACCATTTTGCGCAAGTTTGAAACGCTACCCGCTTGCAATTGGTAAAAATAAACTCCACTCGCCATAGGTTCACCTAAACCGTTGCGCCCATCCCAATACGCTGCCCGGTTTCTATGCGTGTAATAACCAGCAGCCTGATGTCCGAGGTCAAGTGTCCGCACAATCGCGCCTTTCGTATCATAAATCGTGATTTGGACCTGACTGGCATTCGCC
>JAJEGI010000171.1 GCA_022819945.1 Candidatus Poribacteria bacterium
CGATGTCGGCACCGAGTTTGGCATCGATAATCGCCTTCCGGAGCGGTGCGGCTTCATTGCCGAGTAGGATGAGACTCATAATACGCGCCAGAACCACCTCTTCTGGGTGGGTGGCGTCCCCAGTGAGCCAGCTGAGCATCAAGTAAGTTTTTTCCTCGAGCGGTTCATCTGCACCGACTGGATAGGTATCCGTTACGGTCTGTGGTGCATCCCACTTCGCTTGATGTGTAACCTCCGGACGCAGCGGACGTAACGCCGCACTTGCAGCGTTCTTCGGAATTTTATTTAACTTATCGGCGAGGAATGCGAGGTAGTCTTTCGTTGGAATATCGCCATAGAGAACGAAATAGCCGTTGCTGGGGTGATAATAAGTCTCGTGAAACCCTTTGAGCTGCGCATAGGTCAAATCCGGGATGGCATCTGGATCACCCCCCGATTCGCAGGCGTAAAGCGTATCTGGGAGGAGTTGTCTCATTACGGATCGGAATAAACGGGCTTCTGGATCCGAGAATGCCCCTTTCATCTCGTTATAGACGATGCCTGTTATCTTTAGATCGCCCGTCGGATTATCAGGATCAGTGGGTGCCAGGTGATGTCCTTCTCGCTTAAAGGTGTTTTCCGTTAAGAGTGGATGGAAAACCGCATCAAAGTAGACTTCCGCTAAGTTGAAGAGGTCTTTTTTGACGTTGCTTGAGACGGGATAGCAGGTAAAATCCGAGCTTGTCATGGCGTTGATAAACGTCGCCATACTCATTTTAATCATCTCAAAAAACGGTTCTTTCACCGGAAATTTGTGTGAACCTGCCAAGACAGCGTGCTCAAGGATATGGGGTACGCCGGTATCATCCGATGGCGGGGTCGGGAAATTAATGGAGAAAAGATTTTCGGTATCTTCTGTATAGAGATGTAGCAGTCGTGCGCCGCTGTGTTGATGCGCCAATTCAATCTTCACTGCGCGTAATTCGTTGATAGGTGTGACGGCTTTTACGTCAAAGCCGTCAATGTGTTCGCCGGGGCTTAAATCTACCTCCGGCATCCGGATCGTTTCCAATATTTTTGCCTCCGTGGATTTCTTTTATTTTTCGTTCTTTGCTAAATTCGCGCAAACGAGTTCTTTGTCGTTTCTGGCGAAGACGTGTTTATAGGCAAACGCAGGATGTGCCCATGTAACGCCGCCTCTCTGATTCAATTGGTCGCGCGTCGGTTCAATCAATTTGGCGCGGCTGATGATGTTCAGCCCTTCAGGTGTGAGGTCTGTGATAAGCAGTTCACCTCGTTCGTTGAACATCCAGACTCTGTTTTCTGATGCTGCAGGGTGTTTGATAAGATGGATCGTACTCCAGCGTGCTTTTGGCACAGCAGAAAGGTCTTCCCAAATCCTGTCGCCGTTTCGGGCATCAATACAGCGGAGTTCACCGTAACTATCCACACCGTAGATGTAATTTCCGAAGCGCACAGGGGTTGTCATTGTGGTCTGAATTGCTTCGGTATTCCGCTCATCTTTACCGACGCGATGCCAGCCAACTTCCACTGCTGATTTATCCGAGGGCAGCTTCAAAAGCAGTGCACCTTCATAGAAATTGGTGAAAAACAATTCGTTCTCATAGGAAATCGGGGTTGCGATGCCGATCTCCCAACGGGTTGCGGGAAATGGATGAATCCAGTGCACCGTCCCTGTTTCTGGGTCAACAGCGACAATGTTATTACCTGTCCAAGAGATTAAAATCCGTTGCCCTGCGTGTGTAATGACGATGGGTGCCGAATAAGAGGCACTATCGTCTATCGCTTTCCACTTTTCTTCACCGGTTTTCCGATCAAATGCGACCAGACAAGCGCCCGACTTCCCACCGATTTGAACGATGAGGTTCTCTTTTTCAATAAGCGGCGCGCTCGCGATCCCCCAGATCGGCATACTGATCTTATATTCGGTGTTCAGATATCTTTTCCATACGATGTCACCCGTAGCAGCATCGAAACAGTGCAGATGTCCCATCGCACCTAAAGCATAGGCGAGACCGTCATAAACAGTAACGTTTGCGCGGGGTCCTACCGGATATTCGATTTTGTATACGGAATCGTAGGTATAAGACCAAATTTGATCTCCAGTTTCCCAATCGAAGCAGTGAACACGTTCGACCTGTTTCGGTTTTGTGAGCCTGTCAGTGACGTATACACGTCCATCGGCAACAGTCGGACCGCTGTAACCGCTACTGATAGGCACACGCCAACGGATCGGGATTTCTGGTCCCTCGAATTTTTCAATGATACCGGTCTCGTTCCAAACGCCTTCACGATTTTCACCGCGCCATTGGGGCCATTCATCAGCGCTTGCGAGATGTGCCTGTATTGCTACTATAGCAAATAGGACAATGAATAGAGATGTAAGCTGCTTCATAGATTTTTTGTATAACTCCTCAGCCAGAGAACCATCCGTTGATAGACCTCTGTAGTGTCTTTGTGCTCGGTTTTTAGTTTCGTTAATTCTGCGTGCGGTCCGTCGATTCGGCTCTGTTTCAGTGCCGCCGAGTTGCGGTGCGTATCGCCTTGATACGTTATATCTACCAACGGTTTAAGGTGCGCAACAGCGGCACCAATGCTTAACAGGTATTCCCAAACCAGTCGGGTTGCACAAGTACGGTTTCTGTTTTGGAATGCTGGCGGCTTGTGGTCAAAGCGATAAGCTTCGGGGCAATATGTGTTTCCAACATCTACCAGACAATCGGCATGCAGCATAAACTTTTCTGGAACTTTTCGACTCACAAACAATACCTCAGACTTGTCTCCTTGGAAGAGAAAATCTTGTGCGAGCCATGCGCTGACGATAGCGTCTAAGTCTGGATTTGCGTGTGTAACAATCTGCTTCAATGTCCTATTTCTGCTTATCTATTATACCGATTTATGGAATACTTGTCAAGTATTCTCGGATGCGTGAACAGCGATTATTTCCGAATGAAGTATAGCACAGTATGCGTATGGATGTCAAACAATTGGCTGTTAGTGGAATAGTTATTAGTTGTTAGTGGGTGTCATTTATGAGGATTGGGAATTTAATTGGAGATATGTAGTTCGTTTAGAAAAGGGTTACGGCACACGGAGTGTGCCTACTACTTTGCATCCATTGCGCATCGGAACCCGCGAATGAGTGAACCCGGATTTCCACCGAGACGACTTGCACAACGGGTAAAGTCGTGGTTCTCCGCCCAACCCCCACCTTTCAAAACGTGTCCATCACCGGTTTCAGGACCTTTCGGATTGACATTGATTGGGGCGTTGCGATAATAGTTCGGATCGTACCAATCTGCCACCCATTCCCAGAGATTCCCCGCCATATCGTGTGCCCCGTAAGGACTGGCACCTTGTGGGAATTGGCCGACAGGTGCGGTTTCTTTATATCCATCTCTTAACCCGGTGCCATCATTTCCACTGAGTTTTGTATCGTCCCATTCGTTGCCCCAGGGCCAGTGTCGTCCGTCTGTGCCGCGAGCGGCTTTCTCCCATTCTGCTTCCGTAGGCAGCCTTTTACCTGCCCAATTCGCGTAGGCGGCAGCATCTTCCCAATTTAAAACAGCTGCAGGGAAATCCGGTGCATTATGCGGATCGTAGTCTAAATAGTGCGTCGGTTCATAACCGGTTTCAGCGAGGAACTGCTTGTATTGCTGATTCGTCACCTCAAATTTATCGATATAAAAAGCATCGACATAGACAGTGCGTTGTGGACGCTCATTATCGTACCGGGCGGGATCCCTGAGCGGGAACAGTTCTTTGAAGTCTTCCATATCTTCATCACTGGTCCCCATTAGGAATTCACCCGCTGGCACATAAACCATGACAGCATTATCTTTGGCGGTTGTGATTGTCTCAAGTGGAAGATTACCAACGAGTGGGGATTCTATAGGATCGTGGCAGGCAAACAGCAGTAGTGAGAGAATGGAGAGTGTAAGTAGGTTATTAAGTTTGCTAAATTTCATTCTGATTCTTTAGCTGGAGGTACGTGTATAATTGAACATTCCCCTTGTGGAAGCGTTTCGTATACGCCTACAAGGGGAATGTTGAGACTACAATTGAGTCCTACCGGTCTGCTTTCAAGTCTGCCCATGTAGTTGAGAGTTTATCAGCGGGTTCAACCGGTGTTGTTGACATGAGCCAGATGATAATTTCAGCGGCGACAGCCCCTTTCGGTTCGTTACCGCTTGCTGTCTGTATCACAGGAATGAGTCTACCGAGGTTTCCATCGCGAACGATAATTGGATCGGCACGGGTGCCGGTATCGTTTTGTGCGAGGGAGACTT
>JAJEGI010000175.1 GCA_022819945.1 Candidatus Poribacteria bacterium
AACTTTCATCTAACAGAACGGTTTACATCCCAAATTGCGTAAATCCTATAAAATTTATGGCAACTTAATCTGTGTTGTTTTGATACGGAGCCACTTAGGTTAAAAGATTATGAATTCCTTAAAAGATATTATTCAGCGTTGTCATCAACGACACGAAAAACCGCTTCGGCAGCGGAAAACAAGGGTAACACCCGCACTTTACAAAGGGCTCCCTTATAATTTCTCAGTCTATTGCGCATGGAGATATCCTATCAGGCTTTATGAACTTGAGCAGGCGGACATCTCCTTCATGCCGATAGGAGGCGCACCTTATCACGACCACGGGCCACGCGATTTTGCCGGAGAACGGTTTTTGAAACGCCAAAGCAGAGAAGACTGGCATAGTAGTATATGGCACAGATCCTGGGGAATTCAGGTGTATACCGGGGCACCTTCAGCGTATGATGGCGCACAATGGCACGACATCCATTTTAAGTATGAGGCTATTTGTACCGCACCCGATGCCGTTTTAGCCTGTATTGACGCACTCGTTAACGCTGTAGCAAGCCCACTGTTGACACTGACAAAGTCCGGTGGATTACGCTTTTCTTGCAGAGTACAGAATTATCTTCATCCCAATACGAATGAAGCGAAGCAGTATATCTATAAACATACATCGACTCCTGAAAATCCACATCAGCGCGATGTATATCTCAAAATCTTGGGGGACAAAGGATACAGTCGCTGGGATGCACGCTACGAAATTCTGATCGGAAATCTGTTAGATCCGCCTATTATTACCAAAGAAGTACTCTTCGCGCCTCTTGATACGCTTCGTGCTGCACTTCACCAACCCGCACCAGCCGGAGAAACGGAATTGGAACCCTCCACTCAAACTACGCCTGTTATGGTGCCCGTTAATTCAACCAACTTTAATCTCGCAAGAGCGGCGTTCTTGAAGCGCGGGTTCTCCTATGTGCAAGAAAAAGATGGCATTCACCATTGGAGTCGATCCGAAAGCAGTATTGGCGATGGAAACATTTTGCTATGGGAACAAGAGGGGATTATGTGGATACGCGCATCTACGCCTGATGCCGGACTACCGATCGAAGCAACACAGATAACAGATATATGGGATGATACCGGTATTCTACCACCAGTACCCAGTACAGGATTGCCTGTAACGGATGAGATCCATGCCGTCCGAAAAGCGGAACTGAGTCCATTGGGAATAAAACGTCCGTCTTCGGTACTACACAAACAGGCAGGCGAAAACAGGGTTTACGGAACACTGGAAGAAAATGCCGTTCACATGCAACAGGTTTTCAATCGGGATGTGCGAATTCTTGGGCTTATTGCCGAAGCAGGTGGAGGAAAGAGTTACGCAGCGGAATCCTATGTCCTCAACGACGGTATAATCAGTTTATCCACGAAATCCTTTTTATCAAAAGAAATAGAACAACGCTTTCAAAATCGAAACGTGTCATCTGTTGTACATAGGAAACCTCGGCACTACTTATGGGAACAAGTGAAAAAAATACCCGTCGAAGTACGGATGGCGGCACCCTTTCAACACGGTAATGTCTGTGAGGATCCGAAGCGGTGTGAGACACTTGAAAAAAAAGGGGGAAATCCAAATGAAAGTATTTGTCCACAGTGTCCCGTCTATACAGAATGTCAGCAGCGCGGGTATTTGTCGCAACCTACCCTACTCAAAAGCACCGCAGCACAAATATTGAATCCTATTAGAATGTTTTTGGATCCACGACACTCAAAAGTAGCAGCAGAAGCACTTGAACCCCTGGCGGGCACAGAACGACTTTGTATCGTTGATGCAGTAAAAGCAGATAAACTGTTTGTAAAGTGTGAGATATCAAAAGACACCTTAGAGGAATGGAGCGTGAACTGGCGCGAAAGCACCTTAGGTAATTTTGCTAACGCATTACTAAACGCATTAGAAATCAAAGGCGGAGTTGATGACAATCCTATCAGACGGGTACGAGCCGCTGTGAAAGCATTTCAAGAGCAAGAAGCAACACTTATCCAGCAAATGTGTCAAGTCAATATAACGGGTAGAGTGGTACCATGCGAGTTTGTCGATGATGAAACCGAAAAGGTGTTGGCACATTTTGCTATCGAGTTTGAGAACGGCACCGCTGCCTATGTTCCGATGGATACTGACGCTGCGGATAGACTCACGACAAAAGGACTCCCTGTTTTTCAACTTGAAGTATTTGAATCGAACGAGGATATGAAAATCCCGATGTCAATGACACAGGCAATTGAATTGCGCATCTTGGATACGTCAACTTTACCGAAGATCCGCGCATTTCCAACAGTCTATCCGGATCCGAACTGGACGTTTTGGCATCAACTCAAGCGCTGCTTTGAATATTACACGAGGGATGCCGACGCACCGATATTATGGACCGGCAAAGTGATGCGGTTCTGGGTACCGCCGGTGTTGCATCCAAGCGTCAAACGACTCTTGTTTATGTCGTCAACGCTCTCTGAGCAGGATTTACGCCGAGCGTTTCCAGATGAGGAAATTGAAGTCCACCACATCAAACCGACAGCATGGGTCGCTGGGAACCGGGTCTTTCAGATCCGCACAGGCATCTATCCGCGACAATCAATTTTAAACTACGATACCGACTGGCGAGCACTCGGTATGTCTGAAATAGGACAACGCTTTTTTCTTGGTATCCAAGCCGAAATTAATAAGAATCCAAACGTTCAGCACGCAATTATCACCAGCGAACCAATAATACGACATTTGCAGCACATTGCAAAAAAAGAAAACGTCTGTTGCGTGGAAGGTTTCAAAAAGACAGAAACATTAGAAGACGCTATTTTTGAAACAGCTGATGTTATCTGGATCGTCGGCGCGCCCTATTGGTCACCAGGTCTCACTTGGCGGCAATCACAGATTCTGTTCGGAACCGACGAAAAACCCCTCTGTTATGATGGAGAAGCGGAATTCGGCAACTACAAAGACGAACGCATCCTGCATGTGTATGAACGGAACGCTGTAGGTTTACTTTCACAGATTATAGGTCGAACCAGATTGAACTACTTACCAAACAAAACGGTAGTCTTACTCACGAGCATACCACTCCCCCACATCACTGATCGACCTGAAACCTCGCTTTTTGATTGGGAAGATTTTGAGGTCGCTGGTGGGTTAGAGAAACTCCCTGAAACCATCGCCATACGGGAGCAATTTGAAACAGAACGCGATAATCTCACTGCCGAATCCGGTAGAGAAAAAGTAGAGCAGGTCTTGGGCATCTCCAGCAGTCAAGCGAACCGAGTACTAATGAAGTTTAGAGGCGGAAAACCCCTCCGAGTCCCGCTCCGAGACCAGATCTTCGCACTGCTTGCCACAGGCGAGAAAAAAACAGCCGAACTCATTGACGCTATTAACGGACATCCAGGTTCAATAAAAAACGAACTCAAGCGGCTGGTCGATACTGATGAAATTGTGAAAATTCGCCGAAGCGTGTATGCACTCCCTTCTTCGACCGAGCAGAAGCAAAAGTAAAGACTATTGTAAAAACGCGTCTGATTAAAGTCCCCCTGATAAAACGGATTTAGGGGGTTAAAACTGTAGGATCGAGTGTTTTGCTTGGAGGTTTTTTGTCGCTCGCGATCCTTCTTAGACGCATTGATCTCTATCAGCAGGCAACAATCCACTTTTCCGACAACTATATAAAATTTCATAGCAAATTTCATAGCAAATTTCATACAACCTCCTGCAAAAATCGCCGCGAACCCAGTCAGTGTATAAGTTTACAGCCCTTTTCAAAATCTACCAATTTTCAGATTTGCTATGAAAACTGTGAAATTAGTTCTGTCATGAAAGAAGACTTGCCCAGAAAAATAAAAACTATAATAAAATAAAAACACATAGACCCCTTCCAAAATTTACCATCTTCTCTAATTTCTGGGAAAATTAAGCAACCTTTTTGTCCAACTATCGCGTCACTATATATTGATACAAACAAACCCCTTGAAAAGATGATCTTTCATAAACTATTTCTGCTGACTATTTAGGAACTTGAAGCTGGGGTGTTTCTTAAAAACTAAAAATCTACCATCGCGTGCTAAATTGGCGTAAGTCCTACTTCATGAAACCGCCTCTACCAATTGCCCACCACCGATCACCAATCGCTAAAAACTTGACACCAACCGAAATATCCCGTACAATATACGCATGCCACGTAAAAATAAAATTCTCAACATCGGCGATACCGCGCCACTGTTCACACTTCCATCGCACCAGCGATCAGAAGTCTCGCTTGAAGCGTACCGAGACGCGCAACACGTCGTCTTAACCTTCTTCCGAGGGACATGGTGACCGAATAGCCGCCGTCAGTTGTCGGCAGTCGAAGAAAATGTTGAAGCTTACGCAGAATACATAGCGATTCCGCTTGCCATCGCCGGACAGTGGCCCCGAGAACTCCGCGGCTATGCCGATAAAAACGGCATCACATTCCCGTTACTGATAGACAAAACGCGGAGCGTCATCAAAAACTACGGTGTTTATCATTGGCTCAGCTTTGAGGCTTACAACATCGCACGTCCGTCAACGTTTATCATTGACAAAACAGGGATTATCAGATATATGTACATCGGCACACATCAATTCGATCTTGTCAATCAGTCAGAAATCCTCGAATCTTTGAAAGCCGTGGCGGAACCGTAAAGAAATGATTTTTATTTCTAATGTAAATGTGATATACTATGTAAAAACAGACTTCCGGTGTGGGTAACATATCGCTATGGACGAAGCACATATAGCCTTCATGCAACGCGCACTGGCATTGGCGAGACAAGCACAAGGACGCACCAGTCCCAACCCACTCGTCGGCGCAGTCATTGTAAAAGCCGGTAAGGTTATCGGTGAAGGTTACCATCAAAAAGCAGGAACCCCGCACGCTGAAGTCCACGCACTGAACGCCGCAGGTGAGAACGCCGCAGGTGCAGTACTCTACACGAATCTTGAGCCGTGTTGTCATTGGGGACGTACACCACCTTGCACAGAAGCAGTGATTCATGCGGGCATCGCGCATGTCTATATCGCAGAAGTAGACCCGAATCCGAGCGTCGCTGGCAAAGGGATTCATCAACTTGAGAAGGCAGGTATCCACGTACATGTTGGTATCTGTGCGCAAGAGGCAGCAGAATTAAACGAAGTCCATAGGAAATACATCCAAACCGGGATGCCGTTTGTCACCCTCAAAACCGCGATGAGCCTTGACGGGAAGATAGCGACCACCTCCGGCGAATCGCAATGGATTACATCTGAGGCATCGAGACAGCGCGGACACGAGATCCGAGACACGGTAGATGCAATCCTCGTCGGCAGAGGCACAATCGAGCGTGATAATCCCGCACTAACAACGCGGCTTCAGGATAGAGAAGGACAGGACGCAACCCGGATTGTGCTGGA
>JAJEGI010000130.1 GCA_022819945.1 Candidatus Poribacteria bacterium
ATAGGGTGATCGCCGGAAAATATGTAGTAGTAATCTCCTTCAACCCAGGCTGTCGGATCCCAGAACACCCAATAATCGGCATCCCGTGCCTCTTGCGGCACCTCAATCTCAATTGATTTAGACCAGTCCTCCAGATGCTCATCCGAAGCCTCTACATAAGTCGGACGACCGCCAAATATGCCGACAAAAATAACTTTCTTGCCGTCTTTAGTGATAATCGTACCACCCGTGCCACAACCACCGCTGCCCAAAGCGCAGTCCCCGCGCCGCCGCCAGTGAACAAGATCGGTACTCGTGAAATGTCCGAAAGCGTGCTCATCGCCTTTATACATATAACCGAAGTGGTACTGACCTTTCCAGTAGATCATGAAATTCGGATCGGTTGAATAGTTCCTTTCGTTATCACCATCGGAATTAACCAGATGATATGTCGGGCGACTCGGATCATGCATCAGGCGTTGCCGAAAATCACGGGCGATACGGACAGCCTCGTTGTCCATGGTAAACATGTGTCTGTCGTCTCGATCGAAAACAATATACGCGTCTTCTTCATTCTCTTTTTTAGCGGCAATGTTCCTAAATTCTGGGAATTTTCCGGCACGATCTTCCCACCAACCATCTATTGAGAAATCATACCAGCTGAAGGGTTGAATTGCCGAAGGCGTGTTCGGTTTCAAGTCCTTAATCTGTTCTTGCGTCAAAGCCTGCGCATAGATTCGGACATCCTTGATTTTCCCCTTGAATGATGTGGCGTAGTTAGGGTTTAGATTGACCGAGCCAATTACGAGTTGTAGATAGGGGCTGTTCAGAAAATCAAACGGCTTTTCGATGGTATAGCTGGCGTATACCTCCCCATCGCGGTAAATGGTGACCGAGTTATCCTTGTAAACGGCTGCCATCATCATGAAGTGTCCGAGTACAATTTCTTGTGCCGAATTTTGCGCGAGTTGTTCGGCGGTTTGTGTGCGAGCGTTATCATCGCTGGCGGTGGACCATTTACCTGGCGCGTCCTGTCCAAAAGCGAGTGCGTCATACTTCTCAGCCGCCTGTACCGTAATCACGCTGCAGTGTTTTGGGGTTTCCTCATCAAAGCAGAACCAACTTACGAGTGTCTTGTCTGTCGTGGTAAACATAAAAATACCTATACAAACAATTCTTGAACCTTACACTGAAACCCTTCAATCACGTCGCCGCCATCAAGGAGGTCATCGCTATGCAAAACGGTCATATCCTCAGGGGACCGGTACACTTCTACGGTTTCTCGGCGCGGATTCACAACCCATGGTGCCCGCACAGTATCTGGGTTTTGAGAGATTTTAAATCCTGTTTCAGCACCACAGACATAGCCTAATTTATGCTTTTCAACGTGTGCGTCAAGATGTCTTCCAATTTTAGCCGATCGGATCCCGTGTTCAAACACAGCGGGTGGCATTCTACGTATGATCCCTTTCACCAATTCATACCGATAACCATCATCAGGCTGTTTCCACAGGTCTTCGGCTGTTAAGAGTGTCTGTTGAGCGGATAGCAATTTTGATTCTGCTTGATTCCGTTGTATTTCTGCCATTTTGTCTTCCTTGTTTTGTCTGTATGAAATCAAGATGGTTAGTGTTGTTTGGTTCTCATATCCAATTAATTTTACGCCGTCGCGTCTTTTTTAACAAGGGAAAAATTCACGCCAGCCAGCCTGAATGTGTAAACCGAACTCACGCTAAACCCGCTTATGAATGAATTGTTTTATTGAGTATAAATCAAAAATAAATATCGTTGGTATTGACAACATTTTATTAATCTTATAAAATCAAAGTTAGTTGTGTTATTAGCAGAGACATTCAATTGTCCATTTTTTCGATCGAATTTTCACCCCAGGCCCGGTAGGTTCGGTTTTGCGGCGTACACGCCCAAATGCGACGTGCATTCCTAACCGAACCGGATCCTTGAGAAAAAGACGTGAAACCCAATAATTTCTTAAAATTGAATGGCTCTGGTGTTATTAGAGACGCTAATGACCCTAAACGTTCAAATACCGTTTTCCTTGAACATCCTGCGGATTGCGGCTCAACTTGGAATCCAACACAGATTTAATTTGACATACGAGTTGGATCTGCTATAATTATCCATACAAGGACATGTTTATCTATAATATATATACATAAAATATGTCTTGATTAATACTTTTGTGGATTGAACCGGTATTTTGCTTATTAAGTAGCAACTTAGGTTAAGCTGTAGAAAGAATAATAGGACTGGGATTTCTCATAAGGGTTCTAAACCTAATCACCATCAACACAAAATGCTTGGCCGATCATGAAAATGCGTCCGAGTTACACGATGATTTTGCCCGTTTTTCGGTTAGAAAACCTATTTCCTTGAGAGTTCACGCTGTTTTGTGTTAAAAATTTTGATTTTTGCCTAAGAATATGGTGTAATTTTAGTTGTGTATAGACGTTAATCGTTTTAATTTGACTAATAATGGTATATGTCGTATCGTAACTCACAATTCTTTAGACAAAGGTAGCAACTTGGAGTCAGTATAGTGAACCTAACACAGGAAACCAACGGTCTCCTATGCTACAGAACAAACGTAAACTTATGCCAAAGGTTTTAGACTTAGCAGAACCGAGGCGTTCACGACCGCTTTTTGCTAACCATGAACATCGTGAAAAATATTATTCAACGCTGTCACCAACGGCGTGAAAAATCGCTTCAGCAGCGGAAAACAGTGATAACCCCGGCACTATATAAGGGGGTTCCGTATCATTTTACAGTCTACTGCGCGCATAGATACCCCGTGAAACTCTATGAACTTGAGCAGGCAGATGTCTCGTTTATGCCGATCGGTCGCGCCCCGGAGTATGAAAGCGGCCCAACAGATTTTGGCGGTGAACGGTTCTTGAAACGCCAGGGCACAGGCGATTGGGCGGTTAGACAATGGGACGGTTCGTGGGGAATTCAGGTATACACAGGTACCCCATCCGCAAGGGAGGGTGCCCGTTGGCACGATCTCAATTTTACATACCAAGCCGTGTGTGCTGCACCAGATGCCGTTTCAGTCTGTATCGAGACTTTGGTTAACATCGTAGCAAACCCACTACTGACAATTACAAAGTCTGGTGGACTGCGTTTCTCATGCCGAGTTCGAGATTACCTCCACCCAAATACCGAGGAAGCAAGGCAGTATATCTATAAACATACCCCAACGCCAGAAAATTCATATCAACAAGAGGTGTACCTTGAAATCTTTGGGGACAAGGGGTACAACCGTTGGGATGGACGTTACGAGATTCTGCTTGGCAATCTGTTAGACCCACCTGTAATTTCCAAAGAGGTGCTCTTTACACCTATTGACGCGCTCCGTGATACGCTTCACCAACCCGTGATGCTTGGTGAAAAGGAGCTACAATCTGTTGGCTTAGATCATCCTGTAGCACCAGCCTCCTTGGGATCACATAATTTAGACCTTGCGAAACAGGCACTTACAAAACGCGGTTTCTCGTATATCAAGCAGGAGAACGGTTCCCACTACTGGAAACCGTCTGACAGTGTAGGTGACGATAGGCACGTGTCATTATCGGAGCGTGACGGTACTGTATGGATACGTGCGTCTACGTCGGACCTTGGAATCCCGATGGAAGATAGCCTCATCACAGAGATTTGGGACGATACCGGTATTCTGCCACAGACACCGAATGTGGATCCATTTTTCTCTGACACCCTGCTTGCTGTGCGGGATGGAAAGCTCAGTCCATTAGCGATAAAACGTCCACCTACGGCGCTGCAGAAGTCAGAAGGTGCAAAAAAAGATTACGAGCCACTCGAAAGTAACGCCGTTCAGATACAACGCGTTTTTGATGGGAGAGCACGCGTTCTCACACTTATTGCTGAGAAAGGTGGCGGGAAAAGTTACGGTGCAGAGACTTATGTCCTCAACGGCGGTGCGATCAGCCTAAATGCGAAGTCCTGGACAGCAGAGGAAGCCAAGCAGCGGTTTGAAAAAAGAGACGTTCCATCGGTTGTGCATTATAGAGGTCGGAGATATTTGTGGAACAAAGTGAAAGACATCCCTGTTGACGAGCGAATGGCGAACCCGTTTCAACACGGAAATATGTGTGAAGATTCAGAACGTTGCGATGCGCTTGAGCAGAAGGGCGGAGATCCGAACGAGAGTATTTGTCCAGAGTGTCCTGTCTATACGGAATGCCAGCAGCGCGGCTATCTATCGCAACCTGCTGCACTCCAACGCGCGAAAGTACAAATATCGGGACCGCCTCAAATCTTCTTGAATCCGCAACATAGCGAAACCGTAGAAAACCTTCTTGGACAGGATGATGAAACAGAACGGCTCTGTATTTTCGACAACCTGCAAAGCCACGAACTGTTTTCTGAATGCAGTTTATCAAAGTATATCTTGGAGGCGTGGAGCGTCAATTGGCAAGGACACGCTTTGGGACATTTTTCTAAAGCCTTACTAAACGCCATAGAAAACACAGGGGATCCAGATAGGAGTGCTGTTAGACGGATTCGTACAACGATGCACGCATTTGAAAGGCACGCAGACGACCTGATTAAACAGATGTGCCAGGTGAACGTGAGAGGCACGGTGTCGGCGCGCGAGTTTATTGACGATGAAACCGATGAGATACTGGCGCGTTTTATGATTGCGTTTGATGGAGGCACTTCGGCTTATATACCTTATAATAAGGAAGTTAACGATAAACTTACGGCAAAAGGGGTGCCCGTTTCTGAACTTGATTCTTTTGTGTTGAACGAAGGCGGACAAATCCCAATGTCAATGGATCAAGCGATTAAGTTAGGCATTTTGGACGCTTCAACTGTCGAAAGCATTCAAGCGTTCCCAGATGTCTGTTCGGATCCGAACTGGACGTTTTGGCATCAGTTGCAGCGTTTTTTTGCGTATTATACGCGTGATGTTGATGCACCGATGATCTGGTATAGGAATGCCCTAAAATTCTGGGTGCCGCCTGTGTTGCATCCGCGCGTTAAACGGCTGCTGTTAATGTCATGGAGTATCACCGAACGAGATGTCCGCAAGGCGTTTCCAGATACAGAAATTGACGTTACGCGCCTCAAACCGACGGCATGGGTTGCGGGGAACAAGGTTTTTCAGATTCGTACAGACACTTACCCGTCCGAAACGCTTTTAGAATACTACCATAATTGGAATGTTATCGGCGTGTCTAAAACAGGGCAGCGCATCTTCTCTGGTATCCGGGCGGAAATTGAACGGGACCCAAGTGTTAAGCATGCGATCGTCACTTATGCGCCGATTGCCAAACAGTTGAAAGGTATTGCGGAAATAGAGAATGTCTGTGTTGTATCGCATTTCAAAGATCTGAACAGGTTCGCATCCGCTTTTGAAGAAGCACAGGTTGCTTGGATCGTCGGTACACCGCATTGGGAACCGGGTATCATTTGGCGGCGGTCACAGATTCTCTATGGTAACGACGAAAGACCGCTTTCGTATGAGACAGATACGGAGCCTTACCGGTATAAAGATGAACGCGTTCAGCGTGTTTATGAACAGTATACTGTTAGGCATCTTTCAGAAATTGTAGGACTTACTGGACTGAATCGCTTATCAGGTAAAACGGTTGTGTTGGCTACAAGCGTCCCATTGCCGGACATTACCGACAGGCCTGAATCGCTTCTTTTCGATTGGGAAGATTTTGAGGTCGCCGGTGGATTAGACAAACTTCCTGAGGCGATAGCCATACGCGAACGCTTTGAAATAGAACGTGCTAACATAACCGCGGACACCAGTCGAACTGAAGTGGAACGTATTTTAGGTTGTTCCGCAAGACAGGCATACCGAGTCTTACATAAACTCAGGGGTGGGAACATTCCGCGTGTGCTTTTCCGAGAACAGATTTTCTCGCTGCTGGCGAATGGCGAGAGAAAGGCATCAGAACTGATTGAAGCTATTG
>JAJEGI010000113.1 GCA_022819945.1 Candidatus Poribacteria bacterium
TTCTCCGAGCCAAAAATACTACATCCGCGCACACGTCCGAGGCGATGAATGCAACTTACGGGTTGAAGTCAACAGCGGCAACAATTTCGGCACAGACAACGTCTGCGATGGTGAATGGCATCATTGCGCAGTGGTTTTTCCGGATGGATCAGATGCCGTAAAAGACCACGACCTATATGTAGACGGCAAACTTCAGGTAAAAGAGGGAACCGAATTTGCGATGGATACCAGCACTGATACGCAAGCGGTCAATATCGGAGCACCTTTGGCGAACCACACCTTTATGATCGGATCATTCGATGAAGTCGCTATCTTCAATGTGGACTTGAGTTTAGATCAAATTGATGCGATCCGAGAGAACGGACTGCAATCTGCGCTTGGTGTGGATCCGCAAGGAAAATTAGCCACAAGTTGGGCGATGATTAAGACGTATTAATCCCACAGATCAAGTCCCAACAGTTTCCGTCCCAAGGGTGTCAGTTCTGGGGACCCATAATTTTTCGCTTCCCATCCCCTCGGATCGCCGGGGTAGGGTCCACGTCCTAATGCTCTGCGCTCCTGCCAGAGTGTAATGCGTTCTTGCCGCCGTTCTTCATTCATAGGATTCGGCATACGATAATAGTTCATGTATTGTGCTAACCGCGGCTTATCGGACGTGTTGCGACCGTTACCATGTGGAAGTGCCACATGCCATATAAGCAGTGACCCCGCTTTCGCTGGCACCTGTATAAATTTTTCCCTATATATTTCGGGCGTAAGTTCTGGCACCCACGGGTTTTCTTCATCAATCAGCGACTTATGCGCCCCGGGCCAACAGACGAAAGACCCCTGATCATCTGCTGTGTCTCTGAGAAACAAAACACCTTGCGTACTGAACCGAACCGGTAGCTTCGAGGTGTCCGCGTCCCAATGATACATACCCTTATGGTCCCATTCAGGATAGTCGGGATGTTTCGGCGGTTTCATGTTGACTCTATCAATATGAACCCAAATCCATTCTGTGCCATAAACCTCGCTATAAATCTGATGGATCGGTGGATGTTGATAGACGTTCCACATGGCTTGATGGAAATACATTTCTACCATGCCTGCCCCAGGTTTATGCGGCGCGCGATACCAGTCATTCGGATTTGAAGGATCCATCTCCAAGTAATCAAAAATCGCGTCAACGACCGCCTCGCAAAGTTCAATCGGGATGGCATCTTCTATGACCATGTAGCCGTATTCATCAAAATGGTCATGGTGTGCTTGTGTTAATATTGCCATTGTTTTTTCCTTTGATGTCAGGTTTTCTTATAGTTTTCGTCGAGGAACGCGAAAAGTGCTTCAATTGTAAACGGTTTTCCATTCTTGTCGTGAATAGAAATCTCATTATCCTCTATTGCTTTGCGTAGCTGCTTCTGAAGTTTACCACGTCCGCTTGCGAGCCCTGTTGCGATGCCTGTGCTGAAACCTCCGCCAATACCTATACTGATGCCTAAACTTAAACCTAAAGCGAAACCTTCCATAATAACGTTATTTCCTTCCTCTGTTTGCTGACTGTTGAAAACTGAATACTTCTGGCAATTTGACTTTGCTAAATTCTCACAGGACTTTGATAACCACAATCGTCATATCGTCATTCTGTTGCGTGTCGCCCGAAAAATCACGGACATCGTTAATAATCGCATCTATCATCACTGCTGCGGTCATCGTTTGGTCCAATCCTTTGATAAGGTGACCCAAACGGTCTGTCTCCATATAGAGTCGGTCAGGGTTGTTCCTTTGAGGTGCTTCAGCAATGCCATCGCTGAAAAGGACGATTGAATCTCCAGATTTCAGTTCAATTGGAGGTGTCTCTTGATATTCAGAGGCTTGAAAGGCACCTAACGGCGTTCCATCTATCGAGAGTTCTTCAATATCGTCTTCATCGCGCTTGATAATAGGATAAGGGATGCCGGCATTGGCATATTTGAGTGTCTTATCTTTCGGGTCGATGGTCAGTATCGCCATTGCACAATTGGTATATCGTTGAAATCGAGGATAAAGATTGTTGTTCAGTACCTGCAACATTTGAGATGGAGACACCTCCAACTGCGCCACAGAATGAAGGACACCAGAAGATAAAACAGCATTCATCGCACCTTTCATACCTTTGCCCGTGACATCTGCCAACACAACAGCGAGCGCGCCGCTGCTAAGGGGAACATAGTCAAAGAAATCTCCGCTGACAGTGCGGGCGGAGATACAAACGCCTGCAATCTCGAACCCCGGGACTTCAGGTGCGGTTTGCGGGATTAATCCGATTTGCATCTCTCGCGCATCGGCGAGTTCGGAAACCGCTTCCCGCTGATAGGCTAAAACTTGCTGACGCTGATGGTAGTAGCGATACGCAAAGATACCACAAAGCGACAGTAACACAACAATCGCACCGCCTAATAAATACAGTATCCACCCGCTTTGGTACCACGGCAATACAACGGTCAATGTTAGACTTGCAGGGGTAGAGTAGTTTAGGTCGCGGTCAATAGCAACGACCTCAAAAGTATAAGTTCCCGGTTTGTCAAAACTGATACTGAACGTATCTGACCGAGTCGGTTCGCGCCAATCGGCATCAATCTCTTTAATACGAACCTGATACTGTCGTTTCCCTTTCGCTGTTTTGAAGTCAATGCTGCTGTACTTGATAGTTACAAGCGTATCAGTAGCAATATCTTTAATTGTTTCCCGAGCACCCATTTGAGTAGAGGTTTTGTGGCTCTGAACCAAAACGATACGCACTCTCGGTGGAACTCGATTCGGATTGTATTGGGTGACCCCTTCAAGCGTTGCGAACCAGAGTTTCCCGTCTGAATCTTGCGTAATTTGCGAAACCTGATTATTTGTGAGTCCATCTCGCGTATCTAAAGATGTCCATGAGGTCCCGTCGTATCGAGAAACACCGCCGCCTTGCGTCCCAAACCAGAGAAAACCCTCTCGGTCTTGGTAAATTGAGAACACATCATTTTGTGCAAGTCCATCATTAGTTGTGAAGTTGACAAACTTTTCACCGTCATAACGAGAAACACCACCTCCATCGGTTCCAAACCAGAGAAATCCCTCCCGGTCTTGGTGAACCGCCCATACAGAATTAGATGCGAGTCCATCAGTGGTCGTAAAGTTGACAAACGCATTACCATCATATTGATAGACACCACCGCCATCGGTTCCAAACCAGAGGGAACCCTCCCGGTCCTGATAAATTGAGAACACACCGTTTCGCGCCAATCTTTCACCGGTTGTAAAGTTGACGAACTGATTACCGTCGTATCGATAGATATCACCAAGAAGGGTTCCAAACCAGAGAAATCCCTCTCGGTCTTGATAGAATGCCCTTAAGTGGTTAACCGAGAGTCCACCATTGGTCATGAAGTTAAAAAACTGAGCGTCGAAGTTGACAAACTGATCGCCATCGTATTGAGAGGCACCGCCTTCTGTCCCAAACCAGAGGGAACCCTCCCGGTCTTGAAAAATCGAACGTAGAAAATTATGTACGAGTCCATCATCGGTTGTAAAGCTGATAAACTTTTCACCGTCATATTGACTAATTCCGTTGTCTGTTCCGAACCATAAGAGTCCGTCTCGGTCTTGAAAAATGGTGGAAACAGCGTTCCCCGCGAGTCCATCAGCAGTCGTGAAGTTAATAAATCCGCTGTTATCGTATTGGCTGAGGCCCTCACTCGGACTTGAAATCCAAAAGAACCCCTCTCGGTCTTGAAAAATGGTCCATACCGAGTTCGCTGCGAGTCCATCGTTGGTTGTGAAGTTGACGATCTTTTCGCCATCGTAGCGAGAGATCCCATTATCCCAAGTCCCGATCCAAAGGAATCCGTCTCGGTCTTGATAGATCGTCTCAACAAGGTCACTAACAAGCCCATCATGGGTTGTGAGGTTAACAAACTGACTACCATCGTATCGAGAACCGCCGCCGCCTGTCGCGAACCAGAGCAGTCCATCTCGATCTTGATGGATCGACCACACAAAATTGTGGGCGAGTCCCTCATGGGTCCTAAAGTTAACAAACTGATCACCGTCGTATTGAGAGATTCCCTCGGCTGTCGCGAACCAGATGAATCCGTCTCGGTCTTGATAGATTGACAATACAGAGTCAGTAATGAGTCCATCGTTGGTAGTAAAGTTGACGAACGCTTCGCCATCGTAGCGAGAAACCCCACCCCCCCGGATTCCGAACCAGAGGAAACCCTCTCGGTCTTGAAAAATCGACCATACCGAGTTCCCTATGAGTCCATCGTTGGTAGTAAAGTTGACGAACGCTTCGCCATCATATCGAGAAACGCCATTATCCAAGGTGCCGAACCAGATGAATCCGTCTCGGTCTTGAAAAATCGACCATACCGAGTTCGATGTGAGTCCATCATCGGTAGTAAAGTTGACGAACGCTTCGCCATCATATCGAGAAACCCCGCCGTTGTAAGTGCCGAACCAGAGGAAACCCTCCCTGTCTTGATAGATCGGCCGGACGTTGTTATTTCCCAACCCGTCCAAGTAAGTATAGTGCTTCCATATCCCATGTTTGAAAGGTGGAAAACGGAAGTCAACATCCTCAAGCGTATTTTGTGTGACAACAGAAACAATTTTGTTTGGATCTTCGCGCTGCGTCTTCAAGGTGTGACAACGCAATTGATACCGTCCAGTTCTGAGATTGATAAATTGATATCTACCGCTATTATCTGAGAGGGTCGTTGCCCATCTTTGACTGGAACCGTTTTTTCGGAGTAATAAGGCTTCGACAACAACACCGACGTGTGGCGTATTATCAAGTTTCAACAGAGACCCGGAGATACTAACAGTCTTCTGGAGCGTCAAATTCATATTCACGCGAGCACCCGCAGAAAGTTGGACTCCCATTTCCCATTTACCTTTGTCTCCGTGGGTGGCTTGAAGATCATAGTGTCCACTTGCTGGGTAGACTGAAAACTGGTAAAAGCCTTTGGTGTCGGTTTCTGTTTTGTCAATTAGGATGCTATTTTGCCACAGGTGTACGATAGCGTTAGATAATAAGGTGTTTCCTGTCTCATCGGTTATAATCCCTTCTATTACCGCACGTGTCGGTGGAAGCACACGCGCTACGAGTTCCCACTTCTGGAATTCGTTTGAAACTTTCACCAGACACCGATTTTTACCCGGACGCAATGAAACAGGGACCCTGTCTTCATCTACGCGGATGGGTCTCTTCACTGGCTGTGTGTGCACCCTTTGACCATTGAGAAAAACCACAACACTATCATCACTGCCGATGCGGATTTCGCTATCACCGCCTTGCTCGCTTTCCAATAGACAAAACGCATAGCAGACGGCTGCTTCATGTTTCCCAATTGCACGCTCCAGATTGATGAGGTCTCCTTCGCTATGGTATACCGTCCAAGTCAATGTTTTGCCTTCAGCAGTAGTCACTGTATCCCCCGGTTTGGGATTAGCAGCAGCCTCACCGTTGACTGACACAAGGAAATCGGTCTCCAAATCCTCTGGAAAGAAAGGACCCAGTACCAACCACTCTTTAATAAACGTGCCATCAAGGGGATGTGTAGGCACATTGTCTTGGGCGTGTGCAACGGTAACATAGAGACTTAAGAAAACAAAAATCCAACACCGTGCAGGAAAGAGATTACGCATCTGCGCTCCAAATAAAATCGTTCATGCCAGCATATTTGCTGAGTAACAAAGCCTTCAATTATTAATGACACGATTTGTCAGCGAAAAGAGTGCATCTTTTTAGCGTGCAAAGGACGCTAAGACTTATTTATGAGATACACGCTAATAAATGAAGGTGGGATTGACCGCAATTTTACCGAAAAGCCGTTCATTAATCAAGTCAAAAGCCGCCGCGGGCCAGGGCTATTTTGTTTTCCATTTTTTAACCAGATTTTCAGACCTCAGGCCCAGTAGGTTCGGTGTTTTTGCTGGGGGTGTTTTTGATAGGGGTCTTTGATAGGGGTCTTTGATAGGGTGTTTCTGCGTGTTTCTGCGTATTTCTGCGTATTGCTGGGTGTTTCTTCAATTTCCCTCCTAACCGAACAGGATTTGCTTATTAGAAAATCAACCGATCTCCGTGTGCAGAAAAGAGAGGAAAGTACCAACGAACAACACCAACAAAAACAGAATCAGCAGCAATAAGTCTACGATTGCCGCATCAAAATCCGAGCTAAAGTGGTGTTGATCTTCAAATTTCGGGACGGCATCAAAATTCACCGGTTTTTGCGATGTCCCTTCTGGGATACCAACCGCATGCGGACTCGCAGGATCCGCACGATCCGTATCAATGAGGAATTGCCGAAACTGTTTCGCGTATTGGCGCGTTTGAGTGATGAAATCTAAATGACGAGGCAAACCCGTGCCTGCAAGCCCTTCAAAGGCGTACTGCACAAGGGCTGCTGGCGAAATACGGGTAAGTGATCGAGCCGTTTGAATCTGACGGAGTTCCTCAGAAAGGTAGCTGGCATGTAAACGATCCCGTAATTCTGCATCTTTATTAACATATTCCGCACCCAATGCTGTCGCAATTGTCGCAGGCGTTTCTTGTTTCGGCGGTTCTTTGATCCGAGCAAAGTAGCGTTCCCGCAAATCTTCGCGTGAATCCCGTGCCTGCGCCATAAACTCTCTGGCGGAAGGACGGGCGTGCAAACGGTTACCAACGGAACCGAGGGCGTTTGGCAGTAGCACCACCCAAACCGTCCAAATCAACAATAGAATCGCTAAACTCGTTGAGGACTCTCTAACACGACTGGAAACAAGAATTCCCAAGAAAATAAAAATCGAGGTATAAATCAACGCGACACAGATGATTAAACCCAACCGGACCCAATGGCTCCCGCTGAGTGGAACGGATTCTGAAAGGTATATGATGGAGATGTTGACAATCGCCCCAAGCAAAAAAGGGGTGGCAATCGTAAAGAAAGCACCGAGAAATTTACCACAAATCACGGCACTCCGTGAAATACTATTTGATAGCATCAACCGCAATGTACCACGCTCCTGCTCACCGGAGATGGCGTCAAACGTAAACAGAATACCCATGAAACTTAATAGAACAGCCGTCACGAATCCCCAGTCGATTTTGATATAGTCCGGCATGATGCTTCTTTCGCTTGGCACCTGCTCTGAAATGAACAATATATCAACATTGGGTGGATAGGTTAACCCCCATATTTCTGTGAATTCATAGGAAACATCTCCGTCCCACCAGCGACGTATCCGTCTTTCAGAGTTGCCGCGGACTTCGTCAAGTAGAAGGCTTTCGCCGCCCTCTGCACAAAAAGCCAGAGGACTCGGTTTTTTGTACAGGTGTCCAGGCCCCCTTAGCACCAGATCATACAGCGTCTCACACCGAGATTGCAGTCGGTTTTCTGATGCAATAGTCCGCCCTCGATAGATGTCCATTCGCCGCTTGTGTTCGCCAAGATACACGACGGCGTTGACAATCATCAGTATGAGAATTAATAGTGTTGTCAGTGCGAAACGGAGACTACTGAGGTGATCGTACAGCTCCCGTATGACGATGTGAAAAATCATTTTTTTTCTCTAAATCTCTTGCCTGACAAAAATGGCAAAGGTCGCCAAGAACAACGCAACATTGAGTAACAGCAACAACTGTAGATCAGGAAGTGCCCGTGTAACATTTATCCAGAGGCTGGCGCGTTGATAAACAAATCTCGGCAGATCGTCTAAGTTGATGGCACCTTGATCGCTCGCAAACCACTGTCGACTTGAAAAAGCATCTTCATCGTAAAAGTAATTAATCAGTGTGCGTCGGTAGTGGCGCGCCGCCTCAAAGAAATCCACAACACCATCAAGGTCTGTTCCCAACCATGCCTGTGTTGCGAGGTTATACATCGCTGCCGGGGAGAGTCGAAGTAGATGCTGCGCAATTCTGGCTCTCCGAAACCGGATTTGATCTAAGGCAGGCAGACGTATCAATCCCATTTTCTCTGCTGCATCAATACGTAAGGGTGCTAAGAATTGATGGTAGCGGATGACATGCGGCACGCGTTTTTCAGATTCCGGACTGATGAATTGCCAATCATACGCTCTGAAGTCTATACGCATCAGTGTTCTTTGGTTAGTAAGACCGACATTTAATCCACCCCGAGAACCCTCTACATCAAAGTGTTCGCTTTCACCTTCAACGCCATCGTTCTGAAGATATTCCATCACCTCTTCATTGGCTGTCTCTCGTATTTGCCACATCGCATCGTAACTCGAAGCTAACCGACGCCTTTGCGGTTTTATCAGCTGATCAACCACCGACACGCTAACAGAAGGATAGATCAGTACCAGTACCACCCAGACAAATAGAGAGAGCATGAGTGCTGTTGCCGTACGGTGCACCGAAGCAGAAATAAAAAATCCTATCAGGTAGATAGCGGAAAGATAGATAATCGAAGTTAGCAGGATACCCGCAATTCGTAGGAAATCCGATTCACTAAAGACGATTGAACCCGTGGATACGATCCAAATCAAAGCGATGATAAAACTGATGACGAGCGGCAGGATTAGACATGTCATTGCACCAACGTACTTCGCACCCAAGATGCTGCCCCGTCGGACCGGGTTGCTCATTGTCACCCGCATTGTACCGCTTTCACGCTCGCCTGCAATCGCATCGTAGGCAAACAGCAGTGCCAGTAATGAAAGCACGAACTGAAAAACAAAGACAAGATCGATTCGGTAGAAATGATCGATGAAAAGATTGCCGGAACTGTGGGAATGGGCATCCCAGAGGACAGGGACATGTGTATAATAAATCCGCAGCGTATTGCCGATCCGACTGTCCATACCCGCGTTAAAAATGCTCAGCGGATTCGGCGGTCGATCGATCTTTGGCATTAAAAAGGAGTAGGTGCGGGTCGATAAAAGCTCATCACGGTGTGCATCTCTGGCGGCATTGTAACTCGCTAACCGCTGTTCATAATCGTTAATTCTGATGAACATAGTTGTGGCAACCAGCAGCAAGCAGGTAATCACCGTAATCGCAAAACGAAATGTGATCAAATGGGCGAGAATCTCGCGCCGCAGTAGCACCCAAAACATTGCCCTATTCCTTAACTAATCCTGAGAATGGTAGTCTTCAGGATTTAAATAGACGGTTACCATACCGACGAAGTTTAAAAAATAGAAGACAGCATCGTTTTTAGGTTCGATGAGATCGTCTGCCGTACGTTTCACTAACGCTGCGTCTACTAACAGTGTCACGGTTTCCTCCATCTCACTCTCGGAGATGTCGCACCCGTTTGCTAAGTCCGAGACCGATTTCTTGCCTTCCACTAACTGTCTTAAAACAGCGACGATGGTGGGGTTCGTAAAGTATTTCGCAAGATTCACGATTTCAGCATCCGGTGCTTTTGATATGAAACTATCGGTGCTGGTTGTCCAAATGGAGCCGCGGCTTGATCGTTGTCCAGAAGCGGCACGATAAGCACCTGCGTAGCACCACGTGATCGGGTCTTTTGCATCATTAGGGAGTTGGAGTAATGCATTAAGTGCTGCGCTTTTATCGTCGCGAATAGAATTATCCAAGTTCGCTGCGATGCCGCTAATCTGCTTTTGTAGATCGGTAATCTGACGTTGCATCCCTGCCAACTTCGTGTCAACCTCAGATTTATTTTTCATTTCGTCAGACACGCTAATTTCTCCTTTCGATTGGTGTTGGGAACGGTGTTCCGTTTCGATTGTAATATCCAATGCCTCTTGAATTATGGATTCGTACTTCTTTAATTGCTGTCGCGCACGGTGTAACCGACTCTTAATCGTATTTTCGGATACGCCTAAAAGTTCGCCTATTTCTGAAGATGTCATCTCTTCAAAGTAGTGGAGTGTGATAACCTCGCGGTCACTCTCCTTCAACTTGGTAAGCAGCTTTTTTACGAGGTCGCGTTGCACCTCGGCAGTCGCTTTGACGTGTTCTGTCGCAACATACCGAGAATACGCATCTGTCTCTATTTCTGAGATGTGAGTTTCTTCCAACGATTGGACCTGTGACCGATTTTCTCTGTACCATGCAATACACAGATGATTCACAATCGCATACAGCCATCCTGAAAACTTTGCTGGATCGTTTAGCGTTGCGAGTTTCTGATGGACTCGCAGGAACGTCTCCTGTGTAATATCTTCAGCGGTCTGAAAATCGCCTACTTTCCGAAATGCGAGCGCGTGAACCTGCTGTTGATATTTTTCAATCAAGGTCGCGAAGGCGTTTTCATCACCCGCAAGGATGCGCTGGATTAATGCAACATCGTCACTTCTCATCTATCATCTCCAGAAAGGCTACTGTCACCGAACAGATTACATATTTCCCGGATAGGTGTACTTACGCGAAACGACATCCTATCCATTCACTTCACTATATAATGACGCGAGCAGGGAGAAAAGGGTGCATAATTTTAAAAAAAGTAGGTTTGAAAGGAAAATATTTGTCGGAAGGTTGCCTAAAACATGGCGTTGTAGTGGCGAAGATTAGAAAAAAACCGGTTCGTAGTAGCGCAATTCATTGCGCTTTTACGTAAGTAGTGTTTACATTGCCAATCGCAATCAAATTTTGCGTGCAAATGTCAGTGTCTTTCTGGTTCTGCCCCAATAAAATCTTCACTTGACTTTTGTATATGATTTGATGCCATCGTATTTTCTCCATTTTATGGTGGGTTTTAGAATTTCTTGGACATTGTGCCTGGAGATTTTGCAGGCACCCACGAGGGGTGCCCTACAAAAGTCTACATATATTTATTATTTCCTATAGTTGTGCCTATATTTTTTCTTCCACTGCTGTGTAGCGTTGAAACGTCTTCGTACCATGCTGAAAATGTGGATCAAGTTGTGCTGCTTTCTCAGCAGCTTCTTGTTCAGTATAGGAAGTCGTAGAATCATCGCGGTCCACACCGTCCATCAGATAGTAGAAAAAACTGGTAAAAAAAACTAAGGATGAATCAATATCCACATCTATTTCCTTAGTAGGGTCGTCAGGGTGAACAGGAGCAATATAAGACTGATAACCCGATTTCAGAAACGCTTCTGCTAACGGTTTTCTGCCAGAACTACACGCTGTAGAGAGCAGTGTGCCCTCCCGATTTTGGACATATTCGACGATTTTCGCAGGTGTTAGCTCAACAACGACCCTATCCCAACCTTCAGGTGTATCATAATCCCCATCTTTCTGATCAACGACCTCAAGTCTTAGGTGCATATCCTCTGCGGTCTTACCAGAACCGTGGCAAAAGATGACCGTATAGGCATAGTTGAGTGGTTGTGAAAAAAAGTCGAGTATCTGACGTTTCTGGAGAAAAAAGTAAAAATCAACCTGCAAGCCAAAAGCTTCAAGCATCCCGCGGAGTGCATGTGCATCCTGAAGCATCGTGTGATCACAGACAACTGCGACGCGTGTAAACAATCTTAACATGTGAAATTTTCTCCTTATCTAAAACATTACTAAAGCTTGGACAATTTTTATGAATTGGGACACGAAAAAGCAGAAAAGCAGGGATATAAACACACAACTGTTTTGAAAGAAAAATATACCTGCGTTTCTGCTTAGAAGATATTCTATCGCATCTTCATCATTTCTTTAATCAACACAAAGTGCTGTTCTTCAGATTTATTACCAATGCCCACGGGAGCGCACTGACGCGTCTGGATCAATTGAGTGCTTCAGAGGCACGGTATTGGTCTTTTCGGAACAAGGCACGCGGGTGATGTCAGCAGCACCTATCTAAATCGTCAATATGCCCTTAGTTAGGAAGAATAGCGTGTAAGTCCTTTTAATTATCTTCACCAACAAAAACAGTGGACCATTTTACCTAAGATTAGGTGATTTTTGAATGTCCCATGAGCAATTTTGCCACAAAACTGAGCCTAATTCT
This sequence comes from Candidatus Poribacteria bacterium, assembly GCA_022819945.1. Taxonomy (GTDB): domain Bacteria; phylum Poribacteria; class WGA-4E; order WGA-4E; family WGA-3G; genus WGA-3G. The sequence goes on from JAJEGI010000113.1 coordinate 11,886, forward strand.
CAGGTTTGATATGCCCAAGATGGACAATTGTCATACTCACGAAGTTGAGGAAAAAGGAGACAGCATCATTTTTCGGTTCAATAAGATCATCTTCCGTGCGTTCCACTAATGTCGCGTCCGTTAACGTCTCCACGGCTTTCTCTATCTCACTTTCTTGGACATCACACGCCTTCACCAGATCCGCGATGGATCTCTTGCCTTCCACTAACTGCCTTAAAACAGCGATTACAGTGGGATTTGTAAAGAGACTCGCAAGATTTACAATATCGGCATCCGGTGCTTTAGATAGAAAGTTATCAATGTTATCCGACCAAAATGCGACGCGTCCCGACATCTTTCCGGGAGAGGTGCGATACCCACCGACATACCCCCATGAGATCGGTCTTTCAGCATCATAGGGGACACGCCGTAATGTCTCAAGTGCCTCATTTCTTCGGGACGCAAGAAAAGCGTCCGATTCCGCAGCGATAACCTTAATTTGCTGTTGCAAGTCAGCAATCTGGCGTTGCGTTTCCTCCGCGTTTGCTTCAACCTCGGTGGTATCTTTCACTTCGTTTGTCATGCTAATTTCTCCTTTCAATTGTCTTTGGGAACGGTGTCCCGCCTCTATTGTAATGTCTAACGTCTCTTGAATCATGAATTCATACTTTTTTAATCGTTGTCTCGCACGCCGAAGCCGACTCTTAATCGTATTTTCGGATACGCCTAAGAACTCGCCTATTTCTGAAGATGACATCTCTTCAAAGTAGTGGAGCGTGATAACCTCGCGATCGCTCTCCTTCAACTTCGCAAGGAGTTTTTGGACGAGATCCCGCTGTGCCTCAACAGTAGCCTCTTCGTGTTCTGCAGCGACATATCGGGAGTACGCCTCTGTCTCTATCTCTGACATGTCGATCTCTTCCAGTGGCTCGGTTTGCAGCCTGTTTTTACGGAGCCATGCGATACAGCGTCGATTCACGATCACATAAAGCCACTTTGGAAAGAGTTTCGGGTCTTCCAAGGTTTCCAACCGCTGATAGACTTGCAGGAAGGTCTCTTGTACAATATCTTCAGCGATCTGAAAATCGCCTATTTTCTGCAATGCCTGCGCGTGAACCTGCTGCTTATACTTTCTGATCAAACGCGCGAGGGCAGCCTCGTCGCCTTCAAGGATACGTTGGATTAACGCAACATCTTCGTTTTTCACCAAAGACTCCAGCGTGCATTTTTGTTCACTTATAATTAAAGACGCGAGTTATTAGAAAAGAGGTGCATAATTTGGGAGAGAGTGGTTAGGTTGGATTGAAAATATGTTTCATTCGGTGCGCAATGCTTCGATCGGTGACATCCGCATGGCTTTTACTGCAGGATACAGTCCGAAACTGACACCAAGTAACATAGAGAAAAAGATGGATATTAATGCCCACTGCGGAGAGAGTACAGCGGGCCATTCAGGGACGATTTTCACGATACGCACGGCTATATGTGCCAACCCTTTACTTGCGAAAACGCCGAGTCCGACACCGAAGATGCCACCGATGCTACATAGGAGAATAGATTCACTGAGGAACTGTCCGAGAATGGCTGCCCGCTTCGCACCACATGCGTTTCTGAGTCCGATTTCTCGGGTCCGCTCACCAACGGCAACCAGCATCATGTTCATAATGCCGATCCCACCGACAAGCAGTGAGAAACCAGCGATACTCCCTAACGCAGTCTTTATGAGTGTACTGATTTTCATGAGGCGTGCGAGTCCTAAGCGTACGTCGAAAGTCCCAAAGAAGTCGTCTCGGTTTCGGTGTCGTTTCCGAATGACGGCTGTAACCTCCTCAATCGCTTGAGGCATACCTTCTACCGTGTGTACATGAACGGCAATCTGTGGAATTCGGTCATTACCTGTGAAACGTTGCTGAACAGTCGTAATCGGCATAAAAACGAGATCGTCAAAACTAAATCCGAATTCAAGGCTCCGTCCGCGAGGCTCCAATGTGCCGATAACGATGAAGCGTTCTTTTAGACCACTCGTTCTATTCCGAACAACCTTAATTTCTTTTCCGAGTGGAGACACCTCACCGAACAACCCCGTCGCTACATTTGCCCCAAGCACAACGACTTTCGTTGAATTTCTGACATCTTCCTCGGAAATAAACCGTCCTGTTGCCAAGTCCCATGCCAATGCTACGGCGTAATCCTCATCTACACCGTTATAGCCAGCGCGGATGTTTGTGCCATCTGGTGCTTGCATCAGCACACGCGACCACTCTGGCACCCGCGGTGCAACAATCTGCACAGATGGGCATTCCCGCTCGATTGCCAGCACGTCGCCATAGTTAAGATATTCTCCGCTCCGAGTTGGGACACGGCGGCCTGCGACCCATTTGAAAGAGGTCTGTAGAACTGTGAAGACGTTAATCCCGCTTATTTTTTCTAGGTCCTCAAGGATAATCTCTTTGGCACCATCGCCGATAGCAACCATTGCGAGCACTGCTGCAATACCGATTGTAATGCCGAGCATCGTCAGTAAGGAACGAAGTTTGTTTATAAGCAGTGCTCTGATTGCCACAGCGATGGATTCGATGAAAATCATTTCTGCCGATTAGGAATCCATTTTCATTGCACAGATAACGCAGATATGTCCTTCCTCGCCAATCGGTTTAACAACGAGAGGTTCTATCGCATTCGTGAACGCTAGCGAGACAGACTCCGTTTCGATGTGTGAGAGTGTCTCTATCAGTATCTCGGCATTCACACCGATACGGACGCTCCCCGTACCAGATTCCGCTGCTAACGTTTCGTCTATTTCGTCTGCATCAGAGGGCTTCGCCGATATCCGAATCTGTTGCGGACTGATTTCTAAACAGATCAGAGCGTTTTTCGGATTTGCGCGTGCAAAAATTTCACGCGTTGTATCCATAATAGATGCTTTCGGGACCACAACATGACCCTCAAAAGATTTTGGAATGACGCTATCATACTCTGGATATGTCGCGTCCATCAGCTGCGTCGTCAACGTGGTGTGTTCATCTGCAAAGAGAATTTGGTTCTCAATGCGTGAGATTCTTATCTCTGGAGCGTTAGCAAAGGTTCGCTCAATTTCTTTGATCGCTTTGAGCGGTACGATAAACCCATCTTTATCCTCAGACAGTTTAAGCGGTTCGCAACGTGTGAGGGCAAGCTGGATCATATCGGTTGCAACAACTTCTGTTCTATCTTCAAGAAGGTTAAAATAGAGCCCGTTTAGAAAGCGACGATCTTCCTTCGTGTAGGCAGCAAATCCGGTTTTATGGAGGACAGACCGTAGGATCTCTCCATTGATAGCGAATGCTTCCGCGTCAACGAAAGGCACCTGTGGGAACTCCTTGTTCGGGAACCCAACGATTTTCCGAGTGCTATCGCCACTGGTAATTTCAACTTGGTCATCTGTTGTCGTTGCCAAGTCTATCGGTTTCTCGGCGGGCCACGCTTTAACGATATCCACCAATTTTTCGGCGGAGACAAGGATTGTGCCTGCCTCTTTGACTCTCCCGTCAACCTTCATTCTAATACCAATTTCGCTATCCGTCGCCATGCACTCGATCGTGTTCCCTTCTGCCTGGATGAGAACATTTGAGAGAATAGACGCAGTATCCTGACGAGTCGCGACACTCTCCAGCATTTGTAGAGACGACAAAAGATCGTCTTTTTTAAAAGTTAATTTCATTCCAAAACCTCCATTCAAATGATTGTGATATGGGTGCTCCACTTCAACTGTGATGTCTAATGCTTCTTGAATCATCGGTTTGTGTTTTTTTAGGCGCTCCCGGGCACGACGTATCCGAATCCGAATCGTATCGGCTGACACACCTAATAATTCACCTATCTCGGCATAAGTCATCTCGCTCAGGTAATAGAGCTTAATCACTGTCTGATCGCTTTCCTTCAACCTTACCAGCAAATTTCGGACGAGTTCGCGTTTTGCTTCCGCTGCACTTTCCGCCTGCGCCGCAGCAACGTGGCTCGAATAGGAAGTTTTCTCCGATATTTCTATCGCCATTTCCTCCAACGGATACGTTTGGATCCGTTTCTTGCGAAGCCACGCGAGGCAGCGACGATTGGTGATGACATGAAGCCATGCCGGAAATTGGCTCGGATCTTTCAGCGTCGCCAGTTTCCGATAGACCTGTAGGAACGTTTCCTGCGTAATGTCTTCAGCAATATGAAAATCCCCTACTTTCCGCCATGCGTGTGCGTGAACCTGTTTCTGGTACTTTCTCACCAAACATGCGAAGGCAGCGTCGTCGCCTTTAAGGATACGTTGAATCAGTTCAATATTGTCGTTGCTCATCAAATGCCTCTAAAAAGAAAGTGCTTCATGTGACATATAGTGACGCGACTTGGGGGTGAAAGCGTACATAATTCTACAAAAAAGTGGAAGTCTTATGAAAAAATATGGGCGGGAGGATTACCTAAAACGCGGGCAGAGTTGATGAAATCGGGAATTGTGGTATAAAATCCAAGTTATTTCTAATTTACTTGATGATCCGACCATCAATCTGATGCTCCGCGACGTTGTGACCACAGAGATTTAGCACCGTCGGAAAGACATCAACAGAACGAATGCACTGCTCTGCGATTGGATAATTCGTCGCAAACGGGATATGCATGTGTTCCGCAATTAATCCACCGTGGGTCGCGTGGTGTTCCGGGATTTCATAACGGGCGCGCAGGTCATAACCGCTCTCAGCACTGAGGACAAGGTCACCGGTTCGATCACCATTGAAAATTTGCCACAGTTGGACAATACCATCTGGATACGAAGTGTCGTAGGTTTCACGTAATGCCTCCCGCGAAGACAGATTTTTGTAGTGGACACCGTATCCGAGCGGATCTGTCCCAATAAACTGGTAAGAGAAACGCAGCGCGTCTTTGCATTCAAAAGCGGTTGACGAATTTTGTAGATTTTCGGGATTTGTATCCAGTGAGCGGCAAGAGATTCTTCCCTGCCCGTTTCGGCTCTGAACGATGATGTCCGCAGTTTCGCTCTGTCCGACAACGAGTCCTAACCCTTCCAATTCAATCAGGGAACTAATGACCCCCATTTGATAGAGCTTCTCGAAAGGGACCCGTGCACCCCATCCCTTTTCAACCGAACTGTTCTTGAAATAGAGATGCACCATTCCATTTCCTGACACCATGCTGGCGGACACAGCATCTTGCCGCCAAATCTTTGGATAATGCAAACATCGCCAACCACCGTCGTCTAAATGCTGTGGGATATCAATGTGCGTGTGTGTGTCACTCATCCCGTGGTCGCTGGTAATCAGAATAAGCGTTTCTTCAAGCGTATTCGCCTTTTGCAAAATGTCAACAAGTTTGCCAATCGCAGCGTCTATCTCTCGGTAGGTCCGAAGGACTTGTGGCGATTGCGTTTGTGTCAGGTGTGAAAAGGTATCAACTGCGGGGAAGAGGCACGTGATAAACTGATCGCCTGCTTCAGCGGCTTTGTGTAATTGACGGATCGCAATCTGATTGACGAACCGCCAGCGATGCGAAAAATGGGCGTAAGTATAAACGAAGGGCTTAATCCAGCGGGTCAGATTTTTGGAAGGCGGACACCCGCGCGCAAGCAGGTTGTAGATATTGCTTACAGGTGAAAAAAAATCAAACAGCGTAGCGGAACCCAGCGGTAAGTCGGCTTCAAAATGCAACCCATCGATGCCCATGTAGCTACAGATGCCGGGACGTTTGAAACGATGTGGCGCGTGAAGTTCTGATTTAGACAACCACCGAATCCCCGGAATATTCGCGGTGCCAGGATATAATCCCATGAAAAATGGAATAAAGGCAGGTCCCGTTGTTGACGGAAAAACGGAAACCGCTTTGTTCAAACTTCCGCGATCTATCACATATTTCTTAATATTCGGCAGGTCCCCGTTTTCAATCAATGCTTTAAAGATTTCGTAGGGTGCCCCATCAACTATAATAAAAACAAAGCGTTTGAAAGACGGTTCGGTTGATTCCATCGTTCCTCCCTGAATATGCAGGTGCGGTTTGTGCCTGCGCCGGATCGCCAATCGTCAAACCGATGCAGAACTCCATTTTACGAATTCTCTCCTTCAGTATAAACTTTCCATAACCGCTGCGGATTCTCGACAGAGAGACCGACGTTACCGCATTCGCCACAAACAGTTGCTCGGAGTGCTTCCCTGTGCGCCTGCTTAAAAATCAAGGCATCCGGGTTACCCTGGACTTCAACTTCCACGTCTTGTTCCGTTACTGCCTCGGAGCGATCCCGAATCCGTAAGTTGGGCATGATATTCTCAGAACCACATCTGCCACATTTCATTGAAGCCATCTGGGTGGTCTCCTTATTTCAATATTCTGCACTTATTGGCATACACGTGCAGACTATTATACCCTAAATTTCAGCTGATGTCAATCTGCTAATCGCGAAGTTATGAAATCGCGAAGGGTGTGTACATATTTTGTTAAAAGTAAGCGCGTAGGTTGGGTTGAACGGTTCCGACTCAAAACGCCACAGAGAAAATAGATCTTTCAAAACATCAAAAAATCTAAAATTACCAGAACATGAGTGAAACCCAACATTTTCTGATACCGATAACATTTGTATTGTTGGGTTTCGCTATCTTAATTTTTCAGTTGCGTTCATCGAAAACGGGAATTTTCTTTATCTGTCTGGGCGTTCTTGATCTTGACCGCTCAACCCAACCTACAGTCACTACGAAATCCGTGTGAATAATGCCTGCTTCAAACAATTCGCACAAGCCAAAAAATTTAATTTGACAACCCATTGTGTAATGCTGTATAATAATTACATGTAATTCAATTAACTTGTATTTTAACGAAAAAGGAGATTACAATGTCGAAATTAAATGCAAAACAACAAGGCAGAGGACCTCGTGGGAGACGCGGACCGCGGCACGCAAGAGGCCCACGGAGAAGAGATAATGTGGTTATGGTCAGGGTCGATGCAGAAAATCTCAGTCGGATTGACGAACTTGTGGAATCTGGACGATTTAACAGTCGCTCCGAAGCGACAGCGTTCCTCATTGACGAAGGCATCAAATCTAAACAGCAGATGTTCGATAAAATGGCGGAAAAGATTTCTCAGATCCAAGGCTTAAGAGATGAACTTGAGGCGATGATTGCCGAAGACGCAAAGCCGCCTGAATCCGTTGAACAAAACACAGAGGAAACTCCGAAATAAATGATGCGAATCATAGTCACGCTCGTGCTAATCCTATTTTTCCTTGTCACGATTACGGTGTTAGCACAGCGTCGAAACCGAGATACCTCTCCAAAAATCCCTGAGAGCGTAACAGTCCATCGTGATATCGCTTATGTTACAGACGGACACGAACGCCAGAAACTCGACCTCTATGTCCCCGCAGATACAGGCGAAAACCTGCCGCTGATTATCTGGGTACACGGCGGTGCCTGGCGCGGCGGAAACAAGACACATTATCGTCCGATGGGATACCTCGGGGCTGGCTATGCAGGCGCGAGTATTAATTATCGCTTGAGCCAACACACTGTCTTTCCGGCCCAAATTGAGGATGTGAAAGCCGCTGTCCGGTGGTTACGTGCGAATGCTGAAACCTATCGTTTGGATCCAAATCGCTTCGCGGCGTGGGGTTCATCCGCCGGTGGACATCTCGTTGCGATGCTCGGTACAACAGGAGACATAGCAGAATTTGAGGTTGGAGAAAACTTAGAGGTATCCAGCAAGGTGCAAGCCGTGGTCGATTACTTCGGTCCCACAGACTTCCTACAGATGGACGCACACCGCCTTCCAGAGGGACTCGTGCATGACGCACCTGATTCCCCGGAATCTAAACTGGTCGGAGGCCCCATTCAGGCGCATAAAGATCGCGTCGCGAAAGCGAACCCAATCACTTATGTATCCAAAGACAATCCGCCTTTTCTGATTATCCACGGGGATCAGGATAAACTTGTTCCGTATCATCAAAGCGTGTTGCTGAAGGATGCCTTGGAGAAAACGGGGGTGTCGGTTACGTTTTATAGGGTAGAAGGCGGCGGACACGGTTGGTTCAGAGATCCCAAAGTCCCAGAATTAACGAAGGCATTCCTTGAGAAACACTTGAAACCGACGCAATCGCGGTAGGCGCGCTTTTCAATCGCGCCTATACAATTTACTTCAATGTAACTTGCGGATCATCTTCATACGCTGAATCTATTTGAACCAAACGCTGTAAAATCAGGCAAAACAGTCCGAACAGTGCTTTTAGTAATACTGTCTCTTTGATAACACCGACACATTCAAAATACAATTCATCAACACCTTCAGGAAAATCAGTACCGAACCAGCCTTCATCGTCTTTAATGCTGAGATGGATCCTCGGTTGTGTTTGACACAACTCCTTTATCCTATCATCCCCAAGTAAGAGTTTGATCTTTTCTGGGTTGTTGCCTTTGATGATAAACTGCTTATCGAAGAACGGGTCCCCTATTTCGATGTCCTGCGTGCCGAAGAACTTTCCAATGGAACTAAAAAATCCTTCGCGCGAGATTTTGAAATAGAGACCGTCTTTATTTATAAACGGTGCACGCATCCGAGTGTATGTTGTTGTCATTGTTGATGTGCCGGTAGAGGTCGTAACCGTGTATGTATCAAGTAAAATTTGCCATTCACCGTGTCTATAAATGAGAACATCCTTGCCCCAAAAGCCACCCTCAATAAACTCACCGCCTATATCTGCAGCAATCTGTGCCCAGATTTCGTCTTTAGATGAGCCAAAGATAGATTTACGTTTACGCATCTTTTCCTCCATAACAAGGATATAAATGACGGTAGTTCATTATTCAGGGCGTTGTCGTTAATCACCAAATCTGAGGTTATCAAAAATCACCAAATGATAGACGATCATAGCCACGTTCCTTGAAGAAATCATCAAATTCTGAGGTGGTTGATGGAAACTCAACTTTTATCTCGTTTGCAAGTTTTTGCAATATTTTATTGCCAAGCAACTCGGACGACTGTCCACGCAAGGCTTTCTCGTACCATATATCAAGCTCATCCTCCGTTATCACGCTCTGAATTCGACTGACACTCCCAAATTGCTTCAGGACAGATACAAGAACATCTTTCTCACACTCTTTACAAACAATGATTATCCGGTCTGCAGAAATCTCGCTGGCTATATCGTTTGCTTTCTCGGATGTCAGGGAGATATGCTTTATCTGCATAGCAACACCGAAGTTTGCCCACATATCAAGTCCTTTATCTGCCGCATTAGTGACCCCTACCCGATAAACTTTCGCTGTTTGGTATAGTTCAGGTGTATCTTCGGACAATCCCAAAACCTTTTCTGTAAAATCAGAGAACTCGCTGAGAATCGTATCGTTAATGTTGTCAATTCGCACTCCGATTTTAACATCAAGCACTTCTAATAGCGTTGAAAACAGAGCATAAACCACAATCTCAAATATCTTGTCAACACTTCGTGAGAGCCCTGGATCCCGCGTGAAACTGTCTATGAAGTTCCTTAGAGCAAAAGAATTCCTGTCTGCTTGTAGAACGGAGGACAGACCGGACGACATTTGGGAAAGCCGATTTCTTAACGCATTATAAACATAAGCTTCAACCGCGCCATTGCTATCTCTATTTATCTTCCCTAATTGTGATAAAACTGTTGGAGGCGTAGCGTTTGGGTTAAAAAGATCATCTTGGTACCTTGCACTTGATGTAGAAATCCGCCCGATAAACCTGAGAGAAATTTCATCTCGCCACTTCCTTGAAGGTGTTCGATAAGTTTCTAAATCGCCAAGGTTTATATCTTTTTCAGTTCTATCCCTATGAAGTAACTCTGCAATTTGTATCGGTTTGTAGAAATGTACCCTCGCTTTTCTGATAACAGTATCAAGATGATCTTTAGCTGTTCTATTGTTCATTAAGCGTAAGCATTGATTCTATTTTCAAAAAGAAGCAATTGTTCCTCAAGTTGTATCATCGGTTTACGGTGTTCTAATGCCTGCAACATTTTCTCTGCGATCGCGTAAACGACAGGAATAGCAACACTATTTCCAATCTGTTTTCTAATCTGCATCATACTTCCCACAATCTTAAAGTTGTCAGGAAACCCTTGTAGGCGTAGCAATTCCTGACTGGAAGGTCGCCGAACACCGTTTATCAAGAGATAATTGTAAGATGCCCCCGCTCTTAGCGCACACGAGAAAGGTAAAACCGAAATATTACCGCCCTTGTTTTCATGCCAAATAGAAGGGAAAAAGGGTGTACCTTTGCACTTTTCACGTCGCGACTGTTGAATACGCTCCGATGCAAATAGATTGGGTTCAACATCTTCGTCGGATTCCAATATCTCTGAGAGCGGTTTGTACGCGCCGATAGGCTTCGGAAACTCAAATGCTATCGGCTCGCGAAACCCAATAATAAAGATCCGTTCCCGTTTCTGCGGTAATCCGAAGTCAAGGGCATTTAATACCTTGTGGTAAATGGTATACCCCAATCGTGACAATTGTTCTTGTATAACCGCGAAAGTTTGTCCCTTGTCATGAGTAAGCAACTGCTTGACATTTTCAAGAAGGAACGCATTCGGTTGCTTCTCTTTCAAAATCCGAGCGATGTCGAAAAACAGCGTGCCACGTGTATCTTCAAAACCCTGCTTATCTCCAATAATACTAAAGGGTTGACACGGAAAACCCGCTAATAAAATATCGTGGTCGGGAATATCGGCTTCGTTAATTTTAGTGATGTCCCCGGCGGGTATCTCACCAAAGTTATGCGCGTAGGTCTGTTGGGCGTGTTTATCCCACTCGGAACTAAACACACATGTTCCGCCTAACTTTTCATAAGGAATACGAATCCCACCGATACCAGCAAAGAGATCAATGAAGTTAAAACTGTTCATTATACATTGAGTATAGCATATCTGATAGGTATCTGCCAAGTTTTTGTCTAATTTTGCTATAATATGAGATTTTCGTGCTTTGTATTCCTAATTTAGAAAATAGTGTATGAACTTCATACCATATAATTATTCAAATAGCGAAAAAAGAAGATAGGCGGGCACAAATGACCCGCCTATACTCATCCAAACGGCAGGACCTACCGCATCGACATCCGTTCCTGTGTCTCCAACTTCCGGCGGAGCACAACACCCCACTGCCCAACAACCCACAATGCCTTACCGTCCTTAGAACGCGTGATAACATACAAGTTGTTATCGATGTCGGTATGTTCTTGCTCCCACGTTTCGCCACCATCGGTTGAACGGACAATTGTCCCCTCCTCACCGACCGCATAGATCTCCTCTTCGGAGTGTGCAACGATACCGTGCAGATTCTTGGGAACACCGGTCAATTTAGGTTCCCATGTAAAACCACCATCGATCGTCTTTAAGACAATACCCGCTTCACCAGCTGCCCATCCTTTCCGCTTAGTAATAAACGTAACGGAGCTGAGATCGTAGTTCGTTTTGGTTTCATGCATCCGCCAATATTGACCACCGTTGATTGTCCGTTGCGTGGCACCACCTTGTCCGACCGCCCAACCGAGTGGTGCGAATTTCATATCCACACTCGTGAGCCTATCGTTTGCAGTCGTCCGCTGCAATGTCCATGTAGGCCCCCCGTCTTTGTTGTGGATAATATCTCCGAATTGACCGACTGCCCAGCCTTCAAAGAACTTATGGAACGCAACGTCGTTCAGTGAGAAATTACCGGGCGGATCGTCTTCCATGAACGGCGGACGTTCAGGTGTGTCCCCTGCTGTCCAAATATTGCCATCTGTGGTATCGAGCACAGTACCGTCGCGCTGCATCACCCGGCCCCATTTCGGCTCTAAACTTGCGAAGTCTATACCGATGAGACGTTGACGCGTTTGACTTGGGAGTTTCTTCCAGGTCTCTCCACCGTCTTGCGTTTCCAACAGGACGCCACCGTCGCCCGCAATCCAACCGATCTTGTCATCGTAGAAAAGCACCTCTCGGAAGTCATTGCGTTCTTGTTCACCGAGTTGGCGTTCCCATGTTTTGCCACCATTTGTGGAGTAGTAAATACTGCCCGCACTGCCAACCGCCCAAGCGTGTTCCGCATCAAGGAAATACACACTCGCGACGCGCTGCCCACCGCGTTGCCGCCGTCTCTGCGGTTCAGGCGGCGGTGGTGGCTGTTGTTGCTGTGTCGGTGTCGACGTCGCGCGCTCGGCATTCGGTGGAAGTTCGCCTTCAGGAGCAAAACGACCCGGACGTTGGCTCTCTGCTCGAAGCCGATTTTGTATCTCCTCCGGAGTCTCGTCGTATGTTAACGTCGGTCCCTCTGTAACGGCTTCTTCCGATTCTTCTGCTTCCGCCGATTCTGATTCGGACGTTTCGGGTGTCGCTGGTTCGGTTTCTCGCATAGCGAGTAGATCCGCTGTTGTGGCAACAGGAATTAACTGCCAATTCACACCTTGGTCCTCAGTGATATACGCACCACCACTGCCGATGCCCCACGCCTGTGTATCCGAACGGAAAGTGACACGTCGCAAGCCACGCGTGCTTTGTGAGGTGGTTCTTAATTTCCACGTCTCGCCACCATCTTCAGTCAATAAGGAGTTCCCATTACCGAGAATCACCCAACCGCGATTTGCGTCGGCGAAGTGGATGGCAATACCCTGCTGATTCGTTTTCGCCTGAATCTTCCAATAATCACCGCCATTAACAGTATGGAGGATAAACCCACCATCTCGGCGTTGAGGGGTCACAGCCCAGCCGACTTGACTGTTAATAAAGTGAATATCGGTGATGTTCCCGGTTGTCGTTCCGGTCTTCTGAATCTCCCACGTCTTCCCACCATCGGTTGTGTGCAGGATTTGCCCAATCCTGGCACCAAGCCATCCCTCTTCGGCGTTCAGGAAGTGCATGTTGCTAACACGAGGCAAATTTTGTTTCGTTGCTTGAAGAATCGGCTGCCATGTTTCACCACCGTTTTCGGTCTGGAGTAAGACACCGGACCCAAGAACTCTGCCGTGCTTTGCGTCAACGAATGCCACTTCGCGCAAATTCTCGCTGACACCGCTGTGTTGCGGTAACCACGTCTTCCCACCATCTGTGGTATGCGCGATAACACCACCCGACCCAACTGCCCATCCATTCTCTGCATCCACGAAATGCGTATCCGAAAAGTCGGTGCGCCATGTTGCCTGACGAATAATATCCCAATGATAGGCGACGGGAGCAACAGGTGTTTCTGCTTCGGCAACGACGATCTCTGGTTCTTCAGCAACAGGTGGCAATTTCGCAGGCAATTGTGCCTCTTCAACCGAATACCGCATCGCAATCCCACCCTTACCAACAGCGACAACACCATCAGGTGAGAGTGCCAGACCGTAAAGGTCGTTGTCGGTACCGCTCTCCTGCATCTCCCACTTCTTTCCACCGTTGAGGGTGGTAAGCATCACGCCATTATCACCGACAATTAAGCCGTGCTGTGTATCGGCAAAATAGAGTTTATTCAGATTTTCTTGTGTGCCACTGCGCTGGAAATTCCACCGCTTTCCACCATTTTTCGTGTGTAAAATCTCGCCGAACTGCCCAACGATCCATCCGACATTTTCATCTGCAAAGTAGACAGCATAAAGTTCATTAAAGGTGCCAGTAGTCTGCTGCGTCCAGGTCAAACCGCCATCTTCTGTCGCGAGGCAAACGCCGGGCCATCCGATAGCCCAACCTCTCTTTTCATCAAGGAAAAATACACCTTTGAGCATCAAAGACAGAAAATCGCCTGTCGCGGTTTGTGGCATCCATGTTTGACCGCCATCAATCGTATGTATAATAGTCCCCAGATCCCCAACGATCCAACCGACTTCAGGACTCACAAAATGGACAGAACGCAGCGTAAAGGCGGAAGGACCCCGCTGACGCTCCCAGTTCGCGCCACCATCGTTGGTATGAACGATAAGCCCGCGCTCACCGACTGCCCAGCCGTGTTTGTCGGTCGCGAAATAGATGTTCCAGATACCGTCCCAGATGTCTGTTTCAATTTCGTTCCATGTCTGTCCACCATCGTTGCTCATCGCCATCGTGCCACGCCTACCGACTGCAATCGCGCGGTTGGCATCTGTGAACTGGACATTCTGGAGATCGTTCGCTGTGGTACCGCTCGTCATCTCCCACGTTGCACCAGCATCCGTCGTGTGCAGAATCGTACCGTACCACCCAACTGCCCACGCCTCTGTCGGTGTTGTGAACTGGATGCCTGTTAAATTGTTTTCGGTGCCGCTATCCATCAATTGCCAGTTGTCGCCACCGTCTTCGGTACGCGTGATGAAACCGACATCCGCTACGGCGACCCCGTAGTTATCATCTGTGAAATGGATGCTGTTAATGGTATCTCGGACGTGTCCGTTAATCAGCGGGATACGGCTGTCTTGACGTTCCCAGTTGACACCACCGGTCATCGTATGAAAAATGGAACCGTCACTGCCAACGATCCAGCCTTCATTGTCGCTGATGAAAAAGACCTGTTTGTTATCATTGATCATCCGATCGCGTTCACCTTCAAAACGGTTGCTCTGTTCTCGCCACGATTTACCACCGTCTTTGGTATGAAAAATTCTATCGTGCGTACCGACAACCCAGCCCTTTGAATTATCAACGAACCAGACCCCATTCAGCATAAATTCGCTAACATATTCGTAGCGATTCCACGTCTTTCCGCCATTTTTGGTGTAGAGGACATCTGAGTCTTCACCGACAATCCAACCCTCTTTGGAATTCGCAAAATAGACGTCAAGGAGCATCGCCGAGGTCCCGCTCCGTTGCAGTGTCCAGTGTCTACCCCCATCATCAGTCGTCGCAACCAAACCTTCATCGCCGACTGCCCAGCCGTAGTTCGTATTCCTAAAATAAACCGCCTTGAAATCTAACTTCAGATCATCTATGCGAAACCCTGGACCCGTGGTATCAACTTCCTGTTGCTTCCACGTTTTTCCACCATCTGCCGTATGAACTATCAGACCGCCTTCCCCGACAATCCATCCCTGTTTGTGGTTGACAAAGTGGAGATCCGTGAAATGCGTCTCCCAATCTGCTTTCCGGGTCGCCTCCATCTTGACACAACCGTTAATAAGCAGCAGGATGCCAAGCATAGACGCTATGAAGAGACTATTGACAAGATGTTTCAGTCTGCATATTACGCCTAAATTTATATTACGTATCGAACTCATGTTTACCTCCGAAGTCTCCGTCTGGTACTGGAGCGGGTAGATCATTGGGTCTGTTTCTCCGCGAGATGATGCCATTTATTTATGTTGAAGCAAATTTGGTGCCACTTTATTCGTCCGATCCTTTGCGAAATGTATAGAAAAACGCACAATATCGGGCATGCCTATATCTAATTGCACGAAATGGGGCAATTGGGTAACAGTTTAGTGCTAAAATCTCCCCAAAATTTAGACAAGTTTCACCAGTTATTTGTTCATTTTATTCATAACCACTACTTTCGCCAAAAAGACCAGAGCGCGCAACAGCGACGCCTATCGCAATAACAACTGGCAGCGCGATAACACCTATCTGAACAATAGTAGAACGTCGCGCACCGAGTTGCTGAATCCTTTCTATCCGCCCAACGGGTGCTAAAAACAACGCCATTACTAACAGAATAGCACTCGCCGCGGGGACCTCTTCATAAAAATAACCGTTCATCCAGATGCCCGAAAGTAAAAGTGCTACAACCGGTGACGCACTGATCGGAAAAACCTGCCATTTGTTCTCGGAACGCTGTCCAACGAGCGTAATAATCCAACTCACAGCGAAAAGTGCTACCAAAACACCGGCGTGCTGTGCCAACCGCAAACTCCCCGAAACCGCGAGAATCAGCGCGGTACCACCGGAGAGTCCAAAATAGACAAAAGGACTGGAACCACCAGCTGGCAAGATCGTCCAACTCTGTTGGATTATATGCCAAAAAATAAAAATCGCAACGGCGAGACACACCCACCAGATAATCCCTTCAAGCGGTCCCCACGTATACTTAAACGCGGAATTCAGGAGCAGTCGCGGTATAACAATCGACAACGCTATCTGTCCGATCAGATGTCCCCAGCGCGAAGCATACCAAAAAGCACCTAAGATAAGTCCAATGATCGCGAGATAGCAGAGCCAATGAACACCTTCCCGCGGCGGAAGTGGAGGCAAACCTTCTAAACCGATATATCCAACGCTATAACCAGCGCTCAGGGCAACAGCAACCAACCAGCCCGAAAGCCAGTCTTTCTTGTGCTCACTTTCTCTTTTCGAGGTGAGGGATTTTGCAAATATAAAAATTCCGCCGCCGACAACAGCCGGTAAGAGTAAACCGAGGATCAGTTGTTTGAATATTGACATCTGGGGAACAATAGACTGCCTTATTTATGGACCGCTTCAACACTGACAGTGATTTGAATGTCGTCGCTGACGGATTGCATCCCGTAAGTCATGCCGAATTCGCTCCGTTTAATCGTAAAGATGCTCTCAAATCCGATGAGGGATTCGCCATCTTTCCCTTTAGCGCGCCCCGTAATTTTGGCATCCACCGTAATAGATTTCTTAACGCCGTGTAACTCAAGATCGCCCGTGACCTCTAATATATCCTTTGTCCCTTCCTTCTCACTGACTTCCGTGCTTTTAAAAGTGATGAGGGGAAACTGCTTTACACTAAAGAAGTCGGAACTTCTGAGATGCTGATCACGTTTTTGATTTCCTGTATCGATGCTTGCTGCCTTGACCTCAAATTCCACCGTTCTTTCAATCACAGCGTCTGCGCTTATCATGATCTCGCCAGTGAATTCGTTGAATCTGCCGTAATTGTAGCTAACGCCATTATGTTTTGCACGAAAAATTATCATTGAATGTGCAGTGTCAATTTCATACTGCGTTATACCCATAGGTTGCGTAATTCCGACAAAACCGATGAGTAATAAGAGTACAAGACTTCCGGTATAGAAGGTATGTAAGTTTCGTCCTAAATCCATTTTCATTGAAAAATGATCTCCTTATTTATTCGTAGTTTCATTAGTAGATATGCGTCTATTAGACAAAAGAAGTATACCCTATTTTTTTTAACGCGTCAACGAAAAACAAGCAGTCTCCAGAGTTATTCAGTTCTCTATGTACGAACGGTCTCCGAATCGCGATTTTCCACGCCTTATAGGATTCTCACTGCAAGCACTTCTGAGCACAACTATTCCTCTAAAATCGACAAAAAAGCCAAAAACTGAACGAACCTAACGCAAATCTCGTTTTTTTTTGAATTTTATTATAAAATTGTGATATAATTATTAAAATAATGTATCAACAGCAACACTTTTAGCACAACTCACCACAGAACCGTATCATGACAAGGCGGAGGGGCATCAACAAATATGAAAATATCGCGATTAAAGTTCACAACGCATTTAGCGATCTATCTGCTCTGTTTGGCAGTATGGATCCCGTTTGTAACAGCAGATAACCACGCTGGTGATCCACCCGTCAGCTACCACTCACAGATCGTCCCGATTCTCAAACGGAGTTGTCAGGGATGCCATCACCCAGGCGATCCAAACGGCGGCTTGATTGTCACAACCTATACCGATCTCAAACAAGGTGGGATGGCGGGTGATGCAACAATCATCCCGGGGAAACCCGATGACAGTCTCATCATCGAACTCATCTCCGGCGATGAACCCGCAATGCCACAAAACATGGAACCGCTCTCCGCTGAAGAGGTCGAACTCTTCCGGCGTTGGATTCTTGAAGGCGCGACCGACGATACACCCGCCGAAGTCGATGATTTGAGTGAAGGAAACTATCCGGTCTACACCGTACCGCCAGTGGTTACCGCGCTCGCATACTCACCCGATGGCAGCACGCTCGCAGTATCCGGGGTCCGCGAAGTTTTATTGTATGACACCGTAAATTTTCAACTCAAGGGACGATTGGTAGGTAAAGCGCGGCGCATCGAATCGTTGACGTATACGGCAGACGGCAAAATATTGGGCATGGCAGGTGGATCCGCCGCACAATTTGGCGAAGTCCAACTCTGGGATACCGCAACCAACACGCTCATCAAAGCCATGCGTTCCAGTTATGATACAATTTACGGACTCTCTTTCTCACCAGACGCAAGCCGCGTCGCTTTCGGATGCTCAGATCAAACAGTCCGAGTGTTATCCGTTGAAGACGAAAAAGAACTCATTAAATTCGATAACCACAGCGATTGGGTTTTCGGTACCATTTTTTCTACTGACGGATCCCATTTCGTGAGTGCTGGACGAGATACTGCTCTCAAATTGGTTGAGGTAGATACAGGCTCTTTCGTCGATGACATCAACTCCAGTAACAAAGGTTACGGCGAGATCAACACCATCGCACGGCATCCGACTGAAGACCAAGTACTAAATGGTGGTGAAGATCGGATACCACGGCTCTACAAAATCTTCCGAGAAATACGGAGAGATGTCGGCAACACAGACTTTAACCTTATCCAAGCCTATGAGGCACAATCCGGTTCAATTGAAGGCCTCGCGTTTTCCGCAGACGGCACCCTATTTGCTACCGGTTGTGCTGGCGGCGAAGCACGTATCTATAACGTTGCTGACGGGACGCGGTTAGCATCAATGCAAGGCGATGCAGTCGGCGTATTCACAGTTTCATTCCACCCGAATGGCAAACAACTCGCCACTGGTGGATTCGATGGAAAGATCCGAGTATTCGACACCGCTTCCGGGAAACTCCTGAACGCCTTTATGTCCGTGCCGATTGAACCTGCCGGAAGTGAGGATGTCGCTTTAGTCGTGTCAGGTATGACGTGAGGGGCTTGCGTCGCAAAAGTGCAGGCTGCACTGACACAACACCAACACGTTATCAGCGTCGAAGTTTCGCTACCCGATCAAGCCGTCATTAAAGTCCGAAAAAACACCGCGACTGCCACTGACCTCGCCGACATCGTTAAAGCGTCTGGGTTTAGCGCAACCGCTAAATAGTGCCCAAAGGAGGGCGGCATTCTTATGACAGTCGAAGAACTTCAAGAAATTATGTCTCAGCGGTTTGACGCGCAGGACAAAATGATAGCTCAGCGATTTGAGGCAATAGATCAGCGATTCGAGGCACAAGAGAAACGCCAAGACCGCATTGAAACGCGCATGGATCGTATAGAAGATAAACTTGATAAGATGTTGGAACTCGTTGCGATCCAACACGGCGAGCGCGTGTCTACAGCACGTTTTTGGAAGCATGCCGCTTGGCTCGCCCCAACTGTTATCGCTCTCGCTGCACTTATCAAAAGTTTTTTTTTCTAATCGGCAGACACACAGAGGTCCCACTGCAGGCAAGGTTTGAAACCCCGTCGGCAGACACACAGAGGTTGATATATGCCTCCTAACACCCCAAATATACTCTGGGTTTGCACAGATCAGCAGCGTTACGACACAATCGGGGCGTTGGGTAACCCATACGTGTCAACGCCGAACATTGATAGTCTCGTGGCAGAGGGGGTCGCGTTCACGCACGCCTATTGTCAAAGTCCTATCTGTACACCGAGTCGGGCAAGTTTTCTCACAGGTATGTACCCGAGCGCAACACACGCAAATCGCAACGGAAACGATTTCTTCCCAGACGCGTATCTGCTTGTAACGCGCACCCTTGCAGACATCGGTTATGATTGTGGACTGGTTGGCAAACTCCATCTCGCGAGTGCTTACCGCAGAATAGAGCCTCGCACAGATGACGGATACCGCTATTGGCAATACAGCCACGCACCAAGAGATGATTGGGAACAGGGACATGATTACGCGGATTGGGTGCGCTCGAAAGGCTATATTTTAGGCGAGTTGAATCGAAATCCAGAAGGTGTGCCAGCGGAGTTGCATCAGACCACATGGTGTGCCGAAAAGACGATTGAATTCATTCGTGAAGAACGGGATTGTCCGTGGCTCGCGAGTGTCAACATCTACGATCCGCATCCGCCGTTCAATCCGCCGCAGACACATCGAGAGCAGTTTGAGCCAGCGGAGATGCCAGAGCCGCTGTTTCGAGAGAGCGACCTCGAACAACAAACTCGGTTACAGGCAGTCGATTTTCAATCCAAAGTGCGCACGCCAGATGAACTGGACATTCGGAGTCCGATTTTACCGCAGACCCCGCGCCAAGAGGCGGAAGCAATCGGCGCAAGAGATGCCAAGACACTCAAAGCCGCATACTATGCCATGATCCAACTCATTGATGAGCAGTTCGGCAGGATGCTTGAAGCACTTGAAGAGACAGGACAGCGCGAAAATACCGTCATCATTTTCACCAGCGACCACGGAGAGACACTCGGTGACCACGGCTTGATTCAGAAAGGCTGCCGATTCTACGAAGGTTTAGTCAGGGTACCACTGATTTTCGCATGGCAAGAGCAGTTTATGAACGGGCTTAAGAGCGACGCACTCGTTGAACTTGTCGATAAAACACCGACGCTTCTGGAATTGGCGGGCATAGCACCACCTGACGGCATGCACGGCAGATCGTTATTGCCGATCCTCCGAGGTGAAGCAGATCCGAACCAGCACCGTGATTTCGTCCGATGTGAATATTACGACGCTGTTAATCTGCCCGACCACTCTTTCGCAACGATGTACAGGAATAAACGTTATAAATTAGCCGTCTATCACGGACACGAGGAGGGTGAACTCTACGACTTAATCGAAGATCCAGACGAGTTTGACAATCTCTGGCATGCACCCGATAAGCAGGACATCAAAATGGATCTGCTAAAACAGAGTTTCGACGCGTCTATGTTCGCTATGGATATAGGACCGCGGCGGGTGGGACCGATGTAGTCTTATAGAGACAGTTTGTCGTATTATGCTTGAACGCAACACCATCCATTGTGGCAACACGTTTACACTCCTAAAAGAGGTAGAAGATGCATCAGTAGATCTAATTGTCTGCGATGGACCGTATGGTGTAACAACCGAGTCGTGGGACCAGATACCTTCAATTCAGGAATTTAACCTCACACTCATTGAAAAGTTCACACCGAAGTTGAAAGATGGCGGCGTACTCTATCTGTTCGGTAAACCCGACTGTATCGACTTTATAGACTATCGGAAATTCTTAAATCTCCGTTCAAAAATCGTATGGTATCAACCGGCTCGGCTCGCACAAGGACGCATCAATTACACGAATAACTACGACATTATCTGCTATTTCATCAAAGGCAAGAAGCCAAAGTGCTATAACCTTGACGCTATCAGGGTCGCGCAACTCGTCGAGTTAGAGCATCGGCGGCGTTGTGAAAACGTGCCATCTGTAACGAACGGTAAATTCGGCAAAACGAAGTTTAATGCAAAAGGAAAAAACCCTGGTGATGTCTGGGGCGACATAAAGCAGCTAACGTATAAATCAAAAGAGTTAGTCTGTAGGGAGGCTCTCAACACAATCCAGAAACCAGAGAAGTTAATTGAGCGAATCGTGTTAGCAAGTTCATCACCCGGGGATCTGGTGCTCGACCCCTTCACAGGCGTAGGCACCTGTCCTGTGGTGTGTAAGCGGCATCAGCGAGATTTCATAGGGTTTGAAATTGAACCGAATTTCGTAAAAATCTGCAACGAACGGCTTTACGAATGCCATAACAACCCGGATTCGCCTGTATAGACGAATCCAAAATCACGTCTTCTCTTGTAGGAGGAGTTTGTAACCCCAATTTAGGGCTCAAGTCCTATAAGGTATTTATAGCATTTGACAAAAACATTAGTGCATGATACTATTTTTAACAGCACTTTGCGTAATCGCATAAGGAGTTAGCATGCAACGGATAGTTATATTTTCTTTGACATTTCTTCTCTGTTTTGGTATAAGTATTAGCAATGCAGCTGTAAATGTCGGGTTTGTCTATCTCGGCGATAAGGGCGACTTTACTGAACCCGCATTGAAGTTTGCTGAAAAGACGTTCAAAACAACGCAACTTGCAAAGGCTGACTTGAATAGCGGCACGTTCAAGCAGTTCGGTGTCGTCTGGTGGCATGATGGCGATGCGGATCCGGGCGGATTATCCGACGCGGAAATTAATGCGTTCATGGACTACGCTGAAAGCGGCGGGGCAGTGCTCCTGACAGGCGCAGCAATCCGGTACGCTACGCCGCTCGGATTAGAAAACGCGGAACCCCGGAAATTTGGACCCGTTGAAAACGATGGAAGCAATGTCGGGATTATCGTCCTCAAAGAGACACTCGAACTCGGGTTGGTAGAAGGACTCAAGAATGTTGATGGGAAAACACCCGCAGTCGAGGATTGGATTCAGGTCAATTCATCGGGATATCCAGTCAGTGGTGACTATTTCGACAAAATTTGGAAGAATTTTACGACGCTCGCGCATGCTTGGGAACGAGGCACCAATTACACGGATAGGATCGCAGCGTTCGGTTATTGGGAAGCCGGGGACGGTAAAGTCTTCAACATGAACTGGCGGCTCCCGAATTACCATAAGAACAACGAAGATATTGATCAGATAGAGAAACTCACAGAGAATGTTATCAATTGGTTAGCAAGCGAATCCGAATTCGCGGATGTTTCGGCAAGTGATAAATTGCCGATAGTCTGGGGACACTTGAAAAATCAGAAATAGTGTGAATAATAAAAATTCCGAAATTACGTCACATTCTCACGCACTGCAAGGCATCTGCACGGTACCTCTGACGTTTTAAACGTCACAGGTACACAAAGATGTGGAACGTTTTAATGTGCTTCTCGATAATAACGACAAATTTTAGCTCGCAAACTGCACCAAGAAGGAATACTTTACGCATTGGAAACTTTAAACGCACAAAATGACCCACAATCGAATCTACCTGAAGGGGTCAAAGCACGACTTGATCAAGGGAACCTAACTGGAGATATAGCCTTCTCACCCGACGGCACGCAACTCGCTGTCGCCTGCGACATCGGCGTTTGGGTCTATGATGTAGATAGTGCCATAGGACTCAACCTACTCGTGGAACACAAAGAGTACGTCAGGTGTGTCGCGTTTTCACCTGACGGTAATGCAATCGCGAGTGGGAGTATAGACAACACCGTCATTCTATGGGATGCCACCAGCGGTGCTCCGACAGCAACCCTCATCGGGCATACAGATGCTGTGAGAAGCGTTGCTTATTCACCGGACGGTGCAACGCTTGCGAGTGGAAGTCCTGACAACACGGTACGTTTGTGGGATACAAGCACAGGCGAAATTAAAAATACACTCACTGTTGAGCAATTCTCTATTAGGTCTGTTACGTATTCACCCGATGGAAGTACCATCGCTGCTGGCAGTGGCGGCGATACTGTACTGCTGTGGGATGCTGCCACCGGACGGCACAAGGCGACTCTCACAGGACATAAACATATTGTCAATTCTGCCGTCTATTCTCCTGATGGTGAAACCATTGCCAGCGCGAGTACTGACCGCACAGTGCGTACCTGGGATGCGGTGACGGGTGAACCAGAAGACACACTCACCGGACATAGAGGCTATGTCTGGAGTGTCGCATTTTCACCGGATGGAACAACGCTCGCAAGCAGTAGTAGTGACGGAACAGTGCGTTTGTGGGATGCCAAGAGAGGCAGACCGAAAGATACCCTCACCGGGCATACAGGCAGTGTCAGGAATGTCGTATACGCACCTGATGGTAGTTTACTCGCAAGCGGGAGTGAAGACAACTCCGTACTCATCTGGGATCTTACGTAGTCATTTCATTCAAGGATTCTTTAGAAAAAAATTGTCCAACGTTTAGTGTGAATGAGTCAGAAACCCGTTTTTCCACAGGGACCCCACCCGCTACGGGGAGGGGACGAAGAAAAACGGAGCGAAAACCCGATAGCTAAAAATAAGGAGGACGGCGCCTCCTCCGTCGGCTACAGTCGGAGGTTTCCACGCCGAGTTTTTGATGAAATCCAAGTTTAACTTTGTAACAACACTTCTTCTCGCGTTTTCTATCTGCTTTGCGTTTCAGTTAACAGCGCAAAGTGAGATAGCGCAACCTGCGAATGCAAAAGTGCCAACGGCGGAAGAGTGGCTTACAAGCGTCGGTATAACGGAGTTGAAGATTCATCCAGAGTCGCTGACATTGGAACACGCCCGTGATGGCAGACGCGTGCTCGTGTCAGGTAAAACAAAAGACGGCGCATGGGTAGATGTAACGCCGTGGGCTATGCTGACACCTGCTACTGATGGCGTGAAAATTCATGAAGATGGTTATATCTTCCCAATGACAGTTGGCACAACAAAAATTGTCGCTACCGTTGAAGATGTAAGTACTGAATTGCCGATAAACGTCAAAAGCATGGACGCATCGCCCGTCAGTTTCGTGCGAGATGTCATGCCCCTCCTGAGCCACGCTGGATGTAATAACGGCACATGCCACGGGGCAGCGAAAGGCAAAAACGGATTCAAACTCTCGCTCCGCGGCTACGATCCAGATTTTGATTACGAACTCTTGATTGAGGATATATCCGGTAGGCGGTTTAATCGGGCTTTCCCCGAACAGAGCCTGATGTTGCTAAAACCGACATCCGAAGTGCCACACAAGGGGGGACAAGTTGTTGTCCCAGGTTCACGGGATTATGAACTCATCCACCAATGGATAGCAGAGGGGGCGAATTCTGATGTTAAAACCACACAGCGTGTGGAAAGATTAGAAGTCTTACCTGATTCCGCTGAACTCGCTATGCCCGGCATGCGGCAGCAACTCTTAGTGATCGCACATTATCCCGACGGCACAACGCGAGATGTCACCCGTGAAGCAAAATTCACCAGCAGCGTCAATGAAGTCGCAAAAATCACGGACGACGGCATTGTAACCGCGGAACGCCGTGGCGAAACCGCGATCCTCACCCGATACGAAGGTGCCTATAGCACAAACGGCATCATCGTTATGGGCGATAGAAGCGGGTATAAATGGGTTGAAACGCCTCAATACAACTACATTGATACGCATGTCCATAATAAACTGAAGCGGATGAAAATCCTGCCTTCGGATCTCTGCACGGATGAAGAATTTGTACGGCGTATCTATTTCGATCTCACAGGCCTCCCACCAACACCGGAACAGGCACGGAACTTCCTTGCCGATACCACCGCTTCTAAAGTCAAACGCGAAAAACTTATTGACACACTCGTCGAAACGCCAGAATTTATTGACCACTGGACACATAAGTGGGGAGACCTCTTACAGTCTAACCGTAAGTTCCTTGGTGAACGCGGGGTCTGGATCTTCCAACAGTGGATTCATCAGGTTGTCGCTGAAAATCGTCCGTATGACCAGTTTGTACGAGATCTGATTACAGCGACCGGAAGCACCTATGCCAATCCTGCGGCAAGTTATTTCCGTGTATCCCGTGAATATACGGCTGCAGTGGAAAACACAACCCAGCTTTTCTTAGGTGTCCGTTTTTCGTGCAACAAATGCCACGACCATCCGTTTGAAAAATGGACGCAAAACCAGTACTATGAGCTCGGCGCATTCTTCGCGGATGTCAAGGTGAAGCCAGGACAGCTCCCCGGTGATGAGGTCGTCTACGCCAGTTACACCACTGAACCTGTGAAACACCCACGCACATTGGCAGTGGTTGAACCCTCCGTCCCATTCGGGGAAGTTGCAGCAGAGACTGAGAATAAACAACAAATGCTCGCAACCTGGCTCACTTCCAAGGAAAATCCTATGTTTGCGCGTGCCGGGGTCAACCGTATCTGGAGCTATTTCATGGGGCGTGGGATTATCGAACCTGTGGACGATATTCGTACAAGTAATCCACCGAGCAACCCCGAATTGCTTGAGGCATTAACAAAGGATTTCGTGGAGAGTGGCTTCGATATAAAGCATGTCATGAAGACGATCACGCGTTCCCGAACCTATCAACAGAGTATCAAGACGAATAAGTGGAATAAGTCGGATACCATTAACTTCTCACACGCCGTCGCAAGACGTTTGACAGCAGAACAGTTGTTAGATGCTATCGGCGTCGCAACAGGAAGCAGACCACGGTTCCAAGAGGTACCCAAAAACTTCCGAGCGGTTCAGTTACCAGACAGCAAGGTCAAAGATGACGGATTTTTGAAGTTGTTTGGCAGACCTGAACGCGAAACCTCATGTGAATGTGAACGTACAACCGAAGTGAGTCTCGCGCATGCAATGAACCTGATTAACGGACCAACAGTCGCAGAGGCACTCATCGACCCGAAAGGACGTATCGCACAACTCATCAAAACGAATCAGGACGACCGAGTCCTCGTTGAAGAATTGTATCTCGCAACGTTTTCTCGGTTACCAGAGAAGAACGAATATGCAGTAGCGGTTGAACATCTCGCGAATGCTGAGTCTAAAGAAGAAGGCGCGCAAGACCTGTTGTGGGCGTTGATTAACAGCCCCGCCTTCTTATTCAATCGCTAACTTTCTATATTACTTTGCAGTTCGGTTCGCAGCGTTTGAAGTTTTAGCAACGTTTCCGTAGATCCGCTTTCCATTTCATTACAAGCTGCGTTTGTGTTCTTCTTTTTCTGACAGAAACCGTAGCCTGCTACAACGGACACAGGCGGATTTAAGAAAGGTATTTGAAGTAACAACCTGCTCGATTTAACCGCAAGGTAATGTACAAAAATAACTGTGTTCTTCTTTTTTTGACAGAAATCGTAGCCTGCTACAACGGACGCAGGCGGATTTAAGATAAGGTATTTGAAGTAACAACCTGCTCGATTTAACCGCAAGGTAATTTAAAAAGATGGAGGAAACAATAGATGTTATCGTTACCACAATTGCCCGGACGCTTATGTGACGGGTTCTCACGTCGTGAATTTCTACGTGTCGGTGGTGCGGCGATGCTCGGCATTAGTCTGCCACAGGTATTGTCACTCCAAGCGAACGCGAATACGGCAGTTGACCCCGCAAAACCCCTAAACGGATGGGGAAAAGCCAACTCGGTCATCCTACTCTTCTTACAAGGCGGTCCTAGCCACCTCGACATCTGGGATCCGAAACCCGATGCACCCTCAAACATTCGGGGTGAATTCAAACCGATTCCGACTAACGTACCGGGGATTCAGTTATCTGAGACGATGCCGCGTTTGGCACAGCAGATGGACAAAGCCTGCTTGATTCGTTCGGTAAGCTACACACCCGCAGGGCTTTTCAACCACACCGCTGCAATGTACCAGATGGTTACTGGAGAAACACCCGACAAGGTCGCACCGTCAGGGCAGCTCGATCCACCTTC
Source organism: Candidatus Poribacteria bacterium (assembly GCA_022819945.1). Classification (GTDB taxonomy): domain Bacteria; phylum Poribacteria; class WGA-4E; order WGA-4E; family WGA-3G; genus WGA-3G. The sequence continues at coordinate 39,074 of JAJEGI010000113.1, forward strand.
ACCCGCAGACCATCCGAATGCCGCATCGCATATCGCGAATTACCGCCCCCCCGATGAACCGATGCTCGCAGCGGTACAACTCCCGCGTCCGATGCAGGAGAGCAACATCATCGGCAAAGGCGGAAACGCAGGGTTCCTTGGTAGAGCCTATGATCCCTACTTCCTCTTCCAAGACCCGAATCAGGAGATCAACCTCGACGACTTAAGCTTGCGTCCAGAGGTACCCCCCATCCGCTTGAAACGCCGGAAAGATCTCCTCGAAACGATTAACGCCGGTATGCCCGAAATTGATAAGGTGGCGGACTCCTATGCATTGAACGAGTATTATGAGAAGGCGTACAACCTCATCTTGTCGCAGCGGGCACGCAACGCTTTCGACCTGTCACAAGAAACCGATGAGATGCGCGATCGCTACGGTAGACACACCTTCGGACAGAGCGCACTCCTCGCACGGCGGTTGGTAGAAGCCGGCACGCGGTTCGTTCAGGTGAACTGGCCATCTGTCGCTAACGGCGATCCAAACACGACAGCGTGGGATACACATGCTACCAACTTCGGTCCGTTGAAAAACCTTCACTGCCCGAAATTGGACAGCGCGGTCTCCTCACTCCTCGAAGACTTGGATCAACGCGGTATGTTAGAGGAAACACTCGTCTTGGCGATCGGTGAATTCGGACGCTCGCCGCGAATGGGCATTAGTACCTCCGGTAATAGCAACGCACCTGACGGACGCGACCACTGGCCCTATTGCTATACAGGGTTAATCGCAGGCGCAGGTGTGAAAGGTGGACAGGTTTACGGCAAGTCCGATGCAACGGGTTCGACACCTCTTGAGAACCCAGTACATCCACGCGACATCCTCGCCACGGTCTACCACACACTCGGTATTGACCCGCACACCATCGTCTACAACCATTTAGATCAACCCCGCGAACTGGTCAAAGGCGAACCAATTGCCGGAATATTCTAATTTTTAGGACTTACAAACCCCCGCAGGTGAGGTTTGAAGCCTCGCCTGCGTAAATCCATAACACGTGGAGTCTTAGCGGAAAATTGCGTAAGTCCTAAAGAAAAACAAAAAACGCAGCTTGTAATGAAATGGAAAGCGGATCTATGGAGCGGAACGCGAAATTGTAGGGGTTAGGTAACCTAACCCCTACCTTACCAAACCGCAAGGAAATATAAAAAAGGTCATCAAAATGCCTAACAAATTATTTCTCAAATGCTGTCTTCTTTCCCTGTCAATCTTTTTTTTAGCAATTAGTTTCGCACGCGCCCAAGTTGTACCGGCACTATCGACTGTCTCTCCGCAAGGCGCGCAACAGGGACAAAATATAGACGTTACCCTTACAGGCAAAAATCTTGATATAACAACAGCAATCTGGTTCAGTGGTAAGGGGATCACCGCCGAAATTAGACAAGGCACGCAGCAAGCGGCAGTTCTCTTCAACGGTGCGGGTGTCTCTGGACGTGTACCTACCGATGCGCAGTTGGCCGCTTCCCTAACGATTGCCCCCGACGCACCGTTGGGAATACAACAGATGCGTATTGTTACACCTTATGGTGTCTCCAACGCACTAAACTTCGTTGTCGGCAACCTACCGGAAATCACCGAAAATGAAGCAACCGAAAAGGCTGAAATGTCAAACTGGTTGGAACTGCCCGTCACCGTGAACGGTGAAATCGCATCCATTGATGATGAAGATCGTTTCAGTTTTAATCTGAAAAAAGGCGCGAGGCTCATCTGTGAAGTAACAGCGCAACGGTTAGGCTCGCCACTTGATTCATATCTCATCCTCCAGGATGCTAATGGTGCCGAAGTCGCGAACAGTGGACAGGGTTTCGGGTTAGATTCTACTCTTGATTACACGGCAATGGAAGCAGGTAAATACACGCTCCATATCCGGGATATTCGCTACAAAGGTGGCAAAGGATTTCGCTACCGGTTGAGTATCGGTGAATTACCTTACCTTGAGACAATTTTCCCACTCGGTGGGCGACGCGGAACGGATAATGCGATTGCCGTTACCGGCGCGAACCTCGAAACCGTGAACGCTATACAGGTCGCAATAGATGCCGAAACACCAATAGGTCAACAGACACTCAGGGTGAAAACACCTTCTGGATTGACAAGCAACCCGCACCCCTTCTCTATCGGAAATTTGGCTGAAATCGGAGAAACCGAACCCAACAATACGGCTGAAAAGGCGAATGCCGTGAACGCACCGATAACAATCAACGGGAAAATTGACGAATCAGGTGATGTTGATCGGTTTTCGTTTGAGATAAAAACGCCTCAACTTCTCGTCTTTGAGGTGGAGGCACTTAGGCTATCCTCACAACTCGATGCACTCCTTACGCTCTATGGTGCGGAGAAACAGATGGAAGCCGAGACGGACATGAAAGCCTACGATGCAGCGGAAGAACAGGCATTAATGGTGAACGATGATGCCAGCGGTACCGATGCACGCATTGAGTGGAATTTCACGGCAGCTGGAAAGTATTCTGTCGCTATCCGAGATCTGAACAACCAAGGCGGTAGCACTTATCCCTACCGTCTAAATATCCGCCCATTAGCACCGAACTTCGTACTCAGCACAGTTGTGCTTGACAGTCAGAATCGTCCATCGGGTTTGGATAGCCCGCGCGTCAGCCGAGGCGGTACCTTCACTATGCAGGTTAATGTCGCACGTCTTGATAGACACAGGGGGCCCATCCGCTTACACTGTCCTACGCTGCCAAAAACATTTGAAGTGAGTCCTGCTGTCGCTGAAGTCGGCCAAAACAAGGCACTGCTGACAGTAACGGCACCATGGGACGCACCCCTGGGCCTAACGCCTTTTACGGTCGCCGGTGTCTCGGCAGTTGGCAGCCGTCAGGTAGAACGCACCGCCGTACCCTCTCCGATACTGTTAACAGTGATGGAGGTACCCGAATTCACATTGACGCTTGCTGAGATTAGCACGAGCGTCACACATAACAAATCGGTCAGCCTCCATGTGACTGCGAATCGACGCGACGACTTCACAGGTCCTATCACGCTCTCGGTTATAGGCTTGCCATCCCGAGTGACTGCAACACCGGTCAATATTGCTGCAGGTAAAAACGAGGCAGTGCTTTCGGTGAGAGCCGGAAGCTTTGAGCGGAGAGAGCAGTTTTCTGTCGTACCGGTACCAGGTATCAATTATATCTCCGTTGTTGGCACGGCGAAAGTCGGCCGGGAAACAGTTAGCCAATCAACGCCTGCCATTCCGTTGACAATCCTTGAAGCACCCTTCATTGTAACGGTAGAACCTTTGCGTTTTAGCATCGTCTTCCCCGCAACGGTAGCCGCAAATGCGAACGCAGCCGCTACCGCACAAACAGGCACCGTGGCGATTGCAGCAAACCCAACAGCAGAGACCGAGTCTCCTCTTGCGGGGGAAAGCGAAGCACCCCTGACAAAGGAAGCGATACTCACGCTAACAATCGTTCGGCAAGGCGGTTTTACGGATGAAGTCACGCTGACACCGCTCAATTTACCCGAAGGGTTCACTACGGAAGCTGTTACCATCCCCGTGAATGAAACCGAAGTCAAAGTGCCACTAAAAGCGCTCGGCTCCTTAGAAGATAAGACGTATCAGTTCAAATTCCGAGGTTCAGCAACAATCAACGGCAAACCTTTTGTACAGGATAGTCCTATCCTCAACGCAAAAATTATCCATTAGCAATCGGCTATTCCTCTGAGGGCTGACTGCTGATAGTATGTGTGCAGGCGGGGTTTGAAACCCCGCCTGCAAGGCATTCCCTCTGACCACTGACGGCTGATAGCCGATGGCTAAAATGCTGACAACCATACATGCCCCAGGCCCCCTATACACTTATCCATCAAGATAAAGCCACTGCAGCCCGAGTTGGCAAACTCCAAACCGCACATGGGGTTGTAAATACGCCAATATTTATGCCTGTCGGGACGCGCGGGACGGTGAAAGCCTGCACACCGGAGATGCTATCCGACCAGATTCAGGCGGAAATTATTCTCGCAAACACTTATCACCTCTACCTACGTCCCGGACACGAAATCGTCCAAGAAGCAGGCGGATTGCATGCGTTTATGGGATGGCAGCACCCGATCCTGACCGATAGTGGCGGATTTCAGGTTTTTAGCCTCGGTCCCCTGCGCACAATCACTGGGGAAGGGGTGGCGTTCCGTTCTACGATAGACGGCACCGAACACTTTATCTCTCCAGAGCGTTCCATCGGAATCCAGAACGCACTCGGTGCGGATATTATCATGGCGTTTGACGAGTGTCCTGCATTGCCAAACGATTATGCGTATCTTAAGGATTCCATGGAGATGACGTTGCGGTGGGCAGCACGCAGTAAAGCGGCACATCAGAATCCCGATCAACTCCTCTTCGGGATTGTGCAAGGCGGTATGGAACGCGATCTGCGTCAGGCGAGCGTGGATGGCACGGTCTCAATCGATTTTCCCGGGTATGCTATTGGCGGCTTAAGCGTCGGCGAAGAAAAAGAGTTGATGTACGAGGTGCTTGCATACACCGCGCCGCTCCTACCAGACGAAAAGCCGCGTTACTTGATGGGGGTCGGCACGCCTGAAGATTTGGTCCACGGTGTCCGCTGCGGGATTGATATGTTCGATTGTGTGATGCCGACCCGAAACGCACGCAACGGCTCCCTGTTTACAACGACCGGTATCGTCCGCATCCGCAACTCGAAATACAGACGGGATTTCAGCCCCTTGGATCCAGAATGTACCTGTTATACCTGTCAAAACTTCACACGGACGTATCTTCGACACCTGCACATTGAGAATGAAATCCTCGGTTCGCAGCTACACACGTTGCACAACTTGCATTTTTACATCAGTCTCATGCGTGGCATCCGACGTGCCATCCGTGATGGAAGTTTCGCAGCACTTGCAGATGAACCAGATATCAACGCGCTGGTGAAGTTAGGGCAGCTTTTTTAAATAGGACTTACGCATTTGCTCTTAAAGTCCCCCTGATAAGGGGATTTAGGGGGTTTATAAAGGAAGCACACAAACGCAGCTTGTAACGAAGTGGAAAGCGTATCTACGGCATGGAACGTGAACACCCCGAATCTACCTGACCGAACCGCAAGGAAACGTAAAAAATCACTTTCGTATTAACATCTTTCGCGTCGCCGCGAAATCCCCCGCTGTTAACGTATAAAAATAGACACCACTCGCAACGGGTTCGCCGAGTTCATTTTTGCCATCCCAATACGCCGCGCGGTTCCGGTCCTGATAAATACCCGCGGATTGATGTCCTAATGCCAGTGTACGAACCAATGTTCCATTGGCGGAATAGATACGCAGTACCACATTCGCAGATGCTACGAGTTGATACGGTATCCATGTTTCTGGATTAAATGGGTTCGGGTAGTTCGGAAGTAGTGCCGTCTCTGTCGGCGTTAACATCAGTAATAACTGTTCAAGGAAGTGGATACCTCTTTGAAACGTTGAATCCGTGAGGTCTAAATGCTGCGCTTGTGCAAGCCAGTGTTGTATATCTTTAGCATTAAACATCGCAGCGGATGGCGCGGCAGCCGCGTTACCCAACGCGCCTGCGACTTTGATTAAGTCGGCAATATCAACAACGCCATCACCGTTCACGTCAGCAGCGTTTGGCCCCGTCTGTCCGAAATTCGCGGCAACAAGCATTAAATCGTGGACATCTTCGACACCATCACCGTTCACATCCGCTTCCAACAACGGCGGTTCTTCTGTAGGACCAAGCCTCCACAAGAGTACTATCCCACCAGCACCAGCAGTCGCAAGGGTATTTCCATCCGGACTGAAAATGACACTTTGAACCGTGTCTGCATATACCGTGAACGTCGATTTGAGTGCCCCGCTAATAGGATCCCATAGACGCACTGTTCTGTCCTTCCAACTGCCACTACTCGCGAGTGTTTTACCATCAGGGCTGAACGCGACACTGATAATTCTATCTGTATGTCCAGTGAGAGCGATCTTGTGCTCGCCGGTCTCAACATCCCACAAATGCACGTCCGAATCCGTACCGCCACTTGCGAGCGTCTGTCCATCAGGGCTAAATGCAAGATCCCAAGGGTCCCCTATAGACCCAGCCAGACTCACTTTCTGCTGCCTATTGGCAACATCCCATAAATATATTGCCCCGCGACCACCACTGGCGAGTGTCCTTCCATCCGGACTAAACGCTACAGTGTATACACTGTTTTTATGACCAAACAGCGTTGCCAAGTGATTACCTGTGCCACCATCCCACAGACACACATTTTTATCCTCACTCCCACTCGCAAGTATCTTGCCATCTGGACTAAACGCGATATCAAAAATACGGTCCTTATGCCCAGTGAGGGTCATTTTATGTCTGCCTGTAGCTGCATCCCACAACCTTACCGTGTAATCATCTACGAACCAGCTGTTGATGACACTTATGCCACCACTACTCGCAACCGTTCGACCATCCAGACTGAAAGCAACAGATTCGATGGGACCTATGTGTCCGGTAAGTGTAATACTGTTATTACCAGTGGTGGTATCCCACAATCGTACGGTTCGGTCCCAACTGCCGCTCACAGATCTGCGACCATCCGGACTGAACGCAATACTTGAGAAACCTGACGTATGTCCAGTGATTGTCGCTCTCTGCGCAAAACTCGCAGCATCCCATAATATCACTGTGCCGTCCCGACTACTACTGGCGAAGGTGCTACCATCTGGACTAAATGCTACACTTGATACACTTCCGGTATGTGTCGAGAGCGTAGTCTTGTAAGAAGCACTCGCAACGTCCCATAAACACACCGTGCCATCTTCGCTCCCACTCGCAAGCACGCTACCATCTGGGCTGAATGCTACACTATGGACACCGTCTACATGTCCGATGAGTCTCGTTTTCAGTTCACCGCTGTCAACATCCCAAAGCCATACTGTGCTGTCTGACAAATCACCGCAACTGGCGAGTGTGCGACCATCCGGGCTAAATGCGATACTCCCAACACCGTCTACATGTCCACTGAGTGTCGCTTTGAGCGTACCGGTAGCAACATCCCAGAGTCGCACCGTGTTGTCATCATAGTCCCCACCACTTGCGAGGGTTTTGCCATCCGGACTGAACGCTACACTTAAGATACCATCTGTGTGACCAATAAGAGTGGATCTAAGCGTTCCAGTCTCAATATCCCAGAGTCGCACTGTTTCGTCTTTCCAATCTCCACCAGTTGCGAGGGTTTTACCATCTGGGCTGAACGCGACACTTGTAATGTCCCTTGTATGTCCTGTAAAAGTGGATTTGTGTTCACCGCTGTCAACATCCCACAGATAAAACTCGGTAGAACTACTACTTGCGAGCGTTTTTCCATCAGGACTGAACGCGACACTTGACATGCCGCCTGTCTGTGTTGTGAGTAGATTGAGTGCTTTACCGGTGTATCCGTCGTAAATCCAAATCCCAATAGCAGTCGAAACAGCGAGCAAGGTACTGTCCGGTGAAAAGACGATATTGCCCCGTAACGCGCCTTTTCCGAGTCTCCTTGTGGCACCCTCAGGTAACCCCCATTGTGTGTAATCCTCAGCAAACGCATCCAGAGGAAAGAAGATTGAAATCAGAAATAGCATTAAGATCGAAAGTTGCATCGTTTTCATCGGTTCAGTCTCCTATTCAAATAGTTAACAGTTTCCAGTTAACAGTTTCCAGTAAGAAAGTTGTGAAGTGTGCTAAAGTTTCAAAGTTGAAAACTTTACTAGGGGAAACACCCAAGCAAAAACACTTCCCTAACTTTAGAACACGTTACAGATTTCTTTAACTGGTTACTGGTCACTGGTTACTGGTCACTGTTTCATTTCCGTATGACCATCCGCCGTGTTGCCGTGAATTTTCCAGCGGACAATGTATAGAAATAGATACCGCTTGCGACAAGTTCACCGAGTTCATTTTTACCATCCCAATACGCCGCTTGGCTACGACTTTGATAGGTCCCCGGGGATTGATACCCCAATGCCAGTTTTCGTACCAATCCTCCACTCGCTGCATAGACGCGGACTGTCACATCCGCAGCCGCTGCTAACTGATACGGTATCCACGTCTCAGGATTAAACGGATTCGGATAGTTGGGCAGAAGCATCGTCTCTTTCGGAGTCAACACAGCCAAAAGCCGTTCAAGAACAGCAACGCCTCTTTGGAAGACAGGTGCTTTCTCATTAACGTGTTGTGCTTGCCTTAACCACTGTTCCACCTCCGCGGCGGTAAGCAATTCTATTGACCGCGAATACGCAGATGGCGCACCATTATCTACCGCAAGTGCTCCAGCGACCAACAAGATATCCGCTATATCAACAACACCATCGCCGTTGATATCTGCAGCATTTTCTGCGCCAGACTGTCCGAATTGCGAAGCAACAAAAACCAAATCTTGGAGGTCTACCACACCATCACGATTCACATCCTCAGCAAATTGTGCGGGTTCGGACTTAGCGACCGCTTCTGGTGCCAAATCCCACAAAAGTATCGTACCCTCCCAACCACCACTCGCAAGCGTCTGACCATCCGGACTGAACGCAAGCTCGCTAATACCGTACGTATGTCCAAAAAAGGTAGTTTTAAGCGCGCCCGTCTCAACATCCCAAAGTTTCACGGTGGTATCATCCCGATATCCGCAACTTGCGAGGGTTTTGCCATCTGGACTGAACACAACGTCATTGATACCGGTTGTATGTGCAACAATCGTGGTTCTCGGTTCGCCGGTGTCAATATTCCATAGAATTATTGTGTTGTCGTCGCTACCACTCGCAAGGAGGCTGCCATCTGGACTGAAGGCGACACTCACAACAGTATCTGTATGTCCAGTGAAGGTTGCCTTGTTTTCATCAGTAACAACATCCCACAGACACACTGTGGTGTCCTCACTACCACTCGCAACGGTTCGACTATCGTAACTGAAGGCGACTGAAGTAACATCATCTGTGTGACCAGTAAGTGCAGTTTTATATGTACGTCCCGCATACCAGAGCTGCACCATTGTCGTATTGCCACTCTCGCTACTGGCGAGGAATCTGCCATCCGGACTGAAGGCGATGGAAGCATATCTGCTAAAATAACTCCCGCCTGTTGCTCCGTAGCTTTTGATAGTCGCGCTATGTGTCCGACTCTTAACATCCCATAGATGGATCTGAGAACCATCCTCACTGGCGAGCATATTTCCATCTGGACTGAAAGCCAAACTGCCGTTATGTGTCCAGTCCCCTACAAACAGTGTCGCTTCGTGTGTGCCTGTGATAGTATCCCACAAAAGGATGTGCTCTCGAATCCCACCTGCAAGGGTTTTGCCATCTGGACTGAACGCAATTGAATAGATACCATCCGTATGACCGGTAATTGATAATTTGCGGGCACCACTGGCAATGTCCCATAGATACAGTTTGTCCTCACCACCACTTGCGAGCGTTTTACCATCCGGACTGAAGGTCACAGAATAAATATTTGATAGATGCCCCAAGAATTCCGCTTTGTGCGTCGCACTCGCGACATCCCATAAATTCAATTCGCCTCTCCAACTTCCAGTGGCGAGGGTACTACTGTCAAAACTGAAAGCGAAACAAAAGACAGACGTATCAATAGCACCTTTAGAGTCTCCAGTGACGGCATCCCAGAATCGCACCATCCCTTCGTTGGAACTTGAACTTGCGACAGTGCTACCATCCGGGCTAAACACAATATTAGAGATGCCTTCGGTATGCTCAGTGAGGGTTATTTTGTGCGCACCCGTCGCGACATCCCATAAGCGCACTGTCTCATCCCAACTACCGCTCGCGAGTGTACTACCATCTGGACTAAAGACCACTGAGGTGATTACGTGTGTGTGTCCAAGGAGCGTTGCTGTGCGCACCCCAGAGGCAACATCCCAGAGTATGACCTTTTCATCTGTAGTCCCACCAGCAACTATCTGACCATCTGGGCTGAAAGTCATCCTGCGAACTTTCGAGGTATCCCCGCTAAGTGTTATTTTATTTTTGCTATCGGCGACATTCCACAGGCATACCTGGCCGTCTGGTCCCCAACCGGCAACAATCCTGCCATCCGGACTCGAAGCGAGACTGTCTAATAAATTTCCTGCGATTAAATCCAGTTCTACACCGCTGTGTGCATCATAAACCCAAGTCCCAACGGAATTTCGTACCATCAGACGATTGCTATCAGCAGAAAACTTTAAACCACTTGCGGATCCCTTACCAAGACGCGCCTTAGCCCCGTCAGGTAAATCCCATTGCGTATAATTTTCGGCGAAGGCATTCGGTAGAAATAGGATCGAGACTGCAAAGATCGTTAAAGTCGCGCTTTTTATCAGAGTTCCAACAAGTTGGCGTATGAGGCACGAAATAACTTTGGTGCTGCTTGTTAGTTTGTTTTGAAATTGCATCCTTTTCATCGGTTCACCCTCCTGTCTGACTCGATTTCTAACAGCAAATCCTCTGTTAGCATTAAGCAAATATGATGCCAATTATAAGTAAACGCCGACGGCCTTACTCTGTGTTGGCTTCCACGCAGACAATGGACGACTACCTTATAAAAAAATGCTGATAAGTGTTCATAATTTGAACACTCTCAGCATTTATACGCTAACGTCTAAAATTGCTAACTATGTCAGACTTCTGATCTTATAGTAAAATCCGAAAATATGTTTACAGTTCGTCAGCGAACAAGCCCTCCCACCACCGCTGGCGAGGATTGTATCCTCGCCATTTTGTGAATGTATAGGTAATTACAGGCTCTACTATAAAAGGACTAATCTGCACGAAAGTGTGCAGCTCTTGTTTCGTGTTGGACACTATAGGGCATCCGCAGAAAATTGGACAGTTGCTATTTCCAGTTAGAAACTGCTTCCTTGAACACGGATATGCTACCCGACAAGGTATTTAAACACAGAGGAGAGATTGTCGTCCGGAGAGTACAGTTGGGAAACGTTCAATTCGTTTTCAATGAGGAGTTCAGGGAGCCGGGCATAAAAAGCATCAGGCTTAGCGGTTTCGATAATAATATCGCCTGCTGCGTTTACCGATGCTTCTGTTGTGGTATCACTGCCATTGACAAAAGTTACGCTCAGAATGTCCGAAAAAGGGAGACAGACTTGCGCCAAACGGCGCGGTTCATCTGTGCTTAAATAAACCTTATGCGGATGTTCGTCAATCAATTCACGAATATCGGAGATGGTGCCTTCTGCAAGGATACGTCCCTGATGGATGAGAAGAATCGTCTCTGTTAACGCTTCGATCTCATAGAGGATATGGCTTGAAACGACAATGCTAATACCTTTGTCGGCAAGATCTTTCAACAGCGCAAGAACATGCCGTCTTCCATTCGGGTCTAAACCTGTGAGCGGTTCATCAAGAAATAGGAGTTCCGGTTCGTGTACCAACGCCTGCGCGAGTTTGATGCGCTGCCGCATCCCTTTGCTATAGGAACCAATAGGACGATCTTTAGCCGATAGCATATCCACCGTTTCTAATACTTGTAAACTTCGAGATTCTACTTCTGATGTGTCGTATCCGCTTAACGTCGCGAAAAACGTGATAAACTCATGACCACTCATGAATTGATATGCCAATTCTATATCGGGACAGTAGCCGACCTGCCGAGTCAACTCAGTATTATTCCATACCGGTTGGTTCAGAACCTTCACCTCACCTTGATTGGGTTTGAGCTGCCCAGTCATGAGCTTAATTAAACTGGTTTTGCCCGCGCCATTTGGACCCAACAAACCGGTGATTCCGGGGTGAATCGTGAGCGTTACATCGTTCACCCCCATAACTTCGCCATACCATTTCGATAGGTTTTCTGTTTGAACGATCATTTAACGTTCCTTCTTTGGTTATCAGTTATAAGTGTTATAGTAAAACCCGAAAATACGTGAACACTTTAGCAAACACAAAACTCTCTCCTCGCTGGCGGGGTTTGTAACCCCGCCAATCTCAGGTGTATCATTAATTGTGGGTTTTACTATAAAACATGAGGTGATGGTTAAAGTTGTCGGTTAAAAGCGGATTTTAGTTAAACGAAGCACCTCTTTAACTGAGAACTGATAACTAATGACTTTGACCAAACAACTCGACTCCGTTATAAATGTTAAGGCACGAGTTGTTTGGTCAAAACTATTTTCAATGTCTCTTCAAGATTTTGGATACCGGCAGTTGTACCGATAGCGGTGACGCATGCGGCACCCGTCGCAGAAGCCAATTCCGCTGTCGCTTTCAAATCCCAGCCCCTAATCGTCCCCGCGAGGAAGCCAGCGGCATAAGCGTCACCCGCACCTGTCGCATCAACAACATTGACGCGGTAGGCAGGCACGGAGAGTTCTGTTTCTGGTGTGGAGACGTAACTGCCGTTTTCACCCATTTTAATGGCGATCGTCTCGATATTGTAGTTGCCTCGCAAAAATTGAACGATTTCATGGCACTCAGATTTACCCGTGAGATGTTGCGCTTCAACAATGCTCGGCATGAAAATGTCTACATGATGCAAACACGGTTCTAATGTCTCCAACCACTTGCCTGTGGCATCGTATGCTGTATCAAGTGAGGTCGTTATCCGTAATGCTTTTGCCTTTTGCAGAACATTCGCCATCGGAGCACCATCGAAACTCGGCATGACGAGCGCACCGGCGATGTGCAGAATTTTAGCGGTCTTTATAATTTCCCAATTCAGATCCGCCTCACAGAGTTCACCGTTCGCGCCGATATAGTGATAAAAGGTTCGTTCACCATCGGAGGCGATCGCGACAAACGTAAATGAAGTGCTGATGTCGGCATCTTGTTGCATACCTGCTGTGTTAACGTTATTGTCTATGAGCGTTTGCAGGATCAGATCACCAAAAGCATCGGTGCCAACTTTACCCATCGCCCCAGCAGAGACACCCAGGCGCGCAAGCACAAGAGCCGTGTTATTCGCACAACCGCCAGTATGGATTTCTAGCTCATCAAAGAGTGCTAATTTCCCTTTTTCAGGGAACTGATCTATCGGTCGTCCAAGTACATCGACGACATAAATACCGAGCGATAGCACATCCATGGTTCACCTCTTTGGTCGAAAAATCACCAAAGTTTCGTCGTTTGTGTTAACATTTCCATCTACTGCTATATCAGTCAAGCCTTCAGAAGTCCATCCGATCAAGTAAGGGGGCAAATTGGTCTCTGTCTCTGGCACCAAATGTCGTAACACCCGTTCCCGCCCTAAAATTTGTGCAAACTTCTCCCGCGTGCCGCTCAGTTCTTCATCCGGCGGCATTTCGGCTGTCACTTGTAGCCGAAGCGATGTTTTTGACGGTTCAGGTTCGGCATCAAGTGCGATGTCTCCTAAGTAAATCATCTCTTTACCTACAACATACCACGCGTTTTCAAGCATACGCGGGAGTTGCTGGGTATCCAAAAATGTCTCTTTCACATAAGTCGTAGGATGCCACGGCTCCACGAATAGATCTCGTAATTGTGTACGTGAATTTTGAACCAATGTTCCAATTTTTTCAGAGAATTCGGTCCCTGCGTCCTCAATTTCCTGTTGGCGGATGAAGGTGCCTTTTGTAAAGTCAATAGACATTTCGGCGCGTGCTGTAGCCCTAACGGAGACATAACTCTGCAAGTGTGCGCGACCCCGTTCAGGGTAGACTGACAAAACTGACAATCGGTCTGCTGTGACGCTGTTCGGCAAAACATTTCGCGTTATTGCAATCACGCTTACCGAAACCAGAACAAAGAGGCATCCGCCTATCCAATAAGTGCGCGATTTTTGCTTCGACTTCCCAAAATAGAACAAAAAACCTCCAAAACTCAACAGATATACCGGTAAAGCTATAGATAGCCGTTTAATAAGCGGCACTTGCGTCGGCATCTTTAGTAAAGATTGTTTGTGAATTGCCGCCTCATGTTGAAAAGCAAGCGCGTATTGTTCTGTGATATGCCGGGCCGATTTCCCGTGTTTACTCAGTAAACTGCTCCAGAATACTTCAGTCGCCTGTTGTTCTGACTTCTCTATATTTTTTCGGTTTTCGCCAAAAGGCGGCGCATTGTAATCAAACGCAAGGCAAAGGATCTGTCCATCTCCAAATTTTCGTTTTGCAACGTAAATGTGTTCTTCTGTACCGATCAATATTTCGCATCCGGCTCGCGGCACGAACGCAATACATTCAAATAAGGTTCCGTTACTACTCGAAGACTGAAAACCGAATTGTTCGTGCAAGGCATCTGGGAGTGTATCTATTTTTTTTAGTCCTTTCAATTCAACCGGAAGGAGAGGCTCTACAAAACTACCGCGTAGTGTGCTAAAGCTGCTACCGCCAGACATAATAAGCGTGCCACCCCGCTGCACCCAATCAAGTAGGGCAGTCTGCTGTGCTTTAGAGATACTTCTGTCTTTCAAAACCATCTCACGAATCACCAAAACGTCGACTGCGCTATAACCTATCCAGTCGCGTGGAAGTCGGTCCGAGTTCGGAAGATATTCAACATGTACCTGTGCGTTATCGGAAGCCACTAACCGTTTCTTGTCAATAAGTCGTTTTAGTTTATCGCCGCTCCGTGCCAACACCAACACGAAGTAGTCTTTGCGGGAGAGAGGCGTTGGTAATGGAATCGCTTGTATCACGCTCACTGGCGTGCTACGCAACGCTGTGTGCTCTGAAGATGTTCTGGACACAAACTGAACGATGAGTTGGGTCGCATTTTTCGGACAGTAGACATAGAAATCTTTCGGTAGCGTCTCAATAGGACTGAGATGCACCTCAGAGGCGTACCGTTCAATAGGTGTGTCTGAGGCGAAACTCCGGACCTCGACTGCCAATTCTCCGACAAGTGTTGTCGGTTGCTCTTGGCTTTGGACGTTGATACGCAACGGTGCCCACGTGCCGGTCTTGTAAGCTCCATTAAACCCAAACGTCGGCTCAATCTCAACTGCACCAAAAGCAATAGACACTGTAGAAAGAATCAGAAGTATTAAGATTAAAGGATTCACAAGATTATCACCAAGGAGTAACCAGTTACCAGTCACCAGTGGCCAGTAAGAAACTTTATTATCTGTCAAAAACCTCTTTAACTGGAAACTCGTAACTGGAAACTGGTAACTATTCCTGCAGGATTATGAACAAGTCTCGTCTCTATCGCATCCTCAAAAGGGTGTGTACTAAAGACACCGTTCCCTAACATAATCATTGATGCCACACCACCTGCTGCCTCGATACCTGCGATTGTATCGATCACCCGCGCATCGCTGAGCAACCCGCTCTCCACCGAAAACTGTTTTGAGACCGCAAAACACGCATTAAAGAGTTCATGACTCCGCTTGGCGTTAGTCAGTGTTTTCAGGGCACTCAAGGCGACATCGGCAGCGTGATTGATACGAGTCGTCTGTTCTCTGTTTCCAAGCACCTCGCTTGTCTGAATCGGTCCAAAGTAACGATAATAAATCGGCTGTTCCGCAATCGGTAACCTATCTGCAACTAAAGGAGACCCTTCCTTCAACTTGACGAGACAACCGCCGTGATACTGTGAACAGACATCACCTAACCCCGTCCTGTTCTCAACTTCTGCGATGTGCGCCGTCATCGCGAGTGCCTCAGTGTCTTTCTGCAGAGATAGCAATGCATTGAGCGCGTATGCAGTGGCAAGTGCTGCGGCGCCGCTGAGTCCAAAACCACAACCGAGTGGTAACGGAGAGGTAATGTCTACTTTTATGCCTACAACGCTACTATTTTCAGTAAGCCTGTTGACAACAGCACGTACCGTCGGGAAATTGATGCGTTCTCCATTAAATAGCACTTCCGTCTCATGATGCTTGGAGACAGTGACCTCTACACCTTCTGTAACCGTGAAACCCATACCGAGCGAGTGCATACGCGCCGGATCGGCGTGCGGAATAACCTTGAAAACACACGAAATGTTACCAGGGGCAAATGCTCTCGCCATTTCGTTCCTTTCTTTATCAAGACGAGTCGCCTTGAACGCTTGCGCGTTTACAAAGTGCGGCTGCGATAGGAGCGTGATACATCTGTAAATTTGACGCGTCTATAGATGTGCGCCAAGGGCAGTTCACAGCCAATTGAATCCAGCGGCAGTGTATCAACAAGTTCGTGAAATTCGATTGCTCTCCACTGCGTTCCTAAGCGAAAATGGCGTTCAACGTTTACCCGCTCTTGTGAAACAAGAATGTATTCTTGCAAGGACGTGATCTGCTTATAGACCTCGAATTTCTCTCCCTTGTCATAAGCTGCAGTTGATGGGGAAAGCACCTCTACGACAACCGTTGGGTTAAGAAGCGGGTCAAACATATCATCTTCAAAACGGGGTTCATCATAGACGACAGCAACATCCGGATAGAAGTAAGATGTTATTGGCCTCGCCTTCACACGCATTTTGCTAATGTAGATCTCATACTCCCGCTTCATCAGTTGATTGTAAAGTCCATTAAATATATTTCCTGTGATGAGATTATGTGCAAGGCTTGCACCAGACATCGCGAGTATCTGTCCGCTGAGATATTCATTTTTGAAGGGGGCTTTGCGCTCCCACGCGAGGTATTCCTCAGGTGTGAGTTGGGTTTGCACGGCAATAGCTGTCATGATTTCCTCCCTAACATTCAGTTTCTATACCTTTAGCAAATGCTGTTACACATTCTGGCGAGGCGCAGCATACCGGGGATGGAACGCCCCCTCACCACATTGTCCTTCCTCAATCTTTGCCGCTTGTCCGCCACCCGTAACGGAGCATCTCGCACCATCTAATTCCGGTAAGACGTACCGTTCAAACCATGCCCCCATCTGCTGGCGCATGTCACCGATACGCGCGTGCTGAGACTTGTCGTCTATCAGATTTTTCCGTTCGCCCGGGTCGTTCACCAGATCGTATAATTCATGCGGACCGTAAGGATACCTATGGACATATTTCCACTCTTGTGTCCGAATCATACGCACAGGACCGTATTCATCGTAAACGACGATTTCGTCTTTCGCATCGTTGGTCTCTCCAGAAAGTGCCGGGACAAAACTTCTGCCGGGCGACATATCGTCGTTCGGATCAGGTAAACCGAGGTAGTCGAGGAGTGTCGGCATGAAATCGTATTGGCTCACCATCGCCTCGCTGACGCGTCCCTCTGGAATACTACCGGGGTGGCTGACAATGAACGGAACCTTAACCGAATTTTCATACATATTCAGTGGGAACGTACCGTTGCCTTTATGCCAAAATCCGTGGTGTCCACACGAGTAACCGTTATCACTGCTGAAGACAACAAGCGTATTCTCGCGGATCCCTAATTCCGCAAGCCGATCCAGTATCCGCCCGACATTCAAATCGAGTGCTGTGATTGCTGCGAAGTAACCCTTCAACGATTCGCGGTTCCCCATGTGCGCCGCTGCACCCTGGATCGCCCACGGATGCAATGCCTCTTGTGGACACGTCTTGAACGGACAGTCGTCATAAGAGTCAACAATATCCTGCGGATGTCCTGTGAAAGGCGTATGCGGCGCGTTGTAGTTGACACTAAGATAGAAAGGACCCTCTTTATTCGCCGAGATAAAGTTCAATGCGTCATCGGTAATTACGTCAGTAAGGTAGCCGGGTTGCATCTCTACCTGCCCATCTCGGATCATATCTGCATCGTTGTACTTGCTGCCACCGGTGAGTAGCGTGAACCAGTGACTAAACCCGTGTTGTGGGGTCAAGCTATCACCGAGGTGCCACTTACCACTAATCCCGACAGTGTAGTTATTGTCGGCCAAGACATCGGTATAACACGTCAGACCTTCAAGGTATCGGGCGGGATCTGGCGGCATATTTCCGTCGCGGATCCAGTCGTGTACACCGTGTGCTGACGGGATACGTCCGGTCATCAGACTCGCACGTGCCGGCGAGCAGACGGGACTTGTACAGAAAAAATTCGGGAAGCGGGTACCTTCTGATGCCAACTGGTCAAGATAAGGGGTCCGCACCTCATCGTTACCGCAGCACCCCGCAGCCCACGGTCCCTGATCATCCGTCAAAACAAAAATGACATTTGGTTTTTGTTCCATATTATTCCTCCATTCCATGGGTGAAATTCGTATAACAGATTATATTTCCTTCTTTATGTTTGTTCACTAATTGGGTCGCTCACTTTTTGCAATTCTTCAAGGAGACGCACTATATCGCGATAGCATTTATCAAACGAATCGGCTTGACGTGCCCTTCAACAAGGCAGCCGATTTTGACTGTCATTAGTGCTCTTTTTTACTCTTCGTTCGGTTAGAATTCCTTTTCTCAAAATTGAACAAACGGAGTTGTTTTGCTTTTGCAGCGGAAACAACAGATGCAGGGTCAGGTTGCAATTGATTACTGCGTAAAAGTTCTCCAACTGTAAACAGTCGATCTTGCACCACAGATCTACTTGCCTCATCCACTGGAGCAATCACTGTATTTCCATCATATGCTTCAACCGCGAGAATTGAATCCACATCTATATGCTTATCCTCAAGCAGATCTGGACTGTGAGTAGTGACGATAACCTGCGTTCTGTGGGCAGCATCCCGGAGGGCATCCAACAATACACCTGCCGCTGCGGGATGAAGGGCAAGCTCTGGTTCCTCAATTCCTACCAATGGCACCCGTTTCTGTTGCTCATTACCACCCTGAAAGAGTACTACGAGAATTCCCAATGCGCGGAGCGTACCATCAGACATATTATTCGCGAGAAATCGCCAAGGGTGTTTGTCACCTACTACATTCTGCTTGAACGCTAACGTTTCCTTGCCCCCAAACTTTTCAATTTCTACACCACGAACACCAAGGACAATAATTGCTAAATACTCCTCAATGTCTGTTTTCACAGCGGGCGGAAATTGAGTCAGGATACTGGTTAGGTTGCTGCCATCTCCCATAAGGAGGTCTGTAGGATCAGGATCTTGGAAATCTCGGATTTTGTCCAAGTTGAAGTTGTAAAGTCCCATCCGAGAAAATGCATCATAAACAGGTCGAAATTCGGGCAAACCCGAAGCGTTTACCAAGTAGAGCCGATCGGGGACAGCCGCCGGTGCGACTTCCACACTCGTGTCGGTTACAGTACCACTCTCAACACGGAAGTATGCTTCTGATGTTAGGCACGACTTGTTTTGAATGCTACACTCTTCAGTCTGGACCTCGTAACCTCCCGGTGGACGCTTCCTAATTTGGAGGTCATAGTGCCCCGTAAAACCTTCAGGCAACACAAATTCAAGACGAATACTAAAATGATTCGGATGCCCTCGAGAACGACGACAAACATCATTGATACTCCCACGATCGCGTATCGCGTGGCCCAGCGATGAATTCAACGCATCAGCAACAAATCGCAGCGCATCCAAAAAATTACTTTTGCCCGATCCGTTGCGACCTACAAGGAACGTCAAAGGCTGCAGCTGCACATCACACACGGCGATGCTCTTGTAGTTTTTGAGAACAATCCTTGTAATAAAAGTTGAATCTTTCATGTCGTTATCCGTACTTTGGTGTCTCTACTATAGGAGGGGTTTGTAACCCCGATTCCATTCAGCCTTCACGCTACCGGAAAACCATCACCGACAAGCCTCTCACCATCCGCAACTTCAATGGTTGAAACGAGGATATGCCCCGGTGCTTGCGCGTTGTTATAACAAACATCTTGCGCCATGAAAATCATCACAAACGCACGACGTTGGTGATCCGTAATATTCGGCGGCGTGCCGTGCCAGTTAAGGCAGTGATGAAACATACACTCACCGGCTTTCAACTCCACCGGGATACCGTGGCTAATGTCCAACTTCCCTCTCTTTGTCCATGGGTTTGGCGGCGGTTCGTGCCCCGCTTCGTTCGCTTTTGCGGATGCCGCATTGAATGCTGCTCTTGCTTCAACCGAGAACCGTTCATCTTTGTGGCTTTTCGGCATAACGTGCATGCAACCGCTATCGACTGTCGCATCGTCCAAGGCGAGCCAGCAGCTCACAATGTTCGGTGGACTCAAGGGCCAGAAAAAGAAATCGTGATGAAAACCGAAATGCCCGTTGTCATGAGGTGGTTTAGAAATAACCTGATCATGCCAGAGACGCACTTCCGGTGTATCCAGCAGTGCACGTGCCGTCCCCGCAATGAGCGGATGATGAATCGCTGCCTCGTAACTCTGTTCCCGCTTCCACATGTTCACATATTGATGAATCGCACGCGGGTGACCGCTACCACGATTAAGACGATCCTGCTTGCGATCATGTCCATACTTGAATTCCGGTGAAGAATCGTCACCTTCGGTGAGTTCCAGTTCAATAATAGCATCCAACCCTGCGCGCATCGCTTCAACGCCATCGCTATCTAAAACCCTACCAAACTTGACATACCCATTTTCCTGAAAAAAATCAACCTGTTCTTGTGTTACCATTGTATTTCTCCGTATGAATTTGTTTTTCATAACTGTAGTACTTCATCAAGAGTTTCGCGAAATTCATTTTGGTTTTTCTCCATTTGTTCTACATCTCCCAGTAATTTGTATTAGAACAAGTAACTACGGAAATCCGACCCTGCTTTTTAGGTTGTTTGGGTATTTGGCTCTGTCGTTTCAGGTAAATTGGCTTGCATTAAATGTCCAATCGCCCCAAATACCTTCCGCAACTCGCCGATAGCGAGCGGAGACGTGTTCCGCGTAAATACATCCTCAGCTAATTTGCCGAATTGCCACATCTCACCATCTGTTACAATACCATAAACAGGCTGCAAAGCGTCATCATTGAGCCGTTGAATCGCAACGAGTTCCGCTAAACACTGCGCCCAGCCTGCTATGAAGTCGTTTCGTTTCGCCTCAACAACAACAATAATAGGGGTTCCAAGCACCGTTTTTCCCAACGCTGATTTTGTTGAAATGAGGTAGTCCGGGGTACCACTGAGTTGTGCATCGTAAGCAATAGATTTATGGCTCCACAGCGAAAAACGGTCAGCATATTTTTTGTAAACATCCCTGAGGATCGGATAGATAACATTCTCACAACGCGACGTTTCTGACGCAAACACGTCAATATATTGCTGGCTAAACGCGAACTCCTCCAAAAACGCCGCGGAAGGTTCAATATCAACATCGTATCGGATGTATTCTTCTTCAACATATTTGATGTCAAAGGTTTCCTGCACCTGTGCAATGGATGTGAAATCCGTAAATGCCATCTGTTTTCCTCCTTTCCTACTAACCGTTAGATTGGGAATTGGTGATTGCCCGCTGTCAACCCACCATCAATGACAAAGACCGCACCCGTTGCAAAACCAGCTTCATCGGAGGCGAGAAACAGCGCGGCGTTCGCAATATCAACAGGTTGTCCGATCCGTCCTAACGGATACCACGGCGTGATTTCGTCCAAGATTTGAGGGTTGCGTTCAATCATCGGCTCCCAGACTTCGGTCTGAATCGTTCCGGGACAGATACAGTTGACACGTATATTGTCTTTACCGTGTGCGACTGCCATGGAGCGAGTCAAAGCGATAACGCCGCCTTTCGCAGCCGAATAGGCGTGAATCCCCTGCAACCCGATGAGTCCGTTAACAGAGGCGACATTAACAATACTACCACCGTCACCTTGTTGCATCACAGAGATAACCGCATCCGAACAGTGGCTGGTACCTCGCAGCGCGACCGCTAAGTTCGCCTCCCAATTATTGTTCAAAACATCGGCTGTCGAACAGATGGCGTTGTTCACCAAAAGGTCAACCGTCCCGTATGCATCAGTGGCCTCGGCAATAAGCCGCTCAGCATCCGCAGCATTGGAGACATCGGCATTGACGAACATCGCCTCACCGCCTGCATCAGTAATCGCAGCAACAGTCTCAGCACCGTTGGCATCATTCACGTCATCAACGACGACCTTAGCACCCTCTTCAGCAAACCGAAGAGCCACCGCTTTGCCGATACCGCGTCCTGCGCCTGTAACAATAGCAATTTTGTTATTCAACCGCATCTTTGTACCTACATCTTTTCCGTGAGGGTTAGAAATATTAAAAACAGCTTTTGGGTTATAGAGTTTGCCGCGTTCACCCTTTGAAAAATCATATTTTGCTTTCATTTATTTTGCATGATATAATAAATAGTAGATTGAAAAATTTGAGTTTAAGCACCAAAAGAGAGATACATGACTGCAACTGGCATACGTTGGAAAATCCATGATCGGTATGGAAGCGAGATTTATCTAACACATGAACGGTGGCAACATATTACTGCCCCCATTAATCACCCGGATATGGTAAACTGTGAAGAACACCTAAAGGCTACAATTCAGTACGGTAGACGAAAACAAGATTCATTAAATCCGCAAAAGTACCGATATACCAATGCTTTCGTTGATTTGCCAGCGGATAATACACATATTATTGCGATTGTCCTTTTCCGGTTTCGCGAAGGTTCAAATGGTGATCCTATCTCAAATAACTACATTGTTACAGCTTATCAGAAAAGGATTGGGTAAAAATTATGATGCAACCAGTTTCTAACTACGATGAAATAAGTGATACGTTATACATCTCGTTTGCCCCAGGTGAACAGGCAACAGGCATTGAATTGACTCCCCATATCTTGCTGCGACTCAACAAACAGGAACACAAAGCCATTGGGCTGACCTTTCTGGAATACTCTCTGCTTGCCCAGAAAACAGACATGGGGCCCCGAAGTTTTCCGCTCACAGGTCTAACCGAATTATCCGATGACCTCCGAGACATTGTCTTAGATATTCTCCAACGCCCACCCGTCAGTGATGTACTCTTGCTTTCATCGTATACACCTTCAATTTCTGAAGTTATTCCGATTACGCTGCTGCAAGCAGCCTGCTAAAAATATATTCCTAATGTTGCAGCGTCTGTGAGATAAACAGTTTCGTGCGCTCATGCTGTGGGTTATCAAAAAAATCTGCGGGTGCTGCCTCCTCTATAACCACACCCTCATCGAAGAACATGATCCGATCAGCAACTTCACGCGCAAATCCCATTTCATGCGTAACAACCAGCATCGTCATGCCGGAATGTGCCAGTTCACGCATCACATCTAACACTTCCGAAATCATTTCGGGGTCAAGTGCACTTGTCGGTTCATCAAAGAGCATGATCTTCGGCTCCATCGCCAATGCTCTTGCGATCGCAACGCGCTGCTGCTGTCCACCCGAAATTTCTGCGGGATACTTGTACGCCTGATCCGCAATGTCCACGCGTTCTAAAAGCGATAAAGCGACCTCTTCTGCTTCACTCTTCGTCAGCTTCCTGACCCGGATCGGACCTAAGGTGATATTTTCCAAGTTTGTCAGGTGTGGAAACAGGTTGAACTGTTGGAACACCATACCGACTTCCTGACGGATAAGATTGATATTGCGGAGATCATCCGTGAGTTCCACGCCATCAATGATAATTGTACCGCGCTGATGCTCCTCCAAACGGTTCAGCGTCCGAATAAACGTGGATTTACC
>JAJEGI010000081.1 GCA_022819945.1 Candidatus Poribacteria bacterium
GCAACGCGATAGTAGACGTATCCCCGCTGAAAGGGCTTACTAATCTGGAGCGGTTGTATCTTGAGGACAACGCGATAGTAGACGTATCGCCTCTCAAAGGGCTTACAAAACTGAGAGTATTGTTCCTTGGCAGCAACGCGATAGTAGACGTGCCCCCGCTCGAAGAACTTACAAATCTGGAGTCTTTGCATCTTGAGGACAACGCGATAGTAGACGTATCCCCGCTGAAAGGGCTTACAAATCTGGAAGATTTGTATCTTTCAGGCAACCCGTTGAGTCAAGATTCTATAGGTATACACATTCCTGCGATTGAGGCAAATGGGACAACCGTTATATTTTGATAGCAATACTGCAAAGCATGTTGATATGGGGCAAGAATATAAAGGGACAAACAGTTCTTTGTACCGTCAGCATCCCTGATACGGTGAGAGCGTTGGGTTTCACACCTATGGTTTATTCCAAGGACGCGAGCTGCGTCAGGTGCCAATTCGGATCTTCTAACGCCTCGTAGACGACACCGCCTTCCACTCTGTCAGGCATCGGAAGTCCCAAGAGGTAGCAGAGCGTCGGTGCAACATCGACGACACGGACCTGCCGCTCCAGTGCAACGCCTTCGCGAACCCCTGCACCGGATAGCAGGAATGTAGAGTGCTGTCCACCGATCCCGAAACTCACCGAGGGTAGCTGCTTACCGTGTGCCCCATCGAATTCAGGAAGCAACGCATAGACGACATCGCCGACTAACTCACCGTGTAGGTTGAACATCTCAGCATCCGCACGCGTGACGGCTAAAGTAAACGGATGCCGTCCGGTTTTTTCATCCGTGTAGGTATGCAACGCGGCGATAAGTTCACGTTGTGTCGCCTCATAGTCTTCTGGTGCGACGATCCCATCGGGTTCACGTCCGGCTAAGTTGATGAAGATATGCACCAAACCGACGTTGACGGCGCGTGTTTTCGTCCAGTCTATTGCCCCGTCTGTATCTCTGACGATAAACCCTGTCTCTTCCAAGACTTTCTCAATATCGACAGCACGAAATTGGTTTGGCGTACCGCCGTGGTCGGAACAGACGAGAATAACGGTCTCTTCGTCTGCGAGTTCCATCAACTGTCCAATCATCCGATCGACGGATTCGTAAGTGTGTCGTAATCCCTCACGGCAGCGCTGGATTGTTTCGGGGACTGCGCCGCTAATCTCATCGGCTTGGCTGAGAAAGAAATGGCTGGCATAGTCCGGCGCGTGGCTCTCCACCATCAGGACATCCCAATCGTTGTTCTTAGCGAGGTGTGTCGCAACATCTGCCAGACGTTGGTGGTGGTAGTCTAAGAGTTCAAAGTAGGTGTTATCGTCCATTTGCCCGAGCGCGTCGCGGGCAGGATTTTGCAGAAACGAACCGATTTCCGTATCAATCGTTTTGGCAACCGTATCGGGAACGGTATACCCTGCTCGGGGCCAGATTTGCGGTACAAAGAGTTCAAAAGCGTCGGCTGTGGATGTGAGCGTGACCAGTTTCATCTGGACGTACCCCTCTACTTCGGCACCATCAATTTCAAACGTATCTAACCACCAGTCGCTCCATTCGCCGACACTCAGATCGGCAACAGCGTCATCTCCAGCACGGCTTCGACAGATCCGAATCCGGTCGTAACCGTTATCACCGGTGGCGTAAATCAACCCATAAAACGGTTTGGGAACCCGTGTTTCGTCGGATGCTTCGCCTTTGGAATAGGCTGACGGCATCACATCTTCTCTACCGCGTGCTAAGGGTCGAATGGTAAGTTCAACCTCTCGCATGGGTTCTTCGGAATCCGGTAAGGCACGCCATTCTCCATCTTCAATCGGTTCAATAGTGACGGGATCGATATGTCGTACTTTTTGCAGTGCGCTCGGATCGAGTGTTTCTGGGTCGCGCTGCCCGCCGATAGGACGCGGTGCCCATTTTCCTGCGACAAAAAGGTGATACCCTGCGACCTGATGGTGATTGGAGACACCGGGTCCTGTGCCTTCCACTTGGATTCCAGTTTTGACAGTGGGTGGCCAAGACATCTCCCATTTCACCAAAATAGGTTTGCCACCTGCCCGTTCTACGAGATTCCATAGATACTCGGATTGGCATAACCCGGTGTTGATGCCCCACACCGTTTTATCGAGACGTTCTCCAACGGCGCGAATATTAAAATCCATCACTTGATGTGTGCCGGGCCAGGAGCCGGTAGAGAGTGCCGTCCATCCCGGTGGTGTCAATGTCGGGAATACACCAATCATGGGGCGATAGACTCCCGTTTGGAGCAGTTTCGCCATATTCGGGGCGTGTCCCCAGTCAATCATATTCTTAACAAGTTCCATGCTTGCGCCGTCCATTCCGACGATAATAGCGCGTTTCGCTGGGGCGAGTCGTGTGCGTTTTGTCATAAAGATTCCTTGTGTATTGATTAGGCCCAAAAGGATTTAATCAACGATATGATGGCTGCCAATGCCGAGCCTAATGCTATCCAGATCGCAGTCTTTGCGTCTGTGTTTGATGTTGCTTCCTGTCTTCCTTCCAGTTTACCTCGAATCCATCTAACATCACCGTGAAGATTAGTTACATCTTTTTCTACGGCTGCTAATCTACTATTCACTTTCTCGTTCACTTGTTCTATTCTGCCTTCTACGCGTTCTATTTTATCTTCTACGCGTTCGGTCGTGCGCTTGAGGTCATCAATAGCACTTAATACCCGTTCTCTGAAATCTTGGTCTGACATGTCTTATCCTCCTTTGTAGTATCTATTATGACATAGAGGGCGCGAAAAGTCAAATTTGTATGCTTATTGAGGGACGCGTTGGATATAGATGTCTTCGTCTGAACTGCGGGCATCACCCCAGACGACAATGGCAGTGTTAACGCCTGCAGCAATGGCTTTCGGGGTGATTTGTGCTTTCGGTGCGCTACAGACAGGGATGCCATCAATTTCCCACTGTGGCTTGCCGTCAGCATCAAGCCGTTGTGCATAGATCGCATCCTCAGTCGAGTCGCCAAAGTCTTCTCGATAATCCAACCAGTAGACGATAGCCCCCATCTCATCGGTAGGCACGAGTTGAGGGAGACGTTGAACACCTGCCTCAGTGCAAACAGGTACCCCGCCTTCTGGGAAATCTGAGTTTTCGTCGTTCCACAACGCTTCGCCATTTGGATTAATACGCTGTGCATAGATATCGGCGAAGATATTTCGTTCGTCCCACCACGTAACAATGAAGCCGCCGCTGCCATCGGGAATGCAATCGGGTTGTTGTTGATTGACCCGCAGTTTACAGATAGGGATGCCGTCCTTTTCCCACAACGCATCCCCTTTAACAGTCAGGTGCTGAGCATATAATTGCGCGGTCGTATAAAAGTTCGGGTCATTTCGGTAGTCCGACCAAACGCAGAACACGCCGCCATTTCCATCGCTCACTACGACTGGCGCGCCTTGATTACCGTGCGCTGTGCAGACCGGAATAGGCGCGTGTTCTGCGCCATCACCAGCATTCCACATAGATTTACCATCTGCTGATAGCCGCTGCGCGTAAATGTTCCAATCTGGCGTGCTAATATCCCACCATGCGAAAATAGCCCCTCCTTGCCCATCGGCGATTAAAACTGGGTCATACTGATCGCCTTCACCTCGATAAACTGGAACACCATTTGTCTCCCATAGCGGTTTTCCGGTGTTGTCAATTCTTTGGGCGTAGATATCCTGATTCCCGTTTCGCCAATCTTCCCATACAACGATGATGCCGCCTTTGCCGTCAGCGATAGCGTTCACATCGTCTTGTAACGTTGGATGCGTGCAGACGGGGACACCTTCAGGGTTCCACAGTTTGTTGCCGTTTGCGTCAATGCGTTGTGCGTAACTGTCCTGATTGCCGTGTCGTGTATCACCCCAGACAAGAATTGCACCACCTTCTGTGTCGCTAACAATCAGGGGCCAGCTTTGCGATGACGGTAAATCACAGATTGGGATACCGTTCGCGTTCCAATGCATACCGCCTGCCGCGCTAACGCGTTGTGCAAAAATATCGCGATTCGCGTGTCTTGCATCGCTCCACGCGACGATAGCCCCCCCTTGTCCATCAGCAGTGAGAACAGGAAAGCGTTGTTCGTTTTGTGCTGTGCATAATGGCAGGTTTTGTGTTGCTGAAGATGGCCACTCTGCGCTTGCGAAGTTTATTGTGATAAGCACAGAAAGGGTAGTGAGAACGAGGCATATCCGGAATGGCGGGAGAGAACTGAGATTTGAAAGGTCTTTGGAAGACCCCACGCGCGTTCGTTTTTCACCAACAGCATTCCGTATACGCTGAAGAGGGTAATTCATCTTGTAGATGCCAACTGAGTTTGCTACACATTTTTAGGTTATATGAGCAGCTCATCTCCAATCGGGAAGAACTGATCTGCGATTTGTTGTAGATCCATGGAGGTGTTATGTTCAAAAGCGACGACCTCCACCCGTTTGTTCTGTTGCTTGATGAGTTCAGCGAGAGGGCAAAAATCACCATCTCCACTTGCCAGGATGACGACATCCAATGAACTAAGCATTGAGACGACATCGACCGCGATACCGACATCCCAATCCCCCTTTGCGGAGCCATCACCGCGCAAGCGCAGGTCCTTGCTTTTAATCGTGTAGCCGTTGTGTTCAAGAAGTGACAGGAAGGGGGCTTGGTCGATTTCCGGTATTTGGACAACGTAGGCATAAGCCCCCATAAGGTAGCGCGGACCGACGATCAGATCAAGCAGTTTAATATAATCCACTCTTCTTCCGTAGCGATCTTTGGCGGCGTAAAACATGTTTTGGACATCAACGAAGACCCCGACGCGAGGTTGCTCGGCGGTCATGGGATGGGCGTCCTCGCCTTCGGTGAGTTGCTGTGTATCTAAATAAGCGAGTGTTTGGCGAATCTGGTTCAGGGCGCCGCGTGCGGCTTGATGTGAACTTTCCAAAGCATCGAAATGGTTATGTAGGCTGGTTTGAAGCTCTTCAAGTCCTTGATGTCCTTTGTAGATTGCCTCCTCAACTAAGCTGAGATCGGTAGTGAATGTCTCTTTCACTGCCCTGATCTGTTCGTATTCTTGCAACTGTTCTGTTAAGCGTTCTTTTTCTAGAAGGAGGAGATCTCGCTCGTCAGTAAGTTGCTGTAAGGCAGCGGTGTCTTCGGCATATTGCGCTACCTGTTCACGGAGTATGTGGTTTTCTTCTTCAAGCTTCTTCAGCTGTTTCTCGCTATCGTGATAGCCTTCAGCTTTAGTTTTCAATCCTTTATTTTCTTCTAAAAGGAAAGCGCGCTGTTGGTCTAACCGACTGTGCTTCTGTTCAAGCGAGACGTAGTCCGCCTTCGAGTCCGCTAATTGTTGCTCAAGTTGCGCAATTTCTGGAGTAGAATCCCGTACCTGTTGATTTTCGTCTTCTAAATTGTAAGCCTCCTGAGGTCCAATTTTTTCTAACTGTTGACTGCTTTGGAGATTTTCGTATCCATTTGTGTGTGCGACTGCTATAGATTCGTACGTTGTATTGAGGAGTTTGTAACCGTGTTCAACGACTGCAGTGCGTTGGTCAGTGAGGAGTGCCCATACAACTTCGCCGAAGTCGCCTGCTTCAATTAGGATATCGGACGTTTTAAAAAAGGTTTCGATTTCCGAAATCTCCATATATCCGACCCGGGAGATTGCGGCGTGTGCCTTCTCCGTAAGAAATTCGCTGGCTAACTCTTCGACTGAAGCTTCACCGTTGTTGGTTCCAGGTTTAGATATGAGGGTATCGCTATTTTCAAGAGTAGGTTTTTTCGGAACAACTGTCCCGAAAAAGGCATCGGCTAAATTTATCAATAATTCCCGTTTTGACAAGGCATAGAGCCTGTCAACATCTGGGATAATACCGATAGATGCACTTAATTGAAAAACTTCTCTTTCATTTAAAAGTAAGTCTAAAAACCACGTCAATTGGTCTCGTTGTATCTGCAATTTTAAATTTGGGTATGACATTATTGTGCTCCGAAAGTATGATAAGATTAAATTTTGATAATTTTCTCCCGTCCCTTCTGCCCTGCGTGTTGCGTTGCGGGGATCAACTATTATTTGAGCATGTTCGACGAGCCAATCGTAGTCTATAGCCCCGTGATCTGTCAAGATTACAACGCAATCGGCACTTTATACTCAATTGACTGTCAGGGCTTCTGAATAATGAATTTCTCTGTCCGCAAGAGACAGAGTTTCTGCGTACGGGTCATGATATACAAATTTTGCTTTTTTGTCAAGAATTAAACGAATTACCACAAGCGCAAGCGATTCAAGCGTGTCTCTGATATTTTTTCTATGCGTCCCTAAGATTCATAGATTTGACGGATTAAGGAGTTTTCAAGAATCATTTTTTATCAGACAGTGCGTTGCTGAATAGAGGTTCGTGAAAATTTTTTCGGGGTAGTATCCATCCATATCCGTTTGTTTCCACGGTTTTATGTTCATGTAATGGTAATAACTCTCCTGTCCAAGTCCAGTTAACACAAGAAAGGTCTTGGTTCCGGCACGTTTTCCTGCTTGAATATCTGTGACTGTGTCCCCGATCAAATAGGCACTTGATAGTTCGATATTATGCTCACGTTTTGCGCGTATTAACATACCGGGTTTCGGTTTTCGACACTCGCATCCTGCATCAGGGTGGTGCGGGCAGTAATAAACAGCGTCAATTGTCCCACCTGCTTTGCTAATTTCAGCGACCATTCGCGAGTGGATATCTGCCAAACTTTCCTCCGAATAGAGTCCTCTCTCAATTCCGGATTGATTGGTCACTACAATAATCCGATAACCGTTTTCGGTGAGTTCGCGGATCGCTTTTCGGGCATTTGGAATGAAACTAAATTCAGACCATCTCCGGACGTACCCCATATTCGGCGGGTTTCGGTTGATAACGCCATCTCGATCCAAAAAGACAGTTTTCATTTTTTGGTTTCCCTACAATCCAGAGACAGACGCTTCTGTTTCAATTGCGTTCAGCAGTTCTTTTGGTGTGACAGTTGCACAACCCACTTTTCCGACGACAATCCCACCCGCGAGGTTCGACAATACCGCGGCATTGTAGAAATCGGCATTCGCTGCAAGCGCGAGCGTGAAAACGGCGATGGCAGTATCTCCCGCGCCCGTCACATCCGTTGCGACGCTGCTATGTGGGGGTAAGTTGTCTACTTGCAGGTTCCCATCAGATTTGCGTTGGAACAGAGACATTCCGTTCGCCTCACGCGTAATTAACAACGCTTTGAGAGATAGCCGGTTTAAAATTTTCTCACCGACAGCGACCAGCTGGGGGGCATGAGTGATCTCTTCGTGAACAGCGGCACCTGCTTCCTTGTGATTCGGTGTAATGGCTGTTACGCCTTTATAGTGCCAGAAGTTATCTCGCTTCGGATCGACGACGACCGGTATATCGTAAGGTTGGGCATGTTTCATCACATCTGTAATGAGTTGGGCATTGATTACCCCTTTATCGTAATCAGCGAAAATAACTGCATCACTTGCTGGTAACTGAGCAACGATAGTGTCCAATAGATGTTCCCGCATCCGTATAGAGATTTCCTGTTTGGATTCCCTGTCAATGCGGAGCAGGTGATGTGCCGAATTATGCTCGCGATTTGCAAGCGTTGTAGTAGAAGCCCCGGCAATCACACGTGTTTTGGTGCTTGTGGGTCGCTGCGGGTCTATAGAGATCCCCGTGGTAACTATATCCATTTCGGTTAGCATCTGAACTAACTTTTCGCCGCCGCTGTCCTTCCCGATGACCCCGACCAAGATTGCATTGCCGCCCAAACTCGCGACATTCTGCGCGACATTTGCAGCACCTCCACATCCGGTCTCTTCTGTCTCGATTTCAAACACTGGCACAGGGGCTTCAGGCGAAATTCGATTCACATCCCCCCAGATATATTCGTCCAAGATGACATCACCGATGATCATTACCCGCTTGCCTTGGAGTTGTGCGAAAATAGTTTTTAAGTTCACAACTCTATATTAGCATAACTCCATAGGTTAAAGCAACAAACATTATTTTTGAAGGAAATCAGACGATTTGCAACAAACGTAATATAATATGCGTCCGGTTCAAGCACATAGAGTAGATTGAACGGAGATTTACCGAGAACTGCACGGCGTAAACGATTTTCAAGTACTCGGAAACCTGAAACCGTCAAAACAGAAGTGAAACCCAACGTGTTTTCTCAGGAGGTGTTATAGCAGTGAAAGTGAAAACGCACCTTAAAATAATCATCAGTATCGTTGGTGTTTTTGCCGTTGGATTCATTGGGTTTCAAGTGTGGAAGATCCAGTTGCCTGAAATGGAAGAGTCACAATTAGTGATCAAGGTAGTTAAGCCAGAGGACAGGCAAATCACTATGTCTCCATTTGTTGAGCATCCCTCTGAAACGGGAACGAAAACACAACAAGAAGATACAAACACCGGGCCTCCTGAGATAGGAACGTCACCTGTGCCAGAAAATGTGCCGACGGCTCAGAGCGACGATGCTGAAATTAGAGAATTTCAAGCATGGCTTTCTTCAGTCCTTGAACAGGAGGTCGATGATCCTGTTGAGGAAATAGAGCCAGTTGATCTCGATGCTGAAGATTATGAAATTGATTACGATTTGGAGAGATCCGTGATCAAATCTGTTATCCAAGAACAGTGGGGAAATGGTCTTGAAACATACGATATTCAAGGATATATGTCCGCAATATGGGAAGACGACTTCTTCTATATCAGTGACCTAGGCACCCCCGATAATCCAGATGATGATATGATATTTCGGGGTGGACAGCAGGAGCGCGAAGGGACGTTGAAAATGTTCAATGTAACTGAGAATATTGAACTGAATCTCTATGAGAATGGAGATATCGAATTCTTGAGCGGTACCGTTGCTATGGCTGACTACGATTACGATCTCAGACTTGACCTAACACAAGGCGAACAATCCAATCCTTCAGGACGCATGATATTTATCTTGGAACTTCGTGAAAATGGGGAATGGCGTATTCTTGAATGGTATGACTATGCAACGCCGGATCCGTAAAAATCCGTTGCGGCTACAATCGGTTTACAAGGAGATACACGGTCAAGTGCCGAAGGGTTGCCTGACTGATGAAAGTGGTTTTCCGTTGCGTTTCTGGTGAATATCTGTTAAAATATTGGGCAATATAAAAATAAGAAGAGTCTGAACCTGAGAATCAACAAATGGAAAAATCTGCTGAAAAAGGTTGAAAGCGATTTCATGAAAAAAATACTTTCTTTACACCGACAGTTTTTTAGAGGCCCCGATGGTTTTCAAAAATCTCCTGTTAAAAGTTTTCTAATATTTCTACTCACTTTGGGGCAGCTCAGTTATAGCATGCCTGCTTTCGCTGCTGAACCTGTTCCTACAAACCCAACGACTGACCCAGGAGCTGCACTGAAAGACGCAAAGCCTCCAGAATTGTCTACATATAAACTGGAAGTCGGGGACAGTTTCGTCGTCACTGTAGATGGGTATCCAGAGTATAGCAAAGATCGGATTCCAGTACCGGTTCAGCAAGATGGCTATGTCTCCTATCCTGTTATAGGACTCATCAAGGTGACCGGTTTGACGGTTTCTGAACTTCAGGATCAGATGCAGTTAGCTTTCTCAAAACACCTCCCGACAGCACGTGTGTTTGTAACGCTTATGCAACCGAGGCGAACGATCCTCGTGTTCGGTGCGATTGAGACGCGAGCACGTGGAAACTTACACGTCTTTGAAATTGGACAGGTTTATCTCCTCCAAGCGCTTGCATCTGCCTCAATCAACTATGAACGTGCGGACCTCACAGATATTTCTATCTGGCGTGATGGGAAATTGTTCAAAAGAGTTGATTATATTGATCTCATCAATAAGGGGGGCCCCGATATTCTATTGAAAGATTATGATACGATATTCGTTCCGTCTGTTTTTCAACAGCGGCCCGTGCGAGTCATAGGTGCGGTTGTTGCCCCTGGGGCTTATCCGATAACCGCCCCGGAAGTGCCAGTGACTCAGGCATTGAAGCTCGCTGGCGGTTCCAGAATGGATTTCGCTGACCTGAACAAATCAGAAATCATCACCAGCGAGGAACGTATTGTCGTCGATCTCACGGTGGAGAATGTTGAGGCGATGTTGGGGCCTGGCGATACGTTGTATGTTCCGTTGGCGGAGGCAAAAATAAGCGTTACGGGTGCTGTAGAGAAACCGGGGCAGTACGTGATTACCGAACCTGTCCTTTTAGGGCAAGCGATTGCTATGGCAGGTGGATTCAATGAAGAGCGGGCGAATCCCAAAAAATGTCTGCTGACGCGGGCTGATGGCACAGAAGAGGAATTGAATTTCGATCAGGTGCATTCAGAAGTTTATCTGAACCCGAAAGATCAACTCCGAGTTCGTGAACGGACCCGTTTAGATTGGCGGGTGATTACCTTCGCAACATCGTTTGTGAATTTGCTTGTTACGGTCCTGATTAGATACAACTAATTGTGAATCTACGCTTCGGAGACACATCTACAGGGCATTAAGAATAGGACTTACGCATTAAGAACGAGGTTACAGATGCCAGAGACAGCCGATAGGCAGCTTGAAGAAATTAAAGAGATCCGATTGTCAGACTATTTCTGGATACTCTTTCGGAATAAATGGAGTGTCCTTCTCATTTTTCTGCTTTCCGTTTTCGCGGCGTTTTTCATAACGGATCTTACGCCGCCGGTTTTTCAATCCGAGACAACCCTCCGTGTTTTAGATAGTCAATCCGCCTCCTCTCTCCTCTCGCAGTTACCGCTATCCGGGATACTGGGTGGGACATCTGTAAGTGCTTTCGCTGCGCAGTTACAATCACGGGATCTTGTGATTACACCGGCAGTGCACCAACTCAGAGACGATGGACTGCTTGATCCATTACCCATTCATCGCGGACGGACTGTCGTGTGGCTTGCAGATATGTTGAATATTGGACTTGATGCGGGTGCTACAGAACAGGGAGAATTTACAGACGACGAGTGGCAGGATTTCTTTGTTAAAATGCTTATTGACGAGCAGTTAAAGGTCGAAGAATCACCGGATGGGAAGGTGATCACCGTTACCGTGCAACAACGGGATCCAGAACGGGCACAGCACCTCGCTAACAGAATCGCTGCAGTATTTCAGTCAGTTGTCGAAGCGGAAGCGGTTGAAAGAATGGAGTGGTGGCAGAAACCTCTCCCGCAAGAGATGCTGAATCAGACCCAAGAAAACCTCACAAATGCTGAAAAAGAGCTTTTCGCATTTCAGGAAGAACACCCGAAACTTACCTTAAACGCGGAAGGTGGGACACAGGCACAAGTCATTCTGGCACTTCAAGTGAGAGAAAATGAATTAATAAACCTCTTGATAGGTGCTGAATTGAGACTCGCTACTTATCGCGAAGAAGTGGAAGGGTTATCAGAAGATCTCATATCAGAAACTATCGCACGAAATCCGTCGCATTCCAAACTACAAGATAATTTAAACCAGTATGAAATTGATAAGGCTGAACTCCTTGGCAAGTATGATGAAACGCATCCTGAAGTGACCGCAATTGATAAGAAGATTGAGGAGACAAAGGCACGTCTTGCTAAAGAGGAGAAAGATATAAAAAGTACGACATCTTCCTATAACCCACTTCACCAAGTACTCACAGAGAAGGTGAATGAGGCGGAAGCCTCCTCTATTAGTCTTAAAAAGCAGAAAGATGAAGTTACTGCCCAAATTAACAAGCACTTCGCTGAGCTTCGTGAGTGGTCCCCTGCCCAATTGGAGTTCTATCGTCTTAAGCGAGATGTTGAGATTTACAACGCGCAGGTTATTGCTTTAGAGACAAAAATGCGGGAGGCAGAGATTTTCGCCCAAGCGCGCTCGGAAAGTATCAAGGTGATGGATAAAGCCCGCGCGCCGGAAGAACCTTTGAAACCGCGGTTAAAACTGAATCTCGTTTTGGGGGCTTTCGTTGGGATGCTACTCGGCGTGACCTTCGCTGTCGCCAAGAATTATTTCAAAGACACCTATCTCCGCTTAGAGGAGGCAGTTCGGCAGTTGGACGCTCTTCCCGAATCACCGAGT
This sequence comes from Candidatus Poribacteria bacterium, assembly GCA_022819945.1. Taxonomy (GTDB): domain Bacteria; phylum Poribacteria; class WGA-4E; order WGA-4E; family WGA-3G; genus WGA-3G. Next base: position 12,109 of record JAJEGI010000081.1, read on the forward strand.
TTTCTTGGGGTCCTCCCTTCTATCAAAAGGCGCAGCTCGTATCGACTCCCGCTGATGGTTCATGATGCTCCGAATTCGAGGACAGCCGAGGCGTTTCGGGTATTACAAGCCAAACTGCCGTTCCTGAATCCGGGTGACTCTGTGAAAACGATTCTCGTCACGAGTGCGACTCGCGGCGAAGGTAAAAGCACGATCTCATCGAATCTTGCTGTTGCACTTGCGGAGAGAGGCAATAGGGTTTTACTCATAGATGCTGATATGCGGCGCCCTTCGCAACATAACACTTTTCCGAGAGAACAACTTCTTCAAGTAGAAGACGCTGTAGATACTACTACATCTGACTTACCTGTTTCGAGTGTTGATGCCCGCAAACCCGGGCTGAGTGAAACCCTCATCCATCTCAACGCTGAGAACGCGGACGGCGTGCTTCACGCGATGGTCAAACAGACGGGTATTCCTGATCTGTATCTACTACCGAGCGGCACTGTCCCACCGAACCCGATTGAACTTCTTAATTCGGAAATGATGAATCAGTTGTTGGAACTCGCAAAATCGGAGTATGATGTCATCGTGATCGACTCACCACCTGTACGTGCTGTCGCCGATCCGATGATTCTGGCGAACATTGTTGATGCCATCGTCTACGTCTTTGACATCACAAAAACCCGTCGATTTGATATTCTTACAGGAATCCGACACCTAACGGAAGCTTTTCCGACCAAAAGGGTCGGCGTGGTTTGTAACATGATCAATCCGAAACATGCCAAGTCCTATGGTTATTACAGTCGTCATGGCACCTACTATGGGCTGGCAGGTGAAGACAGCGAAACGGAGTAGGTTTGTCTGATGGTGCTATCTTAAAAACCTACGACTTCATTTTTCCGAGACTCGCAGGCGGACGTGATGTCCCTACGAACCCGACCAGCACGACCATTGTTAAGATATAAGGTAGGCTGTGTAGGAGTTGTCCGGGTATATTCCATCGGTTTGCGAGTTCTAAGGCGGTGGCGAATCCGAAGAGGAAGCACGTAGAGACACCGCTTAAGGGTCGCCAGTTCCCGAAGATGACAGCTGCAAGTGCGAGATAACCCCGTCCGGCTGTCATTCCCTTTGTAAAATAGTGAACTTCGGAAGCCAGAAAACATCCACCTATCCCTGCTAAGAGTCCACTTAACAGGATCCCGATATACTGCCATTTTGCCCTGCTTAGACTCAGTGCCGCAAGTGCCTCTGTTGATTCGCCTGCTGCACGGAGTCGCAAGCCCCACGGCGTTTTGAATAGAAGGATATGGCTCGCCACCATCAATACCGGTAGCAAATAGACGATGAAACTGTATGAACCGATAAGCGGCAGCTCCCAATGCGGAAGTCCGCCTACTTGTTTAGGAATCGGTAAAAGATATTCTGTGATCCCTAATGCCAGAATGTTGATGCCAATCCCGGTGACAACCTGATCCGCATGGAATGTGACCGCTGCAATGGCATGTAGCAATGCCAATGCTAACCCGCACGCTATGCCGATAAGCAGTCCGATCCATATTGAACCAGAACCTTGTGTACCGACAACATAACCAAAGGCACCGATCAGCATCATTCCTTCTAAAGCGAGGTTAATGACCCCGGCGCGTTCCGAATAAATCCCGCCGAGCGCAGCAAATCCTAACGGTGTCGCCATTCGCAAAGTGGTTGGAATCAATTCAAGTATCATATTTTTAAATTTCCTTGCGGTTCGATGAATCAGGTTTAGGTACGGAAGAAAGTGTCTATTTTTTTGAGATACCTTCTATGCCAACTAACCAGATAATCAGCATACCTTGCCCCGCAAAGAATAGACCGCGCGGGATCCCCAACAAAATGTCGATGTCCAAGGCGACTTTGTTCAGTAATCCGAATAAAATGGCTGCAGCCAAAATGCCGAAAGGATTGTTTCTTCCTAACAATGCGACAGCAATCCCGGTGAAGCCCCAACCTGAAGAGAAACTATCCAAAAACCGATAACGGTATCCCATCACCTCAGCGACACCTGCTAATCCGGCAATTGCTCCGCTCAGTGCCATTACCCATACGGTTACAGCACGGGGGTTGATCCCCCCATAAGATGCCACATCTTGCGCGTTGCCTACCAGGCGGAGTTCATATCCCCAACGGGTGTATGTCAAGAAGATAGAACACAACACGACGCATCCGCAGGCAATCAAGAAACTCAAGTTCAATGGATTGCTATCGGGGAGGACGGGTACAAAGAACGATAATGGATTGTTCTCAGGGAGAACGGGTACAAAAGGGGCTAATCGCGGAATTCGTGCCGTTTCATGAATCTGAGGCGTTTGGGGGATCATCTGTCCCGGTTCTTGATAAACGGATGTAACGAGGTAATTCATAAGGGCAAAAGCGATGAAGTTCATCATAATTGTATTGATGACTTCGTGTGCACCATATCTCGCCTTTAGGAAACCCGGGACCGCTCCCCATCCAGCACCGGCAATCATTGCCGATCCTATACAGAGTGGAACCAATAGAAAAGCAGGCAGATTTAGATGCATACCGACCCACGCAGCAGCGAACGCTGCAACGTAGAGTTGCCCTTCGCAACCTATATTAAACAACCCACTCCTATAACCAATAGCGACAGCAAGTCCTGTAAAGACTAAGGGCGTGGCGTTGAACAGTACATACCCGAAATCATCAAAACTTGCGAACCCGCTGAGAAGAATAATCCTATAAAACTCTAACGCCTCTTGTCCTCGGAGATAGACGACAATCCCACACAGAAGAAAGAACCCGAAGATAGCAAGCAGCGGCGGGATGCAGTTTAGGAAAAACTTTCTGGATTGAGATATTCTGCCTCGCGATACTGAGGCGATCAATTTTGGGATATTCAAGAGTTTTCAGTCTCTCTTCTCAATTTGACAAAAGTGCTTGGAACGTGCTATTATGTATGATATTATACCATTTCAAAAAATGAAGATCGCATGCCCGACTTTTCTGAAGGGCTACACGTTGGCACAAACGAAAAGTTTATGCTACAGACAGATTGATTTGTTAATATAACACGGATGTCGGATTAAGACAAATCGCTGATTGTTAGGAGGGAAAGAGAAGACTATGGAGAGAAACAGAACCGGGTTATCTCGTCATGAAATTAACCCAACAGAGCTTCCTGCTGTTTTGGGTGGAACGCCAGCCTTTGAAATAACATCTGATGCCCCCTATCCGAAACTCGACGGGTGGCGGCAAATCACGGAGGAGGAAGCACGGGTTGTTTATGAGATGACACTTCGGAACGAGCTCTCTGGTGCCTCTCCAGCCGTTCAAGAATTTGAGCGAATTTGGTGTAAACGTCATCAAACCCAATTCGCTGTGAGCCTTACCAACGGTACGGCAGCGTTACATAGCGCAATGTTTGGGCTTGGTGTCGGTCCTGGTGATGAGGTTATCTGCCCAACTTATACTTGGATGGGTTCAATTACACCGGCGTTGACCCTGATGGCGACACCGGTTTTCTGTGAGGTGGATCCCAAGACCCTGCTGATTGATGTGGATGACGTTCGGCGGCGTATTACCTCACGAACCAAGGCAATCGTGGCGGTGCATCTGTGGGGCAATGTCTGTGATATGGATGCGCTTATGGCACTCAGCGAAGAGACGGGTGTGCCGATTATAGAGGACTGTTCTCACGCGCATGGCGCGTCTTACAAGGGTGTCCCGTGTGGGAGTATTGGACAGGCAGGGGCGTGGAGTTTGCAAGGCAACAAGTCAGTTAGCGGTGGCGAAGGCGGGATGCTCGCTACCAACGACGTAAAAGTTTTTGAACGGGCGTGTTTGCTCGGTCAAGTTAATCGTGCTCCTAATATTGAAGGGGAAGCAGCCGAAGCCCTACAATACTCGCATCTTCCACCGATGGGACTCGGCGTTAAATTTCGTGCCCATCCGCTTGCTATCGGTATCGCTTCGGTACAACTGAAAAAACTTGATGAACTCAACGCAAACCGTCGCGCTTATATCCAAGAAATTGCCGATGGATTACGGGATATTCCGGGTGTTTCTCCTATTGAGACTTATGAAGGGGCTGAGCCAGCAGGGTTTTACGGTTTTCCTATTCATTATCGTAAAGAAGAGATGAATGGATTGCCTGCACCTGTGTTTGCGGAAGCGCTCAGACGAGAGGGTGTTTTGGCGAATAATAACCCTTATCCGCTCCTTGTTGGAGATGGTGTGCCGCTTTTGTCAGGGCATCTACCAACGAATAGCAATCCGTATCCGCTTCTACATACTTTACCACTTTTTACACAAGGACTTGATATTTACATGAACGGTCGTGGTTCTCTTTGCCCTGTTGATACGGGTGGAACGTTTAGAGGATATGCGCCAGGGGATTTACCTGTGACCGAGCAGGCTTGTTCGCAGCTGATATTTTTGCCACTATTAACAAAGCCGGTAGCAGGTGCTGCGTCTGGAATCGTGACTGCTATTCGTAAAGTCTCTTTACATAGCCATTTGATAACGGGTTAAGTAGCAACGATGTCAACAGAATTTTCAGCCCGAACTCGGGCGAACAATATTGAAACGCTCAAGACAGAACCTTTGGATGTCTTGGTTATTGGTGGCGGTATCGTTGGTGCGGGTTTAATTCGCGATCTCGCGCTCAACGGCGGTATCAAAGCGGGATTAATTGAACAAGGCGATTTTGCAAGTGGAACGAGCAGTGCTACTTCGCAGCTTGTTCACGGCGGGTTTCGCTATCTTCAACACGATAGAGAACTCGTTAAAATGTCGCGTAAAGAACGTGAGATTCTTCAGCGCATTGCCCCGCATCTTGTCAAACCGCTACCGTTA
>JAJEGI010000145.1 GCA_022819945.1 Candidatus Poribacteria bacterium
ACGTCCGACTCATGATGGACCTGATTGTCCTTGCCTTCCAGACAGATGTGACCCGTGTTGTGACTTTTACGTTAGCAAATGAAGGGAGCAATAAGTCGTATCCGGCTGTCAATGTCACTGATGGTCATCACTATCTGTCGCATCACCGTGGTGACGCGGAGAAGGTGGCGAAAATCCGTAAAATCGATATTTTCCATACACAACAGTTGGCATACTTCTTAGAAAAACTGGATGCAACTGCTGAAGGGGGCGGTTCCCTGTTAGACCATTCAATGATTTTGTATGGCAGTGGGAACGCAGACGGCAATCGACACAGCCACCACGACCTCCCGATCCTACTCGCAGGCAACGGTTGTGGTACGCTTAAAAGTGGTCGCCATATCCGTTATCCGAAAGAGACACCGCTCAACAATCTCTGGCTGTCAATGCTCAACCGTATGGATATTGATTTGGCAAAATTAGGCGATAGTACTGGTAGTTTGTCAGATCTATCCTAAACCCACGATTTCCCATGTATTCGCTGGCGAGGTTGCTTAGGGGAACCCAGAAGACGCTGACGACAAACCACTCACATTTCGACACCCTAACCGCTCATATCAATTACGGAGATAGCGAAACCCAACGGAGACCTACCAGCACGTTTCCAGGATCTCAGCAGAAAACGTTGGGTTTCACTCTGTTTCTGTGTGGATATGCGGGTATGTTAGTGTTGATGTTCTTTCGGGGATTCACTTTTGATTTTTAACGCCGTTCAACCCAACCTACAAAAATCCCATCGCTCTAAATTGCCCCTATGGTTCGGTTAGGAATGCAGGTCGCATTTGGGTGAGTACACCGCAAAACCGAACCTACCGGTCCTGGGTCTGAGACGGTTGTTGTTTCTAAAATTGACACTTATCGTGTAGTTACACACCCCACTTACCTTATGAGATACGTACGAGCTCGTATTTATGAGGCATCTTAAGAAATAGAAAAACAACTGATAAATTTTATCGAATTGTGAAATTGATTCAAGTCGGATTCACTTCCAATTTTTGCCCTTCCGTCAACATTTTCCCTAACAACCGACCTCAGATAACCAAGTGCCAACGCTTTTGTTCCTGATGGCAGTGATACACCTTCCGTCGAAGATTTCAGCATCAGATTTTCGGAGATTACAGGCTATAAACCAAGATAACACGTATATTTTCAAGCGAATATCATTACTTAGGAAAAACATAATTGATATTGGGTTTCATTATCAATAAGCATAGATTGTCAGATTTTAGGTGAGGTTAATGATTTTCTAACAGATGGGATTACCAATCTTTAAAGGGGAATATTCGGGTCTCCGTCGCCATGCCGTAGAAACTCCATAAGCTGCCTGCGACGAATTCGCCGAGAATTAAACCGAGGAAAAAAGGTGCTGCTTTTCGGTGTAGCTGCAAGCCGCCCTGTTTGATAATCAGCCATTTTGCGGTTGTGCTAATCATGAGTGAGATCCAGAGCCAGTTCATACACCAATCCGCTGCGCCGGAAACAGCATAGCCGACAGCGTGGAAGGGCCACCAAAAGAACCGCATCCGTAGAAACATCAGGAGAAACGTGAATCCCATCCCGATCCCCATGAATGTTACTTCAGGTATGTTCGTGTTTGTTGGGAAATTGAGCTGCTGTTGAAGTCGATTGAAAGGGTGGTGTGCGAAGCTTCCCGATGAGCCGAAGCGGTAGACATCATGCAGATATGCCCAGAAAGAACCGATAGAACCGACGATCACAGCTAAGAGCATTACCCACACCAGTGGTTTGGGATTAAATCGTGCCCGTGAAGCGAGTTGGAACCCCTCCAGTTGGTGCGGCATCGGGTGGCTGCGGTGTGCCCGATTGAAGAAAAACAGAAAAGTGAGTGCTGTGAGGTTGGAACCGCCCATACGGCGTGAACCTAAAATTGCTGGTAGTGCGTAATCCGGTCCCATAAAGTGTAGGTCATGTGCAGGGGCGCCGGATTCAACCCGCATACGCGTAATCCCCGTTGACAATGCGAAATACATCACAAAGAAGGCGATACCGAGTGAAATACTGATGCCTATCTTCACGGAAAATGCTATGAGATAGACACATCCGAACACAATACCGATAATGGCGGCGCGGTACCGCATCGGTTCAACCGATTCGTCGAGGCTTGAACGTCCTGTGGTTACCTGTTTAAAGACTTCAGCGAGGTATTTACGGCTTGCCCATACTGCGAAAATTGCAAGACCGAGATAGGCACCCAGCGATTGCTGTCGGTCATAAGGGAATCCGGGTAAACCGCGAACGCCAACGATTGCGCCACCGACGCGTTGCATCTTACGGAACAGATAAAAGAACCAGCAAGAAAACGATAAATCCAGTGGCATGAAGAATCCGAGTCCAATTACGAACGGATAGATCGAAAACGGTGTCCATCCGATAGCGTTCCACGGTTTTTCAGTGAAAAAGTGGCTGATATTCCGGAACCGAACGCCGACGATTGGGATCGTTGGAAAGAGATAGCTGAGTCCGTTAATAAGGTTCAGGAGTGAGACGAGGATAAACGCTGTCCAAAAGACCCTGCCGCGGAAGAAGTTAGCGCCGCTGTCTCGCGTCATCTCTAACGGTAGTTGGATGATCGGATAGGCGAGTTTTTCGCGTTCTGTCCACTGTTTCCGTAGGACAACATTGATGCAGAGCATAACAAATACGAGTGCGAGAATAAAACTTGTCCACCACAATGTCGGTCCCACCCATGCCCGTAGGATTTCTGTGTCATAAAGAGTGGATTGTCCTTCATAAAACCCCTCTAAGATTCGTTTATCTTGGACTGTTCCCCATGTTGGTATGTATCGGTACAGAAGTTCTCGCCACTCGTTTTCAGGTGTATCGAACCAGAAGACGTGTCCGATCATCGGGATAAGCACCTGTGCGTGGTCGTGTGATGCGATAGCACTCGCCATACAGAGCATCACATAAATGACGAGCAGCTCGCCGTGTGTCAATGCCCACTGCTGTTTGACGCGTCGCAGCAGTAGATTGAAGAGCGTAATAATAAACAGAAAGAAGACCGCATTGAAAAAAAGCGACATCGTCGTCGGAAAAAGTCCCCACCAAACCATCTCCGTGTACATAATCCAATAACAGTTGATCGGGATAAGGATAAGTGCCAGTGTAACCGATTTTAGGGTGACACCGCGGGTCAGAGCCATTGCGTTCTCCTATTTATTTTTTTGTCGCTTTGAGCATCACCACGATTTCTGGATGTCCTTTTGATTCCGCGAGTGTTAGTGCTGTGTTGCCTTGCTTATTTTTCAGGGTAACATCGGCACGGTTCTCAAGCAACAGTTGGACAATTGCCGAATGCCCGTGCCACGCTGCGTACATGAGTGCTGTTTCCCCGGTACGGTTTTGGACGTTCACGCTCGCGCCTTTTTCAAGCAATCGCTGGACTACTTTGAGGTTTCCTGTTTTGTTGATAATGAAAACCAAAGGCGTATTGCCGTTGACATCCGCTACGTTCACATTTGCACCATTTTCGATAAGAAACGTCGCTACAGCAATGTTTCCCTTTTCCGCTGCAATGTGTAAGGGTGTCCGCCCAACGGTATCTTTCAGATTTACGTCTATATCCATACCGTGAAGGGTTGAGACATCCCCTGTCCACGCTGCTTTGAAGAGTGTATCCTCTGGTGTATCTGAAAACTCAGAAACAGTATGCGCTTGATTTGCGGGGAGATTTTCAAAGACTTGCACGACGCCGCTCTGCCACCGTACTTCGAGCGTATCAATAGCGGTATTGGTTCCCAATCCAAAATGGCATCTCGGATCGTGGCTGGAGAGGTAACTTGCTCCTGGATTGACTTCCTGTATCTGTGTGTGTTCACCTGCCGTTAGGGTGATACGCGTGCCGATGCCATCTCGGTTGCTAATCATCCCAACAGTTTTAACCGACACCCAGTTGTTTTGGGTTTCAGTTTTATTTTCCAATAAAGTCGCGGGTCCGTTAGAGTGTGTGACGAGTGTGTCAACGTCGCCGTCGTTATCATAGTCCCCAAAAAGCGCGCCTCGGCTTACTGTAGCACGTTGAAAATAGGTGCCTGCGCTCTCCGAAACCTCTTGAAATGTGCCGTCTCCGTTATTCCGGAACAGTTGATCGGGTTGGCGATACGTCAGGACATCGTGCGTGTCCTCGATGTTATCAAGGATATGTCCGTTGACAATAAAAATATCTTGCCATCCATCATTATCAGCATCAAAGAACCGTGTACCGAACCCGACGAATAGAAAACTCTCTTTACCGAGATGTGCTTCATAGATTACGTCGGTAAATGTGCCGTCTCCGTTGTTGCGGTAGAGTGCGTTGGTTTCATAAGAGAGGTTTGTAACAAAGATGTCGAGCCAAGTGTCGGCGTTGTAGTCCGCAACGGTAACCCCCATCCCAGCCTGTGCTATGCCGTTGAAACTGTAAGCGCATCCAGCGAGTAGCGAGATTTCACTGAACGTGCCATCGCCGTTGTTATAAAAAAAATCGTTTCGGGTGTCGTCGTTAGCAACGTAAAGATCGGGGGTGCCGTCGTTGTTGAAGTCTGCCGAAACGACCCCTAACCCCTTCCCGTGAAACATACCTTCAACGCCGCCAACGCCAGCCGCTTGACTGACATCGGTAAATGTGCCGTCGCCGTTATTCCGATAGAGTGTGTCGGGCGCGCCTTCAAATAGCGAAGGATGGCAATAGGTTTGTGTGCCATCTTCGCCACACGGCAGGTACGGAACATTGAGCGAATATACAAGATAGTTGACGACGAACAGGTCGAGGTATCCGTCAGTATTGTAATCCAGAAAACAGGCACTGCTGCTCCAGCTGGGATCGCCGACACCTGCGGACCTTGTGACATCGGTAAATGTGCCGTCGCCGTTGTTGTGGTAAAGGACATTCGCGCCGAAATTGGTTACATAAAGATCGACGTTGCCATCGTTGTTGTAATCTGCACACGCCGCTCCCTGTCCATAGTTCCCGCGGTTCTCGACTCCTGCAGCCGTTGTGATGTCTGTAAAAGTGCCATCGCGATTGTTTCGGTAGAGTGCGCTTACTGCCTGTGTTGCCGATAGTGATTTATCCCAGTAGCCGCTGTTGACGAGGTAGATGTCAAGAAATCCGTCGTTGTCCGCATCAAAGAACGCGCCGCCGGCACCGAGGGTTTCGGGTAGATGAAACGCGCCTTCTGCGCCGCTGACGTGATGAAAATTAATGCCTGCTTCTTCGGTTACATCAACGAATTGGATCGCTGCAGCGGAGCATAAGGGTGAGGCACATACAAGCAGAATTATGAGGCGGTGTATCGTCTTACTTTTCATACGGGGCAGCTGCATCTTTCGCGAGTCGGAATCCGATAAAACTGGTGCCGATTGCGGGGTGTTGACCGAACCGTGTGGCACACCTTGCGAATGTCTCTGGGTTTAACCACGAACCGCCTTTCACAATACGGCGACTCCCAACTGCGGGTCCCTTCGGGTTTCGATCAGGGCTGCGGTAGTAGAAGGTTTCTGAATACCAGTCTGCCACCCATTCCCAGACATTACCTGCCATATCGTGTGCGCCGTAAGGACTTATCCCCGTAGGGTAGGAGCCAACCGGTTGCAAGCGCGCACCCGACTGTTGCCAAACGTTTGCATGGACGGTTGTATCCTTAATGCGTTGTGTGAAGGTATTCCCCCAGGGCCACCGTTTAGCGTTCGTTCCACGTGCGGCTTTTTCCCATTCTGCTTCGGTAGGTAGCCGCATGCCTCGCCACGCCGCATAGGCAACAGCAGCATCCCAGGAAATACCGACGACAGGGTGGTCAGGCTTCGTTTTTGCGATCTCGGGCCAGGTACCGAACTCGCCACCGTAACTGATAGGCGTATATTCACTGTCGGTGCCGCCGCTTTCAATCCAAAACGGATAATACTCGGCGTTGGTGACTTCGGTTTTCCCGATATAGTAGGCATCCAGATGGATTTTATGTGCGGGTGCTTCATTGGGGAGGTCGTCATCACTCCCCATCGTAAAGGTGCCAGCAGGGACGAGGCAGAGTTCAGGTTCAGCCGACACGCACGGTAAAAATCCTATGACTGTGGAAAGTAGGATGAGGTGCCCTATAAACGGGTAAGCACGAGGCCCTATCCTTACGATAGTTTTATTTTTCCTTGGACTTTGATGTAAGACGCTCATATTCTTTATAGGTTTTCTCGGCTTCTGCGTGCGCGCCAGCGAGTTCGTAGGCTTTAGAAAGGTTCAGATAGAGGCGTGGTTCAGTTGGTTGTAACTCGATGGCGGACTGGTATTGCGCAATTGCTTGTGGATAATCTTCTAACATCAGATAAACGCCCCCGAGACTGTTACGGTAGGTAGCGACGTTCGGCTTATAGGTAATCACCTTCTCATACATTGTCTTCGCTTGTGAATAGTTCTGGCGTTGAAACTGGACATAACCGAGTGCTTCATAGCCACGTGTCTCTTGCGGTGCGAGCGTGACGTAACGTTCCAAAGATTGTGTTGCCTCGTGCCATAACTTCCGTTTCAGTTGGAGTCTACCGAGTCGGTACCACGCTTCAGCGTTGGAGGGGTTTCGTTGCACAAATTTTTTGAGATGTGTCAGTTTTTCTTGGTCAATAGACAGCACTTCAAAACGTTGTAAGTTCTTTTGTGCCGCTTCCATTTCGCCGATACGGCGGTACGTTGTGCCTAAACTAAAGTACGCTTTTGCGTGGAATGGATCAATTTCAATCAGTTTTTTGAAAGTATCAATAGCGGATTGCCACGCTTCCTTCTGAAGCAAAGCGGTACCAAGCGTATAGCGTGCTGTCTTCAAAGTCGGATCGAGTTTAATAGCGTATTGAAGTTCATTAATGGCGGCATCGGTTCGATTATCACGAAAATAGGCGATGCCTAATAGGGTTCGCGCACGTGCATGATCAGCATCCATAGCTATTGCCTGCTGTAGCACCTGTATCGCCTGTGCGGAGTCGCCTAAGTGGATGAGTCGTATATCCGCCAGTTCACAATACGCCTCAATATAGTTTTTATCTGCGACAGTTGCTCGTTGAAATGCCTCAGCTGCGGCATGGACTTCCTCTGCCCCTTTATAAATCATTCCCAAGACGCAGTGTGCATCCGCTATTGAAGCATCAAGTGCGACTGCCTTTTCTAAATTAGTTTTCGCTTTCTCTTGGTCTCCATGTGTGAGGGCGCGGACCCCTGCGTCATACAACCGTGCTGCTTCAGGGTGGTATCGTGGTGCAGCAATGGCGATCGAGGTCTGGAGGCATATAAGGAGTGTGAGGAAACATGGGGATAAGTTCATAGTCTCATCTGTTGTTCGGTTTTCCGTTTCTTGAGTTTAGTTTTACCTACAAGCGAAACTCAATTTAGCACGAGAATTGGGCAGTGTCAAGCAAATTTTTCTGGAAGGATGTAGCATTTCTATAAACATAGCGTTTCTACGGAACTCAAGAGGACTTTTTGAGGTCTGAAAAGTTTGTGCTTAAGGTCCGGTTCGGTTAGGAATGCACGTCGCATTTGGGCGTGTACGCCGCAAAACCGAACCTACCGGGCCTGGGGTGAAAATTCGATCAAAAATGGACAATTGAATGACCCTGCCGTTTTTTAGAAAAACCTTGTTATCATAGGGAAAATGTGGTATACTTAATAGGTTGAATTAATCGAGAGTGGTTCATTAAATTTGATTTTTGGGTGCCTGATGTTCGGATTAGGCACGTGCAGCGCGATGCGTCACCCGTTGAATGCCGTGTGCGGATTCGGTGTTGATTTACTCCCATCCCGCCTATACACATTAGGCTGTGCTGTGGAACAGAAATCATGAACCTCGTCTTTTCCATGTGGTAGGAGCTTCCCAAGGGCTACCCACCGAATTTTATCACTTTTAGTAAAATCCGAAAATACATTCACATTCATTGTAATTACAGACTATCTACAAGTTTTCTCAAAATTTCTTGTTGTGTTTCTGCTGAAGTATTCGCGCGTTCACCTTGTGTCTATAAATTGAAATAGCATTTGATAAAGGGTTTTACTTGACAATCCTGCCGGGGCGTGTTCTTGGCTATCCCATTTCACATTTCAACCGGACTATAATCCCGTTTGTGTTGCGATTTTCATGCGTCGAAAACAGAATTCCGCATACAATGGAGGTTTGTTGATGAAAAGAGTGTTTTCTTTACTGCTGCTTGCTTTTTCTGTGCTATATTTGCCGAACGCTTTCCCGCAAGAATATATAAAAGGTTATTTACCCGAGGGCGCGAAAGCCCGCGTCGGAAAGGGGAATGTGTATGATATTGCATTCTCTCCTGACAACACGAAGCTTGCTGTAGCGAGTTCAACAGGTGTTTGGATTTATGATAAACAGACTGGAAAAGCACTCGATTTGCTCACGGGTCACACGGGTCGTGTTTATTCAGTGTGTTTCAGCCCTGATGGCAGCACCCTCGCGAGTGGGAGTTCCGACCGCACCATCAAGTTGTGGGATTTCCGGACAAGTGAAATCAAAACAACCCTCAGTGAACTCGGAACGGTTTATTCAATAGCCTTCAGTCCTGATGGCAGCACGCTTGCGAGTGGGAGTTCTGACCACACCATCAAGTTGTGGGATCTTCGGACAAATGAAATCAAAGCAACCCTAACTGGACATAGCGGAACGGTTTATTCGGTAGCCTTCAGTCCTGATGGCAGCACGCTTGCAAGTGGTAGCAGGGACGAGCTTATTCGATTTTGGGATGTGAAAACTGGCGAATTGCTCCGAACGATCGCCGGACATGTGGAGAGAGTTTCTGGCGTAATGTATTCGCCTGATGGCGAAAAGCTTGCGAGTTACGGTTACGATGAAAAAATCCGTGTGTGGGATGCTAACACGGGTGAATTCTTAATGTCTCTTGAACCGAACAATGAAAGTGTCCCTCCCAATTCAACACGTATCATCGCAACGGTATTTTCTCTGGACAGTCAAACGCTCCTGTCTGGCAGTGCTGATGGAATGATTCGCGTATGGGATATCAACAAAAAGCAGCAAATATCAACCTTTGGAAAAAATGGGGGTAGGTTCTATTCGATGGCCTTCAGTCTTGATAGGCGTACGCTTGCAAGCTACAGTTCTGATAATACTGTACGTATTTGGGATATTGCAACGGGTACACTTCTGCAAACTATCACTGGACATAACACAATGGCGGTTCGGTTTGCCATGTATTCTTCACATGGACGGACTCTTGCGTGTTTGTCAATTACGGGCGATTTTCAACTGTGGGATCCAAACACAACCACGCTTCTCAAATCTTTCGAGGTTGGACTCTACAGAATCTTTTGTGCTGCCTATTCTCCGGATAATGTAACATTCGCCTGTGGGAACCGGCAAGGTGCTTTGGCTATATTTGATGCGGACACTGGTGCACAAAATCACACGATCATGGATGCGCACACGGATCAAATTACAGCCGTTGCTTTCAGTCCTGATGGCGGTATACTCGCAAGTTGTGGTTATGACCAAGTCATTCATTTGTGGGGTGTTGAAACAGGGGCTTTAAAATGGACGCTTGTCGGTCATGAACAAGAGGTTCACGATTTGGCATTTTCGCCATCTGGTGAAATTCTTGTGAGTGCCAGTGGTAATGGTACAATCCGATTCTGGGATGTTAGCACCGGTGAAACGGTAAATACTATCGAAACCTTTGGGGGTGTGGTTGATAAGGTCGTATTCTCTCCTTCGGGAGATATATTTGTAAGTTCAAGTCGTGATGATATAATCCGATTCTGGGATGCTAACACCGGCGAACATTTAAAATCTATTATGCCGCGGGAACCTACGCATTCTATCGCGTATTCACCAGATGGACGGACATTAGCGAGTTCACATCAGACAGCAATTAGCCTTTGGGATATAGAGACGGGAGAGCTTACGAAAACATTTACGGGTCACACTGATTCCATATATCCTATTGCGTTTTCGCCAGATGGTAAGACGCTTATGAGCGGCAGTTATGATCGCACTCTGATTTTTTGGGAAATCAATCCATAGTAACGTTGGTAAACATTGTTCAACTGGATCATTTCAAAGGAGTTGACCTTCATGGGTAAAATGAATCCGTTCCGCTTAGTGTTCTTTACATTTTTTGTAATGTCCTCAATTTTCACGCCAAACGCTTTCTCTGAGCAATATACACGTTGGGGTTTACCAGCAGGTGCTAAAGCTCGATTCGGAAAAGGCAGTATATTTGATATTAAGTATTTTCCGGATGGCAATAAAATCGCAGTGGCAACAACCGTTGGCACTTGGATATATGATGTACAGACAGGCGGAGAAATTGACCTGTTACCAGCACATGGAACATACGTCAGATCCGTGGCTTTTAATTCGGGTGGCAACCTATTCGCTACGGGAAATAACGATGGCAGAATCGAGTTATGGGATACACAGACTGGTGAGAATAAAGCGACCCTCGTTGGACATGGCAGCGGTGTGGGTTCAGTAGCGTTCAGTCCTAAAGCACAAATCCTCGCGAGCGGTAGTTTCGACAAGACGATTCAGTTATGGGATGTCCACACCGGTGAACCGTTAAAAACGCTCATGGGACATGAAGGCGGCGTGTACTGCGTGGCATATTCACCGGATGGTGAGATGATTGCAAGTGGGGCGAGAGATAGTACATTAAGGTTGTGGCACGCCTCTACTGGTGAACAGTTGACGACTATCTTTATGCAAGAGGTCTGGATAGAAACTATAGCGTTTTCCCCGGATGGCAAAATTGTTGCGTGTGCAGGAAACATAGGGATGGTATATATTTATGATGTTGTAACAGGAGAACGCTTGAGGACCCTCATTGGTCATGACAGATATATCAATGCCGTTGCCTTCGCGCCCGATGGACGCACGCTGGCGAGTGCGAGTCATGACGACACAATCCGATTTTGGGACATCGACACAGGTGCCCTTCTTAAAACACGCAATCACCAAAGTTTCGTTACCACAATCGCCTATTCGCCAGATGGTAAAACGCTTGTCAGTGGAAGTTACGATAGCACCGTCCGGTTCTGGGATAGTGTCAACGGGAATCTTTTAAAAACGATCACTGGACACCCGCGTCGGATCTATTCAGTTGCCTATTCTCCAGATGGCGATAAGTTCGCCTATGGTCGCCATAAACTCCAATTGCGGGATTCACATACGGGTGAACGCCTCAAAACTTTCACTGGCTATGGTGTCCATTTCTTTGCTGTGGCATTCTCTCCCGATGGAAAAACAATTGCAAATTCGGTTAGAAAGACATCAACAAGCGTCCGAAAGGTTCGCTTGTGGGATGTGCAAACCGGTCGGTTTATGGGCAGTTTCGTTGATGGAACGTCTCAGCCCATCTGCATCGACTTTTCGCCAGATGGTGGCACGCTTGCTGCGGGGCACCACGATGGTAGCATTCGGTTATGGGAGGTTCGCACTGGTGAACAATTACTTATTGGCGATCTGTTAAGGACTCTTAATGCGCATACACAATCTGTGAACGCTATTGTGTTTTCGTCAGATGGGAGTAGGCTCGCCAGCGGAAGTTCCGACAATACGATTGTGTTATGGGATGCCGACACCGGCAAGCGTTTGAAAACGCTCACTGGACATTCAAAATCTATTTATGACATCGTGTTTTCTCCGGACGGCACGCGTCTCGTCAGTGGTGGAGATGATGACACCATCCGAGTGTGGGATGTGGAAACTGGCGAATTGCGGTTTCCGCCGATTCCGCATTCCGGTGAGGTCACCGCTTCAACGTCTTCTGCTTTAGCGTTTTCGCCAGATGGCAGCATCTTTGCAAGCGGAAGTTCCGATGCCGGTGTTTACCTTTGGGACTCACAAACAGGCAGAGCCATACACACCTTTGTTGGGCATGTGTTTAGTGTTTCTGATGTTGTGTTCTCTCCGGATGGTGGTACGCTTGCCAGCAGTAGTATTGACGGAACGGTTCTCTTGTGGGATTTAACAAAGTTAACGTTCAATCAGTAATGTGTTCTATTTCAAGCGTTCAGAGAAGAAATTTTGCGTAAAAAATCGAAATTGTTAGAAAATTGAATGGTGCTGACGAGTATTTTATCCATCTTTACGAAAATTAAGAATTTGACGAGGAAAATCGACTATGCGAAACATTTTTTTGTTTATGGCTCCGATACTCTTCATATCCTTACCTTGGTTATCCATTAGTTTTGCCCAAGATTATATTGAAGGCTACCTTCCTGAGGGAGCTATTGCGCGATTCGGGAAGGGTTATCCGTATGACTTTGAATATTTTCTGGATGGCACGCGGCTCGCTGTGGGGAGCACCATAGGTATCTGGATTTACGATACACGGACGGGTGAAGAACTCGACCTGCTCACGGGGCATACATACTATGTCAGGCGTGTCGTTTTTAGTCCGGATGGCAAGAGATTCGCGAGTATGAGCCGTTGGAACGACCACACCATCCGTTTATGGGACGTTGCCACCGGTGAACTGAAGGCAACGCTCATAGGACACGCAGACAAGGTTAATACTATCGTTTTCAGTCCTGATGGCAAAACGCTTGCGAGCGCGAGCGATGACCATACCGTTCGTTTATGGGATGGTGTCACTGGTGACTTGAAGGCAAGGCTTATAGGACATACGGATAAGGTTAAAGTGTTGGCGTTCAGTCCGGCTGGCAGTAGACTCGCGAGTGGCGGTGCCGACGAGGTCATCCGGCTTTGGAATGTCGCTACAGGTGAACTTCTGCTAACGTTTGCAGCACATGTGAACTCCGTTGATGCCTTGATGTATTCGTCAGACGGGGAAAAGATTGCCAGTTATGGCGGCGATAACAATGTTTGTCTCTGGCACGCTCAGACGGGTGAATTTTTGCATCTCCTCAGCGATCATACAAAAGAAGTCTCTTCCATCGACTTTTCAAGAGATAGTGAAACGCTTGCGATAGCGAGTTATGATGGAACCATCGAATTTTGGCACACCCATACTGGCGCGCATCTGAAAACCGTCAATGTGAGTACAAAACCGTATAGTCTGTATAGTATGTTCTACTCCCCGGATGGCAGCACTTATGTCTGTGATGACGATGAGGAGGGGAAAATCCTACTCTATGATGCTAACACCGACCAACTTTTACGGACCTTCAAATTGCCCAGCAGAGGAGTGGGTGGCATGGGGTATTCTCCGGATGGGCAGACACTTGTGGGTTCCGATCAATTTGGGCTGCATTTTTGGGATGTGGACACTGGACAATTGTTGCAAACTATTACTGGTTACTCGGAGGTCATCGATGCCGTGGTCTACTCTCCGGATGGACGCACATTGGTGAGTTTAGCCGGTGTCCTCCGTTTTTGGGATGTTGAGACCGAAAAACTCCTACGAACCCTCACACCTGAAAGCTCAGTCGCTTCTATAGCGTTTTCTCCCGACGGTGAGACACTTGCGTGCGGCACCCGCGACAACACGATCCTGTTATGGAACATCAGCAGATGGAAACAGGTAACAACGCTTGAAGGGCATACGAAGGGCATATCATCGGTAGCCTTTAGTCCGGGTGGACAAATACTCGCGAGCGGGAGCTGGGACGGGACAATCCGTTTGTGGAATCCAGACACAGGAGAGCTCTTAAAAGCCCTTACCGGACATTCGTCGAGCATTGACACTGTGGTCTTCTCTCCAAATGGAGAAATGCTTGCAAGTGGCGGCAACAATGAAACAATCCGTTTTTGGAATGTGGATACCGGTGAACTCCTCAACACGATTGAAACGGAGTCAGATACAATTGATTCTGTGGTCTACTCTCCGGATGGAAAAACGCTGGTGAGTACGAGCACCAACGGTGATCACAGTATTCGTTTCTGGAATGTGGATACCGGTGAACTCCTAAAAACCATTACGTTAGAAGCGGGTGCGTACGCTGCCGTATACTCCCCAGACGGTAGTAGGCTTGCCAGCGGTGGTTTAGGTAAGATTTATGTGTGGGACGTTGCTACTGGGGAACGCTTGAAAACCTTTACTGGTCATACAGAAGACCCTATCTATTCTGTCGTTTATTCACCAAATGGACGTACCCTTGCGAGTGGGTGCCGAGATAGCACCATAATTCTGTGGGATTTAACAAAATGAAAATTCTGAACCTATTATTGATAATTTTACCGTTGATTTCTGGATTCTGTTTATCATCAAATGCTTTTGCTCAAATGAATGCCCCGTGGGGTTTAGAGATTGATGCCAAA
Source organism: Candidatus Poribacteria bacterium (assembly GCA_022819945.1). GTDB lineage: Bacteria > Poribacteria > WGA-4E > WGA-4E > WGA-3G > WGA-3G. Next base: position 14,259 of record JAJEGI010000145.1, read on the forward strand.
AATCGTATTGGGAAAGGCAGGGTCAATGCGATCAAGTATTTTCCGGACGGTACGAAGCTCGCCGTTGCGAGCACTATAGGCATCTGGATCTACGATGTGCAGACGGGTGAACCGCTCGACCTGCTCAGGGGGCATACGGGGCCTGTCAATTCCATAGCGTTTAGTCCTGATGGTGCGATGTTTGCGACTGCGAGTGATGATAACACTGCTTGGTTGTGGGATACCCACACAGGTGAACACAAAGTGAGTATTGTAGGACATAGGGATGATGTGAATGATGTAGCATTCAGTCCAGATGGTCAGACCCTTGCGACTGCGAGTGATGACGATACTGTTGGTTTATGGGATATCAATACAGGGGAATGGAGGGCGAGCCTTGAAGGCCATACACAGCACGTATATTCGGTAGCGTTTTCTCCCGACGGAGCCGTGCTTGCGAGCAGTGCGGCTTGGGGGAACGATGGCATTCGGTTTTGGAATCCACGGACTGCGAAACCTTTAGACATCTCCATTGATGGCACAGATTCGGTAGAACGTATTGTGTATTCACCCGATGGCAGTATGCTTGTCAGTCGAGATACGGATCGCACGATCCGCTTTTGGGATCTCGGTACCGGCGAACTTTTGAGAGCGTGCAAGACAGATGGTGCAGGAGAAATTAACGGTGTGGTGTTCGCCCCAGACGGACGGACACTCGCCAGCGCGAGTCGTGATGATCTTGTTAGTTTTTGGGATGCTGCCACTGGCGAACTCCTGAAAACCGTTGAACACGACGCGCCGGTCATCTCTGTAGCGTATTCGCCAGATGGCGAGACCGTTGCGAGTGCGAGTGAAGATGGTAAGATTCAGTTTTGGGATGTTGCTACCAGCAAACGCTTAACAAGTGTTCCAGGTCATGCATTCCACGTTTTTTCTTTAGCATATTCCGCGGATGGTAACACGCTCGTGAGTGGCAACATGTCTAAGATTAGTTTCTGGGATCCGGGAACGGGGGAGCTCCAGAAAACCGTCAGGGGTCTGCGTGGCATCGTCCGTTCAGTGGTGTATTCTCCTGATGGCAGCATACTTGCGAGTAGCGATTCTAATAAAGCGCGCCTCTGGGATGTAGAGACAGGACGATTTCTCGGAACGTTCTCTGGCCATACAGGTCTGATTTCTTCAGTAGCGTTTTCACCGGATGGTGGGATGCTTGCGAGTGGGAGTCATGACAATACAATCCGCTTGTGGGAGCTCCGCGCTGGTGAACTTTACCTTATCGGTGATTTGTTGCATACGCTCTCGGGGCATACGGAAAATGTCGCTTCAGTAGCGTTTTCACCGGATGGCGATATACTCGCGAGTGGGAGTCGCGACAACACAGTCCGTTTGTGGGATGTGCAGACCGGAGATCTTTTGAACACTCTTATAGATCACACAGGGAGCGTCTACACGGTCGTATATTCACCTGACGGCAGCATAATTGCAAGTGGGAGTTGGGATGGCACGGTCTGCTTATGGGAGAGCCGGACGGGTGAATTGCTGCAAACGCTCAGAGGCCATACGCGGAATGTTGCTTCTGTGGCGTTTTCATCGGATGGCGGTGTCCTTGCCTGTGGAAACGATGATGCGATTCACGTTTGGGACGTGCAGACTGGAGCCCTCATGCACACATTGATAGGACACACGGATGTAGTGAACAGCCTTGCGTACTCGCCGGATGGTCAGTTGCTTGCGAGTGGCAGTCGTGATGGAACGATCCTTTTGTGGGAACTTACAAAGTTGGTTGCTGATCGTTAAATTCATATCACAACCAATTAGCGAAAATTGATTGTCTAAAAGACCCAATTTTTCTCAATTATGACAATTATGCATCCTACCCACCCCAAAATAGCGTCATTAACAATTATAGGTCTCAATTGATTTTGGAAGGTCTCTGATAGAAAAAGATGACGTTGAACTGATTTACAGGGTATCCTTGTCGTGTATTGGGGATTGTCGTCGCGCAATTCATTATGTTTCTTACATCCATGCTAAACCTTGGCCAATTTTTTTGAATTAATATGTGAAGATTGGGTTTAAGAGAGCGGTAAGGTATCCTTCTAACCTCTATTTTTCTATACATCTGTTGAAGAACCCCCAGCCAAAACCCCCTGCTGGGGCTTGTGTATGTTTTGCGAACATTATTTCTATACATACGTCGCCCCGCTGGGGCTGCTTTTTGCTGCTATCACAGTGTCTATTTTTGTGAACTTAATTTTATGGTAAAACCTATAATTAATTGGCACTCTCAAACAGTCTGAATGCCTATAACAGGCATTCAGATTGAGCAAGTTTCAGTAGGAAATAAGCACATTGACCAGCGCGGGCGGGCGGGGAAACCCCGCCCCTACGGGGGGTCGGCTCCTTTCGGAAATCCGAAAATCTGAGTTTATTATTTAATAGGACTTACGCAATTTGGGATGTAAACCGTTCTGTTAGATGAAAGTTTTCGGAAAATCCAGCGTTTTTGTGTCACAAACTGGATGAAGATTAATTTTTTTATTCGGTAATTTTTGATCGAAGTCCGGTGCGGTTGCAAACCGTGAAGAAATACGCAGAAACACCCAAGCAATCCGCAGAAATACCCAAGCAAAAACACCTCAAGCAAAAACCCTGCGGGGCCTGGGGGAACATGGAATTACCGATTTATTTTCTTAAACTTCATGAAGTTTGTGGTACAAAAGAGGGGCATGCGTAAGTCCTATTTAATATTGCTTAAATGAAGATTAATTTTTTTATTCGGTAATTTCTTGGTAAAGCTCGGTTCGGTTAGGAGGGAAATTGAAGAAACACCCCAGCAATACGCAGAATACCCTATCAAAGACCCCTATCAAAAACACCCCCAGCAAAAACACCGAACCTACCGGGTCTGGGGTGGAGACGGTTATTTTTTCTTAAATTGACACCTATGGTATTTATGAAACAGGCTCCATAAAGATGGATAAACTATTCGGGCGCGTCTGCTCACAAAAATTTCACATTCAATCTCGGAGGCAAAATGTTTTGGGATGAAATCAAAAAACACTACGATGCGGGTTCTGCTCACCAATTTCTGATCCATTTTAATATAAACGATTTGCTATACGACGATGTTTATGGGTACTTACGGACTACGGACTATCTCATGGCGCAGCTCAATGTATTAGGCTGCCAACTCGTTCTCGGATATAATACGTCGGAAGGGATTTATTTTCCAAAAGTTAATCAATGGCGAGACACACAAGAAGCCCTTGAGATTTTCCCACAGTACAACAAAACAGGTGTTTTTCATTTCCAAAGTGTGGCGACATGGCTTCAGACCTTTCGGCGTTTTAGGGAGGTTGAAGACGTTAATATCGCCGAACAGGAAGTAGATCCGCAGCTGGTACGCCGAAGCATTAATGCGGATTTAGCGTTTGATAAAGAACACGAAGATCCGTTCGTGACGATGGACGCTTCGCCTTCTGCGGAATTCCGGCGAAAATTAAACCGTCTCTTACGGCAAGGCAGAACAAGAATTGGGTTAGTGATCAATGCTCTGGAGCTGCTCACGCCGAACGATCCCTCGTTGAACACGGTAGCAAAAGATGAAGTCCAACTCCTGTTTAGTCAAATCCAATATTGGGCATCTGACCTTGATATCCGAAGGTGTAAGCACGTCATCCTGCTCGTTACGCACAATATCTCCGACGTACACCCGAATTTCACCGTGAATCCTGAGATTCCTGTGATAGAAATCCCGTTTCCGAACTATGACGAACGTTTAAGATTTATTGAACAGTTACATGACATCTCGGACAGTTCGTCGCAGATGCGTAAAATTTTGGGGAATCATGGCGATCGGGAAACTTTGGCACGGGAGACAGTTGGGTTAAACCTACTCGGTGTTCACGATGTTGTGCAACAGGCAGAATCTGCCGAACAAAAAGCGGGCGGTGAACCGTTGTTCAGGTACCGGCGTGAGAGTATCAGCACCTTCAGCCAGGGCGTTCTTGAACTCGGTGAAACGTACAGGGGTCCTTCTGGCGATGGTTGGTATGTCATGCGAATCATCCGGGATATTGCGGACGGTATGAAAAGTCGGGATCTGAGCCGTGTGCCGCGTGGTCTGCTCCTGCTCGGTCCACATGGTACCAGCAAAGTATACGCTGCGAGGGTGCTTGCGGGTGAGGCGAACATGACTTTCGTCCGGCTCCGTTACGCCAATCAGGTTGGTGAAGTCACAATAAATATTAATGAAAACGGAAACAGTTATGAACGGAATCTGAATGCGGGCCTCAATTTTATCCGCGGGATCGCTCCGACGGTCGTCTTTATGGATGAGATTGATCAGGCATCGCCACATGCTCCGATGAACTCGGAGGATCACGGGCAAGTGCTTCCATCAGCCCTTGTGAACGCTATAAACGATATATCACTGCATGGTAGGGTGATATGGGTGGGTGCATCACAGCGGCCGGACTTAATGCCGCCGATCTTTCGACGGTACGGTCTTTTCGACACCAAATTGATCATGCTACCGCCTACAGGTGGCGGCAGGGTCGAAATTTTGAAAATTCTCTGTCAAGGGCAAACATCAGGCAATATCAATTTTCAGGCACTTGTCGGCGGTGCAGCGACGGACGGGTTGACTTGGCGCGATCTGATTTTGATTGTTCAACGTGCGAATAACGTCGCGAGGCGCGAGGGTCGAGATACCTTCAGAGAAGGTGAGCTTCGTCAAGCATTAAACGATTTCGTGCCAGACTATTCACGGGAGATGCAAATCTTTATGGGGTTATTAGCGTTACGTGAAGCGAATTCACGGATGATGGTTCCAGACGGATTATTGCCGGAATATCAAGAATTTATGGATGGAAACCGAGTTGACAAGACAGGGATAAATAAACGTTTAATGGAGTTAAGTCATCAACTTGGCTTGCGGAATTGATGTGTAGAGTTGAAATCTTTCAGAAAACGGAATGGTTCTGAGGGTCAACGTGAAAATGGTGGTAAAAAATTAAGGAAGCGTGCTAAACTACTTTCAAGTATACCACATTGACACATTCGGTTATCAGCCATCAGTGGTTAGCATTAGAAAATCGAAATTATAGGAGAATTGATGAAAAATCTGGGTCTGTTTTCCGTTCTGATAATGTTTGTTTCTCTTCTGTCATTATGTAATAGTTCTGCGCAAGCGTACACCGGATGGAATTTGCCGCAAGGTGCCATCGCGCGTTTGGGGAAAGGCAAGATTAATGAGATTAAATATTCGCCTGATGGTAATACAATCGCGGTGGCGAGCAGCATCGGAATTTGGCTCTACAATGCCCATACCGGTGCGGAATTAGCACTGATGCGGGGACATACACGCAACGTCTACTGTGTCGCCTTCAGTCCGGACGGACAAACGTTGGCAAGTGGGAGTAGCGACAGGACGATTCGATTGTGGGATATACGGACCCGAAGGCGGAAGGCTACCTTTGCAGGACACACAGGTCGGGTGAGAGGTGTTGCCTTTAGTCCGGATGGTAACACCCTGGCGAGTGTGAGTGAAGACGATACAGTCCGTTTGTGGAACCTTCGGAGCAGAAGGTTCAAGAGAACCCTCATTGGACATACAGACACGGGACGCACGGTTGCGTTCAGTCCGGATGGCAAGGTGCTTGCGAGTGGGAGTGAGGATAGCACGATCGTGTTATGGGCTGCCGATACCGGACAGGTTTTGAAAACTTTGACAGGGCACCAGCGCGCTGTAACCTCTATCGTCTTTAGTCCGGATGGACAGACGCTTGTCAGTGGTAGCGACGACAGTACCATTGGCGTGTGGAACGTAGGCACAGGTGAACACATACGGACCCTCACAGGGCACACGTGGTATGTTGTATCAGTGGCGTTTTCACCTGACAGCGAGACCATCGTCAGTACGAGTTGGGATAACGCCATTCATCAGTGGAATCCATACACTGGCAAACTCTTGCGAAGCCTTAGGGAACACACAAGTCCTGTCGTTTCAGGGGGATATTCTCCAAGCGGAGAGACACTCGTGAGTGGGAGTCGCGATGGTACTATCCGCTTATGGGATACGCAGACGTGGGAGGTGAAAGATGCGATTGCTGGACACACTGGGGATGTCAAGGCGGTTGCGTTTTCGCCGGATGGCGCGACGCTTGCGAGTGGGAATACGAGACACACGATCCATTTGTGGGATGCCAAAACCGGTGAACACAAAAACACACTCACCGGACACGGTTGGACGGTTGCCGCTGTCGCTTTTAGTCCTGATGGTGGCACCCTTGCGAGTGGGAGTTGGGATAATACGATCCGCTTGTGGGATCCTGAGACAGGACAACACAAGCAGACCCTGAGTGAACATTGGGATTATGTCGTGGCGTTGGCTTACTCGTCGGATGGGAACAGACTCGCGAGTGGGAGTAATGATGATACCGTCCGTTTATGGGACGCAAAAACTGGCGATCCGTTGCATATCCTCAAAGGACATACAGGGGATGTCAGGGCAGTCGCGTTTTCGCCGGATGGCAGGACACTTGCGAGCGGAGACGGCAAGGATAACGAGATCCGTTTATGGGACGGGCGCGTGGGTAGGCACAAACTAACACTTGAGGGACATCGGAACGATATTACAGGACTTGCCTTCAGCCCTGATGGTAGCACACTTGCCAGTGCTTGTGATGATAGGACGGTAGGGCTGTGGAATGCGTACACCGGAGGGAACAGACAGATGCTCAGCGGGCATACGACGTATGTTTTAACGGTCGCGTATTCACCGGATGGTAGCACGCTCGCGAGTGGGAGTTGGGATATGATGGTTCGCTTGTGGGATCCAGAAACTGGGAGACCTAAATCAGGTTTGATTGGACATACGGGGTACGTTTTATCGGTCGCGTATTCACCGGATGGGCGGACGCTTGCGAGTGGGAGTACTGATGGGACAGTGCTTTTGTGGGATATGGCTCGATTCCAGCCAAAAACGGATTAAAGTCAGCAGCCAGTTATCAGTTGTCAGTTGTCAGTGGGAGTCGCTCTCTCCTTCCGAGTAACAGGTAGGGACCCCCGGGAGTGCTTCGGAGTGAGAATTCTACAGGCAAGAAAGCACTCGTGGTCAGGAAACCAGAATTATAGGAGCACTGATGAAAAATCTGAAATTGTCTCTCATTTCGATAATTCTTATTTCTGTGTTGTTGTTACCAAACAGTTTTGCGCAAGAATATACGCGATGGCATCTTCCTGAAGGGGCGATAGTCCGTTTTGGCAAAGGGAGAACGTATGGGGGTGTGACCTATTTTCCGGATGGGACGCGACTTGCTGTCAAAAGTTCAATTGGGACTTGGATCTATGACGTAGACACTGGAAAAGAGCTTGAACTGCTTACAGGAGATACTTGGGATGCTATCAATGCTATGGCGTTTAGTCCTGATGGAGAAACAGTTGCTATCACAATTGGCAGTAACATCCATTTGTTGGACGCAGAGACGAGAAATCAGAGAGATGTCCTCACAGGTCACACCTCTTATATCTATTCACTGGCATTCAGTCCGACTGGAGAAGTGCTTGCCAGTGGCAGTCGAGACACCACAGTTAGATTGTGGGATATAAACACGGGTGAATTGCTGCGCACGCTCATAGGACATACAGATAGGATTGCGTCGGTAATATATTCACCTGATGGCAAGATGCTTGCGAGTGTTGGGAGTTTTGAAGATAACACGATCTGTTTATGGAACGCGCAAACAGGCGAACTTTTGCGAACCCTTACCGAGCATCGGGATAGAATTTACAGTATTGCCTATTCTCGTGATGGTCAGACCCTTGCCAGTGGTGGACGAGATTCCAATATCCGTTTTTGGAACGTACACACTGGTGAACTTATCAAAACCATTACTACTGATACGAAGTACATTTCTTCCGTCGTGTATTCACCGGATGGTGGCACCCTTGTCAGTGGAAATCGGTCGGATAACAACATCCATATCTGGGATGTCCACACCGGTGAACCCTTAAAGACCCTTACAGGACACACTGACCATATTGATTCTCTTGCGTATGCCCCTGATGGCAAGACACTCACGAGTGAAAGCGATGATGGGACAATCCGATTTTGGGATACTGACCGGGGTGAACTTTTGAGAACTATCAGTGGACATACGTTTTTCGCAAGATCAGTGGTATTCTCACCGGATGGTGGGACACTTGCCAGCAGTGAGAGGGGAGATAGTGCGATTACACTGCGAGATGTGGAAACGGGAGAAGTTTTGAAAATACTCGCTGGGCATACAGATCACCTATCTTCTATAACGTATTCGCTGGATGGAAAGACCTTAGCAAGTGGGAGTTGGGATGGACAAATTCGTGTGTGGAACGCGCAGACCGGAGAACTCTTGAAGCTGCTTACTGGACATGAAAGCGGCGTTCCTACGCTCTCATTTTCAGTGGACGGTACGACTCTTGCGAGCGGCGGTTGGGACAACATGGTCCATTTGTGGTATGTGCCAACGGGACACCTCCTACAGACCATCACGGGAAACATTACGGAGCCGGAACGAAATAGCAGTGTCAATGCGATTTCGCTTAACCCTGACGGTCGGACGCTCGCTATTGCGACTGACGAAGCGATTATTCGACTCTGGGATATCCGCACTGGCAAAGTTAGAACAGAACTGATAGGACATGAGCGGCGGGTGTCTGCTGTCGCATATTCACCGAATGGCTCAGTGCTTGCGAGTGGTGGTGATGACCGCAACATCCATTTATGGAACGCTGCCTCTGGCGAATTATTGTCCATTCTTCCAGAACAGCGGGATGCGGTCATGTCCATCGCATTCAGTTCGGATGGACAGAGAATCGCGAGTGGAAGTGTGAGAGGTGATATCTATATTTCAGATTTAACGGCGAAAAAGCACATAGTAATCCTCACTGGACATAAGCGTCCGGTTCGATCTGTGGCGTTTAGTCCTGATGGCAAGCTGCTTGCGAGTGGCAGTGACGACAGCACGGTGATGTTATGGGATTTGACGCAGATTGGGCCCAAAATTGACTAACGGAAACTGGCTATTATAGTAAAGCCCACAATTAATTATACACCTGAGATTGGCGGGGTTACAAACCCCGCCAGCGAGGAGAGAGTTTTGTGTTTGCTAAAGTGTTCACGTATTTTCGGGCTTTACTATAAGCATCCGACATTGCTTCCTATCCTGATAATCCTTATCTCTCTGCTATTACTCTCAAGGGGTTCTGCCCAAGAATACACCCGATAGCACCTAAGGCACGGTGATTCTGTGGGATGTTCACTAAAACGGAGTTCCTCGTGTTGTCAATGCACACCAACGTGAAGTGAACAGATGATTGAAGAGTGCGTCCTGTGCCTCTTGGGTCTGGATCTGCTTTAGTGCCACTGCTGCATGGAAACGGACGTATCGGTCTTCATCTTCTAACTGGGTGATAAGCGCGGGAATCGCTGGTTCAGCAATTGCCCCTAATTTTGCTAAGGCGCGGGCAGCGTTATCGCGAACAGGAAAATAGTCGTCGCTCAACGCGGTTGTCAAGACTTGTACAGTCTCGGATAAATCCATATCCTCGGACACCAGTTGTCCGATGAGTCCAAGTCCCTCTGTAGCGTGTCGTCGGACCGATTCAGAAGGTTCTTGTGCAGCGTGCATTAACGCAGGTATTGCTTCTTGGGCGGCTTTTCCCATATCCGCCAAGGTGAACGCTGCGCGTGCGCGTACTGAATCATCTGTCGCTTGCAGTGCGTCAATGAGTGTTGGCACAGCGGATGTACCGGTGAGGCTTAGCGCGTATCCGGCATACTCGCGGATAGTGGCTGATGTGCTATGTAACATCTGCTTCAAGGCAGGCACGGCATTTGCCCCGACGCGTCCCAAGCGATACGCGGCATTTAGCCTATCTTTTTCGTTATCGGTATCTAAGGTTTCGATGAGGGTCTCCACTTCATCGGACGAAACGCCGTTGGCGGGGTTTCCGTTCTGTTTCCCGTAGTACCAATCCCATACGGATTCCCATAATTCTGGATGCTCGGATTCTTCGCCGTTGCTGAGGGTGTGCCAGTTGTCGGTATCATTTTTCCATAAAGGTGCTTGTGGCTCATCAAGTCGGATGAAGAGAAACTTCAACATATACCGCTTTTTGTCGCTTCGATTTGGCATTGCGCGGTGCCACAGGTCGTAGTGGACAATTGTCACGGTGCCTGCTTCGCCACAGAGTGCGACTTCTGGTTGTTCATGCGCGCTTTCACCCGTCTCGTAATACTGTGAACCGGGTAGGACAGCACTGGGTCCCATATCTTCTGTGACATCTTGCGGATAATAGAACGCCATCGTCCAACGGCATCGGTGTCGTCGGATCTGTTCATCGCCTGCATAACTATCTTTATGAAAATTCTGCCCTTCACTGCCCTGTTGATTGAAGTGGCAGTATCGGTGTGGATGCATGACGTAGTCTGAACCGAGTACACCTTGCATCGCGCCGTGAGTAGCCGGATGGTCAAAAACTTCTTGAATTTCAGGGATAGCAGGCAGGAGATTGTTCCCTAAATTCCCGGTTTCCTCAAACATTGTGTCCAATTGCTGGCGGATATTCTCATGAAAACTCGGCGGTAAATCGGTTTTCACCTTGACGTAGCCGTTGACGATGAAATCCTGCATCTGTTCATCGGTGAGTTGCAGCGTTGGTCTGTTCATCTTGCGCGCCCTCCTCTATTTCTTGCGACAGGGAATCGAATTTTATTAGCGGCATTTAAGGAGTATTCTCTAATAGGGTGTTCCGCGTGTTGTTAGCTCACACCACCGCGAAGTAAACAGATGATTGAAGAGAGCGTCCTGTGCCTCAGCGGTCTGAATCTGTTTTAGTGCTAATGCGGCGTGGAAACGGACGTATCGGTTCTCATCTTGGAGTTGTTCAACGAGGGTAGGGATAGCAGGTTCAGCGCGTGTGCCTAATTTCGCTAAGGCACGGGCGGCGTTATCGCGAATCCAGTAATGGTCATCATGCAATCCGTTTGTTAAGACTTGCACAGTCTCGGACAGATCTATTTCATCAGAAACTTGTTGACCGATTAAGCCTAATGCCTCTGTGGCGTGTCGTCGGATCCATTCGGAAGTGTCTTGTGCAGCCTGGGTTAACGCGGGTATCGCTTCCTGTGCGGTTTTGCCCATATCCGCTAAGGTATACGCTGCGGTGCCGCGGACGGAGTCATCTGTTGCTTGTAATGCGTCAATGAGTGTCGGCACAGCGGGTGCGCCAGTGAGACTCAACGCATATCCTGCATAGTTGCGGATAGCATCAGATTTACCGTGTAATGCCTGCTTCAGCGTAGGTACAGCATGGGTACCGATCCGTCCCAAGCGATACGCGGCATTTAGCCGTTCTCTCTCATTATCGCTGTCCAAAGTTTCGATGAGGGTATCCACTTCATCGTGCGAAACGCCGTTGGTGGTGCCGTTCTGTTTCCCGTAATACCAATCCCATAACGATCCCCACAATTCTGGGTGTTCATGTGTTTCGCCGTTCTGCCAGTTAGCGGTATCGGTGTTCCACGTGGGTGTTTGCGGCTCACCGAGTCGGGAAAAGAGGAATTTGACCATGTAGCGTTTTTTGTCGCTCCGATTTGGGGTTGCGCGGTGCCATAGGTCGTAGTGGACGATTGTCACAGTGCCAGCTTCACCACAGAGTGAGAGGTCCGGCTGCTCGTGTGCGCTTTCACCTGTCTCATAATACTGGGACCCCGGTAGGACAGCGGTAGGTCCCATATCCTCAGTGACATCCTGCGGGTAATAGAACGCCATTGTCCATCGGCATCGGTGTCGCCGGATCTGTTCATCGCCTTCATAAGTATCCTTATGGAAACCTTGTCCGTCACTGCCTTCGGGATTATAGTGGCAAAATCGGTGTGGGTGCAGGACGTAGTCCGAGCCGAGTACGCCTTGCATCGCGCCGTGGACGATAGGATGGTCAAGGACCTCCTGCATCTCAGGGATAAGCGGTAGGACGTTGTTTCCTAAATTGCCCGTATGTTCAAACATTGCGTTGAGTTGTTCGTAAATGTTTTCATGGAAACTCGGCGGTAAATCGGTCTGGACCTTGATGTAGCCGTTGATGATGAAACCGCGCATCTGTTCATCGGTGAGTTGCAGTGTTGGTCTGTTCATCGTAGGAACCTCCGTTCATCGTTTTTTCGGACTTGACGGTATTACCCCAAACTGTCATCTAAAGGTTACATGTATTTTAGCACTATTTCCATTTGAAAATCCACAGAAGTTTTCAGTTTCTAACAGGACTCAGGCAAATTGAACAAAAAACGGTATATTTGCTGAAAATGCCTCATAGTGAGCGTATTTTTTGTATTTAACCCCCTAAATCCCCCTTATCAGGGGGACTTTAAGCGGAAATGCGCAAGCAATAAACGCTACGGAATTAAAGAGGACTTGCGGGCGGGGAAACCCCGCCCCTACGGGGGGTCGGCACCTCTCCGAAATCCGAAAATCTAAACTTATTAGTTAATATTGCTTAAGCAAGTTTCAGTAGGAAATAAGCACATTCCCCAGCGCGGGCGGGCGGGGAAACCCCGCCCCTACGAGGGTTCGGCACTTCTCCGAAATCCGAAAATCTGAGTTTATTATCTCATATTGCTTAGATGAAGTTTAAGAAAATAAATCGGTAATTCGGCGAGGATACAATCCCTGAAGAAATACGCAGAAATACGCAGAAATACCCCAGCAATACGCAAAAACACCCCAAGCAAACCTCCGTTGGAGCTGAGATGCATTACAAACGCCTCCCAGAAAAGAAAGGAGCATCTAATCCCAAAAACTTTACAACACCCATCAGAGCCATTGAGTTTGGGTTTTCTGTGGGTTGTATGAGTAAATTGAGATGCCGAAAAATGGTGTAAAATTTCACAGTTTTCATAGCAAATCAAGAATGCTATGAATTTTATGAATTTCTACACAGATACCATCCCTACGGGATTCAAGAGGTTTTTGGAGTCTTCAAGGTTACCGCGTAGGATCCGGTTCGGTTAGGAAACCGAACCTACCGGTCCGCGGTGGTTATTTTTTCTAAAATTGACACTTATGGTTCGGTTAGGAATGCACGTCGCATTTGGGCGTGTACGCCGCAAAACCGAACCTACCGGGCCTGGGGTGAAAATTCGATCGAAAAATGGGCAATTGAATGGCCCTGAGTGAACATAAGGATTTATAGTGATTTTTAAACTGAAATGGCGGGTTCTTATTTTTTCACTGCGCCGAATGTGACACCGCGCAATAAATGACCTCGCATTAGGAAAGTAAAGACGGCGACGGGGAGCAGGAAAACAAATGTTGCTGCGGCGATTTTTCCCCAATCCATGCCAGCGGAACCCGTTGCACTCGTGATTGAGGGTGGTGCGGTTACGGCTTTGCCGCCGACTTCCGTGAGTACTAAGGCAAAAGCGAATTCGTTCCAGGCTGTAATGAGGCAAAATACTGCGGTTGCGGCGATACCTGTAACGGATTGCGGTAAGATTACCTTCACAAAGGTTTGAAAGCGAGAGTAGCCGTCAACGAGTGCGGCGTCTTCATACTCCTTCGGAATTTCATCAATGAATCCTTTCATGAGCCACACTGCGAACGAGACATTAAAGGTGGTATAGAGCAGGATCAACCCAAAGTGTGTATCTCGCAAACCGAGTTCACTATACATCAGATATATCGGAATGACGACAACGACAGGGGGTAACATCCGTGTGCTGAGGATAAAAAAGAGGAGGTCATCCTTACCGGCTACGTCGAATCGGGAAAAGGCGTAAGCTGCGAGCGTTCCAAGTCCTACAGCGAGGATTGTGCTGCCACCGCCAATGATAATACTATTGAGCAATTGATAGAAATACTTGGATCCACCGTTCGCCAATGCGACACAAATAGCGATTGTCCCAAAGACGCTCGGTAAAACGAGCGTCAGTCGCAGTTTTTTCTCAGTTTGTGAGACGATGCCGCCTGTTTTCTTTAGTGGGTCAATCAAGGGATAAGCGATAATTGTGCAGACGATCAGTAACAGGAAATTAAATCGGGCATCCGTTTGGAGACGGCTCTGGAGTGGTGGCAGACTCAGAAAACTATAGAGACAGGTTAAAACGAAAATACTATTCCATCCCAAACCGAGATAGCGTGGTAGTTTCACCTTAAACAGCGTAGTAACGCCGAAGAGGAGCATTCCTATAATCACTTCTGCCAGAAACAGGTATGTTACGCCCGGTATACCCTCTGTAGGCATCAATTTCTGATAGTTTTCCAGGGATATTTTAAAGACGAACTTAGGGAGTTTCGTGGTAATATCTGCGAAACCTTTCAGGGACGTTGCTAAAATCCAATAAATTGGGGTGATATAGATAATCACAGCAACAGCAATGAATGTTATTATGAGGTAGTGCCAAAAATTTTTCCGATTCCGCATTTTCGTTATGCTTCCCCTTTAACGCGGTTGAGGTATTTCACGTAGATATTGCTCAGTGCGACGATAATGATGAGCAGAATGTATGCCATTGCGCACGCCTTGCCGGTGTTATAGTTCCGAAAAGCGAGTTTATAGAGGTTCATTGAAACAGTCTCCGTAGCAGTGCCGGGTCCACCTTCTCGGGTCAGGACATAAACAATGTCAAACATTTTGAAGGCATCCATTGTTCGGAACAGGAGTGCGATGAGTAGAAGGGGTGATACCAATGGCAGTGTAATCCATCGGAATTTGAACCAAGCGGAGGCTCTATCGACATCAGCGGCTTCATAGAGATATTTCGGAACCGCACTTAATCCGGCTAAAGCGATCAGCATCATGAAAGGCGACCACATCCATGTATCGACAATCACAACGGCTAACATTGCGATTTTCGGATTGGTTGTCCAGCCGATAGGAGATTTCAGCACTGGACTGAGGAAAAAATTCAGCAATCCGGAATTATCTGAGTAAAGAATAAACCGCCAGAAGAGTCCGACGACCACGGGGGATAGCATCATCGGGAGCAGGAGGAGTGTTGTAATGAAGCCTTTATATCGGAATTCCCGATTTAGGAGGAGTGCTAACCCGAACCCGATAAGGAATTGCGCTGCCACTGCTAATAGCACGAAATAGGCAGTCGTTTGGAAGTAGCCCCAGACCTCTGGGTCTTGAAGGAGTCGTGTATAATTACGAACCCCGATAAACCTTGGGGCTGCGGGCATTGAGGCTTTGTAGCGGTGGAAACTTAAGTAGAGCGACCAGAGGAGCGGAAAAATGTTCATCAAGATGAGCAAAACCATGGTGGGCATGATAAATGCCATCTTTATTTGGTAGTCGCTCATCCCGCGTGACGTTTGATGGGGTTGGTTGATTTGCATATTTCTAACGGAACTTGTGGGAGTCTATAGACTGGAAGTGCGGAAGGATTTGGAGGGAAGGGTGGAAGAATGGAAGGATGGGATACCCTCCAATCTTCCTAGGGGAAACACCCCAGCAAAAACCCTTCCAATCTCCCAATCTTCCAATCCTTACTGGTCGTAGTAGCCTGCGTCTTCGAAGATTTCCTCATGCTCTCGGGCGATAGCGTCGAGTGCTTCTTTAGGGGACTTGATTTTGGAGATGGCTGCGTTCCAATGCGTTTGGCAAGCTGCTAAGAGTTCTGCGTATTCTGGCACTGCCCAGAAATCGCGAAGGTATGGGAAACTCTCAGCGAAAGCCTTGTTAAAGGGGGTTGCCATTTTAAAGGTATCCGACTGCAACACTTCTTTGTGGGGTGTGAAGCCGCCGAGTGCTGCCCATTTCTCCTGTACCGGTTTCTGCATAAACCATTTCATGTATTGCTTAGCAATATCTTTGTTTTTAGAGAAGGAAGAGATAGACATCCCTTGTCCACCGATACTAATATAGTGTCCTTTTGGGCCGGCGGGTGCGATGAAGAAACCGCTTTTATCGTGGGAGATAGGATTCGTTTCAGGGTTAACCACGCCTGGGAAGAAGGCGAAATAATTCATTGCCATTGCGACCTTACCTGCGGTATAGGCGTTCAGCGTCTCAGCCCAGTAGTAGTTTGGTGCATCTGGGGGTGAGAACTGGAGCAGGTCGGTGTAGAATTCGAGTGCTTTGGCAGCGTCTTCCGAGTTAAGGTGTCCAGCGACTTTATAGGTCTCTGCGTCGCCATAAGACCCGCCAAAACTCCACATCACCTGTTGAAATCCCATGGTAATACCGTCATATTCTTTGCTATACCATGTTGCGATTCCGTAGAGGTCATCATCTGGGCGGGTAAAGAATTCGGCAATATCGCGGAGTTGGTCGTAAGTTTTCGGGGGTGCAAGCGCGTAGCCGTATTTCTTTTCAAACGCAGCCATTTCCTTCGGGTCTTCAAAAAGGTCTTTCCGATAGACGTATCCAGCGGCATCCACCTCTGCGGGTAATGCCCAGTAGGTTCCGCTGCCTTTTGGATATTCAGCAAAGGCTGTCATTGCGGGTCCGTAGATAGCATCCACATCAATATTTTCATTGATCCAATCGGTTAGATTGATGTAGTTTTTGCCTTGAGAGTTTCTGCCGAGCCACTGGCTATCGCCAATGACAATATCGTAAAGATCGCTTTTTCCGACAAACGCTGTGAAGACTTTATCTTGGAAATTGGGCCAGGGAATCTGGATGACATCGACGGCAATTCCGGTTTCAGCGGTAAAGTCTTTTGAGAGTTCCTGCAAATAATTAGCGGGGTCCCATTCTGCCCAGACAATCGTTAGGGATTGGGATTGGTGGTTATCGGCTTTTGTGGCACTAATAAAAGCGAATGCAAGTATTAGTGCGAAGACAAGACTTATGCGAACACTTTTCATGTTTTGAGTCCTCCGTATAAAGTATCATGCGAGTTGTTATCAGCACCAATGGCATCTAATACGCAGTTCAGTGCTTTAAGCGATCATTATAAATGGACAACAAAATTTTTGCAAGAAAATTTGTTTGCAGTAAGGCTATTATTTTCTTATAGTAAAATCCGAAAATAAATTGACACTCAATGGTATTGACTCCACACTTCTGATCGTAGGGGCTGGGCAACCCAGCCCCTACGGTCAACCGCGTGTCCAAATAATTATGGGCTTTACTATAAATTGACCCCTATGGCGTGTCTGTCAAAGTTCACCGATGCAGAATAGGGTATTCTTTGCTTCTAAGCTCCGAATTTCGGAATAGTGGTAAACGTGGGTGACTTCTACTCCATTTTCAATGATGGGAGTAGGGCATTCGATAACGAAGTCAGCGAAGTGCGGTACGTTGAAAGCGACGTAAGCGAGGCTGAACGTCTCAATCTGTGGATCGTATCGCTTCGACAGATCTGGAAATAGAACGATTCCTGTATCAACTTGGTAGATGCCCGCGTTTTCATCTATGTTCATTGTTTTAACCGGACACTCGATAATTGCCCGCTGCTGTGTATGGGTATCCGATATTTCTGTGTGCGTTACGATGGGTAGACATTTTTGTGTCGCCTTAAGAATGGCTGCGTTGCTATCAAGGACCTGGACGGGGGATGCTTCTTGAACATCAAACAGGGGGCCTCCCCAATACTCCCGCGCCGGTCTATACTCGACGTAGTTATCGTTGCAGTAAGCATGTCTTCTGAATACGGCTATATGTTCTTCGCCAAAAACAGGGAGGAAGTCGTAGTTCGGGTTTATGAAGAGATTTTTCTCCGCAAAGGTGTGTTCACTCTTACACGAACCACATTGGTAATAATCGCTGAAACTTCCGTTTGTGTCATCTATGATACGGCATCGAGATTCGACCCAAAATCGGGGTGCATTCCCGTTGCCAACAGTGTTGATAAAAGAAAGTCCATAATCGAGGCAATTCATTGGTTTTCCTCTCGGTGATGTTCGTATATTTCATACTTTACTATAAATCAATACGCCCAATCTTCATGTGCCAACGGTGCCCGGTTGAGGGTGTCTCTATATGTTCGCCACTGTGGTAGGAACTTATCCATGAGCTCACGGAACCGGTCATTATGATGGCGTTCAAATAGATGTACCATCTCATGTACCAATACATACACCAGACACGATTTCGGTTTCTTCGCCAGTTCAAGATTAAGCCAGATGCGTTTTGCTTCAATGTTGCAGGATCCCCAGAGCGTTTTCATTTTTTTGATGCGTACCTCGTTTACAGTTAGTTCCATCTTTTGTTCCCATTTGGCAATGAGTGGTGGTAATTGTGCGCGGAGATGTTCACGATACCATTCATAAAGTATTGCCCCACGTTTGTCTCGATCTGTCCCTGGGCGCACCGTGAGTCCGATTCTGGTATTGTTGAGCAGATGAACTTTTGGTGGGCAATCCTGTTCAGTTACTTTTAATCTATAACGTTTACCTGCAAAATAATGGCTTTCACCGGACACATACTCGCGTTGTGATTGGCGTTCTTGTTTCATAAACGCCGTCTGTTTCCGTCGAATCCATCCCAGACGCGAAATGATAGCCATCCGCACGGCCTCATCGTCAAGTCGCAGCGGTGCAGACACACGCACCTGTCCGTTCGGTGGATGGACACCGATATAGAAATGCTTAATGTCTTTTCGGACAACCTCTATGGAGAGATCACGTATTTCAATATGATAATTTTCAGTTTTAGTATTCATCTTGGCTTTTTGCTATATTGAAGATTTTATCAACGTCAATGGTATCATCATCGAAATCATCGAAAATAACGATTTCAACGGCATTACGTATTTCAAGTTCTTTGAATCCATTCCCTCTCCATTCATCACTTCTTGCATCAATAATAGCCTCGTCTATCGCTATTGCCATCGCAGTTCTACGATCAACCGGTATATCGTCTGGTAAATTATCATAAAAAGCCTGCTGTGGTCTTGTATCAATGTTTGGTGGATAGTCCGAATCCGCAGTAGAATTGGTAACTCGCTCGCTCAAGTTGGTAATCTTGGATAGATATTGCCGATAATTGATTGCCTCCTGTCTCCGCTGCCGAATGAGTTCATCAAGCAGTCGTGACATATCCTCATAATATTTGGGATTGATCTCTGATTTGTCAACGATGACGCGCCGTATGTTGTTTTCTATTGTTGCCGCGATCGCCTCTTCACTTGTGCGGATACCTTCTGGCAATTTCTCAATTGCTGCATCGGCACCCTTATTCACAATCAGTTGAACAAGCGGTATATTGTCGAATGTTGAGATCGTCTCACTCTCTTCGGCTTGGATATAAGTATCCAACAGATGTCGCATATCAGGCTCGAACATCTTCAGGTCAATATAATCGCCACTTGCCAGTTTTACTTGTTGACGGACATATTCGTAGTCTCCGACTTCTTTTTTGATTTTCGCTGCTGCCGCGGGATTATATCCTGCCGCCTCCATCTCATTTGCAAGGTTGGCATAGGCACGCACTAAGGCTGCAGTCAACTTATAGAGTTTTATTCGTTTCTGCTCTTTCGCTTTGATCTGCTCAGCATTTGCACTTTCGTCACTACAGAAGTAACGGATATAATCTTGGATATGTTTCGGTGGATCCACCGGTTCACATAATGCTTTAATCGCTTCGCGTGCGTCTTCTAATCGTTCTCTGCCTTTTTCAAGCCTATCCTTCAACAATCCTTCCACGTCTTCGGTATCATAGTTTTCAAACGCCTCACCGGTGTAGTCTGTCATTGCCTGTTTTAGGGATCCAAAGAGGTCTTTATAATCCACGATGTAGCCGAATTCCTTATCATCAGTATCAATCCGATTAACCCGACAAATGGCTTGAAACAAGCCGTGATCCTGCATGCTTTTGTCTATGTAAAGATAGGTGGCAGGGGGTGCATCAAAACCTGTGAGGAGTTTATCCACAACGATGAGGAGTTTCATCTGTGCGGGTTCTTCAATGAAACGTTTCTTTACCTCTTGTTCAAACTGGTCAACCTTGCGTATTGCCGTATCTGAATCTTCGTTAAAATGTGCAGCGAGCATTTCTCGGTAGGTGTTGTATTTCTGTTGGTTTTCAGTAAGTCCTTCCCCTGTTTCCTCTAATTTGATGGATTCCGTGGTGGGTCTATAGGATGTCACAACGGCGCATTTCCCTCGCAAAGGTGTATCTTGAAATAGATTGTAGAGTCTACAAGCAGAGAGGATACTGTTTGCCACAAGCATTGCGTTCCCTTTCCCATTTTTCAACCGATCGCGCGTGCCCATATCTAAAACAATGTCTGCGCCTATTTTCCGTAAGCGATTCATTGAACTTTCCACATTTAGCATTGTACCCCAACGTTCCTTGAGCTGTGCTTTCGCGACATCGTTTAACCCGCGGGTTTTGCCATCAAAAAATTGGTCAATCCGGTCTTGTGAAGTGAGATTCTGGTCAATATCGCGTGCTTCATACTGTAGGTCAAGGACGACTTCATCGTGGACTGCCTCATCATATTTATAGGTGTCGATAAATTTACCGAATGTCTCAATGCTCCGTTGTTTGTCGCTTTTTAGCAAGGGGGTGCCTGTAAAGCCAATTAGCATAGCGTTGGGAAGGAGTGCTTTCATCGCCTTGTGGAGTTTACCCGACTGTGTCCGGTGGCATTCGTCTACAAATACAAAGAATTCGTCCTTTACACGTAAACCATCGGAGAGATTCCGCTTTAGATCAATTACATAGATTTCAACATCTGTGTCCTCTATCTCTCCCGACTTGCCGAATTTGTGAATAAGGGAACAGGCTAACCGATTTGTGGAGTCGCTAAGCACTTGCTTCAAATCATCACCGCTCCTTGTTCGCTTAATATTCTCTTTGACACCTTGAAAAACACCTTCAATTTGTTCATCCAATTCTATGCGGTCAGTGATGATAAGTACCCGTGCGTTAGGATTGTTTGCCAGGATCCATTTTGCTAACCAGACCATCACTAAACTTTTTCCGCTGCCTTGTGTGTGCCAGATAATGCCACCCTCCCTACTCTGGACACGTTTTTGGGCTGCCTTCACGCCGAAGTATTGATTATGACGGCAGATTTTCTTTATCCCAGCATCAAATACAATAAAGTCGTGCAGGACTTCAAGCATCCGTTCTTTGTTGCAAAACTGTCTAAGTTCTCTGAGTAGCGGATTGGTCTCGGTATCTGGCTGTGCATGTTTTTCTTTCCATCGCAACCAGTATTTTTCAGGTGTCTTGATAACGCCGTAACGCAATCCTTCAGTTTCACTCCCTGCCATCACCAGTTGCACTGTACTGAAAAACCATTCTATGAAGGTCTCTGTTTGGTTTGCGAGGTTTTGACGGATACCTTCCGAAATAGAAACTATGGAACGTTTTAACTCTAACACACCGATAGCGATACCGTTGATGTATAGCACGAGATCGGGACGTTTGCTGTTTTTTCCTCTGAGTGCTACTTCCTCTGCGATACCGAAGTCGTTGTTTTCTGGGTTATTCCAATCTATGAGCCAAACGGTTTTATGTTGTTCACTGACATCCGGTTGCACCTTCACACCGTAGCGTAGAAGTTCATAGACTTCAAAGTTCGCATCATATAATGTTCTGCTCCCACCAATTTTCGCTGCTTGTTGGAGTTGGAACACCGCTTTGCTGATGATATTGGGGTCGTGGTTCTGTTTCCGCAGCCAATCAGCAAGGTCTTCAGGGATGATATTGCTGTTTTCGTCAACGCTATCTGCCCAGTTGCCAAGGTAGGTATAGTTTAAGGCATCTTGGAAGAATTCTATGACGCGTTTTTGTGTATCTTTTTCTGTTTCACGAATGATGTGCATGTTTCTGTTTCCTATTGTCTGACGATCAGGAATCTCTAAGCTGCGGCATAAGCTGCGGCATAAGCTGCTTTTCTTAATTCAGATTCGATAGTTTGGTTCTACCTTTGTCTGTCAATTGGTACTTCTGTCGTGGACTCCTGGGTTTCTCTGGCAGCGTGTATTCGATCGTTTGATCATCCAGAAGGTCTTGAACAACCTTGTTGAGTCGACCGGAGATTCTCTTATGTCCCAACTTCTTGGACAATTCGGATTTTGGCATTGGTCCGGTAGCAAGCAGTTTTATCACTTTGGATTGCATATCTTCAGGTTGTGACTCTGGCTGTGACTCTGGCAGTTCTGAAGGTTTGGCACGCCAAATTGTCGTTTTGAATCCGCCGCTGTCGGTGAATTCGGGTTCGGGTAAACCTGCATCACTGCAACGGCGGATCATGTCTAATGTTCCTGTTCCCATCTCTTCAATGTATTGAGCGAGGTACAAAGACCGAGCAAGTAACCGGTTGGTGGGCACCGATGGGTGCGTCTCTCGCAGTTGCTCCAGAGTCAAGGCGGGTGGTAATCTGCCGGGATTCAAAACCTCAAGCCGATCCGAAAAGAGCATCACTTGGACGCTGGCATTGCTGGTATAGTCGCGATGCGCTACGGCGTTAACGATCGCTTCCCTCACGACTTCTTTTGGAATCTCATAGCTAACAGGTGCTTGGGTACTCTCCGCCCGCGTGCCTACCGACAGGTTGATCTTACTGAGTACAAAATCGACTGCATGATCGACGAGTTGAAACGCTGTGCCTTTGTAGACTTGATAGGACGGAATCGGTTTCGCAACCTCTGTTCCGTGGAAATGGGCACATTTAACGTCCGAGGAAATTAGAAATCGCTGTGGTGCCTTCCCAAATGCTAACACCGCCGCGTTCGTTGGTCGTTCACCGTTTAAGAGATTCAGGTGTCCCAGCAATACCTCGGTTGAGGTGCCTTCAGTCAACGGGAAGTCTCTTGCACTGCGTGCCGTGCGGATAAACCAACCCATCTGCTCGGTGTCAAGATCGTCCAGTGCTGCTTTTAAACACGGTGCAGCATCAAAAGTTTCAGAACGGACGAGGTCTTGATTGTCTAAGTATTCGACTAACGCTGCGTAGAGTGCTGTTTTTAATTCTTCTGACGTGTTGAATCGTTTTCGGATGAGTCCGGATTGTGCTTTGCGAATAAGTGTCTGCATCTTCGGATGCCGAGCATTGTCATCTGTCCCTTTCACGAAAATCAGGCGATGGACACCGGAGGCGGTTGCCTGATCAAACTCCCGTTCTGTCGGCGATATACCCTCTGCATCCTCCGATCCGTAGGTGTCGCCGAATAACCCTACGTATATCTCGGACTGTTCGACTTCGTCCAGATACAGCGAATCGGGACGACGATCTGATGCTGGCACGTCTTCAAACAGAAAAACGTCAAAGAACCGCCGCATCAACGGGTCGCCGTGCAGATAGTCGCGTAGTGTTTCGCGTTCCTGTGCGAATTCTCTTTGTACACTGCTAATGAAAATACGGATAGGATTCATTGTTCACCTATCGCCTCACTGGTTGAAATAGTTGCCGGTTATCAGTTCGGTAACCCCTTAACACCTTGTCAGGACAAGAGCAATCGGGAATCGGAGTTCCCTCCTACAAAGAGGTGTCAGTCGTCAGTTAAATCCTATAAGCGATGGAAGGTACGTATACAGACTCTGGCTACCAACTTACTGGATTTCTCTTTTTGAATTAGTTTCATAAAGTTCATCCGTAAGAGCACCCTGAAAAATTTCCTCATTGAGCAATTGTAATAGTTTTTTAACCTCGTCTTTATCAGTAGGGAATACTATTTTATCATCCTTAACCTGAATCTTAACACTATATTTCATCCCTCTCTTCTCAATTTCCGTAGCAGAGAGTTGATTTAGAATGTCCGAATCTTTGAGCATAGCAAATCGCCTACGCATCCATTGAGTAGAATCATTCACAAGGGCACTCTTGTTTTGGCATTCAAACAGTTTGTGACTTAGCACGGCAAGGATATCTTCTTCTGATGCCTCGTAATAAAACTCGGATAGCGGAAGAAAGGTATTAATGTTACGAAAACTACGGAATAGCAACTTTTCTTCCGTGGGCAGATACACTGCACTCAACTTATTTGTAAGTGTTATTGCCGGCCTTCTTAATTCATCGTATCTATCTTCTCGTATAAACATTAACCTATTAGATCGAATTACTTGAGAAGACGTGAAGTTTTGGAATAGCAGTATATTTTCATTATTATCATCCCTTGCAAATGCTACGATTCCCTGAATTAGATCAATCAACTCCTCTTCGTTGTCGGAGTTAAGTTTCGGGATTGCGTTAACATCTTGATTCACTAACCAGTTTGACAACTCGCGAGAACACAATCGAAAAATTTGCTTGCCTTCAAGTTTGTAGCCAAGTGTAAAATCTAACTCTTCCATTCTATCAAGAAATTTGTTGCATTGAACATTCCAATTATTCGCGAGATTCTGCTGTAGTTCATGCCGAAGGGGAATCTGGAACAAACTTATTTGGTTCCCCTGGACGATAATTGCTGCCATCTTGAAGTACCTCGGCATTCTTGTCCTCCGTATATAAATATATATCATGTGAAATTGGTACTACCGGAATTTCAATTCCGGTTTCTTTCAAGACGCGTTTGCTTATTAATAAATGGGAGATACCGTCTTGGTTCTTCACAATATAAAAACGATAACCTATCAAACGCATCATTGGGTTAAATTGAAAAGCCCCTACATCAACAAATACTAGCGTAACAATTATGACGACATATATGTTCGTGAACCATCCACGATCAAACATTGGGTCATCAGATTGGATAAAGGGTAAAAGATAAATTAACAGGAATGTCAACATTTCCAAGTCCCGACGGTCAAATTCCTTAATATAAAGTGGTTCTATCTCTAGTTCCTTTGGAGCGTATTTATCTAATAGCAACCAACATAAAATAAAAAGAAAGAACGCTATTATTAAATAATGGATACCACTCCACGGATCACCACGATCAAGATGAATCATAAATAATGCCCCGAGAACAGGTGCCAAGGAGGTCAATGATAGGATTATTTTTCCGTAGTCATTTAACATGATAAATATTCCATTGTAGGACTTGGTTTAAGCAACCTCACACGTCCAGTGAGGAGCTGCTGCATCATTCCCTGTTTGAGGGTGTGGATTTATGTTATCGGTTCTCTGCCTGTTCTTGTATCGCCCTATTTATTTGTTGTTGGTTTCACGATTTCTACACTTTTTCGGTGTTGAAGTTATCGTCTTCTATGCTCGCCTCTTTCATTCAGATCGAGCCTATAAAAGCACCTAAACGCTGGTAGAAAGTTTATCGAATTCTTCAAAGAAAATCAACGGCAGATATGAGGCGTTGCATAAGTTGAATAG
>JAJEGI010000104.1 GCA_022819945.1 Candidatus Poribacteria bacterium
GGAGTCGGAGCATTGCATCGAGTTGCTCACGTGTACGGATGCTGTTCTTCCGATTTTTCTTTGCAGTCCGTACATCGTTTCGGATGAACCGCTCTACCTCTTTTCGGATATAGTCCATATCCTTGAGCATATCCTCAGAGGGTTCGCCTTGATTCCGCCACTGCTCAAACTGCATCTTCATCAGGCGGCTGACACCGCTGAGTCCTGTGAGTTTGTTGAAATGCGAGCTGAGGAGCGTTTCAAGGGTTTTCCCTTCGAGCGCGGTTTTATCGGAAATCCCGTTTGCAACTGTCCATTGGCGCGCCATAACGGCTTGTCGAATTTGGTCATCTGTCCACTGCCAAAGCTTGCGTATCCGGACTCCGAAATCGGCATCCTGAGCATAGGTGGCAAGTTTATTACCGATACTCGCAAACTCACGACGCAGCACAAATTCGGGTTGTTGGTCGTAGAACCAGCCTTTGTTGAATACACCAAACTGATCCGACTGAGATGAAAGGTCAATACTAACATAGAGTGAGGTATAGTAGCGGTTGAATAGGTCCTGGAGTGCGATAGCCGCCTCAATTTGCCCGAGTTTCCGATTATATTCACTGGTATCAATACGCAACATTTTCTCAATACGACTCTGGATGTTCCGGAATCGCGCATTTCGGAGGGTCAGCATGTTATCACGCAGAAGGGTTTTCGTCTCTTCATCAAGGTCTGAACCTATAGTCGGGAGCCGCTCAATAAGATTTTCGAGTGCTATGATGTCTGTATCTGCGCGTTTTTTAACAGTCATCAATAATTCTGTTTCATTAATGTATGCTGCGATACGTGAACGGAGTTTCAGTGCCTGGTCTACCTCACCGTCGGATAGATAGTTTTCCAAAATGAGCCGTTCTTCAGCCAAGTATTCCCGCCCTAATGTTCCGACAGTTGCAATCAAGTTCTGGATACGGGTTCGCTCTAACCGCGCATTCCGAAGGGCGATTTCAAAAATACTCTGTTTGTCTTTGAGTAGGTCCGCTATCAATATACCTGTGTCAACAGTATCCTCGGATTCGTTTAAGCGTTGTCGGAGTTGCGTATCAATAGTGTTGAGCCGTTGGACACCGGCTTTTGATAAAAATTTTCCGCCGTACAGCAGATCACCTGCACCTTGCCACAGTGGCACTTCTTTGAGTTTCCGAATACTTACTTTAATTTCATCCTCAACAGGTTGGCTGTCTCGGATTTGTGAGAGCACTTTTTTCAGGAGTTGGGTTTCCTGTTGGATTGCGGCTTCTTGGGTGTCAGTGGCATCTCGCAAAACACTGCGTGCGTTTTTCACTTTATTAAGTGAATGTAGATCAAGATGCCGGTCAAGTATTTTCTCAGGGGTCCACATCAAGGCAAACTTCCGTTTGTCGCTCATCTCCCAATCTGCAAGGACGTTATTAAGCCTCTCAATATCAGGCAGAAATTCTTCAGGGAGATCTTTCGGGACAGGTATGTACCAGTTGGAACCCTGTTGTTGCGGATTAAGATACGCGTCATTGGGATGTCTCGCATATTCGTCGATAGTACCTGTTTCTACAGCGCGAGTGAGTTTATCGACCGCCCAAACATCAAGGCGGGCTATCGGTAATGCCAACTCCATAATTAATTCGTGCTGTGCTTTTCGACTTGTGCTGAGTGCCACGGTGCGCACTTCCGCTAATCTTTCAACGACATCTCGGAGAAAGTGTGTCGTTTGTAAAGCCTCTTTCTTTGAACGGGCAAGATTTGCCAGCAATCGACTCTTCTCTTCGCCCGTAAACCCTTGCTTTTCGCGCTTACGGTTTCTATCCGCCTGTTTCTTCTGACGCTCTGAGAAATCACGTTGTTGATTCGTGAGACTTACGATCTCAGACCGAGTTTCTGACAAGCCATCAAGTGTTGTTCCGAGCGATTCCAGATCTGCTTTTACATTGTGGACACCGTGGTAGAAACCCGCGGGAAGATCCACGAGAACGTTTCGATCAATAGAGAAAAGTAGCCTTCTGCCTAATTCTTCAAACTCGATAATATCTGTAGAGAGACCACGGCGTAGCCCGTGCATTGTTGGGGTCCCCGGCGAATCCGTAGCAGCACCGACAATATCCTGTCCGATGCCTTCCATAAAGGCGCGCATACCAGCAAGCCCTTGGAAATGCCCGTCAACTGCGACAAAGAGGACAGAGTAACCTGGGCGATATTGCGGTTGGCTAAAGAGACGCGCAAGTTCCATAAGCGTTGCGACACCGCAGGTCGGATCTGCACCGGGCGCCATTGCCGGAACAACAGACATGGAATCGTAGTAAGCCGTGAGTACGATGAGTTCATCGCGGAGCGTCGGATCTCCACCTTCCAAAAATCCGCGTATATTCTGTCCAACACGGCGTTCCCATGTCATCTTACCTCTGACGCGGACATTGACTTGATTGCCTTGCGCCTGTTGTTCGGTAATCAAATTCATGAGAACGTCGGCATCTTCTTTGGATATCCAAAACCGTGGTATATTGGCAGGGACGGTGCCAAACTTGTTTTCTGCTTCGCCCCGAATCGTTATTTCGGGTTCGATGAAGATGACAGCAGTACCGCCGAGCATTGCGGCGTTGATGTAGCGTGTAACGGAGTTAAAGTCGAGGAGTACGATCGCGCCTTTCGGGATGAAGATATTTGATTCACTGGCGGCGACGAACTCACCGGACTCATCAACTTGACCGTCCCGGTTGTTATCAATGCCATCGGTAGCGTCGCCGGGGATTTCATCTGTCCAGCCATCGGCATCGTTATCAATGCCGTCTGTTGCCCACCCGCGAATTTCAGACAGCAGCGGGATCTCGCCATATTCATCAATAGTACCATCTTCATCGTTATCAATACCATCGGACGCTTTTTGCAAATGTTCATTAAGTATATCGTCAGTAATACTGGCTTTCGTGATGCGATAACGTCGAGCGAGCGTTTCGAGTGTATCCCCATTTTGGAGTTCGTACCAAAACCCACCGATGTTCGTGTCGTTGAAATCGGCGAGTTCGCCATCATCGGCATAGAGAATCGGACCCGACAAGCCACCAGTCGGAATAAATACAGTGCTTCCCTCAACGACCGGCGTTGCTAAAAATTCATTTCGTTCATGCGCGCGGATAGTGGCTTCATCAATTTGGTAACTTTCGGCAATGTCTTTAAGCGTTTCGCCCGTGAGTACAGTGTGTTTAAGGCCGTCTGCTAATAAGGAGGTTCGCACGAGATTAGGCCAGAGCGGTTTGAGTTTAAAAGTATGAAGAACAGTCGCTTCAGCGGAGATCACTTCAATGATGCTATCGCCGTGGTCAATTGGCACAGTGACTGGGAATTCGCGACTCTCTACATTTTGCAAGCCAATTTCAACGAATCGGTCAAAAATGTATTTACTGCCACTCGCGGCTTGCGGGTAGCCCGTTACACGACTCTCAAGACTTGACAACCGGGCAATATCCTTCCGGATGTTACCGATAGATAGGTCATCCCGGATCTGGATAGCCGCAGTTTTCATACCCGTACTCGAAACCGTTTGGGCAAAGATCGTATGGCAGAATGCTGTGACAAGCAATATAGAGAGGAAAAACGTTAATACATTTATTTCGACACTGAAGCGTCGTGAGCAATATTCACGATTCCTACGAGTTCTCATACTTTTAAGGTCTCCCATCTTTTCTTGTTTCTCACATTTCCACATAGCGCATTTAAATAAAAATTTGCCGAGAGTGCCTACAAAGGCATATTAAGCAAAACGTATACGCCGTCGATTTACAATATGGAATATGGCTTGTTAATCCTTTTATTTTTACTGACTTCTCTAAATATCTACTTTTCGGAACGCTTTATAATCTTAGCAACAATTAGTTATATTTTATACCATTATTGCAATTTTTGTCAAATTAAAATTTGCATTTACAGATTTTTTAGGTTAAAATATAATTCACGCCTTCGTCTCTCCACTGAAGCAGAATACTCTTAAAACTGCACCTCACTACAATTATGGAAGCGATGCCGAAATTAGAAAGAACTCAGAGGTAGTTTAAGGATGCCTGCCTGTCTGAGCAAAGGAGTTAAACGTGAATAAAGAATCTGAAAAATCAAGCGCGGACAAAGTTGTCTCACGTATAAAAATGCGTCGTCGGGAATTGAAGTTGACGCAAACAGAACTTGCGAAAGAAGCGAATCTAACGCCTGCAGCAATTTCACAATTTGAATCGGGAACTCGAAAACCCTCGTTTAAGACACTTTCCAGCCTCTCTGACGCTTTAAAAGTCACTACTGACTATCTACTCGGAAAAGCCGAGAAAAACTACAATGACCTCTTAGCTGACCCGAAAATCAATGCAATGTTCAAAGGAATGATGAAATTTACAGAGAAAGACAAAGAAACGCTCTATGAGTTCTATGAATTCCTCAAAACGAAAGCGGAGGCACAAGCGTCTACGACAGAAGAAACATCCTAATATAATAGCATAGCAGACTTCGCATTGATCGTGATTCAGGCGATGCATGAGGCTGCAGCTTCGTATGGATGACCCACAATAATCTTTGCTTAGATCTGTACATCCCTCGGCGAATTATATTTTTTCTTTGCTTCAAAAGGCGTTGGCGAGACAGTTCCAGTTTTAAGACCGCATAGGGTGTGTACCGTTCTAAGCATTGATTAAAACCACCTTACCAAAATTCTGACGATTTTCTAACAACAGATGTGCCTCACCGGCACGGTGGAGCGGCAAAGTCCGGTCTATAATTGGGGCTAATTTTCCCCGCGCCGCGAGCCGGACAAGCGTTCGGAGTTCGGTTACCGTCCCAAGGGCAGAACCCATTACGGATAACTGTTTCTGATACAATTTTCTGATATTGATGGTTCCGATGTTCCCCGTCGTAACACCACACGAGACGAGCCTCCCATTTTTTGCCAGACTCGCAATACTCTGCTCCCATGTCGCAGCACCGACATGCTCAAGCACAACGTCCACGCCTCGCCCGTCCGTTGCATCAAGCACGGCACCTGAGAAATCTATATCTTTGTAGTTAATCGTAGTATCTGCCCCCATCTCCCGTGCGCGTGCAAGTTTTTCGTCACTGCTCGCTGTAGCAAAGACTCTGGCACCGGTTAATTTTGCGATTTGCAGCCCCGCGCTGCCGACACCACCACCTACCCCAAGAATTAAGACATCTTCACCCGGGCGGAGTTGGGCGCGCGTCATTAGCATGTGCCATGCAGTGAGATATGCAATCGGCATCGCTCCGGCATTCACAAACGACAAGGCATCTGGTATCTGAATCGCGTTTTGGGCAGGTGCTTTCACATATTCTGCGTATCCACAGTTAGCTTGAAATCCGATGAGTTCTTGCGTGTCACACAAGTTTTCGGCACCGCCATGGCAATCGCTACAGACACCGCACGGAATGCAAGGTGCAAGAACAACCCGCGTTCCAACGGTAACACCGCAACCCGTCCCACCAACTTCAGCAATTGTCCCAGCGATGTCGGATCCGAGTATGTGTGGCGTGTCCCCTCGACTGAGTTTCGCTGCTATCTCCGGCCGGTTCCGGCGCGCGTGGAGATCCAGATAGTTCACCGCACAGGCTTCGACTTTGACAAGCACCTCGTTCGCATCAAGCGTCGGCTTCGGTACATCAGTATACTGAAGCACTTCCGTGCTGCCCTGTTCTGAAAAAACGACTGCTTTCATATTAGTTATCGGTTGTCAATTGTCAATTGTTATACCATTTCTGAAAATAAACCTATCATTCATGACTTTTCTGAAGGGACGCACAATAGGCACAAACTAAAAGTTTATGCTACATGCTTATTGAAAAGTATTCAATTAGAAATGGTATTAGAAGAATAATTACAACGTATCCCATAAATATAGTCAGAGCTATTCAGTTCTCGGTTTTTTAGTCCAATTTTGGATCCCCAGATCCGGTAGGTGCGGTTTCCTAACCGCACCGGATTCTGAAAAAAGGACGAGAAACTCTATAATTTCTTAAAACTGAATGACTCTGTAAATATAGTAGGGCCATTCAACTTTGAGCAGTTAGCAAGCAGCAAATTCGTTACCCTCCAGTTGGATACATCCATATTTCACATGCGCGTTCGGCAAGGTTTCTCGATCTTGCAGTAATAGTGTCTTGATTCCATTCTTCTGCTTCTCTGATATCCTGATTCAAATATAAAGGACTATAGCGAAACCCTTCTGGACGCATATCCCTTTTCTCCTTGAAGGGACGATTACTAAACTCCGAATTGCGTCCGGTAAGAGTGAGATTCCCAATGTTATTACAAAATGTTTCATGTGTATATGAATAACTGGGGCCTAAATCCTGTTTCCATGCGTCATTTAATGTCTGTGGCATTACATGCTCAACGGTATACTCGTTGAGTTTAATAGGTTCTTTACGCCCATAGTTCTCCAGTTTTTGGAGAAGATAATTTCGGCTGGGAAAGTTAGCCATATCTTTACTCGTGAACATGAGTTTGAATTCCCTATCCCTTGGATAACGTCTGCGATCTAGCAAATCTAAGAAAGTTTCATTAAGTTCCTCAAGATAATTGTTCTCGTCATCCGTGTTCATTTCACCCAACATATCCACAAATATATGGTTCAGAAATTTGTTGGACAGTCCACAGACAGCGCGTCGGAGGATGTAACTCTCTACCAATTGCACGGTTTTTATCACTTCCGCTTTTGCGATTTTGCCTTCTGTATAATAGTCATAGACTTTAAGCAAAAATGGATAGGCAGTGTCTGCTTTGAGTTCATGCAGATCTTCCAAACACGCCTTTAGTTCCGTATCTTCTTCATGAAGCATTACGATGTTAAGATAGTGCTTTGAATAACGAGAAATTTCTTTGACCGTCTCCTTTACTTCTAACTTATCTGAAGATTGTGCCGTTTCAACATAGATTTTAAAGTGCTTGTAAATATCACTCAGTTTCGGAATCTTCTGGGTTTTTAACGTTAGATAATGCCTCATGAAACGCTTAAATTGCTGATCCTCATTCCTAAAACGTTGTTCTATAGGATACCATAAATCATTATACAATCTTGTTTGGGAATCCGCGGCTTGTCCCATTAGCAAATAATTGCGAATCTTGTCGGTTTCAGAAAGTTGAAGTCCCTTTGTGTTAAGCGTCTCAAAAATAAATTGTGGATTATCTCGAGCACGTTCAAGCACAATACTGACAATCTCTAATCTTTCAATACCTCTAAACACAATTTGAAGATTTGCTTTTTTGCATTGGGAATAAAAAAATTTGTAATTTTTTTCCAAGAGTGGCGCGTAAGGCGTAGGAAGTTCTCTATTTTCTTCAAAGAGGCAAATCAACGTCTCTTTATCGCTTTTAGTGAGAATCTGTTTGTAGCGTGACTCTCCCATTTTATTGTCATTGACAAGATAACGATTTGACAGTTCTTTTGGGCTGATGCCAATATCAACGCCTTGCTCTTGAATAACTCTGCTGAGTGCGGAAATTAAAAGTGATAAGGTGGTCAACCGTTGTTGTCCATCAATCACCAAAATTTCTTGCACGTCTCCAATGTTCTGAGGTTCTTCTGGATCCATGTAGACGATTGAGCCGAAAAAATGGGGTTTAGGTTCCGTGCTTCCGCCAATATACAAGACATCATCCCAGAATTGCGAACATTGCTCTCTTCCTCATTCATACGTGCGTTGATAGATTGGAATTACAAATTGTTTGGAACCTTCCAAAAAGGTCAAAATAGATGTTACTGCAGAATTCATAGCCCCTTCCTTCATAAAAGCTTGTTGTTTGGAGAGACTCACACAACCTACAACGGAAATATTTTCTAACTGCTAAGCAATACTCAGAAAATAGGATCTTTGTATTCATCCTCATAGGTGTCAATTTAAGAAAAACAACTGTCTCGGTCCCCAGGTCCGGTACGGTTTCCTAACCGCACCATAAGTGTCAATTTAAAAAAAACAACCTCATAGTATCGTAGGTTGGGTTGAACGGATTCCATCAAGACCATCCGAATCATAGAAAAACCAAACTTTCCACAAATACACCACATCTACCAGAGACCGAAGTGAAACCCAACGCTTTGGCTTCCGAAACGCTGGCAGTGTAAAGTTGGGTTTCACTATGTTTTTGAATAGATGCGCGGGATATTGACTTTCAGGCGTGTTTGGTATATCTACATCTAACTTCTCAACACCGTTCAACCCAACCTACGGGATTGGGGGCAATCAATCTACACACTAAATTGACACCTATGGTGCAGCTGTATTCACCCCATAGATACAGCATCTTCTTTTAGAACACATAGCACTCCGCTGGAGTGCAGAGGTTTGGATATATCGTCTTCTATAGACATAGCACTCCGCTGGAGTACCAGTGTTCTCGCAGAGTTCCGTGTGTGTATGGAACCTGCTGAAAATACACATGCCTTTGAAACTCAACTCACACGCAACATGAATTGTCCAAACTTTAGTAAACCTATACTTTCACCCGGATCCACTATCGTTTGCGTAAGTCCTGTTTATGAGTCCCCCATTACAACTGCAGCCATCAAGGTTGGCAAGGCTGAAATTAACCGTAGGCACCGTGATTCAGGAAACCGAGTAATCGACGTAAGCGAGGGCTTGCGTCTCTGTAGACGGAATCCGGCATGTTGTAGTTCATAAACGGATAATATTTGTGTCCGACAAGTCGGCGCGCATAGGTTATCTGTGTAATATATCGGGTGCGCTGGCTCTGGTTGGGACCGCCGCGATGCCACACCTGATTGTTGAACATGATAACGCTGCCCGCTTTTCCGAGGTTATACTGGACTTTATCCGCCCACTCGGTTCCTTCTATCGGGTTCGGTGGCGATGCACCAAAAAGATGTGAACCCGGTACGACCTCCGTGCCACCGTGCTCAATCTCAGTAACATCGGTGAGGTAGTAATTCGCGGTAAAGAGTAGCACCGGTAGCCGCACGTTTTTTGGCGGTTCACCTTCGGTCACGATATAGTGCAGTGCGTCGTCCTGATGCCAGGACGTAATCCCGCCGCCGGGGAACGTCTGGAACGAATTGTTGTGAATGACGTGGCAGTTTTCCGCAACAAGTGCTTCAGCAAAAGAGACAATCGGTTCGAGATCAAACAGGCGGCGATTGGCTTCGCTATGTTCAAACATCCGATGGCTCAAGTGCATACGTCCTTCCGGACTACCACCGTTTAAGTTATTCGGATCGTTTTTCAGTGCCCACTCTAAATCCTGCCGAAGTTGCGCGCAGTGATCAGGGGTCAAAACATCTTGCAGAAACAGGCAACCTCGCTGGTGGAAGGTCTCCACCCATTCTTGGATCTGTTCATCACTGACAACCTGATCTGCCAAGTAGGTTGTTTGTGCCATTGTTCTATCCTCCAATAAGAAGGTCTTGTCTTTGCTTTACATTATCAAGCCGGAAGATCCACTTTTACGAATGGACCGGATAGCCTTGTACGTCCAGCCCCCTGTTCTGTATCAACCCCGCAGCACGTAAATTATGAATGCTGTTGGCTGTTTCCCAGTTACGACTCTTGTCTAATATCTGGAAAATAAGTTAGTAAACGATACATCTCTTCTACTTCAGTAGGAGAAGTAACAAACCATTCTTTTCCTGGGGCATTTTCTATGTGTCTCCCCCGGACAGTCAACATGGCATGGAGTGCTTTCTCCAATGCTTCTGGATGGTCGGTCTTAAGAACCAGAGCTTGTACTGGCTCTTCTGGAATACCAGTAGATGAGCCCGTCTGCTGCTCCACCCTATCGCTAGGATCTCCTTTAGTTCGGCCAATCTTGCACTCCCAAATATCTTTGTCTTGCTCCAAGGCACGGTTTTTATAAGTAGGAAAATAGTAAAGATAAACCGAACCACTTCCAGATCCAACTTCACCTTCATGGATACGCCAGAAACTTGTAACGACAGGCGTGGCAAGACCTTCATTTCTCAAACGAGTTAGCCCATCCCTGACGCGAGTGTTCCTAGCTTTTCCAGTTGTTGCTAATCCACCACGTTTTTCGTGGACTTTATGTACCTCTTCAATGATGTCGTGAATAGATGCCTCTTTTCCTGAGAATCTCTCGATAATAAGATCCCTAGCAACTGTAGGCATAAGAGGTACACCTCTGTATTTATACATTTCTTTTCCTTTCTTCATTGGATAAATTATCTTGCCTTAATAGCGGATAGAATAGGTCTATCCGCTATACAAGAAGAGAAAACTATCCACCCATTGCAGCGGCGACGATGATACCGAGTGAAACGAGGACACCCGCAACCGCGACACCTGCAGCAACGTTGTTCTCTTCAGCGATCTGACGGTTTAGGTCGTAAGGGGTCGCTATATCGAAGACTTTATAACCTACCATCAGTACTATTAAACCGACAACGCTAAAAACAACGCCTTCAATAATAAAACCGCCCAAGACTTTGAAGTCTATCATCGGGGCATCTGCTGCGGCTGCGTCGCCTTGGGCATTTGCATTATGTGTAAACATAACAAGAGCAACAATTGCCACAGTAACCAAAACAAACGTGGTGAAAACAATCTTTTTAGCCATTATAGCCTCCTTATTTTAGGTAGTACCTATCAAAGACCTACCTCCGCGTGTATTTGCCGTTATTCCCTCAACCGCTATGTCAAAAGTTCAAATTGTACATCCGCGGTGGGATGCAGATACTTTACCAATATGGCATCCTTATCTTCAATATAGAGCCATCCAGATTCAACATCGTCAAGCGTTTGGGTAGCGGGAATCTCAGTTTCCGCGTATTTCAGTCCGTTAACCGACTCAGCATCGTTTGAAGGTGCCTCCGAATCCGGGGTCGGTGTGTCATCCGGGGGAGATGCAAACTGGTACCGAACCTGAAGTCTTTGTGGCGCACGTCCATACCCAACAACGAGGGTGTAACTTACCTCGTTTTCGGCATAACTGAGCCGCCAGTTTAGCTGACCGGTATTGGTCGCAGTAAGAGCATCTACTTTTGCTCCAGAACTCAGATGCACATCGCCAACGATAGCGGTTTTAATGCCTGGATCGAGTCCACGGAGCGCATAGACATTCACTATAATATCTTCAGGATTCAGATGCGGCCCCTTGCCTTCAGTGCAAAAACCGTAAAAACCGTCAGGATACGTGCCTTTGAGTTCACCGTCTTCCCACTGCTGATACATAGCACTCACAGTAATACCTTCAGCAATCTGGTGCCATCTTTCATCTTCGATGTGCTGGTTCAAACGTTGTAAATAATAGGCAAGAACCAACCCGTTCCATT
The DNA here is from genome assembly GCA_022819945.1 of Candidatus Poribacteria bacterium. GTDB lineage: Bacteria > Poribacteria > WGA-4E > WGA-4E > WGA-3G > WGA-3G. The sequence goes on from JAJEGI010000104.1 coordinate 11,292, forward strand.
GCACAGGTACACCGAACCAAGAGTGTGTATAAAAAGTTGTCCCGAAAACCGGAATTGAGGCGAAATGCATGCCAGGTCGGTCGGGGAGATGCCAATGATAGAGAAACGGTAGTGAAGTTTCTGCCCAATATGTTGCTCGCTTGAGGTGTGCTTTCTCACCAGTGAGTTCATAAGCCTCAACGTAAGCACCGATCGCATGTGCTGCCGCGAGAACATCGGGTTGATACATCGGGCATTCCCACATTTGCGCGCCGCGTGGCAGCGAGAATTGTTTCATGAATTCAAGTGCCTTCACCCCGGCCTCATGCGAGGCTTTGTTACCAGTGATTCGTGCGTGTTTGAGGAGTAGAAGTGCGGATTCTGCACAAGTGCCGAGTACGGCATCGCCTGCGTTTCCGAGCGTTGTAGTTTTCTCGCTTGTCGGCTGCCAGCGCCAACTTCCATCAGATTCTTGTGTAGAAATACGTTGCTGTGTCTCTGATTCCATGTACCCTAACGCGGCATCAATATTACCAATATAGAAAGGGAACTCCCACCTTAAAATGTGACAGGAACCGCGTGCCGCCAACCCTTCGGGACCGGAGTCGGCTACCGTATTTCTCGCAATTTCGAGTACTCGCTCTTTTACTGCTTCGTCTTTCGTAGCGAGATAGTCGTACCAGAGCAGGGTACCGAAACCCGGTTCATTGTGTGCTGCCCAGTCAACACAGTGTCGGGATTTTCGGGTCTCTTCGTCCCATGTCGTGTGCATAAAACCGTGTCGTGAAAGGCGTACCTCTTCTTCGTCGCCACGCGGGGGTTGTAAGGATTCAGGTGTACCGTAAGCATCCGTCCAATGCGCGACTGCATCCAGAATTGAGGCATTTCCGTCAACAATAATTTCGGTTTTGATGGAGATCGGATGAGATGGCAGCAGTGGGTACGGAATAGAAGCCTCCGTATGATTCTCCTGCACCCACGCCGGTATAGTAGGTAAGAATACGCCGAGGGCATGGTTCTTCTGATGTTGATGCCAATTCGGTGAAGCGAATATCGCGGAGAGCATCTGGTTTTCGCCATCCCAAGTATCAAGCGGATTCCAGATAATACCGACGAGCGACTTTTGCATCTCTACTGCCATGACCGGCACCGTAATTTTATAAGGGTGTGGCACAAGACGGTTATTGAGTGGCGGTGCCGCATCACGCGTACTTGAAGAGCGTTCATCATTTTCCAAGAATTCAAGGCCAGGGAAGAGTGCTGCTGTCTTTTTCTCGCGATTACGGCCTTGACCCGCATAAAGCATCGGACCCCTGAAGGCGAGGAGTTCTCTATTCCCATCAGTCCGTAATTCGGATTCCGTTTTAACACGCTTTCCTTCCTCAGTAAGCGTCCATCCTATCTCATAGTCCCATTTCACACCATCAGGATCCGTTCCAGTACCACTTAGCCGGACGATGGATTCACCCTGATTGTTCCCAGCGAGTTGATACTGCGTCGGAACCAGTCGAACGGATTGACGGTTTTGGGCTGTGTCTAAGTACGTAATTTCAGCGAGCGCGGGACAGGTTGCCACTTGTTGATAGTTGCCACCTTTCGTGACAAATAGCGTATAGTACTCAAAACCACCGTCAGCCGGTTTCTCATTGAGAGGAACGGGGTCTTCAGTTTCCGCGTTATCAGTTTCTGACGTAGTTTCAGCACCACGAACAAAAACAACGCGGAGATTTTTATTACCCATTACAACGCTACCATTTTCAGTTGTGTAGGTATGTAATTCTTTGACCACTTTAGATTCAAGTTTCGGAGATGTTGGACGAATCGCGATAGAACCTTGCTTTGTATCACGCGCTTCACCGGCTGCGGTTTGACATTTGAGCGAAACAGTAATACTGACGGCAGTCGGATGTGGAAAACGGCGAACTACCCAGTGAACTGAGGCCTCTTCACCCGGTTCAAGCTCTCTAACTGTCTGTCGCGGGCGTCCACGTCTTAACTTCACACCGTTGATAGAGAGGCGAACCTCGTCTGCCTTACCGAGTGGGGCAGTACCGGTATTCCGCAAGGTACATTGGACTTCAAAGTCTTCACCCGCGGCGACAATCGCGGCTGTCGTCCCAACACTTACAATTTCCAATTTCGGTACGGCTGTGTAGAGTGATAGTTTTATGGGAGATTCTTCTGATGCTACGGATTCAATGCAAATATCCGCCAGCGTGGAAACTGCTGTTGACGTCGGTTGGTTGAACTCGAAAAGTTGTGTTCTTTTATCACTATAGTGTAAAACCGCAATGCCGCATCGGAGTTCTGGTTCTGAATCTCGTTTCCTTTTCCGAAGAGCAGATTGTTTGAGTTTTCGTAACTGGGGTTTGCCCCACAATGCCCAAGCGTAGTTGCTATTACCTGCTATATTGCATTCTGTCAAAAATGACACAACGATTTCTCTACCAGCGTAGTGCGTCAGTTCAATGCCATTTTCCTGCCAGCAACACTCCGTTGACACTGCTTCAAAACATCTGTCTGCTGTAACTTCCAAATCCGCATTATTATGAAGATCGAAAATTTCGATGCCGAATTTTACGCCCCCGGGCTGTCGTGCCTCATCGTCAAACACAATCCCATCCCGTAAGCCGATAGAAAAATGTAGGAAAAGCTTCTCCTGGTCATCAACATCCGGAAGTGAGACGGTATAGTCAATTTTAGCGGTTTCTGTGGATGTTGGATGTTCAAAAATGGCTGGTTTTGTAACACCACCGGCGCAATCTGTTCCACTTGCGGATGCTTGTTCTGTGCCAGAAACAGTGCTTTGGTCAAACATCTCCACAAAATCGTAAACCTCTTCAACAATCCCAAGCTCTAATGGTGGACGTTCAGGCTCCGCTTCGGTGTCATCGCTTTTGTCTGTTTCTTGCGTTTCGGTTTCTGTAATTTCGCTATCGGCAACCTGTGGACTGTCTGCTACGGGGTCTTCAGTCTCTTGTTCAGACGAAGTAACCTCTGTTTCGGGTGTTTCGGGGTCCGCGTCCTCTTGCGGAATTACGTCAGCATTCTCTGATGGTTCAGAGGGATCGTCACTATCCGAAGGCGCGGCATCAGAAATCTCGTCAGCGGTGGAATCTTCTACGTTTGATTCACCAGATGCGTCGTCCGCGTCTGCTTCGGCGGTTTCATCTACCGGTGCTGAATCACTATCGGTATGCGTTTCGACACGCTCGTCTACCGGAACAGCAGGCGCGTCATCTGTTGAGGGTGCTTCTTCTAATGGGGAGGGTGCATCGTCTTCCGGCGTTTCCGCGTGTTCGGAAACCGGGGTATCTGTAGGTTCGGTATCATCTACGGAATTATCATCCGTTGTGATTTCCGATTCCGTTTGGGGTTCGTCATCGCGCTGTGCATCGTCGGGTTGATCCGTCTCTTCCGCTATGTGTCCGATGCAGGCGGCTAAAAACTGTTGAAAACCGGTGAGCATTTTTTAATTATTCCTTGCGGTTCGATAAGTTGGGTTGAGTATTTAATGTGCCTTTCCGTATATCTGAAGAAACACCGGATTTAGTCTGGGAATAGACTAAATCCATTCCTTGTATTACATTGCAAAAACCCTTCTACTTCGTTTCAGGCTAAGTGTTTTGGTTTACGACCGGCTCCATTTCTGTTTCATCTGCTTCATCTCATCATTGAGCACGAGTTCCGCTGATGGTGTTTGTGCAGACGCTTCAATCTGCCACGCGCCAGATTCATCCTTCAACACGGGCTTGCGTTGTGCGACGGGTAAAATGCCGAAGGGGGCATGCGGTTCAATTTGATACCAATAGGCGACAGAAGATGTCTCATTGCTGAGATGATTGCCGTGTCCGTGTTCTATCGTGACCCGAATTTCCTTTTCAAAACGGATGGGGTTTTCGATGTGATAGACATAAGAGGTCTGGTAGCCGTCGGTATTATTTTCGTGAATAGAAGATCCGTTGTGCGCAAAAGCGTTCTGTTGCATCCCCCACGCTTGGTTGAGGTAATCCTCTGAACCGGTGCCGTGCAAATCGGGGGGCCATTTATAACCGTCCACCCAGATCATATCATCGCCTTCCCCCCACCAGGTGCCTTGGAAATTCGTAACCGAGAGATTACAACCGATATAGTGACCTCTGCCTTCGGCGGAGAGGAGCAGATAATTGTTGTCCCAAGCAAGCCGTTCAGCATTGATGATATTGGCTTCAGGGGTATTTACAGTGATTTCATGTCCCCATCCGTCACACGGGTTTTCGCGATGGAATTGGGCATGGAAATAGGCGATATCCTCACCATGTGGTTCGGGGTACAGCTCATAATCAACATAGAAGTATTGACGGTGGGTTGTATCGCCTTCGTTAACGAGTTCAATCCTCGCACTGCGGTTAAAGGGCATTTGTAAGTAACAGTTGAGCGCGCAGCCTGTATTGAAGGTGTTGTTTTGGTGCGTGGAGGCGGAGAACGGGATGGAGTCGTAAGAGTTAACGATCTCATTGCCGAGTCCAAAGAAGTCGCCTAATGGACAGAGGACACTCGGATGTTCTTCATTGTCCCAATACATCCGAATCAGTACGTTCCGATAACCGTTCGGCTGGGTCATCCAGATATGATTGATACACCCCGGTCCTTGAATGTCTGCGATAACACGGGTTTCACCGGGTTCAACGTTCCATGCATCGTTATTCCTGCCTGTCGTATCCCAAGAAGATGCGCGTAACGAACGTGCTTTCTTGACACGCGTCAACGACGACAATAATCCGTCAATATAAGTCATTCAGAGTTTCCTTTTAAAATCCTTAACTAATAGGAAAATGAGAATACATGCAAGATATGCTTTGTGTTATTATACCATATACGCTGAAAAAATCAACTCTTTAATTTTAATTTTTCTCTGAATCACGATTTTGCAAGGTAAAGTGATAAGAATTTCAAACAAGGATTGTATATGGTAAAGGCGGGTTAACTGAAAGAATTGATTCTTGGCCGGAGATATTGGGTTCTCAATCCATTGCACTAAAATTGACGATCATAATCTGAATAATTAGGTTACCCTTCTGAATCGAAAAGTCCGATTTCATCTGTTTCAGTGTAAGCGAAATTGTATTTGCGTGCAACCTCTTGATAGTTTTGTGTCTCAGCACTTCGTCTATAACGTTGAGACCGCGTTTCTAATGTTAGTCTTGTAGTTCTTTTTTCATAGTTTACGATTTGCGCAAAGTGTATCACTGGTTTCTGTTTAAAAAAACCAGGGTACAAATAAATCTGGGATTTTCCTGGTTCAAGAGAACCTGGTCGCCAGTTAGTTTTCTTAGTCCAAATGTGGAAATCAATAGTAGAATCAGTGTTGTTTTTAATTGAAAAAATGTGTCTTCTGGGATAAAAATATTGAATAGCAAATACGGTGACTACAGATAAACTGATGACTGTTATTCCAAGACATATTGGAATAATCAATTTTTCCCATTTTTTAGAAGTTTCTGTTTGTTTCTTTTCAGGGGTGGTTAATCCTTCATTAGATTGTTTCTTTTCAGGAGTGGTTAATCCTTCATTAGCAGTTTTATTTTCATCTTTTTCAGGAGTGGTTAATCCTTCATTAGCAGTTTTATTTTTACCTTCTTCAAGAGTTGGTAATCCATCGTGAATTTCAGGCACTTCATTTTTTTTCGACTGATGTAAATGGTAATATCCCTGTATATTATCCTTGATGTCATTTTTGATCTCTTTAAGATCTTTAATGTAATTATCTGGTTTGGCATCAATTGGGTAAAATTGCGGTTCTTTAGTAATTGTTATTGACTTTTCGATGGTTCCACGATATGTATGGTTAGCAGAATAGAATATCGTATATTTGTAACGTATTTTGGGATAATTTGCAGATAATCCTACAAAATTTCTTGTGCTCCAGTGAGGTTTCGCTTTACCTGGTTGAAGAGTATAGATACCTTCGTCAAATCTATCCGGTGACCATTTGATTATGTATTCCTGCTCTTTTAAGGTATAATTTGCAATCCAGACTGTCTGTCTCATTTCCTGAAATTCAATGTTCTTAGTATCTGTAGAAACGAAACGATAGTTGGCACCATCAAGCTTGGGTTTGATACGATCCGTATCGTCTGAACTAAAAAACCGACGTATTATATATCTCAGCTTATGCTCGTTCTCAACTATGTTTTCACCATTCTCGTCGTTCTGCTCTTCGATATCCTTAGTGTCTGTTGTATCAGCAAGTGCTTGAGGCGTTTGTTTTACAATTGATACATATCGAATTTTTGGATGAAAAGTTCCATAGGCATTTGTGGGTTGTTTGTGGATTTTCCATTGTCCTGGTTCAAGTGTATTTCGTTCCCACGTCTCACCTTCTAACCAGTTAACCTCATAGGCTACATCGGACTCGGTTTCATTGACAATTGAGATTATATCCCATTCTTTCAAATCTTTCACCAAGTCAATTATTGGCTCTAAAGGAGCTGCCCATGCCTTCGTTACATCATCAGTAGATTTCATGATACCAATTAATTCACCCTCTTTGTTAAGTACGGGTCCTCCACTATTACCTTTGTATGGCCGGGCTTCAAGGAGCATCCCCCTGTCGTCGTATCCTCGGAACTGCCCTAAATTCCACTGCCATAAGAGTTCCTGGTCCCCCGGATGGCCCAAAAAATGAACTATATCACCTACTTTCAAGTGGTCATATAAGTCAACGTTTTTCAGTAGAATCGATTCTATTGTCTTTGGAAAACTATAAAGATCAATTACTGCTACGTCTGCTGCTTTGTCCTCCGCTACAACACGCCCCTCAATGGCGTATCCCAAACGTCGGAGTAGAGTAGCCGCATGCTGCGATCCAAAATAAAACTCACTGTCACGGATTTCATTTTGTTTTGCATCGTAAGCAAGAAAAAACACTTTTACCTCATCACTACCACGCGTGACATGCTCATTCGTTAGAACAAAAGTATTATCTTCTGAAGTTTTAATTACAACCCCGCTTCCAAAACCTTTCTTACTTTTAATGTAAACAACAGTAGGCAGCACTTTTTCTCGCAGTTCAGCAGCACTCATCACTTCGTTGACAGTTCCAGTAACATTTTGGCTATAGCAAACACCTTGCATTCCACCCAACAAAAACATAGAGACCAAAGTTAACACAATTGCTTTTCTGCCTTTAGAGAAATATATCATCAATATCTCCTATACAAACACGTGTATCTATTCAACATTTTGCCCTAAAATAGAGGCACCATCCACGTTGTTTGTCTCCATTTGAGTAAGTAAAAGTAGGACTTACACAGACAGACGATGAATCGCCTTACTACAAACAGATATACCTTGGAAGGACGTGTGTTTCTCAAAAGCAGTCCGGTTCGTAGTCGCGCAATTCTACGGCGTACTCGCCCAAATTTGGTTTCCCACACGCAGAGACTAAATTTTGCTTCGCAGTGAGAATGCTTTACATTTGCGACGTGCATTATTGCGCTTTGCGTAAGTCCTGTAAAAGTACATAAATTAGAAATTGAATGTATTCGGGATCTTCGTTAGAAGCTATTGGAACTCATGTCTTCTACAACGGAAATCTTATGAATGTTCCACAACAAGTTACTATTTAGCGTATTGTTCCAATTCTTCAATACGAATTTCCGCGACTTCCAATGGAGGTTCCACTTTGTTCTTATAGCATATCACTGGCACCGTAAATTTCTCAGCCTGAGCACGTTGTTCGGGTAGTGAAATGGATGGAACTTGAATATTATCATCTTTATCAAAACCGAAGTGAAACTCTGTCTGAACCGGAAAGTCTAATGCAAGATCCAAACGAGTTTTGACATTTGAGATGAACTCTTTGACCACACTGGATTTAATAGCAAAATTGATATTTTGAGCGAGATTTATGATGTCAGGAAGCCAATCACCACTGATACTTGGATCTTTAGTAAATACTTTATCATAATATGAATATCCCGTTGAGCAAACCCCTATTACATTCCCCGCGCCGTCAAATACAGGGCCTCCGCTGTTTCCCCGCTGCACTGGTGCAGTGTATTGAAAGAGATCTTTATGTTGCGGACGGTTTACTAAATATGATGTTCCACTTATAATTCCATCAGTAATGTTTCCCTTATAGGACAAAGCGTGACTTTGTGGATAACCAAATATTGAAACCTTTTCTCCGAATTTAACTGGTTGCGGTCTAAAGGTTGCCATATCTGTATTTCCCTTTTTATCATACAATAATGCCAAGTCAACGTCTTTATCATAGGCAATTAATTCCACAAGTTTATATGGAATCCTGAACTCGTTGAACTCATTATCTGAAGAAGAGTCTATCACAACGTGTGCGTTTGTCAAAATATAGTGTTTGCTAATGTAGAAGCCTGTTCCACTACTATGGAGTTGTTTAGGTTTCCAATTCTTAACTCGTTTTTCTAACTCAGAAATCTGTCGGGATTTTAGAGACTTTCTAATCCTATCGCGCGCCTCAGTTACCCTTATTGCAACATCCTTATTCTCAGCATTTTCAAAATCACCTATGTTTTGAAGGGCCAAACTATACCAAAAGTATGCTTCTTCTTTGTCTTGTGGTATTTCATGTAATGCCTCTTCAAATCTAGTCCCAAAACTACTTTGAGCGAGAGTATCACCTTGTTGGGCAGAACGGAAATGCCATCTGTCGCTCATTTCGGCATCTTCATCCTTTTGACTTTTAGCATATCTTTTAGCATAAATTGCACCGAGATTGTTTTGGGCACCAACATGTCCATTTTCGGCTGCCGAAAAAAACCACCTAAAAGCTTCAGCAGAATTCTTAGGTACTCCTATACCATAATGGTAACATAAGGCAAGACTGAATTGTCCAACAGCAAACTCTTGTTCTGCAGCACCTTTATACAATTTGAAGGCTTTTGCGTAATTCTGCTTCACTCCCTTACCCGCCTCATAGTATGTTCCAAGATTACCTTGAGCAGGGCCATAACCTTGATCTGCTGCTTTTTCATACCATTCCGCAGCTGCTTGTAGGTCTATAGGAATGTCACCACCGAGATTAAAGTGGAACGATCCCAAAGAGTATGTAGCACCGAGTTGGTTTTGTGCAGGGGCATAACCTTGTTTTGCTGCCTTTACCAACCAATCCAAGACCTCTTGTTTGTCTAAAATAATATATAGGTTAAATTGTGCAGGGGCATAACCTTGTTCTGCTGCCAGTTTAAACCATTTCTCAGCATTTTTAAGATTTCGCATTTTCAAGTCCTGAGACTTTGTAGCTTCAGCACGGCGTACATATAGGAATCCAAGGTTATTTTGTGCGGGGGCATATCCTTGTTCTGCAGATTTTTCATACCATTTCAATGCTTCATTCGGTTTAGGTGCTCTTACACCCATCCCATGTTTTAGCATATAGGCAAGGCAGAATTGTGCGACTTTATCACCTTGATTCGCTCTTGTCTCAAAGTCATACAGAGCAACAGTGTAATGTCCACGTTCGTAAGCAGCGATGCCAAGATCGTAGTTGGCCGCTGTTTCTGTTTTTATCTGTGCAAGTGAATAGCCACTGCTAACGAGTGTGAATATCACAACAATAATTATTGCGATACGTGTATAGTTTCTATTCATTTTTTCTCCTTTTAAAAATAGTAATACAATTTTCCAACTGCTATCAGATTGTGGTACAAGTCAATGATATTGTTCTATCTTTTTTAAGTAAGTGCTACCAACGAATTTTTTCTTTAATTATGTGGAGACCTGTGGTAACCGATAACCGTCAGTAGACTACCGATTGCCATGTAAGTCACCTTTGTTAAGATCGTTTTCATCTGTGTTCTCCTTTATGGAAGTAAGTTTATTCTACGGTTTTAAAGAGATTCTCAAACCAATTGAGTATATCAGATTCTTTCGCCGTACCAATACAAGTGAAAATAAGGAAAATAACAGAGATCCAAATTAACAAACGTACCGCGCGTTTAGCAATAGCAATCACCAGAAATATGGCGGATACGGCTGCAATTATTAGAAATGGTGCGAAACTGATTAATTCGGGCATAACTGATTCCAAGCGCAACTTGTAAATCGTTAACAAGACAAATACTGAATTAAACAAAAAGCCATATTAGGTCATCAATTAGTATGATTTATACTAAATATAGAAACCTAATATGGATATTGTACGAATTTTTGATTAATATGTCAAATTAAATTTGTAAATTATTCCTCAAAAAATCAAAATTTACAGAAAATATCACTTTACGCCAAAGAACCAGACAAAACGGATTTCGTCTTTTCCAAGCCGATGCGTGCGACTTCTGTAGGATCTTGTTCCCAATAGTTTGGGTTGAACAGTTCCAGTGAGATGACACCTTCATATCCTGCGTCTTTCAGAATGGTGATCATCCGTCCGAGGTCGAGGATGCCATCACCGGGATACACTCTGTCAGCATCCGATTGCTCGGCGCGTGCGGGGTGTGCAGGTGCATCGTTAAAGTGGAAGACTGCGATTTTCTCGCCGGGGATACCTTCCATATCCTCTATCTCCCCGCCACCGCGATAGATATGGAACGGATCAAGCACAATCGTGCTATCCGGATGGTCTGCGCCCTCCATCACTTCCCATGCATGTTTGACTTGGTTAACACCGTCCACGAAACCGAGAAATTCCATAGCGGGTTTAACACCGAATTCGCGTCCAAGTTCGAGGAGTTCACGGTAGTTCTCACCGCCTAATTGAAGATCTGCGACTTCACGCGGTGGACTTGAGATGATGTAGGTCGAACCGACAGCGGCGGCTTGCGCCATCCGCCGTTTCGCTTCTTCAACTGCTTCCGCATGCGCTGAACCTGTCGTATTGAGCCAACCGTGTAGAGCGATAACGGTAGGCACCGAAAGTCCGTAGTCGTCGAGCGCGCTTTTGACATCGGCGAGCGAGCCACCTTGTGCCTCGTGAGCCGTTAAATCGTCGTTCCACAATTCAATCGCTGAATAACCGGTTTCGGCAGCGATCCGAATCTTATCCATTAACCCAGCAGGACGAATTGTGCTGGTATTTAATCCTAACTGAAATTGTGACATTTATCTTCCTTTATTTCTCCAATAATCCTCTAATGAATCGAACATCTACACGGGCGAGGTCGATGACGGTGTCTACGGGTTCTCCACTATATTCGCTATGGAAACTCACAGGACCTGAAAATCCGATAGTTTGTAGCGTTTTTACCGCCGTCTCCCAATCAACGAACCCTTTCCCCATCCGGACGACTCTACCGCCGCCCATACCCGGTGAACGTGCGAGGTCCTTGAACGCCATAACCGCAAGATGCGATTTGACGATATCGAGTGCCATATTAATCGGTTCACCGACAATGGACAGATGGCCTGTATCAGCAAAAACCCCGACGTGTTGTGGATCGAAACCTTTCACAAGGTTCATCACTGCACACGAATTCAGACCCATGGAAGTCCCGGAATGGTTATGGATGCACGTCCGAGGTCCGTATTGCGCAGAGAGTTTTGAGAATCCCTCCAACTGCTTATGGATAGCGTCAACCTGCGCCCAATAGCCACCGTCTTCAGCGTGCCAATGCCAATAACCGAGTTTGATATTTTCGACACCGGCTTCGCCTGCAGCGGCGTAGACGCGGCGCGTCTCTTCTGGTGTTGGATCAAGGAAATCGCCCGGTGTTGTAATAAGGGGGATGGATAGACCTGCATCAGCAAGTTGCTTAGCGGCGGCGGGTAACGCCTCTGTCGCATTTTCTGGGTTCACCGGATAGCCCGGACGGACACACAGATCCGCACCACTGACACCTACCGATTGTAAGGCAGTGATAATCTCTGGAATTTCTAAACCTTCCAGATGTTTCGTGAACATGATAAATTTCATAGTTTTTGTGAGCTATAAGTTATGAGTCATAAGTTATAAGTCTGATTTCTGATGCTTGATCATCCTTCGTAACGGTCGTTACCCAATTGAAGCACCAACGGTGAGCAAAAGATATCGGAACCCTCTTAACTTATAACTTATAACCAACAACTTATAACTATTCCTTTACCAATCGACAACGGAGCCGTCATCAGGGTGATAGGATGTTGGGTTCTGCCAATCGTGGTCAATCTTATCTTCGAGTGCGTCTTCGTCGAGTTCGATGCCGAGTCCAGGACCGGTCGGGAGTTCAACGAATCCGTCTTTGAAGACAAAGGGGTTCTTGAGGTATCCCTCACCGAGTGTGGTATGCTCTTGCATCACAAAGTTTGGGATGGAGGCATCTAACTGGATACACGCTGCTAAGGAGATGGGACCGAGCGGATTATGCGGGGCGATACCACCATAGTAAGCTTCCGCCATGCCTGCGATAATTCGCACTTCGTTAATTCCGCCAGCGTGACAGAGGTCAGGTTGGAGGATGGACGCTGCCTGTTTCTCTAAAATTTCACGGAATCCCCATTTTGTGAAAACCCGTTCACCTGTAGCGATAGGAAGATGCGTACTTCGCGCAATTTCGGCGAGTGTATCCACATTTTGACACTGAATCGGCTCCTCTATGAACATCGGTTGGTAGGGTTCCAACGCTTTAATCAGGACTTTAGCGGTTTGTGGGCTGACTGCACCGTGAAAGTCGATCGCTAAGTCGACTTCTGTGCCTGCGGCTTCGCGGAGTGCTGCGAAGTGATCTACGGCTTTGTCGATAAAGGCTTTGTTTTCAATGATGCGTGCGGGTCTGCCACCTGCTGGACCTGTCTTGAAGGCGGTAAACCCTTTGTCAATCCACTCTTTGATACCGGCTGGATCGCCGCCACCTTTGTAGAGTCTGATGCGGTCGCGCGTCGGTCCGCCGAAGAGTTGATAGACAGGCACACCGAGCGATTTGCCTGCGAGATCCCAGAGTGCTTGTTCTACACCACTCAGGGCACTCGTCAGAATGGGACCGCCGCGATAGAAGGCGTGGCGGTACATCGCCTGCCAGTGGTGGACGACGCGCCTCGGATCTTCACCGATAAGGTATGGCGCGAGTTCGTCAACGGCTTGTGCACACGTTTTCGCCCGTCCTTCTAAAATTGGCTCACCGAGTCCTACTAACCCTTCATCGGTATGGATTTTTAGGAAGAGCCAGCGCGGTTGTACCAGAAATGTTTCCAATTTTGTTATCTTCATTGAGATTCCTCAAAATAATATGGCTTGCAAGCAGCAGCCTACACCTTGAAACAGACTTTTATGATTTTGAAGGTTATGTTACTATCCGCCGTGAATTTTGTCAACACAATTAATACTTGTGTAATGTTCACACGGATCAGAGTAAAATTAAGGTGCTGACGGTTTTTCTGAAATTATGCACCCTTTTTGTCTACGGGTTGTGTCCTTAATAAATAACTGAAATCGCGAGATATTTTCTTATTTTCTCATGTAATTTAAAATGATTAATGTTGTCAATAACTCACACAAATGTTACGATATATTGTGTAATATACACTCACGCCAGCCCTTTCACCTACACTGACAAAAGGAGACCTTCACAATGAAATGTTCTTACTTCACACTGCTTTTAGTTTTTATTCCAAGCGTTGCGCTTTTTGTTGCGATCTCTCTGCCGATCGAAGCAGCAAGCCTCTCCGGTAGGGTTATTGATGAAGATGGACAACCTGTTGAGGGGCTCATTGTCGCGCTACCCTCATTCCCAGGCAACGCCCCACGACACCGGCATCAGCGATTTCGAGGCATGTTTCCACCAGCCCAACCCAGCGAGACAGATGCAACAGGCGCGTTTTCAATCAACAATATTATCTCACCTTCGGTGAATCGACTCACGTTGTTCCCTGAACGCAATTCAGATTACGAGATCCTCTCTATCGAAATTGAGGGAATAGCCTTTTACTTGGATCAACGCCAGCACCATTTTGGCGGTTTAAATTTTGCGATTGCGGCGGATGCAGATATTAAAAACGTGGAGATAACCGTTCGGCTCCGGATGCGTATTCGTGGGCGCGTTCTTTCCGCGGACGGCACACCCCTTCGCAACGCCTCGATTACCCTCATGGTCAGCCACCGCGACAAAGATGGTAGGGGCAGAGGTAGGGGCGGTGGTACAAGGATGCTTGATGACGATGGTTACTTCGTAGACTATGTGGATGATGGCGCTGCCTATTATACTGTCGCTGTAACATACCGCGGACAAACCGTGGAATCCAAGGAAATTCTGCTTGAGGAAGGACAGCGGCTTGATGGACTCGTTTTGAAACTTGAAGGTGAGTCTGAACTACTGCCTCAATCTGAGAGAGTCGTTGTAGCCCCTGCCCCGCGTGTTCACGACCCGGCACGTTTTGAAGCGGCACGAAAACGGGAACGCGAAGGGATGTGGGCAATCAACCCTGACAACCGACACGCCTACAAAATGATTCGCTGTAACACCCGTGAGGAGGCACAGACGCAAGCGACCGCTCAAGACGCTCATCTCGTCACGATCAACGACGCAGCAGAACAGGAATGGCTCCTCGAAGTCTTTGGAAAAGACGAAAACTATTGGATCGGATTGATCAACGGTTCAGAAGAAGCAAAACAACACTGGGACAACAACGAACCGGTTACCTATACAAACTGGCGCTCACCAAAAGAGAGTACCCAAGCCAGTGATGCGAACCCAAATTATATTGTCCTCGTTGGAATGACAGGAAAGTGGCAGATGGCACGTCTCGAAAGTCCGATCGCTCGCATGACTGAAAGGGCGATTCTCGAAAAAGAGAACCTTATCATTGGCGCACCTCAGCCGGAAGGTGATGTCGAAAAGCGTTAAATCCATCAACATACAAGGAGATATAGAAATGCGTTGTTTCTACACCTTACAAAAACTCTCAGTATCAGGGTTGATACTTTTGCTCGCCATAACAGGCGTTGGAGTGGCGCAGGTGCCTATAGAGCCACCGAGTGGAATATCGGGTAAAGTCGTTGATCCAGAAGGGAATCCTGTTGCCGAATTCACATTTATGATTCAACCGATGCGGCTTCGCGACGGCATTTTACAACCAGACGGTAGGTTTCCATTTCAATTTCAAAGACCGCCTGAGGGTATGGAAGGGCCCGGAATGCCTCGCACTACGACCAGGGTGCAGACCGACTCAGATGGAACTTTCAGTGCCACCAACATCCAACCCGGACTCGTCCAATTAAATGCTGTCCCGAGCGCTGCGTTGGATGCATTCGATAAGATTGACCCAGAGAAAATTCACCGCGGAGAACAGATGCCACCCGAATTGATGCATCTTAGTAGACTTGAATCGGATAAGAAGATTCTCTCTATTCAGGTCGGAAAGGTTACCTTCTTCTCTAACACGGAGGAGCATCATTTTTTTGAAGGGCTCACGTTTGCACTGAAGCCCGGCGCGCCACTTGAAAACGTCAAAATCACGGTCAAGCAGCGGTTACGGATCCACGCGCGAATTGTTTATGCAGACGGCACTCCGGTTGCCAACGCCAACGGACGCCTCAGCATGCGACATGGACAAGAGGATAATCCAAGTAGTGGTGGAACCTATGGCACAGAGTTCTTTACCGATGCTGATGGTTACTTCACGCAATACCGAAACGAGCCAGGATTTTACACGCTTTCCGTGAAATATACCGGCCTTGCTGGAGGTGCAGGACCCTTCCTACTTAAAAATGATGTAGAACCCAAGGATCTGGTTATAACACTTGACGGCGACCGACCAGACATCGGATTGCCCGCCGATCCGAAAGTTGGTGTCGGGGGTCCGGTTGAAAAGGGTAAAGTCCCTACCGGTGCCGAAAACGTTGTTGTTGAACAGATTGAAGTCCAGCCTAAAGTCCGAGCGGCTTTGCCACCGCAAGCTCCAAAGCCACCGAAAAGCGTGTGGGTGATTAACCCCGCGAATGGGCACGCCTACAAAAAAATACAATGTAGCGACTGGCACGATGCGCAACTGAAGGCTGTTGAGGAAGGCGCGCATCTCGTCTCCATCAATAATGAAGAAGAACAACATTGGCTTCAGATAATCTTTAGGAGCCACTCCACATGGATTGGACTCACCGATGTGGAAAAAGAGGGAGAATGGCAATGGGACAGTGGTGAACCCGTGACTTATACGAACTGGACAGCCCAACCGATCTTTCCTGATACACTACCAGACGCTGAAAAAGACTATGTTGTCATTACATTTCGAGACGGTGAATGGCAGTCCGTCGGTCCCGACAGCCATTTTTGGCGAGCCACGCGAGAGGCAATCATTGAAAAAGATGGATTGGTTTCTACCGCGCCTGCCGTGGGAGCATCTGAAGATGAGTAGATGGCTTTAGGTGTCCGACACTGAACGCAGCGTATTGAAGCACTTTGAACTTATCCGATACATCGCGGCTACTTAGGTGAATTTCCTGTATCCAACATTCAAAAAAGGAGAATCTACATGAATCTTCAAAGTTTCAGAAAAAATCTTGGCGTTTTCGCCGGGGTTATCGTATTCTCTTTTAATTTTCTTACGACAGCGCAAACGGATAACGCTCCGAAGGTTCAAGTGCGAGTCGTCTTCGCTGACGGGACACCGCTTGTGAACGCGGATATACATGTCTTGGTACAACGCAGAAAGTTCGAGGGGCGTGGAGGCGGACTTTCAAGACGTACAATGCAGACCGATGCCACTGGGTACTTTGTGGAAACCCTTGACGGAAATGATGGTGAATTCTATATGGTTCGGTGTTGCCTATCAGGGACACCTCGCGAAGACATCGCCCTTTATTTTGCATGCGGGACAACCGCAAGTTCATCTTCTTTTGCCCCTGAATGACAATCCAGTGCGACCAGACAGATGGCGTCCTGGTCGAGTTTTCGCTACATTAGAAGCATTTCTTGAGCCACCGCCGGTATGGGTTGTCAACCCAATAAATGGACATGCTTACAAAAGGGTTCGGTGTCACGATGTAATGGATGCGATGACCCTCGCCGCTGAAGAAGGTGCTTATCTCGTTTCCATTAACGATAAAGTAGAAGACGTATGGCTGCAGGAAATACAGAAGATATTTGAACTGGATAGTTTTTGGATCGGGCTCAGCGATGTTGCCGAGGAGGGGCAGTGGGTTTGGCACAGTGGCGAACCTGTTACATATACCAACTGGAGGGAGCATCTAAAAGGGATGGGCAATACCGAAATAAAAGATTACGCTATCTCTTACTTTGGCGGCGGATGGCGGGCAGTTGGCGATGAACACACCCCTTTTCGCGGAGGGGCAATTCTCGAAAGAGCACATACCCCTGTTAAGCAGATGCGGTCCCTTTCGGAGATAGGTGTATGGGCTGTAAACCCCGCAAATGGACATGGTTACATAAAGATGCCGTGCAAAGGTCTGGAAGATGCACGAGATATTGCCGCTGCTGAAGGGGCACATCTCGTTGCTATTAACGATAAAGCAGAGCAGGAGTGGCTTTTAGGATTTTTTGGGAATCATCTGTATTGGATCGGACTCAGCGATGCGGAAAAAGAAGGCAAATGGGTCTGGCAGAACGACGAACCGGTTACTTATACGAATTGGGGTGCCAAGCACAGTTTCCCGCGCAGCACTCTCTCACCAGAAGAGAAAGACAATGCTGTCATGACGTTTGTAAATGGACAATGGCACGCTGTCGGTCCCGGCGACTTACTCTGGCGTACAACCCGATATGCGATCCTTGAAAAAGCAGATGTATCTAACAGTTCCGCTGCCGAACAGAAATGATATAGTAAAATCCGAAAGTAAGTTTACAGTTCATCAGGGAACAGACACCCTACCATCGCTGGCGAGGGAGTTTTTGCTTGGGTGTTTCCCCTAGTATCCTCGCCATTTTGTGAGTGTATAGGTAATTACGGGTTTTACTATAATATTGGATCCGTAGTTGTTTCGTTCAATATTCATCTCTCCTGTACAATTTCAATTAATTTGTTCAGTTATCACCACAAAGTTTGCAGAGATATTCAATTTCCTTTGCTTGCTCACACATTACCTCTTCTGCATAAGAAGGAGACGTGAAGCTTTGAATTACCGAAACCTTCTGCATAAAATAGTGGTAATTCCGCTTGTGATTGCGGTTTCTGTCTTGCTGGGATGTGGTGAAACTATGGAAATCGACAGGGCAAGTTTTTCAGGGCGCGTTGTTGATGAAACTGGAAATCCGGTTGCCGGACTTGCGTTAGTCATTATGCCCTGCGACGTTGATGATGATGGGACCGATATAGCGGTTTACGAGGCGAAAACCACTGATACAGGTCATTTCTCTATCACGGGTATCTATCCCGGACAGGCTCATCTTATGTTAGTTCCTGAGTATCAGGATGGTCTGCCCCTTGAACTCGAACATCAACTCCTTTCCTTTAAAATTGGGGTTTCTACTTACTATCCAAAAGACCTATCCCCTGACCCTTGCACTCAGGACCTCTTTTTTATCGCGCCGGGCGCGCGAATCGAAAACGTAGCGGTCACGGTTCGACTCCGGATGCGGATTCGAGCGAAAATCGTTTTGACGGATGGCACCCCCTTGGCAAACAAAACGGTTGACATCAACATAAGAACATTCGATTTGCATAGCGGTAATGTTGTTGGAGGTGTCCAAGGGTCAAGGCAGACCGATGCTCAGGGATATTTTGTGCAATACGTAGATGAAAACAGGGCGACCGGCTATAGAGTGTCAGTCGAATATAATGGACTTTGCGCAACATCGGAGGATTTTGTGCTCAAGGTCGGGGAGCGTCGCGAGGATCTGATTTTGAAGTTAACGGGGACTCTCAAGTGAACCGTGTTCTTGTTTGTTTAAAACACTATGAACTGAATGTGATTGCCTCACGAAAATAGGTTTCCACAATACGCGCAAGCGTCCAATCTGACATTACTCTTGAGCCTTTCGCGCTCCAAAGTTAAGTAGGTTTCATGGTTCGTAACGCAATTTGAGTTTTCACATGTACGTGTAGAAGCAGCAACATCTCGTTCTGGCGGTTGTGTCAAGATGAGTTGTTCCAATCCCATCAGACTGGCAATCAGTGCCATCCGGACCGGCACTGCGTTCGCAGATTGCTCGAAATAAGCGGCACGCGGGTCGTCGTCTAACTCGTAGGCGAGTTCGTTGACGCGCGGGAGCGGATGCATAATCATCGCGTCAGGTTTGGCGTGCTTCATGACGGCTGCGTTCAACAGATAGCTCCCACGTACAGTAGCGGCATCCATATTCGGTGGCAGTCGCTCCTCCTGAAGCCGATTGACGTAGATAACATCTAATCTATCAATCACCTCTGTGACGCTTTCCGCCTCAAGGGGTATCTGCCCATAGCACTGTTCGAGTTGGGCAAGCACCCAAGGCGGCATCTGCAGCGGTTTCGGCGCGATGTGAATTAGGTTCCCACCGAATCGCGCGACCGCAAGCGCGAAAGAGTGTGCTGCCCTTCCAAACTGAAGATCTCCGCAAATACCGACAGTTAACCCCTGTATCTCAGATTTCCGGCGCATAATCGTATAGAGATCGGCAAGTGCCTGTGTCGGATGTGTGTGGCTACCGTCACCACCGTTGATGACAGGGACATGTGCGTGCTGTGCAATGACACGCGCCGAACCCGCCCAGTTGTGTCGCACGACAATGAGGTCGGCGTAATTCGTTACCATCCGTGCGGTATCGGCAAGTGTTTCGCCTTTAGCAGTAGAGGTTGCACTCGGATCAGAGAAACCGAGCGTTCTACCGTTGAGCCGTTCCATAGCACTCTCAAAAGAGAGTCGCGTGCGTGTGCTCGGTTCATAGAAAAGCGTTGCGAGCAATTTACCGCGGCAGATCCCTGCCCACGTCTCCTGTTGCGACTGCATGCCTGATGCAAGTCGAAAAATCTGTTCAATTTCAAAATTCGACAAATCGTCGAGTGTTACCAGATGCCGCATTTTCCTCCCCGGCGCGCGTGCTATGCCTGCGCCTTATGCCTAAAAAAATATAACCTTTTCACAATAATTATGAGTCGATCTTCAGACTCCCGACCAATTCTTCAACTGATTTCATATCTGCTTCTTTGAGATAGGCGTGGATACCTTTAATCACTTCCATAGATGCTTGTGGATTGACGAAATTTGCTGTCCCAATCGCCACAGCAGATGCACCAGCGATCAAAAATTCTATAGCGTCTGTCGCAGTCATAATGCCGCCCATCCCGACAATCGGAATAGAGACGCTTTTGTAGACCTCCCAAACCAATCGAAGTGCCACAGGCTTTATCGCAGGACCGGAGAGTCCGCCTGTGACGTTTGCGAGTTCGGGTCTCCGCGTTTCCGCATCAATCGCCATACCGAGAAGCGTATTGATTGCAGAGAGCGCGTCCGTACCCGCATCCTCAACGGCGCGTGCGATTTCAGTAATATCTGTGACGTTCGGGGATAGTTTTACCAATAGGGGTAGGTGTGTTATCGCTCGAACTGCTTTGACGAGTTCGTATGCCAACGTCGCGTCAACACCGAAGCTCATACCGCCACAATCCAAGTTTGGACAGGAGATATTGAGCTCTACACCCGCAACCCCATCTGCTGTGTTTAATTTCTCAACGACTGTCAGATATTCTTCAACGGTTTTGCCACAGACGTTGACAATCACCGGGACATCAAAATCGCGTAGGTACGGCAGTTTCTCCAAAATAAACCCCTCCACGCCGACATTTTGGAGTCCGATTGCATTGAGCATACCGGAGGGGGTTTCCATGATGCGCTGCATCGGATTGCCGGGCCACGGCACGCTCGTAACACCCTTAACAACGACCGCACCGAGTCGGTTCAAATCCACGAAATCCGCATATTCAGAGCCGTAGCCGAACGTGCCGGATGCCGTCATAACGGGATTCCGCATCTCGATTCCGCCGATATTCATATTGAGTAATTGGGCTGCTGTATCCATTTTATATTCTAAATGACGGTGGTTTTGCTGCTTTAGAGAAGATAAGAAAGCAGTTCAAGCAACATGAGGCAGACTACAATAACACATATACAGAATGGCCATATCCGGTGGTCCCATCTTAGATGTTGTGACAATCTATCCTGAAAAAAGGTTGTAACGGTTAAAATAGAGAACATAGTGAACGTTATGAGTGCCTCAATGACACCTGCCGATAGAACATGGCGTACAGTCAAACCTATCCCAACTATTCCAACGATAATACCAACAATATGGTGCCGTTTCATAAGAGTGTTTCCTAACGTGAGTTTGAAAAAAGTTTATCTGTTAGAAAATCACGGGTAAGTCGCTGCTTCCCTGAAGTTCAGAGAGATTCACCGAGGGCTTGGTCTCCAAAAGCTGATACGCAATCAAGGCAGAAACAACATTGACTTGGAA
>JAJEGI010000120.1 GCA_022819945.1 Candidatus Poribacteria bacterium
CATCCATTGATGCGATGGAAGACGCAATTACCCACCAAACATTTGGCGAGATGTTTGAGGCGGAACGTGCTGCAGCGGCACCTGGTGGTATCCAAGCGGCATATACGCCGGTGAAAACGCCTCTTACGATCTCTGGCATACAACCGCACAGGCTGGAACAACTTTCATCACATCTGGAAGACTCTCACTTCGACTTTGTCCAATTGTTTGCCGATATTGGTGATGCTCCCGCAGCGCCACCGACGACGACAACAAGACTCGCTGCTGGTGATATGATTGGTGTTGCAGTATCAACAGGTGATGTTGTCAATTCTATCGGTTTCGGAACAGTGACACAGGTCTACGACGACGGTACATTTGTAGCGTTCGGACATCCGATGATTGGTGCTGGCAAGTCGGCATTACCTGTTTATAGAGCCGTCACCAACGGTATCGTTTCCAATCTACAGATACCGTACAAATCTTCATCCGCCTACGGAAATCCAATCGGGACAATCACCAAGGATCTCAGCCCCGCAGTTGTGGGTGTGCTTAGTGAAGTGCCGTCAATGATTCCGGTGAAGATCGCTTATCAAGCTGGCAACGGTCCTGTGGTAGAAAAGAATCACAAGTTAGCGTACGGTATGGAATCATTCTTACCGATTATTGCAGCTGTTACGATGGATTCCATCCGTCAAGAGATAAGTTCTGCTACAGTGGATGGGACTGTCACGCTCAAATTCAAAGAGACAGAAACTGTCTACACAGAATCATTTCGGAGTACATCTCCGGCACCGTTTATTGATGTGCTATTGAACATTGAGCGGATTGTCCTTTCTTTCACAGACACACTCTCAAACAGTGCTGGACAAGCAACACTGGCGGATGTATCAATTTCCATCCATGACAAACCGCAAATTATGTTAGCGGAACTCCATGAGGTGATTATTCCTGAAGAGGGGATCAGCCCTGGTAAAGACCTCACGGTTTCTGTCGTGCTACTTCCACACTGGAGTGCAGCAGATGAAGAGCGGACGATTCAGAGAGATGTCACGATTGAAGTGCCTGAGTTTTTCCCGGTCGGACCTGCGCTACTCACAGTTGCCTCAGCGAATCCGTTCGGACCTCCTGATCCGTTCTTCCCACCCGGTTTCAATCCATTTGGACCTCCGGAAGCACCAAAACCGCTGCCTGAGAACTTGGACGAACTCATCAAAAAGATGGAAGATGAGCAGACAGACCCAGGTGAAATCACAATAACGCTTGAGACATTGTTACCCCCAGAAGCGTTCTTTCCACCTGAACCACCTCCAGCACCGCCAGAAGGACTGATCCCCCCTGAAGGCTTACCCTTACCTGAAGACGGTGAGATGCCTGAAGATGGCGAAATGCCCGAGGACGGTGAGATGCCTGAAGATGGCGAAATACCACCAGACTTATTACCGCCTGACGGTTTACCACCCTTAGATATGTTACCACCACCGCCAGCGTTTTTCGGACCGCCACCACCCATTGAAGTCAAAATCAGTATCGACGGGTTTATTGTGGTAGGTTTCAAAGATGCTTTCCTTATCTTCACACCGCCGGTGCCAGAAATGGCAGAGGAAATTGGGGAACCAATGGAACCTGCAGAACCGGTGGTAATCGAAGAAGAGGCACCTGTGGTATTGGAATAATTCCAAACCCAACGGTAAGGGCAGATCCTTGTGTCTGTTTTACTTTCAATTCGTCTGGGCAGGTTTTCATACTTGCCCAGACTTTTTATTTTTCCACTACTACCTGTTTCTACCCATTTCCACACACAACTGTTTCCCGTTGCACATAACACTTCACAATATCAATAATCAGCGCGATATCATTTCTGGCAGATGTCAGTGAAGTGTAGCACGTTTCACCTTCCGTTATGCATGCATGGAAATGCCGCAATTCGCGAACAAACGCGCTCTCCCACTCAACGGCCGGTGTTTTACTATAGGTCGTGCCGTCTGCGTCTATCCCGTGTATCGTCACTTCTGATAGGATACCGCGCGAAAAACCGGTCGGATAGGAGACGAGTACCCGTTTGTTATCGCCGTAAATCTCCAACGTCTCTTTAAAGTCCCACAGATCCGGTAGGTCTACCCAGGTTGCGACGCAGCGCGCGCCATTCGGATAGCCAAACACGATCGTCACGCCGCGCCCTTCGGACCAGACCTCCGCGCTCACCACCTCACTCGGCGAACCGAGCATGACGCGCAGACTGTAGATGTCGTGAATCATGCTGCCAGCAAGCAGATAGAACACCCGTGCTGCTTTGTTGTAGATGTCGCTTTCGCGGCTCACTTGTGATAGGATAGCACCGATGGCTTCCGTCTGTGCTTTTTCACGAGCGGTACTCGCTGGCTTAAAAGCGTCTTGTGGTACATCGTTGAACCGTTGGACATCAAATTGACTCAGGTGTAAACTGTTATTCGGATGCAGATGGTTGATTTGAACGAAGCGGTAACTTTCCATTGTGTCAACCTCGCGTTTGGCGAGTTGGAAAGCGGGATCATGCACCTTCATATAACCGGCTTGCGCGACGGTGCCGGCTTTACGCTGGACGGTTAGCATCGCATCCATTTCTTGGAGTGAGAAACAGACCGGTTTCTCAATAAAGACGTGCTTCCCCGCTTCAAATGCAGCGAGTGCAACCTCCGTCTTTGGATCACCGTGGCAGAGTAGAACGGCATCCACATCTGACGCTAACAATTCAGTATAATCTGTCACAAATTGGGGAACATGAAATCGCTTTGCGACTGTTTGTGCAGCACCGTGAGAAAGATCACAAACGATTGGCACCTCAAATTCACGATGGAGTGCGGTAAGATTGGGGAGATGATGTACCTGCGCGATTGCGCCACACCCAATAACACCTATTCGGACACGGTTCATAAATTCTATCCTCCAATAGATAACGCTTTCTATATGCGTTATCGTATCACGGACATGAAATAGATGCAATGTGTAGTTTTTAACCGTCAGCCATCGACTGTCGGCTGTCAGTAAGTTTCCCGAATGGCGGTTGCGGAGATTAAAAAAGAAAAGGACAGGCACGAAGACCTGCCCAATAGACGAATAAGTTACTTCCGTACCAGCATCTTTCGTGTTGCGTTGAAATCTCCAGCTGTTAACGTATAGAAATATACGCCACTTGCGACAGACTCACCGAGTTCGTTTTTGCCATTCCAATACGCTGCGCGGTTCGGATCGTGATAGATACCCGCAGGTTGATGTCCGAGTGCTAAAGTCCACACCCGTTTTCCATCTGCTGCATGGATAGTAAGCGTGACATCCGCAGGTGCTGCCAATTGATAAGGTATCCATGTCTCTGGGTTGAATGGATTTGGATAGTTTGGGAGCAGTGCGGTCTCTTGGGGCGTCAACGCTGCAAGGAGTTGCTGCAGCACCAAAATGCCACGTTGGAAGGTTGGGTCTGTAAGTCCGACCTGTTGTGCTTCACGAATCCACTGTTGTAGGTCTGTTCTTGTGAGTGCCACTTTCGCGTCATGTTTCCACACTGCGGGTGCTCCTGCGGTGTTGGTTATTGCCCCGGCAACCAAAGTGAGATCAACGATATTGACAATCCCATCTCCGTTGACATCTGCTAAATTTTCACCTGTCTGTGAAAAGTTTGCGGCAACGATTACCAAGTCTTGGACGTTTACGGCACCATTGCCATCCACATCGCCTGCTAAGAGCATCGGTTCGGTTATTTGTCCGGTTTTAACGCGCGCGTACGAAATTCGACTTGCGCTATCAGTGAGAAGGACACCAGATAACGTTAGCGTCGATGCTTTAGGCGCGATAACCTCAAAGGTAAGAGTGGCGAGTGTTCCAGAGCCGCTGGCTTCGCCAGCCAGAGATGTCGCCGCGAGTGTCACTCTGTTTTCTGTCGTAAGAACAGGTATTGCAAACGCGTCCGATAGGAGGTAGTCACCATTCGTACTTTCGAGATAACGGAGGGCAGAGGGATCAAACCGGACGGTTAGTTGATAACCTGCCACAGCACTTCCGTCTGCAATACTAAGAGAAAATGTTAATTGCTCGCCGATTGCGGGTGATTGTACTGGAGATGGCGAAAAACTCACGGTTGCATACATATTGGTTGGTGGCGTAAAGTTCCACAGGAGCATTGTACCGTCTAAACTTCCACTTGCGAGTGTGTTTCCATCCGGGCTGAATGCGACGCTTAGGATACCGCTCGTGTGTCCAGTGAGTGTCTGAATCTGTTCCCCAGAGACAGTATCCCATAGACCGATGGTGTCATCTAAACTCCCACTTGCGAGCGTATTCCCATCGGGACTGAATGCGATGTTAAAGACATAATCGGTATGTCCAGTGAGTGTCTGCTGATGCTCGCCGAAAGCGGCATCCCATAGGCGGATCGTGCCGTCGTCACTTCCACTCGCAAGTATAACACCATCTGGGCTGAACGCAAGGTCCCTGACATAATCGGTATGTCCAGTGAGTGTCTGCTGATGCTGCCGGGAGGCAACATCCCATAGATAAATGCTCCCATCCGTACTGCCGCTTGCGAGTGTAGCACCATCTGGGCTGAATGTGACGCTCAAGATACTCTCTGGCTGCCCAATCAGTGTCTGCTGGTGTTCACCTGTGGCAGCGTTCCATAGGCGGATGGTGCCATCTAAACTTGCACTGACGAGCATGCTACCATCTGGACTGAACGTAATATCTCTGACAACATCCACATGTCCAGTAAGTGTATGCCGGTGTTGCCCGGAGGCAGCATCCCATAGGCGAATAGTGCCATCGTCACTTCCACTTGCGAGTGTAGCGTCATTAGGGCTGAAGGCGACGTTCCCGACCCAATCGGTATGTCCAGTCAGGCTGTGCTGAGATACACCGGAAGTAGCATCCCATAGATGCACTGTGCCGTCCGCGCTCCCACTCGCAATCGTTTCTCCATCCATACTAAACGCAAGACTACTGACATAATCCGTATATCCTGTGAGTGTTTGTCTGACACCGCCAAAGACGGCATCCCGCAGGAGGATTGTTCCATCTGCACTGGTGCTCGCGAGTGTCCCACCGCTCAAGTTAAATGCAATGCTCAGAATAGCCCTCGTATGTCCAGTGAGTGTCTGCTGGTGCTGTCCGGAAGTTGTATTCCACAAACGGATCGTGGTATCAGCACTTCCACTCGCAAGCGTGTTCCCATCTGGGCTGAATGCGATGCTTAAAACGGCCCCTGTATGTCCAGTCAGTGCCCGTTGAAGTACGCCAAAAGTAGCGTTCCATAAGCGAATGGTGCCATCTCTGCTCCCGCTTGCAAGGTTCCCGCCAGTGGGATTAAAAGTGACACTATAGACAGCGTCCGTATGCCCTGTTAATATCCGTTGTTGTTCTCCGGAGGTGACGTTCCACAGACGGATGGTGCCGTCCCCACTACCGCTGGCAAGTGTTCCGCCAGTTGCATTGAAAGCGATACTAAAGACGGCATCCGTGTGTCCTGAGAATGTCTGCTGATGTTCACCTGTGGTAGCGTTCCATGAGTGAATAATACCATCAGCACTTCCACTTGCAAGTGTCAGATTATCCGTACTAAAAGCGACGCAATAAACAGCATCGCTATGCTCCGTCAGTGTCCGTTGATGTTCACCTGTGGTAGCGTTCCACAAATGGACGGTGCCGTCCCAATTACCACTTGCGATCATGGTATTATCAGGGCTGAACGCTATGCTGCTGGCACCGTGCGTATGCTCTGTGAACAGCGCGACTGCCTCATAAGTCTGTGCATTATAGAGCCAAATACCGATAGAGGTTGCGACCGCTAAACGCGTGCCATCTGGCGAATACTTTAGTTCGCTGATCCATCCCTTACCGAGTCGCGCTTTGGCACCTTGTGGTAAATTGAATGCTGAAGGCTCTTGAGCGAAACTGTTCAGTGAGTATGTGCTTAAAAAGATAGATAGCGTCAAAAAAGACGAAAATAGTATTTTTTTCATTATGGGATATAAATTCTCCTGTGTTTGGCTGATGTAGTCCATTTACGTACAGATTATAGACTATTTTTGGGTGCGCCACGAAAAATTGTGTGGTATTAACTTTGGGTTGAAGTGGATTCAGGACCAGACGAACACTTCGGCATCGTCAGGCGAATATCCGATAAAAACCGCCAGGACGATTCGAGCGCGCGTGCCTTGAACGGGTGGTACTTCATGGATACACCGGGTGTTGAAGAAGTAGAGATCCCCTTGCTGCAGATCGACCTGATAGTTCTCTATTCCATTTTCGGCGGCGTACCTGTCAAAGGTTTCCTCAGCGATATAGGGTTGGATTTCCTCGGACCAGAGGCACCGATGGAGGATGGCTTGCGTGCCTTTTCCTTTTTCGTCAGCGTTTTGGACACATAACACCCCCGCAAACTGGTGTTCAAAGCGGTAGACTTCATAATTAGTGCGTTGTTCGCGGTACTTGACGTGATCAATGTGTGGCTTATAGCTATGCGTTTCGTAATGGACTCTGAAAATGGCGGGCCCGTAACACGCACCATCAGGTTCACGCGCGGTTTTTACTTCTTTGCCTGGGGCAAGTGCAGCAAGTGAATCGTAGATGAGATTGACAGGGTTCTCAAATCCGTCAAATAGGAATTTAAAGAGATGTTCTGTCGCCTCAGCGTGTGCCAAAAATTTGGACTTATCACTGCCGCGGTTACCGAGACTGGTCCCGATGTCAATACGGGTGCGTTTGTCAGCGGAATTGATGTCCGCTTCGTCGCGCATCAAGCCCATATTTGCGAATCGATTGATAAGCCCTTGGCACTGTGTCGGTGAATAAGCGTTTCGGAGAATGATAGCTGGCACTTCGGCTTGAGAGAGCGCGTAAATCGGGTCGTTGTATGTTTTACAAACCGTTTCAAGGTCAGGGGCTGCGGGGAGCCAATTGTTTTGGGTGCTCATGGGGAACCTCCGTCGTGAACTTAACACCACTGCCTACATTTAGAAGCGCGGGTTGAAGAGGTAATCGTAATCGTCTATTTTCCGATCAACGAAGTCAAGGAACTCAGCATTATGGTCAAGGTCGCTATTTTCAAAGGCGGCTTCGCATCCAGTTTTATACTTCAGTTTACGGTTGGATCCGAGCCAAGAGACGCGGTGAATCATTGCGATCATGTGGCGAGGCTTGTCGGACGGGTTGGGGACACCTCGGTGCCAGAGTCGCATGTCTCGAATCAGGATGCTTCCCTTCTTCGCATTTCCACGGATGGGTGGCTTGATTTTACGGCGTGCCTCCTCTTCTTCTGCCTCTATGCCGCGCCCACTGACGACCAAATGTGAGCCTGGCCAGAGTTCAACACTGCCGTTCTCCTCCACTGTATCCTGCGGTGAAATGTTAACGACGACCTCTGTTGTTGGGTGTGCGACCTCCTGATCTGGCCACAGATGGGCACCGTCTCTGTGGAGCGGTTGGGTTGTGCTACCGGGGCAGTTCGTATTGCCGTTGTAAAAGTTGTTATAGAGGCCGGGACCGAGAAGTTCTTTCGTTACTTGTATCACATAAGGGTTCGCGACGATGTCTTTAAAGATATATGGCGCGAAAGGCGGTGGTCCTTGCTGGAGGTGTCCCTTAAGTCTACCGGCACCGCCCCATTTCTCGGCTTTAATGAGGATCTGCGAGTCGGCATCCATCCGTTCGCGTAGGATATCCAAGTGCTCATGGCTAACGACGTTTTCTAAGACCACGTAGCCGTCGACGCGAATCGCTTTGACGGCTTGTTCCACATGGGCATCTGTCAGTTTTCCTGCTTTTAATTCTTTCGGTTGAACGGTTATCTCCATAATGTTGTTTTCCTTTAGCCAAAAAATTCAACATAGAGGGCTTGAACAGCAGTCTCCATATCTTCGGATTTTATGCCGAACATCATGCTGACTTCGTTGGAACCTTGATTAATCATTTCGATGTTCACGCTGGCACCGGCTAATGCCCTTGTGGCGCGGGAGGCGATGCCGACAGTGTGGCGCATACCTTCACCGACAACCATGATGAGAGCCAACCCGCGCTCCACAAAAATATCTTCAGGCGCAAGCGTTTGTCGAATCTGTTCGACGATTCTCTTTTCTTTCTGTGCTGAAAGATTCTCTTCGCGGATAATGACGGACATGTTGTCTATACCAGACGGCACATGTTCAAATGAAATTTCTTCGGCTTCCAGTATCTGCAATAACCGTCGTCCGAACCCGATTTGACGGTTCATAAGGTATTTGCTAAGATATATACAGCAGACGTTTTCCATTGCAGCGATACCGACAACCGGGATGTCTGTTGATTTACGGTTTGGTACGATCAGCGTTCCATCTGCTTTTGGATTGTTCGTGTTGCGGATGTTAACTGGCACATGTGCACGATAGACGGGTTCAAGTGCTTCATCGTGGAATACGGAAAACCCTGCGTAAGAGAGTTCGCGCATCTCACGGTAGGTTAACTCGGTAATCGGTGCCGGGTCTTTGACGATAGACGGATTCGCTGCGAATACAGAATCAACATCAGTAAAGTTCTCATACACCTCCGCCCGGACAGCACTTGCAAGGATAGCACCTGTGATGTCTGAACCACCGCGTGAAAAGGTGACAATATTGCCTTGCTTCGAGTAACCAAAGAAACCGGGGAAGATAGTAATACCCGGACGTTCTCGGAGCGTCCGCAGGCGATTATACGCTTCTGGTAAGACTTGAGCGTTACCGGGTTCATCGGAAAGCAATAAACCCGCGTCCTTCGGATTCACGTAGTTTGCGTCTACACCGCGTGCCTGCAGCACTTGTGCGATGAGACGTGCGCAGTTGTCTTCACCGCCTGCTTTCATTGTGTCCATATAGAGGTCAGCATCTGTTGTGCTGTTCTCCAGGCGCTCTGTTAGGTCGCGGGCAATGGGTTCAATGACTTCCGCAGGGAGTTCTAATTCAGAAGCGATCCTTCGGTAACGTTCGATGACTTCAGCGCATTCCGAGGCACCCAGTTTTCCAGCGAGGCGTTGTGATGCCGCGGCAATAAGCAGATCGGTCACTTTGATGTCTTGGCTGTGCCGTTTTCCGGGTGCGGAGACGACGATGAGGCGGCGTCCCGGGTCAGCGGTGATGATGTCGCAAACTTGGCGCACTTGCTCCGCTGATGCGAGGGAACTCCCGCCAAACTTTGATACTTTTAACAATCCGGATCCTCCAATTTTTTATTCAGGACTTACGCATTTTTCTATGATAACAGATGTATTACGCACTGCAGGTGGGGTTTGAAACCCCACCTGCAGTGGGGGCTGCGTAAGTCCTAATTTTTTCTAACACCGTGAAATCGTTTAGGATTTCAGCATGAACAGACTATTTTTTCA
The DNA here is from genome assembly GCA_022819945.1 of Candidatus Poribacteria bacterium. Classification (GTDB taxonomy): domain Bacteria; phylum Poribacteria; class WGA-4E; order WGA-4E; family WGA-3G; genus WGA-3G. The sequence goes on from JAJEGI010000120.1 coordinate 9,341, forward strand.
GATGTGAGACGTGTGTGCCTTCGGCTGGTTGGAACTGTTGTGAATTTTCGCCTTTGTAATGACATATAAAACTCCGCCGCCATCGGTCATGCGTCTTGTTCATATAGGAGCCGTGGATAACCTTTCCATCAAAGAAAAGCGCGTCACCGGGTGACATATCGATGCCCAATTCTTCAGCGTTTTCCGGTTTAACGGCTTGTACACCTGTGAACGAAATAGCGGTATCCGCCGCTTCAACACGAAACAGACCGTCCTGATGGGACCGTGGAATTAGCACCATGCGTCCAACAGCGTCGTCGGATGTATCCAATGCGACCCAAACGCCGATGAGGGGATCTATCGTGATATACTGTTCATCTTGGTGTAGTGCCTGACCGCGTGCACCGGGCGGTTTGAAGTAGATCATTGTTTGTAATAGCACCGGCGTATCGTCAATCAGTTGTTCAGTAACAGCAAGCAGGTTCGTATCCGCTGCCCATTCTTGGGTGAGTTCGTCCCAGTTGTGCATATTAATCATGCGTGGAAATTGGTGATTTGGGTCATCGGCGTGGTCGGTTGTGCCGCCGGAGTCGCCGGGTTTTGGACCTTCTGCACGGCGTTTCATATAATGGGCGCGCATTGACGTTACTGTGGCTGTGTCAAAAAGATTTGGAACGACCACGAAGCCTTGTTCTTTATAGTCGTTTTGTTGTTGATGGGTTAGGTGCATGGAAAGTGCTCCCGCAGATTGCCGATCCGTTTTGGATGCTGTTTTTGAGTCTGTCTTTTAATTTTATGGTAATTTCGGATATTTGTCAAAGTTTTTTCTCTCTATGTGTGGAAAGGTTTGATTTCTTGCAAACAGATCGCAACCCAATTAACGCTTGCATATTCCTGAAAAATGGTGTAAACTCAACAGATATAACCTTAAAGGAAACTAACGATGCACGAGACACACATCAGAGCCGAAATCCAACGCGCCCTCAACAACTTCGCAGATGGAAATCTCGCTCAGAATGCAACCGACCTTCTCAAGGTGTTAGGCTACGAGAGTCAGCGAACTTTGAGCCGCGACGCTAACACCGTCGAGGCATTTCTTGAAGACTTTGACAATCACAGGCGGATGAACCGTGAGAAAGCACACCTCCACAAGTGGCAGACCGCAGACTTCCTCTTTCAACTCACTGCCGACGAGATCCAACAGCACACCCAAGAGACAATCACATTCCATGAGGACCAAGGCGTTGACAATACGATCTACTATTCCTATCTCTTTCTCGCTATCAAACTCAAGGAACATATCTACTCGCGCACTGTGCTTGCCACTATCACACGCGAGATCAATAAATGTTATGCGATGCCGGCAATGCTAATCTTCCAGCACGGACACACCCTCACCTTTGCCATTATCAACCGCAGACCGAGTCAGCGCGATGGGGCGCGCGATGTGCTTGAAAAGGTGGTGCTTATCAAGGATATCGATGTCCGCAATCCGCACCGCGCACACCTTGACATCTTGGCGGATCTGTCGCTTGATGCGCTCTATCGCCGGCACGAATTCACGAACTTCTTGGAACTCCATCAGGCGTGGCAGCAGACGTTGGACACCTCCGAACTCAATAAGCGTTTTTTCAAAGAGATCGCCGATTGGTATTTCTGGGCAGTCGAGAAGGTGACGTTTCCATCTGATGTCGACACCGATGAAACCGTCCACAATGCGACGTGCATCATCCGCTTAATTACACGGCTCATCTTCGTCTGGTTTCTCAAAGAGAAAGACCTTGTGCCGGACGCGCTTTTTGACGAGGATAATCTCTCGAAACTGCTCACAAGTCTGGATGCCCAGGAAAGCACCTATTACAAAGCCGTTCTCCAAAACCTATTTTTCGCAACCTTGAATCAGGAGATGAACACACCTGAAAAACCGAACACCCGCAAGTTCCGAGGGGAGGGCCGGCAGCACTATAATATCACTTCGCTTTACCGCTATAAACGCTATTTCAAGGATCCCGATGCAGCCCTACGTCTGTTTGAGTCGATCCCGTTCCTCAACGGCGGTCTATTTGAGTGTCTGGATAAATCCGCACCGGATGATGCGAAAACGGTCTTGCGTATAGACGGCTTCTCTGATAGAGACGATAACCCGCTTTGTGTGCCAAACGAACTTTTCTTCTCCGAACCGCAGGCGGTCAATCTCAACGCCGTTTATGGCACGAAAAACAGCAGGTATACCGTGCGCGGGTTAATCCACATCCTCAACCGGTATAAGTTCACGATTGCTGAGAACACACCGATAGAGGAAGAAGTCGCACTGGATCCCGAATTGCTCGGACAAGTGTTTGAAAACCTGCTTGCGGCGTTCAACCCCGAAACCGGCACAACTGCGCGTAAACAGACGGGTTCGTTCTATACCCCGCGCGAAATCGTCAACTACATGGTAGACGAATCCCTCATCGCCTATCTCACAAACACAGTTCGTAGTAGGGCAATTCATTGCCCGTCAGAAACCAAACTCCGACACCTCCTATCCTATAACGACGAACCCCATCAATTCACCGATACCGAAGTGGAACACCTCATCAACGCCATAGACACACTGAAGATTCTGGATCCCGCCTGCGGCTCTGGCGCGTTCCCGATGGGCATCCTGCACAAACTCGTATTCCTGCTCGGTAAACTTGACCCACGCAACGCACAGTGGCGACAACGGCAAATTGATCGCGTCCAAGCTGCCATTGCTACATCAGAGAAGATTGACGATAGCACCTTCCGTGAAAGTGCTATTGCTGAACTGGAACGCGAAATAGACAGCATCAACGAGGCGTTTGAACGCAACGCACTCGACTACGGTAGAAAACTCTATCTCATAGAGAACTGCATCTACGGTGTGGACATCCAACCCATCGCCACACAGATCGCTAAACTCCGGTTCTTTATCTCTCTCATCGTTGAGCAGAAAATTGACAATACGCGCGAGAACCGCGGCGTGCGTCCGTTGCCGAATTTAGAGACGAAGTTTGTCGCCGCGAATACGCTCCTTGACGTAGAGAAACCCGAACAGATGACGCTCCGCAACCCAGAGATAGACGGCAAAGAGAAAGCATTAGCGGAGGTGCGCCGTCGGCACTTCACTGCCCGAACACCACGCACGAAAGATCGTTACAGACAACGCGATGCCGAACTCCGCGCCGAAATCAGTGGATTACTCAAACGGGACGGATTTCCAAGTGAGACGACTGAAAAGATTGCGCATTGGGACCCATACAACCAGAACGCCTCCGCAGATTTCTTTGACCCGGAATGGATGTTCGGTATTACCGAGGGGTTCGATGTCGTGATTGGCAATCCGCCCTACGTCCGTCAAGAGAAAATCAAGCATCTCAAACCCACGTTGAAAAAGCACTATACCTGTTACACGGGTGCCGCAGACCTCTACGTCTATTTCTATGAGCGCGGGCTGCAACTGCTGAGTCCAAGTGGTATCCATACGTTTATCTGCTCTAACAGTTGGCTGGATGTCAACTACGGTGCCCCGTTGCAAAAGTATCTCTTGGACAATACTGTGGGTGCCATTATCTGTCATAGTGAAGCGGAACGTGAGTTTGAGAGTGCGGACATCAACACCATCGTGAGTATTCTCCACAACGGCATTCCCGATGCGGAATCTCATCTCCGTTTTCTGACATTCAAGACGTTCATCGGTGACCCAGATATAGAGAACCGTCGCGAGCGGATGCGTACTTATACCGAGTTAGCAAAAGCAGGCATGCGCGAGAACAGATACACAGGCGACAAATGGGGTGGGAAATACCTCCGCGCCCCGGACATCTATTGGACGATCTTGGAGAAAGGAAAGGATAAACTTGTGCCGCTGGGAGACATCGCTGAGGTGCGTAGAGGCTTCACAACGGGTGCCAATGAATTCTTCTATCTTGACGCTGAGCGGATTCAGGAATGGGGCATTGAATCGGAATTCTTAAAGCCTGTCATCAAGAGTCCGCGTGAATGTAAAAGTATCCGTGTGGATCCGAGTCAGCTGCAGTTCAAGTTGTTTATGTGCCATGCCGACAGAGCAGCATTAGCAGGCACCGCTGCGTTAGAATACATTAAATGGGGCGAGACACAAGGGTTTCATCAGCGACCGAGCTGCAGAGGACGGGCACGCTGGTGGGATTTAGGCGAAGAGTCTGGAAATAGTATTTTTGTTAAAGAAGCAGATGAAACTTCGGCTGTATTTCACAACCCTGATAATTATCTTGTTGATTGTCGCCTCTACTATGCCAATCTTTCTAATGACATCCTTTTGTTTTTAAATTCTGCCATTGGTGCAATGTTCTTTGAGTTATACAGCCGTTCAGGACTTGGCAAAGGGGCAAGAAGTATGATGGTTTCGGATTATGAGGATGTTCCAACTTTAACGAAAATAAATGTAGACGAAGAAACAGCCGAATCGCTCTTAAAACGAATTTCCCCTTTACCACCCCGAAGAATTGTTAATTCCAAATCTGAGTGGTCTGCCCTTGACGCAATCATCTTTGATGCTCTCGGTCTCACGCGAGACGAGCGGGATGGTGTGTATGAGGTGGTTGTTAATCTGGTGGAATCTCGGTTGCGGAAGGCGCGGAGTTTGAAAGGGAAATAGGGAGTGGATAAGTGCTTGAAATTCGGTTGATATTTGTTTGCTATATGTGGTATCCTTAACCTCAAATAACCCTGATTGTGAAGGAGGAACAGTGATGCAAGGACTGAGTTTTGGATCTGCAGATGCTTCTTATACCCCTAACTTCATTTATGCTAACACAGATAATCAGGCGGAAACATATAACGATCGCGGTATTGCTCATTGCCAAAATGGTGAGTATGATCAAGCAATAGACTCCTTTAACAAAGCAGTGAAACTGGATCCAAATTATGTGGAAGTATACAACAATCGCGGTATTACTTATTACTTCAAGGGCGATTTTGATCTTGCTATTCAAGAGTTCAATCAGGCTATACGACGGAAACCAAGCCTTGCTGTGGTATATAACAACCGCGGAGTTGTTTACATCAGTAGAGGTGAGGTTGACCGGGCTATCAACGATCAGGACATGGCAATAAAACTTGATCCGAATTACGTCTATGCTTATGGTAATCGTGGTGCCGCTTACATTATCTTCGGCAAACTTGACAGAGCAATCGGAGACTTAAACGAAGCCATAAGACTCAAACCTGATTATGTTGAGGCCTACTGTAATCGAGGCACTGTTTACAACAAAAAAGGTGAGGTTAATCTTGCTATCCAAGACTATAATGCTGCAATAAGACTCAACCCGGATGATGCTGAGGCTTACTATGCTCGTGGCAATACCTACCTTAGCGCAAATGAGGTTAGCCAGGCTATTACGGACTATAACGCAGCAATAAAACTCAATTCTAATTATGCCTTGGCCTATAGTAATCGCGGTGCCGCCTATGCCATGCTTGGTGAGTTTGACAAAGCTATTGCGGACTTGAGTGAAGCGATAAGGCTCAAACCTGATTACGCTATGATATATAATAATCGTGGTGCAGTTTATAACATAAAAGGCGATTTTGACGATGCTATCCAAGACTTGAACGAAGCCATAAGACTCGATCCAGACTATGCCGACGCATATTGCAATCGCGGTAGTGTTTACACGAGCAAAGGCGAGTTTGACCGTGCCATTGCAGACTTGGACGAAGGGATAAGACTTAAACCGGATTATGCCCAGGCATATAACAATCGCGGTAATGCTTACATCAGCAAAGACGAAATTGATCTTGCTATCCAAGACTATAATACAGCAATACAACTTAAACCTGATGATGCCGACGCATATTGTGGTCGCGGTAACGCTTACACGAACAAAAATCAACTTGACGCTGCTATTGCAGACTTGAACAAAGCGATAGAATTGAATCCAGAACTTGCAGAGGCATATAACAACCGAGGTAATGCTTACGCCCAGAATGGTAAGTACGACCTTGCTATAGAGGATTATGACAAGGCAATAAAACTCAACCCAACGTTTGCCCAAGTCTACAGTAATCGCGGTAACACATACGGAGAAACAGGCAACTTCACTAAGGCTATTGATGACTATACCGAAGCGATAAGACTAAACCCAGACGATGCTGCTTTTCATTTTAATCTTGGCAATACTTACCAAGAGATCGGAGAAATCGATCAGGCCATCGCAGCCTATACTATGGCAATCCAACTCAAATTTGATCGTGCTGGTGCCTATTATAGTCGAGGGAACGCTCATCTCAGCAAAGGCGATTATATCCGTGCTATTGAGGATTATATAACAGAGACACAATTGAACCCAAATTTTACCGATGCTTATGTTAATCTTGGGGTGGCTTATCGGACTTTAGGTCAACCTGATCTTGCTATCGAAAGTTATACTATGGTGATAGCGCTGGATCCAAACAGTCCTGAAACTTATGAAGCCTATAATAACCGCGGCTTGGTTTATCTTGACAAAGGCGACTTTAACCTTGCTATCCGAGATTTTGAAACGGCGATAAAACTTCGTCCAGAATTCGTCCATGGCTATGTCAATCGTGCTGCTGCCTATCTCTGGAAAAACGAGGGGTTTCTGGCTATTGAAGACTATACTAAAGTGATAGCACTAAACCCTGAACTCGTAATGGCTTATTATAGCAGGGGAACAGCATACTTAAGCGTAAGAGAATGGGAAAAAGCCAAAATTGATCTGACAAGTGCCAAAGATAAAGGCTTAGACATCACTGCTGCGTTTCACAATATGTACAGAAGCGTTTCAGATTTTGAACAGAAACACGGTGTGCAGTTACCAGAAGACCTAGTCACTTTACTGACCTCCAAAGTAAAACCTGATGATGCCAATACCTACAACGCTCACGGGATTGCTTATAGCGAAAAGGGTGAATTTGATAAAGCAATAGCGGCATTTACCACGGCGATAGCATTGAATTCGGAGGCCGCCGGTGTATATTATAATCGCGGTCTCATTTATTACAATCAAAGGAAATTTCGCGAGGCAATTAATGATTTTAGTATGGCGATAAACCTCAAACTTGAGGGTCCACTTGTCTACTTTTTCCGCGGGACTGCTTACGGCAGCCTGCTCGTTTTTGATAAAGCGATTCAAGACTTCAACACAGCGATAAGTCTTAAACCTAATTATGTAGAGGCCTACTACAATCGTGGGGAAGCCTACCAAAATCAGGACAAACTTGACCTCGCTATTGAAAGTTATAACAGAGCAATAGAATTAGATCCCAAATTTGCATCAGCTTATTTCAATCGTGGTTTAGCTTATAGCGGCAAAAACGACCTTGAACGTGCGATTGTAGACTATAATAAAGCCATAGAACTCAGTCCCAAGCATGCTAAAGCATATTACAGTCGCGGGAATGCTTACATCTACATAGGTGAGTTTGACCTTGCTATAGAAGACTATACCAAGGCAGTCCAACTTAACCCTGATGATATGCATGCCTATAACAATCGAGGGATAACCTATTTCAAAAAAGGCGAAGTTAATCTGGCTATAGAGGACTATACCCAAGCAATAGCACTAAAACCTGATGATGCTGGTGTCTATTACAATCGCGGAGAAGCGTGGTTACACTTACAGGAGTGGGAAAATGCCAAAGCCGACCTAATGGCCGCCAAAAATATGGGCGTGGATATCGTCGCCGCATTCCGGAACGATTATAGAAACATTGCTGCCTTTGAGCAAAAACATCAGGTTAAATTGCCAAAAGACATCGTCGCACTCGTCCGACAAGGTTTCAGGCATCGCTACCCGATGGTGGAGAAACCCTTAGACATTGAGGGAAAATCTGTTGAATCGCCGGAAGTTTTGGAGCTGCTGCAGAGGTTCCGAAACGCTGGCACACCGCTGGAAAAATATATCAAGGAGCCTCCATATTTCGGTATCGAAACAGTGCCGACTGAGGTGTTTGTGGTAGACGGGGCAACGCGGGATGAACTCATTGCAGCCCATCCTTCATCCGCTGATATTTTGAAGCCGTTTTTGCAGGGGCCGGCTATCAGACGCTGGCAGGTGGAGGCACAAGATCAGTGGCTAATCTTTACCTACCGCGGTATAGAAATTAACGCTTATCCTGCAATCCTAAAATACTTAGAAAAATACAAAGAACTTCTGAGCAAAAGAGGAAACGAACAGGAATGGTATGAACTCCAGGCATCTTTTGAGGAAGGGGAGCATTTCGCGCAACCGAAACTGGTCTGTCCAAATCTCTATGATAAGCAAACTTTCGCCGTTGAGACTGAAGGTTTGTATTGTGGATACACCTGCTACGTTATTCCGACCGACGAAAAGTGGTTATGTGGCTTACTCAATACACTCCCTGTAGAGTGGTTCTATTCACAGGTATCCAAACAATTAGACGGCGGGAAGCTTGAGGCACGCAGTGACTATATAAAGCAGATTCCTATTCCTGATATCAATGCAACACAGAAAGATTTGGTTCGCAAACTCGTTGATTACCTCATATACCTCCAAAAACAACCCACGACAAACAGTAAAGATTTAGCACACGCCCGCGACTTCGCGGTATTTAAATATTTTGAGTGGATCATCAACGGATTGGCCTATGAATTCTATATGCCTGATGTACTCCAGAACGCCAACAGAGACATTTTTAAACATTTGATGGCAGAGGAGTTGCTCGAGGTAGATGAAATTCAAGGGGATAAAATGCTCTTCTTCCGTTCTCTCTATGAACACTTGCATCATAGAGAACATCCAGTGCGCGTAAATACGTTTTTTCAGGATGGTTTAAGACCTATCCGTATCATTGAGGATAAATGGTGAAAATTACGAAAATAGAGATTAAAAACTTCAAAGCTTTCCGAGGACCAGATGTAATTGACCTTAGCGAGAAAGGAGGGCAGAGCCTTTTACTTTACGGTGAAAACGGAAGTGGTAAAACATCTCTGTATGAAGCTTTAAAATTGTTCCTTGAATCCAGTGAAAATGGTTCTACAAGTGGGAATGATCCTATAAGATTTATAGATCATCAAAATATTTTTGCTACGGACGATGGCTATGTAAGACTTCACTTCACATCTAACCCAAATTTACAAAAGGTAGACTATGAATGGTCAGAAAATGCTCTAAATGATACGAAAGTTCAACCGATAAGTGAGGCATCAAAGGCAAAGGCGTTTCTTGATTATAAGGAACTTTTGAAAACAAATTATCTCCACCATGGACAAGATAGTGTAAATCTATTTGATTTGTTGGTT
>JAJEGI010000170.1 GCA_022819945.1 Candidatus Poribacteria bacterium
AACATTTGCTTTCTCCTTTCTATTCGGACATCCCTTGGATTGGATGTCGTTGGTTATCTGTCCAATCGATACGGATAGGGGTCTATGGTCTGATATGGACACGAAATCGGTCGCGATATGTTTATGCGGTCAGGGGTCGCGATAGACTATCTTCACGTAACACCTCGTAAAACAAAAATAGAGGCTTCATATTATTATAACGCGTATGTTAGGACGAAAGGTTGCATTAAAATAAACATTAAACCTTAATAATGAAAAACAATAATGAAAAACTTGTTTTTATTCCGAAAATTCGATATAATTCTGCCAAATTCTCTATTAAACTGAAAGGGATACAATGTCTAACGAATATCGTCCGCGAATTAAGGACCTGCCTGAAAGCGAACGTCCGCGTGAAAGACTGCACAAATACGGGCCGGAGAGTCTGAAAGACTCAGAACTATTGGCGATTATTCTCAAGAGCGGTTTTCAAGGAACTACTGCCATTCAACTCGGTGAACAGATCCTGACAGCACTTGACGGTGATCTCAAACGGATGGCTGATTACAAATCCAAGCAATTTGAAAAGATTAAAGGCGTTGGCGAAGCGAAAGCAGCACAGATCGTCGCAGCACTTGAACTCGGAAAACGGTTGGCACGTTTCCACGCTGAGCGGGATAAGATTACCTCACCCAGCGATGTCGCCGACTTGATGATGTCCAAAATGCGCTACCTACAGAAAGAAATTGTCTGCGTCTTATGCCTTGATACCAAAGGTGGCGTGACAACTAAAGGGGTCGCAGGTGATCTTGGCGATGATTTGACTTGGGGCAAAAAACTATCAGAAGCAACAGTCTTTGAAGGCACACTCAACGCCAGTGTTTTTCACCCACGCGAGATTTTTCGATTCGCCATCGAAGAATCCGCAAATTCAATCGTCCTTGTTCACAACCATCCATCCGGCGATCCGCAGCCGAGTCAGGAAGACATTCGGGCAACAAAACAATTGATTGAGGCTGGAAACCAAATCGGGATTAAAGTATTGGATCACATCGTCATCGGTGACGGGATCTTCGTCAGTCTAAAGGAAGAGGGATTTATTTGAAGGGTTACTTTGCACCACGTTGCCGAAGTGCCTCATATAGCAGCACACCCGCTGCAACCGAAACGTTGAGCGATTCAATGTTTCCTAACATCGGTAGATGCACGAGATAGTCACATTTCTCTTTGACGAGCCGTCGGATGCCTTCACCTTCGCCGCCTAAAACGAGACACAACGGGATGTTAAAATCGGCATCGGTGTACAGACATGGCGCATCTCCAGTAGCACCAGCAACCCAGATATCCGCCTTTTTAAGAGCGTCCACGGTGCGAGCAAGGTTTGTGACTTTAACGATAGGGATGTATGCAGATGCACCCGCTGACGCTTTATGGACAGCAGCGGTAATGCCGACAGCACTGTTCTTCGGAATGATAACAGCATCGGCGTTCGCAGCATCGGCAGTCCGAAGAATCGCGCCAAGATTTCTGGGGTCTTGAACACCATCTAACATGACCAACAGCGCGTTGTGGTCACTACCTTGTATTTTCGCGAGGATTGACGGCAGATCCGTATAATGCGGAGATCTAATGACGGCAACAACACCTTGGTGCGGAACGGATGGTTCAAGTCTATCTAATTCGCGGCGTGTACAGTGTTTTATAGGGATGCCTGCCTGTTCTGCCATCGCGGTAATTTGGCGGATACGCGAGTGTGTGCTACCTTCAGCGACACAAATCTTTTCTACATCCTGAGACGCACGCCGCAGACGTTCTATAACTGGGTTCCTACCAACGATATATTCAGACATGTTAAATATAATAGGGCGGATAAGGATATCCGCCCTTTGAAGTTAACCACCACGGATGAATTTAATATCGGGTCCACGCGGCGTGATCTTGATGTCCTCGTCTGCCTCTTGGCATTGGACACAGGTTATATCGCCGACGTTTGCGTTTTCCATCCGCGGCGCGAGTTTTCCTAACTTAAATACAAACCCTAAGATGTCGGCTGCCGGGATTTTATCATCACAGGCACCGCAAGGGATCGCCTCCCCTGACTTAACTTTCGCTAAAAGTTCTGAAGCTTTCATAATTTCCTTTCGTTACAGGAAGTAACGTTCCTTCTGCTTCTCTGATTCGTATTCCTTGTACGCCTCTTGTGCGGAATCCACTTCAGAGACTTCCGCAACAGGTACATCCCACCAAGATTCGTAGCGCGGAACTCCTTCGTAATAGTCTACATCAATCTTTACAACGGTTGTGTGTTCCGCTTCGCGTGCCTCATGCAAGGCAGCTTTCAGACTTTGCAACGTTGTCGCCTCAATCACTTTAGCACCGAGACTCGCGGCATTCGCTGCAAGGTCCACCGGTAAAAAATCACCCGAAAGTTCACCGGTTTCTTTTTCACGGTAGCGGAAACGGGTCGCAAATCCTTGTGCCCCCGTTGCTCTGGATAACCCACCAATGCTACTATGCCCCTCATTATTGACGAGTACAACAATCAGTTTATAGCCTTCTTGGATAGATGTAATAATTTCCTGTGCTAACATCAGATACGAACCGTCACCTACCATCACATAGACATCACGACTCGGATCCGCCATTTTGATGCCTAACCCACCGGCGATTTCATATCCCATACAGGAATAGCCATATTCTAAGTGATACTGCTTCGGATTACGGGTTCGCCATAACTTATGCAGATCACCCGGCATGCTGCCCGCAGCGCAAACCATAACGTCTTCAGGACGTGAGAATTCATTAACCACGCCGATAACTTCGCTTTGGCTCGGCAAAGGACTATGACCGAGGTGGTAAAGCCGATCTACCTCCGCTTCCCATTCGTCCCGATATTTCTCAATCTGTGTAGCATAAGACGCGTCAACGCGATAGTCGCCTACGGCGGTAGCGAGTTCTGCAAGCGTGACACGCGCGTCCGCGACCAAGGGTAGCGCAGCGTGTTTATAGGCATCGAATTCAGCGACATTGATATTGATAAAACGGACATCGGGGTTTTGGAAAGCAGTTTTAGAAGCCGTCGTGAAATCACTCAAGCGCGTACCGATAGCAAGCACCAAATCTGCCTCCCGCGCCGTGATATTCGCCCCGGGTGTACCGGTCGCACCTATCGCGCCAAGATTCTGCGGATGATTATAGGGTAGCGACCCTTTACCGGCGAAAGTTTCACCGACAGGGATACCGGTCTGCTCTACAAATTCAGCGAGTTGCGCTGTGGCCTCACTATAGATAACACCACCACCAGCAATAATTAAGGGACGTTTGCTCTCACGAATCCATGCCGTTGCTCGATTCAACAGCCCCGCGTCTGCACGCGGACGCGATATAGTATAGACCCGTTTCTCAAAAAGCTGTGATGGATAATCATAGGCTTCGGCTTGAACATCTTGCGGGAGTGCTAAGGTTACGGCACCCGTTTCCGCCTGAGATGTCAGCACCCGCATCGCCTCCGGCAGCGCTGTGATGATCTGTTCTGGACGGTTAATGCGGTCCCAGTAGCGTGAAATCGGTTTGAAACAATCGTTCACTGAATAATCTTGTGAAGTCGGTGATTCCAGCTGCTGTAAAACTGGAGCGACTAAACGGGTTGAAAAGATGTCACCCGGTAACAAGAGGACAGGTAATCGGTTAATTGTCGCGCCCGCGGCACCCGTAATCATGTTCGTGGCACCCGGTCCGATAGAGGTGGTGCAAGCAAAGACCCGCAAACGGTTGTTCATTTTCGCAAATGCAGCGGCAGTATGCACCATTGACTGTTCATTCCGGGTTTGATAGAAGCGAAAGGTATCAGAATACTGGTGCAACGCTTGCCCAATCCCGGCAACATTGCCATGACCAAAGATGCCGAACATCCCAGCGAAAAATTGAATCTCGTTCCCGTCTCTTTCAACGTATTGTTGTCGAAGAAACTGAACGATGGCTTGTCCCATCGTAAGCTTTTGTGTTTTCATAAAATTACTCCGCATTTTTACGAAAAGAAATGTTTCCTATACTAAAAGTAGTGTATGCTCATCCATACAAGTCTGAGGCATCGCGTTTACCAGCCGCCACGTTCAGCGACAAATTCATCAACTTCGGGCATTGTTGGCATAAAGTTAGCACAACCGTGCCGTGTTACAACAATAGCACCCGTTGCATTGCCAAGCCGTGCGGATTTTTCCCAATCCCAACCGCTGAGATTCCCGTAAATAAAACCACTCGCGAAGGCATCTCCAGCCCCAAGGGTGTTGTAAACTTCAACGGGAAAAGGTGCCGCGTGAATGACCTCACCACTCGCCAGATGGATGTCCGCTCCTTCGATACCGCGTTTCACTATTAATGCCGCCGGTCCAGCACTTAAAAGCGTTTTAATAGCATTTGCCATATCACCCTGAATCTCAGGATTTGAGATTTGAGAGTGTTCAATCGTAAGTTGCGAGAGGTCTGTAAGTGTGGCAGCTTTAACCTCCTCTTCCGTCCCGATAGCAATATCAATATAACGTAAGGCAGATCGGACGACAACCCCGAAGGCTCTCGGATCATGCCACTGATCTGCCCGAAAATCGAGGTCTAAAAAGACTCGGTCACCAATGGCTCGCGCCTTCTCGGCAGCATAAAGCGTCGCGCTACGGCTCGGTTCCTTGCTCAAGCCGGTGCCGGATATCAACACCGCACGACTTTCAGCAATCGGTGCAGCGAGCACATCATCAATATTGAGTTCAATATCGGCGCAGTTATCGCGATAATAGATGAGTGGAAACCGGTCTGGCGGTTCAATACCAAGCACCACAGCACTCGTTCGGTGATCAGGTTTGTGCGGGATAAACTGGGTTTCAACGCCTTCATTCTTCAAAAACTTGAGTAGGAACTCACCAACGGGGTCCTTGCCGACAGCCGTGAGAAGTGCAGCCCGAAGTCCAAGTCGCTGGATACCGACGCTAATATTGGTAGGACACCCGCCGACGAAGGCACCGAAACTTTTAATGTCTGGAAACGCAGCACCGATGTCGTTTGCGTACAGATCTATAGAACTCCGACCAATTGTGAGAATATCATATCGTTTCATCTTCACGCAACACCGCCCCTCTAATTTGCAACCGGGATTTCCGAGATTAATTTTTGTGCTTCACTCACCATCTTCGTCGGTTTAGACATTTTTTCACCGATCGCCAAGATTAACATGTAAAAGTCGTAAGCGGTTTGTAACTCGTTATTGAGGTGTGCACTTTCAGCGGCGTTAAAATAACAGACAGTTGCCATCCGGTGACATTCTTCGACGAGGGAGGGAATATTTACGTAGCCGTGATTGTAGGCTGCAAGGATATAGGATTTTCCTGCACTTTCCCATGAACGCTGGAGTTCAAATTGGCGTGCAAGGCGTGTATAGTAGACAGCACCTTTTTTGGCATTCTTTCTGGCGAGACGCTGTTTCTCTGCAACCGTGTAAGCGAACCGAGCGCGCGTGTAGCAGTTGGCAGTGAGCTCCAAATTGTCATCCTTAACAAAATAGCCAGCCTGTTTTTGGTAGAATTTCCCTAATTTCCGATAGAGTGCAAGCCACTGCTGCGTACGTCCTTGTTGTTCATAAATCTGAATTTGTTGGAAGATGCGAAGGGCTTCCACCTCATGTGGATATTGGATATCGCTGTGGACCTGATCGAGCAGGTATTCCGGGGAGGCTTCCTCAATGACGCGTCGATAACTGCTGGATACTCTAATCCGAGGTTGTATCGGTGTTACGGTGCTCGGTTCTTCAGGAACAGATTTTTGATGATCCAGCCATGTGCGGAGGTCCGTGCTGTCATCATCTGGTAACTTCTGAATGAGCGTAACAACTTCTTCAACAGTCGGATTCGCTGAGAGCGGTACATTTATAATATTGAGTTTGTGAAACAGGTCATCAACAGACTTGGTTAAACCGTTATCATTGATACAGAGGCGGCTTGCCTTGTGGAGTTCAGCAAGTACTTTTGGATAGTCGCGGTTCTCTGCATAGCGTGCAGCGAGTGTATAATGCCTTTCGACTTGCGCCAACTGTTTCTCGCGTTTGACGTTTTCCTCTTTCTGGCGGCACTGGAAAAAGAGGTTTTGATTCATACGTTCTGCGTCGGCGAGCGACAGTCGAAACGTTTTTCGGTAGCGTTCAAGGGCTTCAGCCAATTTCGGGTTGCTGGAATTGACGCTTGCGTCAATAAGTTCAGAAACCTGTTTGACGTACTCATCTTGGCGGATGCGATCGAGTTCTTCGTACATCTCGGTAGCACTTTGATGACGCTTCGCGAGTTGTCGATGGAGTCCTTTCTGGACAAAGTTGCGGAGTACTTCTGGGCATCTGTCAATTTCCTCTATCTCTCCGGCAGCTTTCTTTTTATCTATCTCCTTATTTTCGCCTGAGAATGGGAACCGCCCGGTTACGGACTGATACAAGATGAGCGCGGTGGAGTAAAGGTCAGCCCGGTAATCATAAGATCCGTAGTATTGTTCAGGTGCCATGTAGCGTCGAGTGCCTGCCATGGTTTCAGCGAATTCGGTTGTCTCGCCAAAGATACGAGCGATACTAAAGTCAGCAACCTTCGCCTCTTTTTCGGTGGTCAGTAAGATATTTTGGGGTTTGATGTCCCGGTGCATGATCTTGTGAACATGTGCTTCCTTCAAACCTCGACAGATGTCTAAACCGATATTGAGCGTATCTGTTAACCCAAGTGGGCCCTCCTGCATGAGTTCGTGAAGACTTTTCCCTTCGACATACTCCATGACGATCCATGCGACGTAATCATCCTCGCCGGGTTCGACTGTATGAATAGAAACTATGTTGGGATGCTTCCAAATTTTTGACATCGCTTGAAATTCTGTTAGCAAGAACTTCATTCTGCTCGCAGGGTAAGCGGTTTTTGCTAAAGCTTTAATCGCAACTTCTCGGTTCGTCATCTCTTCGCGGGCGCGAAAAACCGAGGAGAATCCTCCTGAGTTAAGAAATTCCAGCAATCTATATTTACCTAAGATTAATTGATCAATCTGCATAGCGGTATCTGATAAGCGAAGAGTATACGATTTTTGGTGACAAGATTAACAAAATTAAGGACAATTGTCAACACAAAAACACGTTTTCAGTGGGTTTAAGCCGATTTGACACTTGAACGCGCGCGTTGTACTTCCGCGATAAGTTTTTCAGCTCTTTCAGTGAGAAGTTCAAATTCTCCGTCTTCAATCAATTGATTATTAACCAGGGCACTGCCAACCCCCAAGGAGGTCGCGCCGGCAGCGATAAACTCAGCGGCGTTTTCAGCGTTGATACCGCCCGTCGGAACAAGAGGTATATGGGGCAGTGGGGCTTTCACGTCTTTTATATACGCAGCACCGACACCACTTGACGGAAAGACCTTGACATAATCTGCTCCCATTTCCCAAGCCGCCAAAATCTCTGTCGGCGTAAAGGCACCCGGGATAACAACTTTGCCGTAGCGGTTACAAATCTCAATCACATCCGGTTTTGTAACCGGGCTGACGATGAACTCGGCACCTGCCAGCATTACGGCACGGGCTGTTTCTGCATCCAGCACGGATCCAGCCCCCACAAGCACTGCATCTCGATACGCCGATGAAACATCGCTAATTACCTGTAACGCGTTCGGCGTTGTCATTGTGACTTCAATCACGTTAACGCCGCCCGTATGAATCGCTTCTGCTGCCTTAATCAATTCATTTGCGCTGTTCGCCCGAATGATAGCGACAATACCACACGCTTCAATTCGTTGCATCTGTTCTAACTTTGTCATGAACATCCTCAAAATTCGTATTTATAAAGCCTCCACTCAGGTACTTGAGGCTAGAGGCACTCGGTTTGCAGGTAGTGCCTGAAAAAGGTCATATTTTTCTTGCGATTTTTCTCTAAATATGTTATAATTATAAACCAAAGAATAAGGCGAATAGATTATACACGATCGCTAATTCAGTATAATTAATTGCAATTTTTCGGTTTGCAAGCGAGCCAGAAGATTACTTTGTAAAAAGAATGGATGTTGTTCCACTACTCCCCCATCTGCCCTATCTGATTGGCTTGACAGGTTTACTTGTCCTCTCCGGCTTTTTCTCCGGTTCCGAGACAGCTTTATGTGCTCTGACCCAAGTCCAAATCGAGCGGATCCGTGTTGAAAAAGGCACAGCGTCTGCAATTGTCAATTTTGTTGACAACCCGCGTAGATTGTTTATCACTGTTCTGTTTGGTAACAACCTTGTCAACGTCGCGTTCGCAATCCTCATGCTCTCGTTTATGGGGAATGTACTCCCGTATTCGGAATCCCTCCGTTTTGTCATCGCCTTAGCACTCAACGTATCTCTCATGCTCATTTTCGGAGAGATGACCCCGAAAACCTTTGCCATTAAGCATGCCGAATCCTTTGCGAAAATAACAGCACCCCTCCTCTGGGGATTTTCAGTGATTATCACGCCGTTACGCGGATTGCTGCGCCGTATCATTGATTTTCTCGTCCCGATATTTGGCGGGCACCTACCGCCCACAGAACACCTGACTGCAACAGATTTTCAAGAAATTCTCAATACCTACCACGAGGAAGCCCTGCCGCCTGACGAACGGGAAATTGTGAGCAATATCCTTCAATTGCAGGACATTGATGCCAAAGAAATTATGGTGCCACGAACCGAAGTCATTGCAGTTCCGACATCAAACACTATCCAAGCGACATTGAAACAAGCAAAAGAATACGGATTTTCACGCATTCCAGTCTACGAAGATCAAATTGACAATATCTGTGGCATTTTCTATGTTAAAGACTTCGCGCTGTGGCGACACGCCGCAGTCAATTCACTGACGATTGATGCCTTCCTCGAAAAACGGGACCAGATTTCTGAAGTTCCGTCGAGTGTTTCTCTTATTCGTGAACCGATTTTCGTCCTTGAGACCCGTAAAATCGGGATGTTATTATTACAACTCACACGTGAAAAAACCAAAATGGCGATTCTTCAAGACGAGTATGGCGGCGTTTCAGGGATCGTTACCACCGAAGACATCGTTGAACAGGTCGTCGGTGACATCGTCGATGAACATGATAGACATGATGCGCCACCCAATTTTGTCAAACACTCTGAGGAACCGTTGTTACTTGAAACTTCTGGACGTATGAGTATCCGAGAACTCAATCAGCAATTTGAACTGAAACTCAGTGAAGACGACGCGGACACTATTGGCGGTTATGCCCTTGGACTCTTCGGACGAATTCCCTCCGTTGGCGAATCTTATATTGACGAGAACGGTATCGAATTCAAAATTATCGCTACAGAAGGTACCGTCATCACAAACCTGTTTATTAAAGCACCGATTGCCGACGCAACTGAAACCGAAGTGTAACCATAACGGATAGCGGATACCTAACAATTGAAAATTTTTTTATTATCCCTCTTCTTAATTGGTGCCAGTAGCACAGGACAGATTATTATACTCAGTTCATTCGTGGTAGCGGTACTTGTCTGCCTTGTACTATCAGCCTTCTATTCTGGTTCGGAAACAGCCCTCGTATCCGTTAATAAAATCCGAATCAACCAACTTGTTGAATCTAAGGACTCCAAAGCGAACATTGTCCACCGCTTGGTTGAATCGCCGGATAGAATGCTCGCGCTGACCTTAGTTGGAACAAATCTGGCGAATATCCTAATCGCACAATTCGGTGACCGGTTAACTGAGCGGGTTTTCCCGAACGTAGAAAATCTACAAGAACCGATTGCTATCCTTTGGGTAACCACGCTACTTCTCATCTTCGGTGAGATTTTGCCAAAAACCATCTTTCGCGTCAAGGCGGACAGTCTCGCTTTGCGGTATGCCTATCCGTTACGGTTTTCCGAATTAGTATTAGCCCCCCTAATCTACCTTGTCCAAACCTTGACAAAATTCATTGTCAGGCTTTTAGACAGAGGCACAAGCGCACCGAGTCCCGATGCCCAACGTGAAGAGTTACGACTCCTCGCAACAATGGGAGAACGCTCTGGTAACTTGTACACCGATCAGCGGCGGATGATTCATAGTCTACTCAACCTACAAAATCGGACGGTTGCACAAGTTATGGTTCCGCTTGTCGATATCGTTGCGATCGAAAAAAACACAAAATGCGAAGACTTTTTAAAAATCGCTGCGGACTCCGGCTTCTCAAGGATCCCCGTCTACGAAGAACATATCTATAACATCGTTGGCATCGTCAATCTACTCGATGTCATTTATGATGACGTTGAATCAGAAACCGTTTTGAATTCTCAGGAAAAATCGGACACCTTGCCCGAAACCGTCGAACCGTTTATCCGAACGGTGTTGCATGTACCTGAATCGAAAAATATTAACGCGCTCCTCAAAGAGATTCAACATACTCGACATACAATGGTATTTGCTGTCGATGAATATGGCGGCACTGTCGGACTCGTTACTGTCGAAGACCTGGTTGAAGAAATCGTTGGCGAATTCGCTGATGAACGTGATGGCCCCGACCTTGCCCGCCTCATCGCGCCACATATCCTTGAATGCGACGCGAGAACCGAAGTTGATCTGCTCGAAGAACACTATGGACTGCCCATTCCCGAAGGCGATTATGAGACAGTCGCTGGTTATATCCTCGATCGGACCGGAACGATTCCAGAAACTGGCACTGAACTTAGTTTAGGCGATGCCATCATCACAGTCACAGACGCTGATGCACGTGCCATTCGCAAAGTTAGTATCCGGCGAAGGCTTGGACGTTTCAGTTCTTAATCAGACTTGCGGATATATCGACCTAATTTCCCCGGAACGCCAGTTGATGTATAAACCTATTAGAGAATTCCGAGGGGTGGCATTACGACAATCTCTTCTGTCACCATGCCAGACGGTTGCCCGCAGACAGAAACAATCGTCTCTGCTACATGTTCAGGCTTAAGCATCTGTTCAAAGTCGGGCGGTTCTGGAACGCCATCCCAAAACGGTGTCCGCACCGAACCCGGTAGCACCGCGGTAACGCGGATATTCTGCTGACGGACTTCGCTCGCTAAAACTTTTGTGAGTGCTAATGCCCCCGCTTTCGCTGCGCAATAAGCCGCTGAGGCTTCAAATGCAACCTTCGCAGCGATCGAAAGCACATTAATAATCTGTCCACTGCCTTGTGCTAACATAGGTGGCAGTGCGTACTTCGCGCAGAGATAAATCGCTTTTAAATTGGAATTAAGCACCATATCCCAATCGTCGGGTGCGAAATCAACAACCGGTCCGAAATAGCCGACCCCTGCATTGTTGACGAGGATGTCCACGTGTTGGTAGGTATCCAGTGTCCGTTGTATAAGTCGTTTCACAGCATCTGTGCTGGTGACATCCGTTGGAACTGCAAGTGCCTCAGCACCACTTTTCCTAAGGTCCGCCGCGACCTGTTCAAGGGTCTCACGTGTCCGAGCAGCGAGCACAACTTTCGCGCCTGCTGCTGCAAAAGCCGTAGCGGTTGATTTACCAATTCCCTTCGATGCTCCGGTAATCACCACGACTTTTCCGTTCAGTCTTCCTATTTCCGTCGCATTAGGATGACTCGGAGAAACCATGTCTGCCTCCATACTTCGGCTGCACTTGAGTTTATTTGATATTAGTGTCTAAAAAATAAAAATATTGCAGAAAGGATTAAATTAATTAATTGGGGAACCTCTGCACAGAGGATTACCTTTTCGCGCGTGCTTTTTCAAGTAACTCTACATCAAATTTTACGGCAAGATCCTCGCAGCTTTTGGCTAATCTGGGTGTAGAAGTTAATACCGCACCTAATTTTTCATTCTCAAGCCCTACAACTATTCGCGTTGCCGAGAACAATAACTTTTGCTGTTCTTCAGTAAGAGATGCCTCAAGTTCTTTGAAGTCTGAATCAAATATTTCAGGTAAACGAGTGCTCAGATCGGCGTTGGTACGCACCTTGTAAAAACGATATGCTATTGCCACCATGTTAGATTCTTCACTTGTGTCTGCAACTATATCCAAGCGAAAATAGTCTCGATTTCTGAATATCTCGTCCACCATTGACCCCATTATAACATCGAACTCTAACAGCCCATCCTTCTGTGAAGCCCTAAAACGCCTATAGTTCGCCACATCTGCCACCATAACAGCATCTACATCCTTTATAGCACCTATTTTCTCTTCTATCAGATCATCGATTCTTGCTGTTGTTATTTCACTATCTCCATCAACAGTCACATACACCCTGAACCCAGTATCCTCCGCGGCTTTACCGATAAATACAAACAGAATGAACGTGATAGCAATTAAGAGCATAAATAATTTTTTCATAGTTTCCCTTTTCACGGTATTAGGAGATTCGGGTGCGTAAGTCCTGAAAAAGATGTATTAAGATATTTGAACGCACCTCAAAAACTCAGCACGTGTTGCACTATCTTCGCGGAACGCGCCGCGCATGACATTTGTTGCCATTTTCGGTGCCTGTTTTTCAACACCGCGCGCCATCATACACAAATGTTGTCCCTCCATAACCACCGCAACACCGCGCGGCTCAAGGGCAGTCTCAAGGGCTTCAGCAATCTCACGTGTGAGCCGTTCCTGAACTTGCAACCGCCGGGCAAACATATCAACGATGCGCGGGATTTTACTTAAACCTATAATCCGGTTTCGCGGGAGATACCCAACGTGACATTTACCCCAAAACGGCAGAATATGATGCTCACAAAGGCTGTAAAATTCGATCTCCTTTACAATCACCATTTCGTCGTAATCTTCATCAAAAATGGCACCATTTAAAATTTCATCAACATTTTGATGGTAGCCACTCGTCAAAAATTCCATCGCTTTCGCGGCACGGAGCGGCGTTTTTACCAAGCCTTGACGACTCGGGTCTTCACCTAAATTCTCAAGAATTTTCGTGAAAAGATCCTCTAATTTTAGGTTCGGAGGCTCTTGTTTAAGATCCATTGTGTTAAGGTGTGTCTCCCTTGCTTGATTTCGGATCGCGCTTATTGAAATGAGATCACTTGCCATAGTAATCGAAATGATTCTTCGGCGTTTCTCGCAAGCGAAGGCGATGTAAAGTTACCGGACATAAATTCGGCTCCAATACATCCCATAATACTTTGACGAAATTCTCCGAGGTTGGGTTAAGTATCTCAAACTCCGGCGCATCAATATTCAGATGCTTGTAATCGAAGCGTGTATAAACCTGCTTTTGAACGACCTCGTCGAGAAAATCCAAACCTGCAACCAACCCAGTTCTTTCATCTACGTCACCTTTCACGGTAACTTCAAGGACATAGTTATGTCCATGTCCCGCTGGATTGTTGCACTTTCCGAAGATTTCTCGGTTCTCTTCGTCACTAAGCGCGTGGCTGTGCAAGCGGTGGGCTGCGCTAAACTCGTAAACCTTGGTAAGGTAAACCATCTGCCCTTCCCCGTAATAGTCGGCAAAATTCGATGTGCTTTCGTAGAGTCGTACCCTGTGTAACATTCCTACTGGTAGAGAAGACACAAGTCGTTGCCAAATCTCTATAGCGATGTTCTCACACGTCGGTTGCAAGTGCGGGTTTTTGGCGAAGACTGGATGCTGACGGTTCAAATGTTTGTGATCATAGTTGGCAAGTACTTCCGTTTTTAGCAAGGCATCCAGTGTTACCAAATTGATGACCATGCCGTCATCAGCATCTACACTTCCCTTGACCATCACCTCAAGCACATAGTTATGTCCATGGCTGTTTGGGTTTGCGGCGGCACCGAACAGCGCAAAATTCTCGGCGTCGCTCAATTCAGGGATACGATTGTAATGTGATGCTTCAAACGCCGTCTGCCGGGTTAAGTAATACATCGGTTTTTGCGGTGCTATCTTGCATACCTGAGTGCTTATAGGTTATGCCGCTGAGGTGTCACGAGTTCATCATCCACAGACTCATATTGGACTGCCATGAGCCATTCGCCTGTGCCGCGTATCTGGACGTTACACTGCTTCAGCCATTCGACCAAAACGACGCGATCGCGTGCTTCCCACTCACAGACCATTCTGCCGGATAGTGTATCACACAGGACCCGGATATTACGAACATCGGTGTTTTCTTCGTCTTTGAACCGTTTCAGCAGTCGCGCCACATCTTGACGGGTCATGCAAGCAATAACATGGGCAGAAACGAATTTAGGCATATTTTTATAGCGGTCAGCGATCAGAAACCTTCAGCCGTCAGAGGATGGGGTTACAAATCTCGTGAGCGACGGTTACGGATAATTTCACTGCGAAGCAGGTTTCCGAAGGCTGACAGCCATTCCTTTAGTCGCGTGCAATCGGAGCACCGACAAGGTTACCCCATTCTGTCCAACTGCCATCGTAGTTGCGAACCTTCTCATAACCGAGTAGGTATTTCAGCACAAACCACGTATGCGATGAACGTTCACCGATACGGCAATAAGCGATTGTCTCTTTGCTATCATCAACGCCTTCACCACCGTAGATCGCTTGTAATTCGTCGTGCGATTTAAAGGTGCCGTCTTCAGCAACTGCGGTCGCCCACGGGATGTTCGCTGCACCGGGGATGTGTCCGCCGCGTTGTGCAGTTTCGCTCATACCGGGTGGTGCGATGACTTCGCCAGAGAATTCAGCGGGTGAACGGACATCGACGAGGTTAACAACGCCTTGTCCGAGTGTGTCGCGGACGGTATCCGCTGTGGCACGGACGTTGTCATCAGGAAATTTCGCCTGATACCCTGTGCTGTCATAGCTTGGAACATCCGTAACAAGATCTCTGCCTTCATCGCTCCATTTTTGGCGACCCCCGTTCATCACTTTCAACAGACTTTCATCGTGTCCGTAGTAGCGGAATTGCCACAAGGCGTACGTTGCGAACCAGTTATTATTATCGCCATAGAAAATAACGGTGGTATCGTTAGCGATACCGCTGTCGTTGCAGAGTGCCTCAAATTGATCTTTTGTGAGAATATCGCGACGAACTTGATCGCAGAGTTGTGTCTGCCAATTCAGTCCGACCGCGCCAGCGATATGTCCTTCCGCATAAGCCTCTGTATCCACATCAACCTCAAGGAGTCGGATTCCAGCATCACCACCGTGTGCGGCTACCCATTCCGTACTTACCAAAACATCAGGATTAGCGTAATCAGCCATTTTTGTTTTATGCTCCCTTCTTATTCAGGCTTGCAATATAGGAAACATGCAAGCTGCGTCTTATTGAGAAATAAAATAGTACTTTCTTATATTATACATTTCCAAAGGGAATTTGTCAAATAAAGGCACGATTTTACTGCTATCTTGGGTGTTTTGGCGCAATTTGTCATATTTTTTTCTGACCCGGCATGCGCGACGAAACTAAGATTCGCAGAAATTGGATATGGAGGTTAAAGGGAACAGGTGCGGTTGAGAACCGCACCTGTCTTGGTTTAGGTAAGGCAAGGGTAGTAACCTCGCCGATGGTGGGTCTATTAGATTCGCGTGAATCTTGACATAATAGCATTACAACTGATCCGCAGCAGCAGGTGCTTTTTGTGGGATGCTGTCTGTCTCGCCATCCGCAAGTGCTGCTTCGGGGATATAATTGCTGTAGTCCGCGATATTCCCGTGTGTTACCGCGTAGACGACAATGTTAACGAGTTGCCGTGCGGCTGCTGGTGCGAACTCATCTAAAATTTTGTTCCGGTCTTGATAGTGACCGAAGAACGGTTTCTGTACTGCGCCATCCATCACGTGTATCATAGCTTCAGTATCAACGAGAACAGCGAGTCTGCCGTCAATGAAAACACCCTTCAACTGACCGTAGGGCCCGTGATGGAGAATGGTGTTCCCCATTTTCCGAACGGGAAACCGGAGCGGTCCGTTCAACTTATAGAAGGTATTGTAAATCTCGTGATCCTGAGGGACGGTGGTGAGATGGTATTCAGGAAGAATTTGACGCAGGACCCGAAGTGCAGGTTGCATCGCCATTTCCGTGCTGCCATGCGTGGGCATATAGATAAACCCGCCGCGGTTTATGACATATTCACGAATTCGTTGCGCTTCCCGATCGGTATAACCGAGAGACGGGCGACTCCCTTTCGTTTCCCAGATAGCCTTACCAGTCAACAATCCGTTCTGGATTTTTCCTGAGGAATTGGAAATCGGTTCCATAAAGATAATCGGTGACTCAAAAAACGCCGCGTCCGTAATTTGGACTGCGTCAACCATTTGGGTTTGGATGCCTGTTTCTGCGTTCAGCGACTTGACTAAATAGGGCAGACCTGCCCCGAATCGGAGGTGTCCGATGCCGCTTCCTCAGAAATCAAGGTTCGGATGTAACGGATCATCGAGACGGACAAGATTGAGTCTTCCAATAATCTCTTTGCCGCGTCCCTGAATAATAGCACCCGGGCTTCCCTTCGGAAGCTGGGGTACACCGTTACCCAAAACCATATTCTCTGTTACATCTGACAACGAGGCATTGATATTCGCAACGCCTGCGCCTTCAACAAGTGAATCCAACCCAGCATGGTTCTGTCCGCGTCCCTGCAGGACACCTGCTCCGGAACCAAAAGCACCGCGTCCAGTACCAGCCCCTACGTTATCACCGATACCTGTGCCGACACTGCCTGTTGTTACGCCACCGCCACGCAATCCTGCCGTAGGCAGCGCATCCGATGTCGTGGGCAGCACTGCTGCAGTTGACAACGCTTCCGTGGTGTCTTGCAGCACCGAAGGACTATTTGAGACGTTAACGTGTTGCGTTTTCAGTGCAGCTGGCGAACCGGCTGTCAGTGGTGCAGTAGGTGCTGCAGTCATAGACGCCTTCGCCTGTCTTGTAAGCGTCGTGCGACGGGGTGTCGTCTCAGTTTGGGGTACGACCTGCAAATTAGGAGCTGGAGTCGCGACAACGACCGGTTTAGAAATCGGATCTCTCTGTGCAACTTCTGGTGGTGAAACAATGAAGAAACTCACATCAATAGCATCTTGTATTTTCTGCTGACTCGACGAGATAGCGACGTACCCTACAACGACTGCAAGGCAGACGTGTAGGACAAGTGAAACTATCCACGCGAGATGTGTCCGGCGCGATTTCATGATACGCCCCTCCTGTATGGTTAAATATTCGCGCGTTTAACGTTTGTTACATCTAATTTTATACTTGATATTAACACTTCCTACATTATTTGTCAAGAAAAATTCCATTTTTCTTACGCAATATAGTTATTGGAGCAATTTTCATGCCAAAATTAACTCAGACCCAAAAAGCCGGTAAAAGAAGATATTCCGCTAATTCTCTCTGACAAAGCATTCTGTGCAGTCCAATTTCTGAACAGTATTGTTCAAAAGCCGAATCCAAAAGGATTACATACCAAACCAATACCGACATTTGATGAGAAAGATATTCTTTCCAGGATCCGTGAAACTGCTTCGTAAGCGATGTACGGGTCGAAACTCAAGGTCCGCTTCTCCAATATCTTCCAACGCAATCTCACGCGATTGAGACCAGACCAAAAATAGCGTGCTGCCCGGACGGAATTCCCAGCGGAGGACAGTGTTGCCACGTAAGGCACGCATGTGGAAATCAGGATTTCGCTTCAGCGGATACGGTTTGAACTGATAGGACCTCGGCTCAACCAATTCCTTGAAATTGGAAAAGTCGCCGATGGTAATAAAGGGTTGTACGTAGAACTGCAGACTTAAGGTTGGCGTAAAACTGATATTCGCGCGCGTCGTAAAGTCAAGTGTTTGCGCTGTCAATTCCCCATAGACGTAGTGTTTCTCAATTCGTCCGTTGATGTTCTCTTCAACTAACTCAACCCACTGTGCATCGTAAATTCGGTAGCGATACATCGGTCCAATGCTCAACTCAATGTTCGACATAGGACGAATGTTCAGGCGAAGATTGATCTCTTTTTCAGAACTTTTGGTATCATCGTCCCATGCGAAGATCGGATTCAGTTCAAGCTGCACCATTTTACGACTGTCAGTCCTAAGTTGGGTAAAAATCCACCAACCCGCAGGATTCTTAATCAACGTTCCGCCGCGCCGGACATCCTCATCCCGAAAAGACTCCAAATTCCGACCAACCCACAAGTCATACTCCCAATAGTTCTTCAGTCTGCCATCTGTCCATATCTCGGAGTAGCGACCGATGCTAACGCCATCATAATTCCATTCTCGCCAACCGTAGAGACCTAAACTCACTTCTCGGAAAATACTGAAGGGTTGTTCTTTCTTAAACATGAGGTCATAGAACCACCGCATCATATCGCCGCGCTGTGTATATCCTACGTCATTTATGTCTAAGCTTGGGGAGCGAACATTAAAATCGGTATGAAGCCGCCACCACCCACCCTGTTTATTAAATACAATATGTGCAAGATAACCTGACTTACGCGACCCAAGTTTTCCGGTTTGGCTTGCAGCGAACATTCCGCTTGTCTGGTACCGTTCCTTCGCAAACTTCAAGTTCCAGTCGAGTCCACCAACATACCCGGCATTGGAAGTTCTCCGATTTACCGATGTTGCTATCAGTCCAATACGAGAATTGCCTTCCAAAATGTCTTGTGTCACTCGACCCACAAAGTAATTCGTCAACGGCTCAACGAGATGATCACGGTTCTTGCCTTTTTCCTTAATCTGCGCATACTCCGGTGCCGTAACAGCCTCCATGATACCGAAAGAGGTGTTGCTGTTGGTTCTGCCAACGATTTTAGCAGCACCGAGAATTGTTGTCGCTTCCGGACGACTCAGTTCCGTGGTATCCTCTGGCACCTCAAAATGTCCGGGTTGTCGCCCGATGCGACGTGAGTAAAAGAATTGACTTTCTCCGGCTCCAAAGTTAAAAATGGATGACCCTTTGACAAAAAAGGGTCTCCGCTCCTCAAAATACTCTTCATAGGCAGAGAGATTTAAAGTGGCAGGGTCCGCCTCTACTTGTCCAAAATCGGGGTTGATTGTGGCGTTGAGGGTTGTCCCCGTGGTAATCCCATACTGGACATCGCCCCCAACGTTCCCCCACAAATCCGTCCCGCTATCCAAGGTTGTCCTGCCCATCGCGTAGGGTATGAACTCAAAATGCCGAGATGGATGAATGTTCTCTATTCCTACCAGATCACCAAAATGCGATAGCCACCCTGGATCACCCTTCTTAATCAAACGCCAGTGGGCACGCTCTTTTCTACGGCTAATTTCCCGTTCCACCTGGAGTCCCCACGTGTATTTGTCTTTCGATGAAAAACGGAACATGTAAAATGGGATTCTACATTCTACCGCCCACCCGTTTTTGTGGATACGGGTTTTTGCTTCCCAGACGCCGTCCCACGCATTGTTCCAACCGTTCCAACCGCCGCCGCCAACAATACCATCTATGACAGAACCGGAAGGGTAGACGGTAAAAGAAAAGCCGCGCTGTCGGTTGTAGTGTGGATCAAGGATGATCTGGATTTTATCCGAGTCAACGTATTCGTCGCGTCTGACAAGACGGGAAACGATTTTATCGGGTTCGCTGTCGTAGCATATAATCCCAAAATAGATTGCCTCGTCATCATAGGCAACTTGAAAGGTGGTGCGTTGGGAAGCGGGTTTGCCTTCGTCGGGATCGCGTTGGCGGAAACCCTCGTGGATGGGTGCGGTCTTCCAGATAGCGTCATCTAAAACGCCATCTAATTGGGGTGGTGTATCTTTGATTCGGATGGCAGTCGCAACTCTGTGAGGGGATTCTTCTTCGGTTTCAGCACTTGCTACGCTTTGGAGTTGCAAAGCAAGAAATACCGGTACCAACATCAAAGCGCGCCAAAATTCTGATTTAATTTTCAAGTGCTTTGTGCCTCGGTTTTCTGTAGATTTGTTTATTTATCCATTGAAACCCGATTTGGACAAAAAACTTCAAAATTTCTGCGGGTTATTCAGCGACTTCCGCTCCACATTGCGGACAGGTATCGCCCCACGTTGAACGCTTGCCTTCACCACAAACATCACAGGCACCGAGCGGAAATTCATCCGGTTTCGCGCGAGCACCGCCTTTCTTATAGGTGATGGTGCGCCACACCGTCTCACCATCTTCTTCATAGCAGAACCAGATGCCTTCTTTTCTACCGTCTGCAGAACTACCATCATGTTCTCGGTAGGGACCGCCCCATTTGCGGTTTCCGTTCTCATAATAGCATACGTACTCGCCTTCATTCTTACCATCACGGAACGAGGCCTCACTCGCTTTGTTCCCATTTTTGTGATATTGGATCCAAAGCCCCTCTTTTTTGCCCTCAATGTAGCGACCTTCGCTCCGCTTATTGCCGTTTGCGTAATAGGTAACCCAATAGCCATGCTTTTTGCCATCAACCATTTCACCAGTATCTCGTGAACTTGCCATCATTTCACCTCTTGTGCGGAATAGAAATGTCTGTTTGTTAGGAATGTCAGTTACAAATTTTCATTAAGGTATCCGTTAAAATTTTCTATCGTTTTCTTACCGATGCCTTTGATGCCTTTCAACTTACCTTCATCAATTGCTGTTCGGAGTGATAGGAGGCTGTCAATGCCTGCCTCCTGATACAGAAGTTTAATCGTTTTAGCACCGAGTCCTGGGATAGGCAGAAGCTCAACAATCGTCTGCGGGATGTCACTCGCGTACTCCTGCAACTTTGAGCATGTTCCGGTTTCAACGTATTCAGTGATGATTGTAGCAACTATATCTCCAACACCCGGAATCTCCTCTTTCAACCGTCCTTGAGCGACCAGTTCCGTCACAGATGCCTCCATACGAGAAATTGTATACGCTAAACGCGGGTAGCGCGCTGCGTGGTCTTCCGGGTAGTCAGCGACAATCAGAATAGTGTGGAGTTCCATCAATTTCTGTGCGATTTCATCATTGGTCAGTCCCACGGTATCACCTCACTTCGTTGTTTCAATTAAAGAATTTTCGGGCATCCACAAGGGATGCCCTACAACCTTAGAAAGTCGCGATTTGAAGATCACTCCTACCGTTTGATGTTACCCCAAGTCGTTGTTAATCTGCCAACAGGTGAAACATCAAGAGCCTTCTCCAGTCCTTCCTCCATAACAGTAGCTAGGTCATCTTCGCTGAGAGGGGCATTGAAGATAGCGATTTCGTCAAGGACACCCTTGAAATCCCATCCTGCGCCACCTTTCCAGCGGGTTAACCAGATCGAACCCCCATCGTGTTGCTGACTGAAAGACGGTTCGCCTACGTCTAAATCCGCGACGATCTCGCCATTGACATAGAGGGCAAGCGTCTTACCGTCGTGTGTTAAGGCGACAAAACTCCACTCCTCCATCTCCCATTCCCCGCCCCGGACTTGGCTGTTATCTATCCCACCGTTAAACAGAAAACTGCCGTAGAAGTCGGTTGGACCGATAAGGATATTTGGATTGTGCCAATCCCTTTCTATGAGTCGGACGTGGGGACCGGAAGGGTTGCCAAGCGGTTTCACCCAGAGCAGATACGTAAATCCGTCGAGGAAGTCGTCCGTAGTCTTGCTCGCCGGGATAACCACATGATTGCTCCCATCGAATTCGATGCCCATGCCTTCTTTGCCTTCGACTCGTTTGGCATCAACAATTTCCCCGTCATTGCCGTTCGGAGAGGAATCTTTAACCGTCCCCCCCTTTCCTTGATCAAAGTGCCACATACCCATCAGAGATTCTGGGTCGATTTCTGATATGCTTTCCTGAATCCATATCCCTGAAATAAAGAGCACCGTTATAGCGATTAAAGCACTTATAACTCTCATCGTTTGTAACCTCCTATTCAAATCATGCATTCAGTTCAGAAGAATATTCACATAAAGATAGATGCGGATCTCGTCGTTGTCAAGGGGTCTTGTGCCTTTCATTAGGAACCTTTCTGACTAATTCTAAAAGGGTCCACTTTGCGGACATCCGATCATATTTGTAACAATGGCACCTGCGAATATAAAAAGCAAATCCCAAAGTGTAAAATCGTTTACAAGGAGAGACATCTCCCACTTATATCTAAAATGAATCACACACACCATATACCCCAAGGCGATGAAAAAGATTAGGGTTCGTCCCATATTAAGTCTCTCATGAAAAACAAGTAAAGGCCCTATGGATTTGTTCACCCTTGATCTGGATCGTTTAATTCAAATTCGTCTGCAGCCTCTCTTGCTCTTTTTAAATCTGCCTCACACTCCCTTAGAATTTCGAGTTCAGAGTAGTGTGTTACATCTATTTCACCAAACCTTCTTAAACATTCCCAAATAAGTCCGACTTGTGTGGATGTCCCTTTTAATTCTACACCCAACATTTGAAGCCGCTTACCTGTTTCCGGATCACCAAGTCTGTCTGATAGGCACAATGTAACTGTTTTCATTAAACACTTCGGGCCGGAACCTTTGCTCTTTAGAGTAGGAAGGAAAACCCGCCTCCTTTGTTATCGCGAGTAGAGTTTGTTAGGGGTTTACGATCCGCTGTTGTTTGAGCATTTCGATTTCCTGTGTGAGGGTTTCAATCTGCTTTTCAAGGATCTCGTCTTTTCTGCTGCGCTTGTTTGCTAAGATGCCCCATATCGTTGCCCCGATGGCGAGAATCGCTAAAGGGATACCGATGCAGGCAATGATAATGTTATTTTGTCTGTCAAAATTTTTTTGAATATTGTCAAAATCCTGCTGAACATCGCCAAAGCCGTTATTGACGGTTTCTTTTAGATGTGTGACTTCTGTTTTTACGATTGCCCCGTCAGTTTTAAGTGTCACGATGTCGGTTTTGATAGGCTTGATTTCCTCTTGAAGAATCAAGCGAATCTTGTCAAGGTCCGTATCGGTTAACGCTGCGAGCACTGGTGCCGCGAACGCGAACGTACATAAGAGTGTCATCACGAGAATCGTTTTCATGAGGTGTCTCCTTTTGGAGATAGTAAACCATATTTGTGCTTGTGTGTCAATCGCTATTTTTTACACTATTTTGCGGCGGTTCCTAATTTGAGACTTGCTATTTCAGCACGCCTTGTGCTTTCAATCGTGAAATCAGTTCTGCTTGCGTCCCTTTACCCTTTGTTGAATTGCACGCAGCACAAAGCAGTTGTAGGTTCTCTATATGGTCAGTGCCACCTCCGCTTTGTGGTGTGATATGGTCTACTGTCAAGTTACGATAATGGAACGGATATTGACACCCATTGCATTTGCCTTGCTGCCGACCAAATAACTCGGGTTTGTGCGTTTGGTACCTCGGTAAACGCCTCTGAATATCTATTTCCGCGGCGTTGTCCGTCCGTTTCGGTGCGTCTTTGCGAACAATCACATCTGCCAACGGGTTGAATAAATTAGCGGCTTTGTTGACCTCATCCGACAATCGTAGCTTTGTGATGTCCTCAGCATCAGGTGATATGTCTATGCCAACCCATTTCCGGTGTAAACGCTCTGCTGCGACACACGCTGTGGCACACCCACAGAACGGGTCTAATACCGTGTCCCCTTCGTTTGATGACGCTTTGATGATGCGTTCCAAGAGTGCGAGAGGCTTTTGCGTCGGATAGCCAGTGTCTTCTTTGCCCTTTACAGGTGGCGTATCAAGAACCAAGTCACCTGCGACAACACCGGGCATCGCAGATAAATACTTCTTCCATCGCGGTCTCCCTATTTTACCTTTGGGCCAGTGCAGCAGTCCAGCATCATCAAGAGCTTCACATTTTGCGAGTTGGTCGAGCACTTCATAATTATCTGGTAACAGTACCTGTGCAGAAGCAGGAAACTTGCTGCGAGTCGGTGGTGCCCATGCCCGACCGGGAGGCGGTTCAATGCCTTTCAATGGCATATAAGCTTCTCTGCTGCCTGCTTTGCCACCCGATAAATCAACTGTTCCGTATTTACCATGTTTGTCCCGACCTCGAAAAGTCTTCCGTATATATTCATCGTCATAGGGAGCATATTGTTGATTCCAAGTTGCACCATTCGACTTGATATAGTAAAGAATTCGGTCAGTGTTTACCGCGTAGCGTTTCGCCAAGGATTTTGTCGATGTCCGCTTCCAAATCACCTCATTCCGAAAGTTATCACTCCCGAACAGCGAGTCCATCAAGGCTTTTAGATAATGGCTTGCAGTTGGATCACAGTGTAGATAGATGCTACCTGTCGGTTTCAAAATACGGTGCATCTCAAACAATCGGACCGCCATTGCCGTTAGGTATATCCTCATAGACTTGTCATAGACGACTTCAGACACTTGGATTATCTGATACAATTCCTCGTGTTCATCAGCGATCACCCCGTGCCATTCGTATTTGATGTCCTCGTCGGTCCAGATGTCTTTGAATTCTGCGCCTTCTGCTGGCGAACCGATCGGTGCTTTCCACTGTTTACCCGATTTAAAGGGCGGATCCAAATAAATCAGGTCAATTGTATCCGAATCCATGCCGCGCATAATGTCAAGATTGTCAGCGATAAAAAGCGTTCGGTTCTCAAAATTCATCGTGTACTCCGTTTATCGTGTTTTGGAGTTCCAGTCACCAGTCAGTTTTATTCCGCTTGCTACGGTAGGAGGGTAGCAGAAACAGCATGTGCTGCTCGTAGCAGTACCACCCGAAACTGTTTGTTAAAATTAGAACAAATCTGTCTCCTAAAACACAAACTTTTTTGCGACGTTCCAAGGGGATCGCGAGCGACAAGAAATCGCAGAAATACCCCAGCAAAACACCCGCTCCTACAGAAGATTTTACTTTTTTGGTAAATTCTATTATAACCCATACAGAATTTTGCATGCTATATTACCCCTGTGAAGGATTTTTTAATTTAACTTGACACGTTGACGCGAAAAGTAGTATCTTTTAAGTGACGATCCATCAGGGTATCATTATGAGGCAAGATTATAGTGAATGAAAATGACAGGTCTACGTTGTTTACAACACGAAGTACCGAAAGTGCTATGATTTTTTTTACAATCATAGGTTTTTTGACGCTCGTTGTCATCTTTTTGTATCACTTTTTTCAGGTAAAAGGTGCGTGGTATACGGCATTGGGTCCGGCATTTGTTGCTGTTTGGGAAAAAGTCCCTCACGTTTTTTCGTTTTCGACACTGTTGACTATTTTCAAGGAAGGAGTAGATGTCATGCTTACGCGTTTGCAAGAATATCGCGATAGACGGAAACAGAGGATCGCAAAAGAGGTCGCAAAAGAGATTGAAAAAGTGAGAAAAGAAGCCTATAAAGAAGGCTATGAAGCCGCAAAAGCGGATCTCCGTGCCAACGGTCCGAGTAAAGGAGCGCATCACTCGGGTTCAGGTGATAAGTAATAGTACCCAACGCCTAAAAGCGTAGGTTTCGATTTCATAGCAACTGCGGTTTACTCATAGAGTCCACCGTCTTAGTGTTGCTCCAGTTCAGCACCGCACTTTGGGCAGGTATCCTTCCACGCTAAACGTCTGCCTTCACCGCAAACGCTGCAGACACCGAGTGGATATTCATCAGGTTTCGCGCGAGCACCGCCTTTTTTGTAGGTTACAATTAGCCACATCGTCTCACCATCTTCTTCGTAACCGTAAAACGGACCCTCCTTTTTGCCGTCGTAGGATTTACCTACATGTTTCGGATAAGCTCCCTCGGATCTAAGGTTCCCGTTGTCATGATAGGTTATGCAAGGCCCTTCGTATTTGTCATCGCGGAAGGAGGCTTCGCTTGCCTTGTTTCCATTTTTATGGTAAGTGATCCAAGGTCCGTCCTTCTTACCGTGAATATAGTTACCCTCGCTCCGCTTATTTCCGTTCGCGTAGTAAGTGATCCAATAGCCGTGCTTCTTGCCATCAACCATTTCGCCATCAGTAAGTGATCTTGCCATTCTTTTAACTTTCCTTGCGGTTAAACAACACGCGTTTGAACTTTGATGTTTCGTTCTCAAGCCCGCTCTCCATTTTGCGGCGTACTCGCCCATAAGCGATCTGCTTCATTACGAGCTACATACTTTGATGTACTTTTTCCACTAAAACCCTGATGTCTCGCCCCAATCTCCTCCTAATTCAAAAATTGGTTATACAAGTTAAGTTCGTAGGTTGGATTGAACGGATGCCACCAAAATCGTAAAAATTATAGAAAACACAATTTTTCTCCATATACTCACATCCACCAGAGACCGAGAGAAACCCAACGCTTTTGGCTTGATGGCTCCGGGACGCTGACGGTGTAAAGTTGGGTTCACTACATTCTTGAATAACTATAGCAGGATATTGACTTTCAGGTGTATTTGGTATATCAACACCGGATTTCTCAACACCGTTCAACTCAACCTACGGGACTACTCTACACCGAAATTTTTCCAGTGCGTAAGTCCTATTAGATATCACTCGTGAGGATGAACCCCCAATCCCACTGCTCCATACCATGATGGACGACTGTGGCTGTGGCTGACGGAGAAACCCTTTGATGCTCCAGTACTTCAAGCAGCGGATGGTCCATCGAAACACAGAACATGTGGACATAACCCTCAAGCGGCTCGGTGACTCCCTGCTCAGCACACGGACCGAACTGAACGTGTAACAGCGGCATTGGGGCACCCGTACTTTGCAGAACGATGTCCTTTTTACCTGCCAACGACAAATAAGAGACGCACCCAAAGTGTTCTCGCAAGATCGGTTCGATCGCTTGCATCTGCTCAGCATTTAAAGAAATGATGCCTAACCTTGTTGCGATCGACATCGGTGCGAGCGGAAAACGTTTTAGCATGCGTGCAACGCGGTTCGGACGTTTGCTGTCCGCATCCATGGAGATAGCATACCCGCGAGCACAGCGCGGATACAGTTTTGGAAAAGCGTGGACGAATATTGAAACAGGGATATATCGTCCCTGGTATTCGGGATGAACTTTCAAGTCACAGAGATACCATACCGTTTTCGGCTTTTCACGGCTCACTGACGGCACACGACGCAAGATTGCGGCGGCTACCGCTACTACCCGCTCTTCGTCAAGCGCGACATAATAGTGGAGCTGCCCAAGGCGCGTGAAGAAAGCAAAGTAATCTTCACCGTGATCAATCTCAAACCGATCTTCACCCAACGGATAGCTCGTTCCCTTTTCTAAATCCGCGATCCGGGATTGGAAAACCCTCCACTCCTCACTCTGTAATTCTCGGATATTCAAAGAACGGTTGATCCGCATCCGACACCTCAATATTGCAGGACTTACGCAATTTTGACTGCAGCCTGTTCTGTTCGATGAGATTTCTCGGAAAACATGGCGTTCTGGTGTCACGATGCACTTCGCATCTGGGCGAGTACGCCGCAAAACTGGGAAGTTTGTGGTACAAAAGAGCGGCATGCGTAAGTCCTATACTGCTACGATGCCCGTGTGTGTGGGCCGCTGACTTCGCGATAGACCCGACGTTTTCGTGCCTTGTAAAGCCCTTCATAAAGCGAATTGAAAACGCAGGCACCGAGACGTAAACCCTGTTCAATGTAGTATCTATTTTCGACATCCGCTTCCCACGCAGGACGCAGTACATCAAAGAAATCGTCGGCGTGTTTAATATCAAGGTCTTCATGGAGATTATAGTGAATCAGTTTTTCCACAGGGATCCAGCCGTGACGTACAACCTCTTCGCCGAGCCAACTTGCGATGTCTGCGAACATCCGCTCAATGATTCCCATGACACCGGCACCAATCAAGTATTCATCCATCACGCAAGCACCGACAAGCACTGTATTAAAGGCGCGAACTTCGGGCCACATTGCCCGTTTTTCAATATCTTCGGGTCTAATGCCGGCTAACCGATCCAGAAAGGCGAGAAACGTTTTTTCGTGCATCAGGGACGTATTGCCTTCACCGTGTTCCTCCCAAACATTGCGGATAACTTCCAAACGCAATTCTGATGTCGGGATCTTGGCGGCGAGTGCTGCCATCGGACGGTTAAAGAACACAACGGCAAAATAGAACTGGATTTGTGTTTCGACAAAATCATCGAAATCAAAAGTGTCGTCTCGCAAAGATTGAAAGTACGGATTCGTCCGGACATTCGTCTCTTCCAAGACCTTATTAATACTTACATCCATTGGCATTACCTCTTTTTTCCGACATGAACGCTCGAATAAAACAAGCTGCGTTCATTTTCTTGGAATCGGACTCCCAATCCCTTATTGAACGCAAATGAATCACCAAAATAGGTTGAAAGATCGGTGTAATTATTGAGTTGGCGATATAGAACCGTCGCGCCCGGCTTCATTCTGTTTTGAAGATGACGCATCAGCGAGGTAATCTCAACTAACGGCATCCAATCCATAATATTGGAGAGCGATATGAGATCAAAACGTTGCAGCTCCGGGACCTCGTTCAGCGTGCCTTCGACCATCTGAAAACGGTAATCGGTAGGTGGTGCTAAGAGATAGTAAGGTAGACTGGCAGGACGCTGGAGGTAGTATCCAAGAAATACATGATGAAGAAAGTAATTATCAAACGCCTTCGTGGATGTCAACCCTTTTTCAAATAACGTCTGAAAGTAACGCGGATAACTCCCAGCTTCAGCGTGCTGTGTCGCATCTGGACCAAACATCGCATTCAGAAGCGAGTCGCTAAAGTAGAGATTAAACGCCACTGGCCAATACTTACTTGAAAAAAGGGTCTCCGAGACACGGGCAAGCAGACCTTTCTCTTCAAACAACAGCCGGATCTCCGCTTCGTCAGCGACCAGATCAAAGATGAACTCTCGTAAACCTCGGAATAGCGACTCAAAGTTACCGCTCTGATTGAGTCCTTTTGGATCGCTGGTGCCGATATTAAATCGCCGACATCGTATCGCTGCATCAACATCGCGTAAGGCATTCATTTTTTCCCGAACCCATTCTAACTGTGCCGGATTAAAGTCAACCAGCGTGATATGCAAATCCGGAAACAAGGCTTGCAGTGTTAAGGCAGTGCACCCGCCGGAAGCAATCAACAGCACGTTGTTGGCTTTTGTTAAACGCACTAACTCCGCTTCTACCATCGGGTCTTCTCTAACGACCGCAAACTGTACCTTATTATCCCGCATGTCCCTCAACTCCGCAGATCGCCGCCGGGGCATTGTATTTTATTCTGATGCAGCGCAATATCACGATACCATCTCCTCCCGACCTTCGGTCGTCGCTTTGAACACAGAATTAACTGCACCAAAAAGTGAGGATAGATTACCGAGGTTAAAATTCGTTCTGTTTTGGGTAAAAGTGTCTTTAACAAGTCGCCCAAATTCCCACGATTTTCCATCCGTAACAATGCCGTACACGGGGAAAGTGGGATCATCGTTTATCTTTTGGGCAGCAACCAATTCGGCCAAACATTGCCCCCAACCTTGCTCAAAATCGTTTTTCTTGGCCTCTACCAAAATTATCAAGGGTGTTCCGACAATAGGCTTGCCCAATTCAGACTTCGTAGCAACAAAGTAATCCGGTGTGCCATTCAATATCTCATCATAGGTAATAGATTGCCTTATCCAGAGGACATATCCATCGGCGTACGTTTTATAGACTTCTCGTAAAATAGGAAAGATAACTGTTTCACACGCCGAGTCCTCAGAAGCGAAAAGATTGAAGTGCTGTCTGTTAAACTCAAATTCTTGCAGAAATTGCTCTGAAGGATTTGCGGTTTCATCAACGCTGACAAAGTCACCTTCGGCGTATTTGATTCTGAATCTTTCCATAACTTCAGGAATTGTTTTGAAATTGCTAAATGCCATCAGTTGATCACCTTCTTTTCAATTAGGAAACTTTACAGAGAAGATGCCACAAGACATATCAGCCTGTTAGGCGATTCTATAATGCCGCATCAAGATAGGTCTCAATTTTCTCCAACGTTTTTTTGCCGATGCCTTTGAAACCCTTAAGACTCCCCTCATCAATCGCGGCTCGGAGTGAGACGAGGCTATCTACACCGACTTCTTCGTATAACCGTTTAATTGTTTTGGCGCCCATCCCAGGGATAGGCACAAGTTCCACAACGGTTCGAGGGGTATCACCTGCAAATTCTTCCAGTTTCTCGGTAGTGCCAGTCTCCAATAAGTCCTCAATGATTTTCGCCATGACTTCCCCAGCCCCTGGAAGTTCTTCGATCAACCTACCTTGGGCAATTAAATCCGACATCGGTTCAGGGAAACGAGAGATATAATGTGCCAACCACGGATACCGGGTTGCGTGGTCTTCCGGGTAGTCGGCAATAATCAGGAAGGTATGAAGTTCCAAGAGTTTTAGTGAAAGCCTATCGTTCTCATGCCAACGTGTGCGGCCTTTCGCATCCACGTAAGACCCTTCTTCCAAATTTTTCTCATCACTCATTATTTCCCCTCCAGTGTAATATCTGAATTGTGGCATCCCATAGTGCAACAGCAAGATATTCACCGCTTGGCGAGAAGGCTAACGCTTGGATGCCAGTCGGATAGGTCTCCCAAATTACGGATTCACCTTTGGCGATGTCCCAGACCCGAAGATGACTCGCTTCGTCACCCGACACAAGATATTCGCCACTTGGCGAAAATGCGAGTGCGCGTGTCCAGTAGGCTTCAAACCCGGATTTGGTGAGAAGTTTTCTACCGGTTTCAATCTCCCAGACGCGAATTCCGGAGTGCGCGTTCTGCTGTGTGTCAACAGCCAACATTGTTGCATTCGGTGAAAACAGCACATTCCAGACCCCTAAAATCTCGCCAGTATTGAAAACGCGTATGGGTTGTTCGGCACTGGTGTTCCAAATCTCAATGACGGTCCGATGCCCTTCTCCGTCTCTGTAACTTCCCTCGGCTGCCGCTATAAGTTGACCATCATTAGAAAGTGTAAGGCCGTTCCTAACCGGGAGATTTGTCGGAAGCGTCTTCATAATCTCTCGGTTTTGCTTCGCAAGTCGCCAGACCTCAACTTCATTATCACCTTTCGACAGCACCGCGAGTGTGCCCTCCGCAGACAGGCTACCGCTTTCATATTGTCCATGCGTCAGCAGTGTTTCATGGTCACTTTCCAGCGAAAGGAGAGTGATACTGTCATCCGCTTTTCGGACCAATACCTGATTTGTTCCAGTGGCATAAGCAAGCCAC
Source organism: Candidatus Poribacteria bacterium (assembly GCA_022819945.1). Lineage (GTDB taxonomy): Bacteria > Poribacteria > WGA-4E > WGA-4E > WGA-3G > WGA-3G. The sequence continues at coordinate 30,977 of JAJEGI010000170.1, forward strand.
CGCTTGGCGTGGATGTCACCTATCTCCCGTTTTTGTCGGGTTTGGATGTCCCATTCGACTACGGTGCCGCCCATTCCTTTTGCGATCAACTTTGTGCCATCGTTGTTAAAAACCATTTGCCGAGCGACATCAGGGAGCAGTTTGTCAAGACGTGGTTGCTGCTTCTCGCCAAGTTGAAACGCGAACTCCAAAGTCGCCCCTTGGACTGACAAACATAACACATTAAACAGAAGAAAAACAAGCAAATTTTTCATGTTATAAAACCTAAAAATGTTACACTTGTGTAACATTGAGGATATAAGCGGTATCGGCGTACCTATAATGGCTGCAAGGGTTCATAGACATTTCTTCTAATTTTTTTTGTACGCAAAAAAATGTAAAAGTGTAACATTTTACTAACACGTGAGTTCGATGCCATTTTCCCTAATTTTTTTTGTACGCAAAAAAGTAGAAAGTGTAACATTTTACTAACGTGAGTTCGATGATAAAAAAGTAGGGCTGAGGCACAGAAACCTTGCCCTACTACATCCCTTAATCGCGCTATTCATAAAGTTCGGTCGCAGTTTCACCGCGTGCGAAACGGTGCGCAGTTTGCACGGCAGAATCGTTTCCGGCATTTCTGCGGATATCCGTTGCCCAGCGCGCCAACCCGACTATCAACTGATTTCTGGCAGGATGCGCTTCACATGTCTTCCATTCCTCAGACACTATGTGAATCGAACTGAGGAGTTCGTCGCCGTTATCATCCTTGAGGATACACAGCCCCATCTCAGCCATTAACCGTTCTGCTGAATACCCAGCATTCAAATACTCGCGGGTGCGCCGCCCAATCTCTTGGATACGGACAGACTCGATCCCCTCTAAAATTCCGGCGAGTGCCGCGTCTTCATCAAGTGCTATAGGCGTTGTGGACGTTCTCGCTTCTGTGATCGGCTGATGGCGAATGTTGAGCCATCGGTTGTTGAAAAATCGCCACGCCGCATGATAGAGTGCCTTCGCAGCGACTTTGGTACCGCCGTACCGGAGCACCTTTCTTATCGTCGATCCCAACTCCATCTCATCTTTTAGGTCCCACCACCCCGGACTCATGTTCACCGGGGTCCGTGCCATCCGATCCCCTGCTGTCATGACCATAGTTGTCGCGAGTGTGTTAATGGGAACCCCTGCGGTGAGCATTTCCGTTACAGCATCAAAAACTTCATCGAGATCACCACTCACGAGTGCTGCTGAAAATTTGTTTTCGTCGTAATCAACGGAAGTATCGGCTGATTTTTCCTGTGGAAGATCATCAAAAATATGCTCAATTTCTCTCATTTTTTCGATGGCTTCACGGTGGAGTTCACCCGGCCTCCCGCGCCCTTGTCCAAGAATTTTTGCACCGAGGCTGCAGACTAATTCACCCGTTAGTTCCCATCCGAACTGTTCTTGCAATTCAGCCAGATGTGATAAATCGATGAGGTTATTAGAATGGTTGAGGAAAAAAGATTCAACCGCACATTGAAAGAAAAGCGGGATAATTTTCTCATCATGTCCGCCTAAACGTCTTGCAGTAATAAGACATTTTTCGATACCTTCCCACTCTTTATCGGCGGTGAACACTCGAATCCAGTCTTCGAGTTTTTCCCAGTCAACAGGCGGTGGAAGGGGTTGACGGTCAGGTCGATCACCGAGACTGCCCGCTGCACCGGATGCAGACATCATCAGCGGAATAAGTCGGTCTTCGGGCTGATACCTATGTGCGACTTTAAGCCCGTTCATCATCATTGCTAATTTTCTACCGCCATTGAAGGCATCCTGATCCGTAGAGATATGGTGTCCCATGTGCCTCACCATGATTTCCAACGTCTCTTCTTCGGAAACACCCCTCGCCAACATAATGGCGATCGCTTTAGAAAGCGTCCAGTTATCATGAGATAGCAAACCCTCTTTCAATAAAAGGAAATGGGCATCGTCGCGTTTCCTTCCGCCGCTGGCGACATCCACATAGATATCACCGTCGCGAACCTCAACAGGAAACGTGGCAAGGTCATCACAACCGCCGGTGAAACATCCGCCACCCTCCATGTCGTAACTCCAACCGTGCCAATCACACGATAAGACCCCTTTCCTGACGCGACCTCTTACCAACGGATACCCCATGTGTGGGCACTGGTTATCGGTGGCGTAAACATTGCCTTCATGCTGAAAGAGCGCGATGCTATGCCCTTCTACTCTGACTGCTCTCGGTTTCCCTTCTGCGACTTCACTGAGAGCAGCGACTTTGACGAAATTTCCATTTTCGGATAACACGATATTCTTCTCCTATTATATCACCGGCAAGACGTATCTGTTCTCACCGAACTAATTCTGTTAGAAATGTTGCGACCGTTTTCCGTTTCGCTTTCTTGGCGTAATCCAACGGTGTCTGCCCGGTATCATCACGTGCGTTTAGATCCGCCCCGTGTTCAATCAACAGTT
>JAJEGI010000173.1 GCA_022819945.1 Candidatus Poribacteria bacterium
CATCGTGGATGCGATATGTGCCAGCACTGTGCCAGGCCATCCGAATGAAGAGGGGGCCATAATGACCGTAGTCAGCGGGCCACCATTCTTGCGATGTCGTCATCACTTTTTCGATGTCCTGCTGCAGTTCCGTTAAGTCAATTGTATTGAACGCTTCAGCGTAGTTGAAATCCTCGCCCATAGGGTTGGATGAGGGTGGGTTCTGGTGGAGCATCTTCAGGTTCACCTGATTTGGCCACCAGCGTTGGTTCGCTATAGTGCCCCGTGCGTCAGTGTGGTGCATCACTGGGCATTTACTTTCGTTGCTCATATTGGCTCCAATCGTGTTCTGGATTTTTTCTAACCTATTCTTTGATGTGCTTCTGCTAATCTGTAATAAGTAGGTAGCAGATACATAACCTTGTGGTTATGGTTACTATGTCTGCCAATGTGATGTATTATGCCATAATTTCTGACCAAAGTCAAGTCTTTTTTAACGTTTTGCGCCTGTCCAAAAGGGTGGATTTTTCTTCTTTGATTTAAGATGATAACAACTTTGCGTGGGAATTCAATTGCCGTATTTCTACAAAGGGGCTGAATACGTCTAAAAATCGTAAAGATTAGACATGCAGATTTTCGATGGATGTGGTATAATAAAAGGAAGTTTAAGGTAATCACGGAGGTTAAGTTTCTTATTTTAGGATACCATGGATTATCTATGTAGATGGCTATCAATTTTACTTCTCTTATGCTTTAGTGTTGGCGTGCATGCCGATGAAACTGAAGCACTTCAAGCAGAGGCGTACCGCACATACCAAAGCGTTGAGGTTGACGGCGAACTCACGGAATCCGATTGGCAGAAAGCGACACCTATCCGTCAATTTATTCAATTTGAACCCGATGCAGGTGCCCCTTTAACAGAAGCCACAGAGGTTCGGATTCTTTATGATGACAGACACATCTATTTCGGTTTTGTCTGCAGTGAACCTGACCGCTCTAAAATTATTGCCAATAAGATGCGCCGCGATACAATGTTATGGGATAACGACAACGTTTTTGTGTTGCTGGATACGTATAATGACCGGCGGAGTGGGTTCTTCTTCCGGGTCAATCCGCTCGGTGCGCGGGAAGATGTAGCGATAATGGACAGCGGCGATAGCCGAAACGAGAACTGGAACGCAGTTTGGGACAGTAAGGGAAAAATTAACGGGGACAATTGGACGACAGAGATCGCGATTCCGTTCAGTCAACTGAGGTTTAAAGACGAAGAAACATTAGCATGGGGATTGAACCTTGGACGCACCATCCAGAAGAACCAAGAAGAGGGCACATGGGCCCCAGTACCTGCAGCATATACCTTTCAGGCACGTTACCGAACCACAGACTTAGGGACACTCACCGGTTTATCAGGAATCTCACAACGCCGAAATATTGAGTTTTTGCCGTATCTGCTCCCAGGTGTTGCCCGGACAGAAGCGGATGGAACAGATGGAGTCTTCGACTTAGGTGCCGACCTGAAGGTGAGTCTTACCTCAAATCTGACCGCCGATCTCACCGTCAATACAGACTTCGCACAGGTTGAGGCGGATCAGGAGCAAGCGAATTTAACACGGTTCGACCTCTTTTTCCCGGAAAAACGCCAATTTTTCTTAGAAGGTGCAGGCTTATTTGACTTTGGTATCCCACGTACGAGTTTCAATGCACCGCCACCGCTTCTACTTTTCTACAGTCGTCGTATCGGTATTGAGAAGGATCGCGCTATTCCGATTCTGGCGGGTGGCAAAGTTACAGGTAAGGCGGGGGGTTTCGGCGTGGGGTTGCTGAATGTCCTCACAAATAAGTATGCAGCCGATGCGACAGAAAATTTAGACGCAGTTGATGTTGATAGGACGAACTATTCGGTATTGCGGATCAAGCGGGATCTTTTCACTGGGTCAAGCCTCGGTATGATAGCGGTTAACAAGCAGGGACCTGACAGACACAATCGTGCCACTGGCGTTGATTTTATCTATCGCCCCACCGGCAGTATGAATTTTCGGGGGCTTTGGGCGCGTACCTTTGAACCAGACGGTCCGCAAGAGGGTGCCATCAACACACAACACACATCTGAAAACGCGAATGCGTTGTACTTCGGTGGAAACTGGCAGAGCGAAGTCGCACGCGTAAACGCCTCCTATACGGACATCGGTGCGGATTTTAACCCTGAAGTCGGCTATGTTTACCGTGATGAAGGCAGCCGATGGTTTCGGAGTGAAGTCCGTGCCACCCCTTATCTTCACTGGTATGGATTTCGTCGAATGTGGGCTGGCCCGGAAATCGATATTATTCTCAATTCAGACAATGAATTAGAGACCCGAACCTTTATCTGGAGCACATGGCTCGAATTGGAGACCAACGGTTGGGGCGGTCTCCGAATCTACCGGAATTTTGAGAACCTCACCAAGGATTTTGAAATTCGGGAAGGGATTATCATTCCGAAAGGCAAGTACGATTATAGTAACTATAGCCTCATGCTCAATGCCGAAGGCAAAGTTTTCAACGGACGTGTGGGATTCAATATCGGCGATTTCTACAACGGCACTCGCCGAGGATTTGACATTCGTCTCGATCTTCGACTCACTGAACGTTTTAGTTTGGAACCGAGATACGAGTTTAACCGCGTTACCCTGCCAAACGGTTCGTTTGATACCAACGTCTTCGGTGGGCGCGTCGGTTATTCTTTCTCCACAGACCTTTTTGCCAAGCTTTATGTACAATGGAACAGCGATCGGAATCTGGTGACTACAAATTTCTTAATCAATTACATTTACCGACCGGGTAGTGATTTCTATTTCGTCTTCAACCAGACGTATGGGACCGACAGTGTGACATCGGGGTTAATGGATACAACCGTGGTCGGTAAAGTGACGTATTGGTGGAATCCGTAATGCTTTCTGAAGTGGCGGTCGGCAGTCGGCTATCGGCGGTCAGCAAGCCGTAGGACGTAACGTAGTAGAGGCGGATCTACGGAACGGATGCTAAACCACAAATCCACTCTCAACGAACCGCAAGGAAATATAAAAAACTGTAGTCCGTAACGTAGTGGAGGACGGATCTACGGAATGAAACCTGATCCATACGATCCTCCTAACCGAACCGCAAGGAAAGTTAAAAAAATGAAGATTGTTGATGTGAAAACCTATCTTGTGGATGTACCGCCACCGCATTGGGGCGGTAGACGCTGGATTTTCGTCAAACTGGTGACAGATGACGGCATCGAAGGTGTAGGTGAATGTACGTATCACACGCAACTCAACCATGTCGTTGTTGAACTCATCAAGGACTGGGGCGAGCGTTTTCTGATTGGGGCGGACCCGTTTCGGATCGAAAGAATCTGGTCAACACTCTATGAAGGTCCCTGCGTACGACACTCCGGTCCGCTGACAACGCCAGCGATGAGTGCCATTGAGATGGCGTGTTGGGACATCGTCGGAAAGGCATTGAATCAGCCGATCTACAACCTATTAGGTGGCATGTTCCATGAGAAATTGCGTGCCTACTCGTATCTCTTACAATGGCGACGCGGTGATTCCCCTGAACAGACAGGCGAACTCGCGCTCTCTTACGTCGAGAAAGGTTTTACCGCTGTCAAGTTTGACCCGGTAGATGCGGGTACTGCCGATAGGTTAGAGACACTCGACTACGCCGAGAGCGTCATCCGAGGGATTCGGGATGCCGTGGGTGATAGATGTGATATTCTGATCGGGACGCACGGGCAATTTAACACGAACAGCGCAATCCGGTTCGCGAAACGCGTTGAGCAATACGATCCGCTCTGGTTTGAGGAACCGATACCCCCAGAGAATATCAAAGAGATGGCACGCGTCGCGCAGTCAACGAGTATCCCGATTGCGACCGGGGAACGGTTATTGACGAAATACGAATTCGCGGATCTACTGGAACAACAGGCAGCATCTATCTTGCAGATGGATTTGACGATTACAGGCGGTATCCTTGAAGCGAAGAAGATTGCATCTATGGGTGAGGCACACTACGCGCAGATCGCACCACATCTGTACGGCGGTCCCATTGGCGGTGCGGCGAATATTCAGTTGGATGTCTGTAGCCCGAATTTCTTGATTCAGGAGGGTATCCACACATGGGACGGTTTCCACGCCGATATTCTCAAGGAGCCGTTGCAGTGGGAAGATGGATACATTATACCGTCAACGAAGCCCGGACTCGGTATTGAACTGAACGATGCGGTTTTGGAGAAACATTCGGTTGTGGTTTGAAAGAATCGTATTATTTGAATTATAAGACCCAAAATGGGTTAAAGAGAATTAATGCGTTAGCTGGAAAAATAAAAGTTAGGTTAGTTCGGTTTTCGTGTATATCTCAGAGCGGTTAAGAATGCAGATGGTAGGGAACGTAGGAGCTGGGGCACCCAGCCCCTACGAGGGTGTAACATAGGGTACTATCGCAGCGTGTAAATATATTTTCGGATTCCACTATAATGATGTACTTGGTTTGTTATGCATGCAGACACGGCTATGGCGTGCATCCAGAGAGTGTTGATTTTGTTAAGCAACAGACCTGTTCAAATGGACACGTTCACGACATACGGTGCAGGTGTGGTCGGAAGATATATGCTGTCCAACGCGTTGATTCGAGACGTTGGAAGTCTATTGATCGTAAAGTCCTTTGGAAATATCCGGACGAACGCACACCGGGGAAGTAGGCACGGGAGAGCAGAGAAGGTATGTCAACTGCAGAGACACCAATGGGTACGCTTGACGCGTTGCCCGATTCACTCGAAAAAACATTACAAAGCCTGAATATACCGACAGGACAGATCCGATTTGCTGTTCAAAGCGATATAAATGCATCGGGTAGTTACGGCGAAGAGTGGTTCGTTCTGACGGATGCTGCGATATTTACCGTAACGGGTGATGGTGAGGTGC
>JAJEGI010000083.1 GCA_022819945.1 Candidatus Poribacteria bacterium
CCTGTTAATAACGCGAGCAATTAAGAAAGGAAAATAGATGTTAGCAGAAATACGTCAAAGAGAAGGGGTCATCGTTATTCGACCCACCGGACGCATGATCGGCGCAGCAAATGCTGAAATTAGAGAACAGATTAATGAGGAACTCGAGGAGCATTTTGATTCTCCAAAGGTTATCTTTAATCTTGAGAATGTCACCCGTATGGACAGTAGCGGACTCGGGACACTTGTCTCTGTGAACGTGACTGTCTCTCGTAAAGGCGGACGGACAGCACTCGTCAACGCCGGCGCACATATCCGCAACCTGCTCATCCTCGGCCGCTTAATGACTGTCTTTGAGACTTACAACAGCGAAGAAGAGGGAATCCTCGCGCTAACTTCTGAGGAAAGTTGAGGGACGCGATAGAGCCATTTAGTTCCCTATTGACGAGACTGTAGTTAAAACTGAATGGCTCCGATAACACGGAGCCATACCCTTCGCTCCTACACGAATTTTTAAGAGAAATCAAGATACGGAAAAGGAAATTTATGGCAAATCAAAAGCTCCCGACGCTTACGGTCGATGCTGGCTTTCACGACCGAGATGGATGTCCAGTCAGTGTCAGCCTTGACCACCCCGGTGTCAGCCAACTTCACGATCATGCCGTCACACTAACAGATACGGCATCTGGTGAGACCATCTCAGCACAATGCTACGCCAACGAGGATGGTGACACAACCTTAAACTGGATACTTGATGGGCTCGCTGCCGGTGAATCGCGGACCTATACCCTTTCTGAAGGAAGCGTTGCTGGCGAATCAGGCGTTCAGCTAAACGAAGAAGCCGAAACTATCGCCGTCACGCTTAATGACCGACACTTTACAACCTTTCGCTACGCGAAAACGCAATTCCGGCCCTATTTCTTCCCCGTCCTCGGCCCCGATGGACGCGAAGTAACGCGCGGTGAAACAAGCGAGGTCTCAAAGGACCACGTACATCACCGCTCTCTCTACGTCGCCTATGGTGAAGTTAATGACGTGGATTTATGGGGTGAAGGCAGCAATTCCGGAAGAGTTGTACATCAAAACTTCACACAAAAACAGGGCGGTGCTGTCGTCGGTAGAATTTATACAGACAATAATTGGGAGACACAGACGGGCGATGTCTTGATGACGGACAAACAGAACTTCCGAATCTATAACCTCCCCGAAGACGCTGCACTTATTGACTTAGATCTCAGTTTTATCGCTTCAACCGGCGACGTTCATTTCGGAGATACCAAAGAAGGCGGTATCATGTCGATTCGCGTCCATCCCTCAATGAACGCTTCAGATGGCGGAAAAATAGAGAACGCTTTTGGCGGAATCAATGAGGCAGAAACCTGGGGGAAACGTGCGAATTGGTGTGATTATTCCGGCGTTGTTGACGGAACACCTGTCGGGCTTGCCGTGTTTGATCATATCGTCAATCCACGCTACCCAACGTATTGGCATGTACGGAACTACGGGTTAATGGGAAGCAATATCTTCGGGGGCGGCACCTTTGAAAGAGACCCTGCGAAAGACGGTTCCTACACGCTCAAGCATGGTGAGGAGATGCACTTCCGCTTCCGTGTCCTAATTCATGCAGGCGATGCAACTGTTGGGAAGGTATCACAGAAATATCACGATTTCATCAACCCACCTGCTGTTGAGGTTTCCTGACCGCAAACTGACACCAAATCAAGGAGATCCACGAATGCCTATCCCAACAATTCATGTGGGATGCACCCATTTCGCGCACGGTCGCCTACAAGCACAGGTCAACTCACACGGGTTAGAGCCTGTCGCTTGTGTAGACATCAACCTGGAAGCCGCACAGGAAGGTGTAGCATCAATAAACGGGGCACCTGAAGGCTTAACAGAACGTATCTACACCACCATAACCGAGGCGAAAGAGAAACACGATGCACAGGCATGCCTTATCTATGCTTCCACAACTGTTCATGCCAAGTTAATCGTCGAAAGCTTGAACCTCGGTATGCATACGCTTTGTGTCAAACCGATCGCAACAACACAGGCAGAATTCCACGATATTATCCGCGCACATAACGCGAATCCCGGTTTAATGCTCGTTCAAGGGCAGAACAAACGCTGGAACCCAGCCGCCGCAAAAATGCGGGAATGGCTCCGCGAAGATGGTGGTATTGGTGAAATGTTAGCCGGTGAATGTCGATTCTGGATTCGCCAAAATCTATACACCGGACCCGATTCTCGGCAACCCGACGCTTATGTGGATGGGCTTTTCTTCCACGCCGGCACGAGCCACCAACTCGATCAACTCGTCGCCGCAAAAGGACCCCCGAAATACGTCACCGCGCACGTCCACAACCGTCGTGATCCCGAACTCGGACAAATTGACGCTTGGGGGACCGCCGGTGGCAACGCGCTTATGGAATACGCAAACGGCGCGCCCTTCTCTTATGCTGGAACGCGCGCAGGACATACCGGCCCCTTCGGTTGGAGTGGAAGTTGGAGTTTCCATGGTGAAGATGGCGACCTCCGACGAGACGCTGGGCATCTTCAACACTCCCGACACGGCAAAACGATTGAAGATTTAAACCTCCAAGATCTACACGCGGGGCTCATAGAAGACGATCGACTCCAATTCGATGCCTTCGCACAAGCGATCACCAACGGCACCGATCGAGATTGGATGCAAGACACAACCCTCGGCACATGGATACTGATGGAAGCATGTAATGAATCCGCGAGAACGCACGAACGCGTTGATGTTGAGGCATTCGCCCAAAAAATGCTTGCCTAATGAAATGGAGGGATTTTGCTTGGGCGTTTCTTTAGATGCCCGGGAGGAACATCAAATTTCAAACCGACCTGAACGAACCGCAAGGAAATTTAACAAGGAAATTTAAAAGGATACGATTTTGTTTTCTTCCTGTTTTGAAGGGCGCGTAGTCCGTAATGAAATGGAGGACGGATATACGTGGAGGAACGTCAAATTTCAAACCGACCTGAGCGAACCGCAAGGAAATTTAAAAATATGCAATCTCCACATGGCTCAGCGTTCCGTCCATCGGTGATGGGTCGAAACGGCATGGTGACATCAGGACACGTACTTGCTTCACAAGCAGGCATTCAGACAATGATGGCAGGCGGCAACGCCGTTGATGCAGCCATCGCAACCGCTGTCGCTCTCGGCATGGTCGAACCTGCTGGTTCTGGACTCGGCGGCGACGGTTTCATTCTCATCTATTGGGCGGAAACTGGCAAGGTCGAGGCGGTGAATGGAACTGGACCCGCACCCCGTGCCGCAACTCGAGAAACCTACCTCAAAGACGGTGGAATCCCGATGAAAGGCATACGCAGTGTTTCGGTGCCAGGAATCGTTGACGCATGGCTCCTTGCACACGAGCGTTATGGCACCCTAAAGTTAGAAGACGTTTTCGCGCCGGCAATTTCGCTCTGTGAAGACGGATTTCCTGTCAGTCATAGACTTGCGGGTGGACTTAGAGGCGAGAACGAACGTTTCGCCGCCGAACCAGATAGCCGCGCTATCTTTACAAACGACGGTGAACCCATTCCCGCCGGTCAGTTCATCGCCAACCCCAATCTCGGTGCCACACTCCGAAAGATCGCAAAACATGGCAGAGATATATTCTATAAGGGTGAAATCGCGAAGGCGATCGGTGAATTCAGCCGCGCCTACGATGGACTCTTGACCGCCGAAGATCTCGCTGACTTCCACGCACACTGGGCTGAACCGATACATGTCAACTACCGCGGATACGAGGTCTATGAGATGCCACCTAATTCAAGCGGGCATATCCTACTTCAAGAATTGAATATGGTTGAGTTATTCGATTTGCAAAATTTGGGATGCAATACCCCTGAAAGCGTACATCTGATGGTTGAAGCGAAAAAACTCGCCTTTGCTGACCGTGAAAAATACATGGCAGACCCCGATTGGGTGGATGTTCCGATAGAGGGTATGTTAGCCAAATCCTATGCCGCTGAACAAGCCGAACGAATCGATTTAGAGAAGGCAGCTTTTGATGTACCAGCCGGTGGCCCAGAAGCACACGAAGATACAACCTGTTTCTGCACCGCAGACCGTGCAGGAAACCTTGTTTGTGTCCTACAAAGTATCCAGTCAGGGTTCGGCTCCAGCCTGGTTGCAGGAGACACAGGCGTGCTTTTAAACAATCGGATGACCTATTGGCATCTCGAAGAGGAACATCCGAACTGTTTGATACCGGGCAAACGCGTCCGTCATACCATGAATCCTGTCATCGTCACGAAAGACGGTCAACCCTTCTTGGCGTGTGGTACACCCGGAGCAGATACACAGGTCCAAACGAATCTACAACTCGTTACGCATATGGTTGACTTCGGTATGACACCGCAGGAAGCAGTCTCCGCACCGCGCTGGCGCAGTCTACAGAACCCTATGGAATCAACGATTCCGCATACCTGCTCCAATGACCTCCAGTTAGAAAACCGATTCCCTTCAGAGACCAAGGACGGGTTAGCAGAGAGAGGACATGAACTCCAAATTCTGGGGGATTGGGGCGGCCCGGGAAGTGCACAGGCTATCATGGTACATCCCGAATCTGGGGCACTCATCGGCGGGTCCGATCCGAGAACTGATGGATATGCGGTTACTTTTTAGCCTATCCTTGGAAAGTTCGTGAAAGAGAATTAGAAAAATGTCCTCGAAAACGGAAGCGCAAACAGCGTACCACGCTGGTGCTATGCAAAGGGACATCAAATATGAAACTACGCTTATCACTCCGCAAGGTAAATTAAAAATATGAAAATTTTAGTCACAGGTGGCACAGGTCGTATCGGCTCCAATCTTGTCAAAAAATTATTGGAAAAGGGACACGATATCCGCAGTTTTACCTATCCGGGGGATGTCAATCGTGTCGGAAGATGGGACGGCATCGAACGCGTTGAGACCGTCCTCGGCGACTTGCGCGAATACGAGGACGTTAAAAAAGCCGTTGAGGGTGTTGATGCTATCTATCATATTGCCGCCGCCTTCGGGGGACCGTTTGATAACCGCCAATACTTAGCGATCAACGGCATGGGAACCCTCAACATTTTAGAATGTATCCGCGAGTTCAATCCGAACATCCATCGTCTCGTCTATGCCTGTACCGAAGCAATCTATTGGGAACTCACTGAGAAAGGCAGATTTTTCGATAAACCGATCACCGAGGATAGGGTCGCCAAATACCATCACATGCCCTATTTCCTGACCAAATGGATCGGTGAAGAATTATGTATGACCTATCATCACCAATACGGCATCCCTTCCACTGTGTTCCGATTCACAACTGTTATCGAGCCGAGCGAATTTCTCAATGAAGACGATTTGCCAAAACTGTTTGTCTTTAGTCCGATCTATAACCGATACAAGAATTATAAAGGCGACGATCCGGCTGAATTAGAAACAGCAGAGACCGTCAAAAACCTCTGGGACGGACAAGAGAAATTCATACTCAAACGCAATCCTAACGGACGACCCTACAAGGAACATTTCACCGACATCCGCGATATTGTGCAAGGGTTGCTCCTCGGTATAGAAAAAGATGCCGCTGTCGGCGAAGAATTTACACTCGGTGGAAACGGCGTTTTCAAACATGAAGAGGTCGCGCCATACCTATCTGAACGCTATCACAAGGACTTCGTTGATGTCCAACTCCCGCAACCCCTCCATTTTGAATTTGATCTAAGCAAAATCAAAACGCTATTGGACTATGAACCGCAACACGACTTAGCGAGTATCCTTGATGCCGCCGAAGCAATGCGCCGCGGAGAAGATGTCGGTATTATCCCGACAGGCGTGCGATGGAACTAACAATCACTTTTCGACAGAGTTATTCAATTCTCTGAAAAAACCATTAGATCCTGAATCAGTTTCGGATAGCGAATATCTTAAAATCCGCGCAATCCGCGTAATCCGCGTAATCCGTGATTTGCGGCGTACTCGCCCAAATGCGATCTGCATTCAGACAATTTAACAATTGAATGACCCTGACCTTCCGATGCTTTTCCTTGACACACCGTGAAAAATAGGTTAAACTTAAAAAAACACACATCGCAACCCTAAATTGTGTCCCCAGGAGGTTCATCTACCATGAAAAAATCCTTCCAAATAACCTTTTTTTGCCCACTCGTCCTGCTGACTTTTGCCTTCATAGCACTAAACTGCACAAAAGTTACCGTCACACCGACACGATATGTATCGTCAAGCACGAAGCACCTCGACCGTCACATCAACGCCGTGCTTAAAAAAGAAGGCATTCAACCCTCAGACCTATCAGAAGACGCAGAGTTTTTGCGCCGTGTTCATCTGGATCTAACCGGAAAAATTCCGACCCCAGAACAAGTTTTAGATTTTATCAAAGACGGTTCGCCAAGCAAACGCCAGAAAAAAATCGATCAATTGCTCGGAAGCGAGCCGTATGTTAACTATTGGACCGAATTGTGGGTGAACTGGTTAATCGGTAGACGTGGTGATAGCGACGATCGGCGCGTCGGATTGACCACCTGGGTACAGGCTGCACTCACGAAAAATATGCCCTATAATCAGTTCGTTCAAGAACTCATCGCCGCTGATGGCGAACTAAAAGACAACGGCGCCGGAAACTATATCATGCGTTACGATAGGTCACCAGCCGTCCTCACTTCCCATAGTTCACGACTCTTTTTAGGGCTACCTATGCAATGCGCTGAGTGCCACGATCATAAGACAGAAGCTTGGAGCCAAGAGGATTACTACGGTATCGCCGCCTTTTTTGATGGTATTGATAGTGAACAAAAGGGATATATCCAGACCATGGATATGGCTGGTAATGAGAAGCGGATGGAAAATTATCTCATCACCAACGAACCAAGAAAGGCTATCTGGGTGGAAAGACTCAAAGCGGAGATCCCACCCCGCTTCCTTGGCGGCACAGCGTACAAAGGCACGCTCCTCAAGAAACGTGAGGCACTCGCGCAATGGATGACTGATAAATCAAACCCCTATTTTAGCCGAACAATCGTAAACCGGGTCTGGAAACACTTCATGGGACGTGCATTTGTCGAACCTATTGACGGATTCGGTGAAGAGAATCCACCCACCAACTCAGAATTGTTAGATTGGCTCGCCGAAGATCTCATCATCCACGATTACGATTTACAGCACTTGATGCGGACCATCCTTAATTCTGAAACTTATCAGCGAACTTCACAAACGAACAAGAGTAACAAGGACGACGAAATTTATTACTCACATGCGTATGTGAAACCGCTAAGTGCTGAGCAGTTTTTCTATTCGCTCCTTCAAGCTACCGGTTTTGAAAGACTTCAGCAGATCAAAATGGAGGGCACCAAAAAACAAGGCGGCGAAAATCGCAGGGGCATGCTACGGGACCTTGAACGAAAGAAACGGGAGCATCTCCAAAAGTTTCTTTTCCTACTTGATAACGGCGAAATGGAAGAAATTGAGGCTTTCAACGGAACCGTCCCACAGGCACTCATGATGATTAACGGCGACATAGTGAACGACAGCGCAAGCCACCAAGAACACGGCAGTTTTGTAAATTACGTCTTAGGAAAATGGCGCGCACCCGCAGACCGCTTGGAGTATATCTACCTTAACGTCCTCTCTCGGTTACCAACCGCTAAAGAGAAAACCTATTTCCAACGCTACATGGAACGCAGCCTCTACCGCAACAAAGACTTGGCTTACGAAGACCTCTATTGGGTCTTATTAAATTCAGCCGAATTTTCACTCAACCATTAAATAGAAGGAGAGTTCTATTATGAACAGACGTAATCTGTTCATCGCTATCTGTGGTATTACACTCGGCATTGCCGCTATTGCGATGTCACAGACCTATTTTGAAGATAATTTCGATGACCCAAAAGAATCTGAAAAAAAATGGGTCGCCCTCTTTGGAGACTGGGAACTCAAAAGCGATGAATACCATCAACTCCAAAATTCACCCAACTGCATGAGCATCGTCGCTGACGAATTCTGGGACGACAAATGGAACGATTACACCTTTGAAGTGAGGGGGAGTAAAATCAGTGGTGCTGAAGGGTTCCTCATTATGTTCAGGTGTCAAGGCTTGATGCAACCGCGCGGTCAGGCACTCGAAGACCATCCACCACGCATGGAGAAACTCAAACCTTCATTGGAGTACTGGTGGAACCTCGGCGGCTGGGGAAACACACGCTCACAGGTTGAATCCTGGGGCGGCAAAGGCGGTGCTAATAGCAATCATACCATTGAAGATGATGAGTGGTATAACATCAAGATCGTCAATAAACCCGGAAGTTACACAGTCATCCTTGACGACGAAGAGGTCGCAAAAGTAGACGACGACACCGAAAACGGAGTCGGTAGAGTCGGCCTCGCAACATGGAGCACCGTCGCAAAGTACGATGATGTCATAGTCTACGGACCCGACGGACCCTCATTGCCAGTTGACGCGAAAAGCAAACTCGCGACAACTTGGGCACATCTCAAATCCGCAAAATAGAGTTTGAACATCCCTAATAACCTATAGCGCGAGGCATCATCGCCTCGCGCTACCTTTATGCAAAAATTTCAAATGCAAAACTACTTTTTACCCCCTCGAATCGAATTTGGCGACGGTGCCATCCAAAATTTAGGTGAACACGTCAAAACATTTGATGCCAAAAAACCGCTCTTGGTCAGCGATGCAGGTGTTATCAACGCCGGTATTCTTGCCAAAGCAATAGATGCTTTAGACGCAAGTGGCCTACCGCATGCGATATATTCAGATATCGAACCGAATCCCACAGACACCAGCATTACACACGGTGTGGAAACTTACAAGTCGGAAGCGTGCGATGTCGTCATTGCTGTCGGTGGCGGAAGCGTCATGGATGCTGCCAAAGCCATTCGCCTCTTGACAACCCATGAACCCCCTTTAGAACCGTACTACGCCGACGTTGGAGGACTCGAACGGATTCGCGACGATATGCCACCCCTTATCTGCGTGCCAACAACCGCAGGCACCGGCAGTGAAGTCTCACAAGGCGCAATCATTACGGATACATCCCTAAACACAACCGATCGATGGCGAAAACGGGCAATCGTTACACCGTTCAACATGTCGAATATAGCACTCCTTGATCCGGGGATAACGCTCGGCATGCCACCCGCACTCACCGCTGCAACCGGTATGGATGCCATTACGCACGGCATTGAGGCATACACCGCAACGAAGTACCATCCTATCGCTGAAGGCGTTGCATTACAAGCACTCAGAATGTTAAACGCAAATATCCAGAAGGTCTACCACGACGGTAATGACGTGACAGCACGCGGAGAAATGTTGCTCGGATCGTGCATGGCAGCGTTTGCGTTCCAAAAAGGGCTCGGTGCTGTCCACTCGCTGGCACATCAACTCTCCACGGATGCACCCATCCCGCACGGCGTAGCAAACGCAATTTTGCTCCCACCTGTCATGGAATTCAACTTTTCCCATGCAACGGAAAAATACGCCGAGATTGCACGTGCTTTGGGGATAGATACCAGCAATATGGATAGCAGCGAAGCAGGACATGCCGCCATTGATAAAATCAAAGCATTCAACACTGAACTGAATATGCCTGCTGGACTTGGTGCTGCTGGCTTAGACCGAAAAAAGATTCCAAAACTCGGCGCAGATGCGATGCTCGATCACTGCCACAAATTCAATCCGAGAGTCTGCACCGAAGTGGATATGGTGGCGTTATTTGAAGCAGCATTTTGATTGGATTTCACACTCACATCATTTATTATCAAATTGGCGTTTGGTAGACGGACGATCACTCGCTAATGAAAGCGGAATCGTGTAGGTTTTGTAAACTCAACTAATCGCACTAACGTTTTAAGTGGCAATTATTTACAGAACCAAGCGAGGAAGTCTCATGAAACGACTGGATTGGATGCCAAGGAATCTTTCCAAGGAAAACTGTCTAACAACACTATTGTATTTCGTATTAACGTTGGGGTTATTCGGCGGGAGTGCTTTTGCCGAAACATCACAGTCTACACCTCCTATACAAGACAAGGTCACACAAGGCGCGTTGCGCGTCAAGATCGACGAGAAGGTCATTGAATGTCCGCTGAAGCATACCGATGTGAAGGCGAACATCACCGGTTTCATCGCCCGCGTCACCGTAACACAAACCTTCTATAACCCTTATGACGAAAAAATTGAGGCGGTTTATGTCTTTCCGCTGTCCCACACTGCTGCAGTGGACGCGCTGACGATGCACATCGGCGAACGCAAGATTGTCGGATTGATGAAACGCCGAGCTGAGGCACAAGCCATCTATCAACGCGCACTTCAGCACGGACAAACAACCGGTCTATTGGAACAAGAACGTCCAAATATCTTTACACAGTCGGTCGGTAATATCAAACCACAGCAGGAAATTCAAATTGAAATCTCTTACGTTGATGTCCTTAAGTATGACGTGGGCACTTATGAATTCCACTTTCCAATGGTCGTTACTCCCCGTTATATTCCCGGTGTCCCAATCTCCGAGAAACCACAGTTGCCAAAGGAATTAGAGGGCAAAGTTGGCGAAGTAAAAGAGCACGTGACAGCCGTTACGCTCGGTCCTGAGCCATCAGGGACAGGCTGGGCCCCAGACACAACCCGCGTGCCAGATGCTTCGCGTATCACCCCACCCGTCCTGAAACCGGGTTACCGGACAGGACACGATATTAGCCTCTCAGTGTCACTTGATGCAGGGGTGCCGATTCAGGACATCAAGATCGTCAACCACGCGGCAATCCTTGAACAGCTCGGCACATCAGTGGCACGCGTGGAGATTTCTCCGACTGATTCGATTCCGAACAAAGACTTTGTCATGGCATACGCAGTCGCCGGTGAAAAACCAGAGGTGGCAGTGTTCGCGCATGCCGCAGGCCCAGAGCAACGCTATTTTATGCTCATGATCCAACCAAAATTGGATGCAGAACTCTCCAAAGCCCCACCCCGTGAACTGGTTTTTCTTATTGATGCTTCGGGGTCCATGTCCGGTGAACCGATCGCAAAAGTGAAAGCGGCGATGCGACACTTTTTCGCACTCAGCAAGCCCAACGACACGTTTCAGGTGATTACCTTCGCAAATCACACAACCAAGTTGTTTGAAAACCCGGTCCGAGCGACGGAAGCAAATGTGGCGAAGGCTCTTACCTTTACACAAGAGATGAAAGGCAGTGGCGGTACAGAGATGCTTGCGGGCATCAAGACAGTGCTCAACGCACCGGTTGACTCGGAACGGGTGCGAATTGTCGTTCTACTTACAGACGGTGCCATCGGAAACGAATCCGAAATTATCGCCGAAGTCGGCAGACGCGCCGGCGACCAGATTCGCTTTTGGGTCATCGGCATCGGTGCTGCACCGAACCGATTCCTGATTGACGGCGTAGCAAGGCAGGGCGGTGGAATGAGCGGTGTCCTGGATTTCAACAGCAACCCAAAACCCCTTGTCACGCAGGTTGTTGAACGTATCCACCGAACGCAACTTGCCCATATCCAGGTGGACTGGAATAACCTCCTTATCTATGAAACCTATCCCCGGCGTATCCCAGAATTGTGGGTAGGCAGCCCTGTCATTGTGTTTGGGCGCTATGCAGCAGGCGGCAGTACAGAAATTGCACTCAATGGCACTGCAGAAGGCAAATCGATCACTTATAAGTTGGATATAACACTGCCGGATGCTGAACCGGCGCACGAGGTTTTGGCAAAAGTATGGGCGCGGCGAAAAATAGAAGACCTTTCCGCGCAGATACACACTGCAGATACGCCAGAAGTGATCGAGGAAATCACGCGGATCGCTCTCGACTACCGGTTGATGAGCCAATATACAAGTTTCGTCGCCGTGGATGAAAGCGAAATGTCTTCCGCAAGTCAGCAAGCACAACGCCCGCGGCGAGTTGTTGTCCCTGTCCCATTGCCAGCGGGTGTTAATTTTACTGGAATATTTGGGAAAAACGAAGAAGAACCCCAGTTCTTCTATGACCTATTTGGAAAAGAACTCCTTGAAGGGAACGAGGTCTACAACTACCGCGAGTCTCTTGAGGAAAAAACGTTTGACCAAAACGGTGAATTAATTGTCGGTTGGACAGGACAGTTTGATAATCGCAGAATACAAAAGCAGTTTCCAAATTTCTTTCAAGCCCCGGGCAAAACTGCTGCGCCACGCCATGGTAGACGGAACGGCTTGAACGCTGAAAGTGGTAGATATCGTGGGAGATATACTGAATTTGCTATAGGTGATGCCAAAAATTTCCAACACACGGCACCTCAGTACACAATCCTTCGTGAAGCTGCCAAGGCAGCCATCGCGGATGCCCAAGCCCTTCAGAAACAAGAACAACTTGAAGCAGCTCGACTTCGGTATCAACATGCCTTGGGATTGATGGTTGGACTCTATAACCACGATGATAGCACGGGCGCGACCGCGCTGGCAGCTATTCGGACGTTGAGCGATGAGATTGAAAAAAAACGGGCTCAAGCACATCCAGAACTAAATCAAAAACTCAATTTAGTCCTGCGGAATCAGGGACTTGCCGATGCCATTCGCACTCTCGTCAACACCGCAGGTTTCCAACTTGATTTAGTACCGGGTAGCCTCAGTGATGTTGACGCGCTGTTGAAGTCCCGAGCACATCGGGTGACCTACCTCGACTTGCGGCAGGCAACAGTCATCCAAGGATTAGAACGACTCATCGCCCCGTACCATCTGACATGGGAAGTAAAAGTACCGGATACCATCACAGTTGGAACAGCGCGACGGATGCAAGGTAACTCGGTGTGGGGTTATGATGTTCTTGACCTCGCGATGCCTTTGGTTAACGAACTTGACGAAGATAACCCACAAGAAAGTGTTGAAAACGCGCTAACAGACTTCCTCAAGGCTGTCAAAATCGTTATCAACCAGGAAAAGGAAGGCATACAGCCCGCCACAGCGACCTTACTTGATGCCAAACGCTTGCTCGTCTACGGAGATGCAGAGGTTCACCAAAAAGTGCACAGATTTCTTGAAGCCCTACAAAATGGTGAAAGCGATGTAACGCGCAGTGCTGACCGTAGGCTGTCAAAAGACGAGGCTGCAGCCTTGAAAGCACTGCAAAAATTGACGGTGAATCGGTGGAAAACGGTAGCCAAAGCACGTGAAACACGCGCCGCAGCGAAAGCACACCAGCGTATTACGACTGAATTGAAGACCGCGTCTTGGCTACTATTGGCGGAAGCACTGAATGGTAAGGTTCACATGGAGGCCCTCACGCGCTTGCAAATGGTTTGGCAGGCTCCCGAGATTATATCCGTGATTGAAGACAGATACCTCCTGCCCGTTGTTATGTGCTCGGCGTGGTGTATTCGCACCGCTGCACAAGTTGTTCCCACAGACCCTGAACTCGCAGCTCTTTCCGACAATGTCCTCTCAAAGGTCAGACAGATAAGAACGCTGAAGCCGCAAGATGACTCCTCCACCGCTTACCTCGGCACCCTGTACGCGCTACTTGCCCTCGAGGATGGAGATCGCCCTGATGCAAGGCGTTCACTGATAAGGGAACGTACGAACACGGATATAGACATCGCGCGTCTTATTGCACAAAGTTTGCTTTCACCCTCGGAAAAGAGCGATAAAGCGTTGCAAGCCATATTCTCACCCTACCAGATTTCCGATGGAAATCTCATTCTGCTCACCTGTTTGGCTGCCAAACGGCGAGGCGGTCAACTCTGGCAAACTTTCCGGGAGGAGTTGCCCCATATCATTCGGCAGAGCCAATTGAACGGACAAATGATCATCATCGTTAATAGGCTTGCAGCATCGCCATTGATCCAGTAGGTGAAGTCCTCTAACCTCACCATAGGTGTCAATTGAGTGTGTAGATTGATGGTCCCAATCCCGTAGGTGTTTTTGCTGGGGTGTTTCCCTTAGGTTTTAC
>JAJEGI010000137.1 GCA_022819945.1 Candidatus Poribacteria bacterium
TCACTCGGTTTGATGGTAGAGACCGCCCCAAGCGGAGCGGGTGACATTCTCTACCAAGTGATGTTCTGAATATTATACAATTTTTTGTATTTTTTGTCAATTTTTAAAATTTCTACAAGTCATAAACGACTAATTCCGAAAGTATTGAAAGGAGAAAATGACGACTCCGTTGAAATCTGCTATAGTAACGTACATGCTCCTAATCCTTGCTTCCGCTGTGAATGCTGCCAACGCCCAAGAACCCCTACCCTTAACCCTCTTTACAGAATCCATCCAAATTGACGGCTTAAGCAACGAACCCGAATGGCAGCGGATTGAGCCACTACCAATGATCATGTATAAACCCATTTATAAGGGCGAACCGACTGAGAGAACTGAGGTCAGAATTGCTTATGATAAGGATTATCTGTATTGTTCAGCACGGTGTTATGATACCGATCCCGCTGGGATTCGTGTAAACTCATTGTATCGGGACAGGTCAAGCAAGGATGATAAATTTGGAATCATTCTTGATACCTTCAACGATAAGGAAAGCGCGCTATCATTTTGGACAACCCCCGCTGGTATTCGAGGCGATGAAGCTATCTTTAATGATGGCAAATCGGATAACAAAAATTGGAATACCTATTGGGATGTCGCCACGGTTGAAAATGAAGAGGGGTGGTTTGTTGAAATACGTATCCCGTTTTCCAGTCTCGGTTTTCAGGATAAAGAGGGTAGGGTTGTTATGGGGGTGATCGTTTATCGGAATATTGCGCGAAAAAACGAACGAGTTATCTTCCCCGATCTGTCTCCAGAGCGTGGGATTGATACACCCTCGCGAGCGCAGCCTATCGTTTTAAATCAGGTTTACAGTCGAAAACCAATTTACTTTACGCCTTACGCCATCGGAGGCCTCGAACAAACACCCGCGTTAAACGATACCGAAACCGCCTATCAACTCGAAAATAAGTTGGCGAGAAATATTGGACTTGATATTAAATATAATGTCACCAGCAACCTCACTTTGGACACCACACTAAATCCTGACTTTGCCCAAGCAGAAGCTGATGATCAGCAGGTTAATCTAAGCCGATTTTCACTCTTCTTTCCAGAAAAACGTCAATTTTTTCAAGAACGTTCCGGGATTTTCGCCTTCAATTTCATTGATCGTGCTCGACTTTTTCATAGCCGCCGAATCGGCATTCAAGACGATGAACAAATCCCGATCATTGGTGGCGCAAGACTCGTCGGACGGGTCGGAAGTTGGGATCTCGGTTTTCTTGACATGCAAACCGCGCGTAAAGAAAACATCCCCAGCGAAAACTTCGGAGTACTCCGGCTCCGTCGGCAAGTTCTTAATCCGTATTCCTATGCTGGCATCATGCTAACAAATCGTGTGGATGAGGAAGGAAATTACAACTTCGCCTATGGCGTTGATAGCATTCTCCGACTCTTTGGAAGAGAATATTTAACCCTTAAGTGGGGACAAACTTTTGAAGATAAAATCATTCAAAAGCAAACATTCAATTTTTTCGAGACAGCGATGTTTCTCGCAGAAATCACCCGACGCACCGATGTTGGATTCGATTACGAACTCAGTGCAGCACGGAGAGGCAAGGACTTTTTGCCCGGACTCGGATATACAAAACGAAAGGATTTCACGCAACTGAAGTGGGGGGCGCGTTATGATTGGCTCATGAAAAAAGGAACCGCAATTAGACGGGTGAGCCCGCTACAATTCGCAGGGTTCGTTGTGCTCCGGAATGAAGATAGTTCCGTGGAATCCGCGCAACTCGACTATGATATAGATATAGAGTGGAAGTCCGGGACAGGCGCAGCACTCGACTTTCAAATGGATTATGAAGACCTCACCAAAGATGAGGATTTTCCGAAAGACACGGTGGTGCCAGCGGGCAGTTACACTACCTTTGAGGTTAAAGGCAAGTTTGATATGCCCGGTAAAAAATTGCTCCGTGCTGATTTCGATTGGGCTTTCGGCGGTTTTTTTGATGGATGGCGACTCGAATGTAGCGTTAAACCAACTTGGAATGTGTCCCGACATCTCGAAATGAGCAGTGAGTATGAAGTTAATGTTATCCGTTTCCCCGAACGCAATCAGGGGTTTAATGCACATGTCGTTCGATTGCGGACCCGCGCAGCGATGAACACACACATCTCTCTGAATGCGTTTGTACAATACAATAGTGCTAATGATCGCTTTTCAACAAATATCCGGTTTCGATATAACTTTCGTGAAGGGAGTGACCTGTGGTTAGTTTACAATGAGAATCTCAACACATACACAGAAGATAAAGTACCAAGAAAATTGTTGACGAGGGGACGCACAGTGCTACTAAAGTATACGAATACATTCGGCATATAACGTGGAACCCATTTGCGCATGTGTTGAAGTTGTGTCTGCATGAAGTTTGATCCCATAGAACCATCCCAAGGAGTTCTTGGCGCGCTGGGTTATTAGTAAGGCGAGGTTTTCTGACCTCGCCTTATTTTTATTTAAAGCAAAATCCGAAAGTTTACACTTGCCTTAAAATATCGTATAGCGTATAGTTACATATAGACTTAATTGTTTTTAAATTTTAATAATATTTATAATTGATCTATTATAACCAAAGTTGCCATTTGTATATTAGATATCTGATGTCGTCTGCATCGGATATTTCAACGCTTTCAAGTGTTTTTTGAATACCTTACAGCAAGCATTTTTTTGTCATCGCAACAAGCATAAAGCAGCTCTGTGAATAAAGGTAGCAGCTCTGATAAAATATTTTTTTCACGTGATGTAACGTTTTTGAAAAAAAATGTGTCTTTAACAATAGCACTTATAATGACTTCATATTGTAATAACATAATTGTGTGGACTGTATTGCACAAAGTTTCGGACTCAGCACTTAATTAGATGTTGATGGTAGATTCCCTCACCCTGAAACTGGTATCGGTCTATGGCTAATTTCAAATGATACCCTTGATGTCAAAGATAAGGCACTCCCTGACAGGCTGTTTAATGCATCCGATCCTGACGGGGATGACTACGGCGGTCGTTTCGCATTCGTTATTCCCAAATAAATAGGACACAGCCCTTATATCCAACAACACCTAATACGCTTGATAAACATAAGGAATATTTTATCATTCATGAGATTAACATTATTTGCTATAGGAGATTGAGATGTTGAAGATTGTGGTTCTATTTCCTATTATCGTGCTGAGTGCGGCTCTTCTCAGTTGCGGGATAGAGCTGGAAAGAGATACCGGTACTGAAGATGAAATTACGCCAGCGCGAATATCAACAGAAGATTTGTTAGACACTTGGATACTCTGGACTGTTGACGACGAAACTCCGACGGTGGATCTCGTGAAAGGGCAGAATTTCAGAGAGGGTTCACTGACAACACTTGTTTTCCTGGATAAAGATAGGTATACCTTGACTATAGATTATAGTCTCGGCACCGAGAGGATAGCTGATGGATACGTCTTTATCGTTTGGCGTGCAGAAGGCACATACAGCTTATCTGCGGGAACCTTAACCTTCCTTACAGTAAAATGGGATGTAGGAGTTCGGTCTCTCGGTTTAAGAGGGGATAATAAGGCTTTAGCAGAATCCTTGAAAGAAGAATTTAACGCTTTCGGAGCAGGTGCCATCCACGACTTAGCGTGGCCGTTTGATAACCAGACGGGCCTTCTCATGACAAAACAGGGCACAGGCACTAAATATTTTTTTAAAAGGGAAACAGCCTTATTTGAGGAAGGCTATTGGACGGATGAGCGAGAGTATTTTTATGGCTTTGATGAGTAACACCCGCTGATACAAAGTTTACGCTGAGGGCACTCTGACAAGAGAACAAGTGCAACAATGGCTCTCCGAAGCGCGGCAGTTCAACCTCACAGATGCAACCACATAACGAGGCATTCTCTACCTGAAGCAACTTTTGGCGGCTTTAACACCGAAGGAGACTGCCCAGTTCCCTAACTACCCGAATCCGTTCAACCCTGAAACGTGGATACCGTATCAACTTGCAAAAGCCGCAGATGTTACGGTGACGATTTATGCGGTAGATGGCACAGTGGTTCGCACCTTGGCGTTGGGGCATCAACCTATTGGTATCTATCAGGGCAAAAGTCGTGCGGCGTATTGGGACGGCAGAAATAACGTAGGTGAACCCGTGGCGAGTGGTATCTATTTCTACACACTCACCGCAGGCGATTTTTTCCGGCACGCGAAAAATGTTGATAACGAAGTGAGGATTTTAAGAAATAATGATAACCCAAGTTGCTACTCACAGATTTTGGGTTTTTGCTGGGGTGTTTCTGCGTATTTCAATGAGGTTTTCAACCCCTTTCCGTATCGCAGAGGGGTAATATATCTATAGAAAATGATGTATCCAACCTCTTGCACTCCAGCGGAGTGCTATGTGTATAAAAAGGTGGCAACTTGCGTTAATAATATTTTCAACTCTCAATAACACTGAAATCGCTAAAGACGCGAGTTCTCAACTCTCAGAAGACTGCCCCTATTGTCAGTTAGGTGATACTTCCCTATTTTTGCAGCTTGAAGGTAGTATTTGATGAAAAAAATTATAAACGTTTTCGTGTTCATAATGATGGGTCTTTCCCTCAGTTGCGGTTTAGATACTGAGGATGAAGGTATTACAGAACCGGAGCCTGTGAAATTTAGACATGCTATACCAGAAAGAGGTAGTCTACTGCACTTCGATGAATCTATTACTATTTTTTTTAATCGCATCCCAGAAACCCTCATCGTAGTCCCCGGAACAGTGGCTACACAAACATTGCCCCTGTTGGCAGTTATTCCGAAAATGGCTACGGTCTGTTTGATATGGCAGGTAACGTTTTGGAGTGGTGCCTTGACGAATACGATGCAAATTTTTATGGTGTTTCTCAAGGTGAGAACCCGCTATCGGGTACAAACACACCAAAAGAGATAAGCGAAAACTTTGAAACCGTTGAAACTATTCGAGTGCTACGCGGTGGCTCTTGGATTGTTAATTCAGCCGGTGTCCGAAGTAGTGCCCGCTTCACACTCATGCCTGAAAGCGTACACAACACCGTTGGATTCCGGTGTGTCATAGATTTAGATGTTGTAGAATAGTATGAACGGCATATTAGTGTGCACCTTGACGTTTGGGCATCAACCTCTGGATATCTATCAAAGCAAAACCGTGCGGCGTATTGGGATGGGAGAAACGATGTCGGTGAACCCGTGGCGAGTAGTGTCGATTTTTATTTGCTCACCGCAGCCCGGAAACTGTTGATACGAAAATGAAAGGAAACCTTTCTTATGAAAACAAAATTTTATCTATTTTTGACTTTTCTTTTAACGATTTCTGCATTTATACCAAACATTTTTGCCCAAGATTCTCCACAATGGCACTTACCAGAAGGAGCAAAAGCACGGATCGGTAAAGGCGCAATAAGTGAAATAGCCTATTCACCTGATGGCACGCGTCTGGCGGTTGCGAGCAGTATCGGTATTTGGATCTACGATGCACAAACCGGTGAAGAACTTGACTTGATCAGTGGGCATACGGATTGGGTATTGAGCATTGCGTTTTCTCCTGATGGACAGACGCTCGCAAGTGGGAGTATGGACTCAACCATCCGCCTGTGGGATGCTGCGACAGGTAGACACCTCCGAACACTCACGGGGCATGCGTATAGTGTCTATAATGTTGCGTTTTCTCGTAATGGTCGCACACTCACAAGTAGTGGAGACGGGAACCTTCTTCTGTGGAATGTCAGAACAGGCGAGCTGATACGCCGTCTCGTGAGTTGGGAGAGTTATCAAACAAGACATCTGTGGAATGCTGATACAGGTGAACATCTACGCATGCTGAGAGTGGATAGATATTGGCTAGTCGGGTCGGGCCATCCGTTGAGCCCAGATGGTCACACCCTCGTGAGTTGGGATGTTGATGGAACCCTCCATCTGTGGAATGTTGATACAGGAGAACATCTGTGGAATGTTGATACTACAGGGGTACATCAGCACACGCTTGAGGGGCAAGTTGACGACATTGTGTTCTCTCCAGATAGTGACTTCTTCGCCACTTATACTGGTAACTGGGGAACTGTCGGTCTGTGGAATGCTGATACAGGTGAGCATCTGCACACGCTTAGCGCATCCAGTCCCTTGGCGTTCAGTCCCGATGGAAGGACGCTCGCAAGTAGCAGCGGTTCGGGTCTAACTTTGTGGGATGTGGCAACGGGTGAAAACATCAAAACCCTCAGGGTGGACGCGCGTATTAGCGTAACATTCTCTCCAGATGGCCGGACCCTCGTTGGCGCAGGTTCAGACGGAGCCATCCGTTTTTGGGATGTAAAGACAGGCGAGCATCTCCGCACGATTGAAGGGCATATAGTTCCGAGCGAAACCCTCGGGTTCAGTCCCGATGGACAGATGCTCGCAAGTGGTGGGTACCACTCGGACGGGCCCAGTCTATGGGATGCTGCGACAGGTAGACACCTTCGCACGCTTACAGCGAATAGGCAGTTTGCCCCTTTAGAGAGCGTAGTGTTCTCCCCTGACGGTAAGACGCTTGCAGGTGGGACTCAGTTTCCGTGGAGGGAAGCGGACACTACCATCCTTTTGTGGAATGTTGCTACCGGAGACCTCATCCACACGTTCGGAGGACCTACGAGGTGGGTCCTAAGCGTAGTGTTCAGTCCGGATGGACAGACGCTCGCAAGTGGAAGTCATGACAGCACCGTCCGTTTGTGGGATGTAACAACGGGTGAAAACATCAAAACTCTCAGAGGGCATACGGAAAGAGTCAGAAGCGTAGTGTTCAGTCCGGATGGACAGACGCTCGCAAGTGGGAGTGAGGACTCTACCATCCGTCTATGGGATGTTGCAACCGGTGATCTCCTTCAAACACTTACAGAGCATCCGGATTCTGTCCTGAGTGTGTCGTTCAGTCCCAATGGACAAGCACTCGCAAGTGGCGGTGAGGACAGTATCATCCGTCTATGGAATACTAACACCGGCGAACCGATTCGCACCCTCAGTGGCACCCTTAGTGGACGTATGTATGTTAATAGCGTTGTGTTTTCTCCGGATGGGCGGACGCTCGCAAGTGGCGGTTCGGACAGCACCACAAGTGGAGTCTGGGACAGCACCATCCATTTTTGGGAGGTTAGCACAGGCAGACATCTGCGCACTCTCAGGCATATAAGTGGTGGGGTCGCAAGCGTTGTGTTTTCTCCCGATGGGCAGACGCTCGCCAGTGGGGGTTCGGACGGGACGGTGCTTCTGTGGAAGCTCAAGGAACTCATACATACCGACACTGTATTGACAGATCGTATGGCTGAAGATGTCAACGGGGATGGTGTCATTGATGTAGAGGATTTAGTACTGGTTGCTGCCAGTTTTGGCGCGGCACCTATACCGGGTGTACTACCGAATACGGATGTTAACGGGGATGGCGTAGTCAATAATGAAGATGTCACTTTGGTTTTAGCGGCATTGGAGGCGACAGCCACACCCGCCGGGCCCTCTTTTGATACGCAGCCGACCGTGGCGAGCCTACAGCACTGGATCGCAGAAGCGAAACGCCGTAACACCGGAGACGCCACTTTCCAACGTGGAATCCTCATCTTAGAGCAACTTCTTGTTGCATTGACACCAAAAGAGACGGCACTGTTACCGAACTATCCGAACCCTTTCAATCCTGAGACATGGATTCCGTATCAGTTAGCAAAGTCTGCGGATGTCAGTATATCCATCTATGCAGCAGATGGGACATTGGTGCGAACACTTGAAATAGGACATCAGTCTGTCGGGGTCTATGAATCTCGAAGTCGTGCAGCGTATTGGGACAGCGGAAACCAACTTGGTGAACCTGTGGCGAGTGGTGTGTATTTCTACACACTCACCGCAGGAGAGTTCACAGCAACACGGAAAATGTTAATAAGGAAGTAAGGTCCATAGAAACGCAATTGCGCTACATGATTTGGTCGTAACCTAAATTGATGGAGCAAAAGATGAATACCTCTGGTAAGTGCCGCAAAAAATCTTGACTTTTTCCCATAAGAGCGGGTATAATACTCGTATGCTATATTATGATGAAATCTTCAAGTACGGCACTACGGAAATCACATAAGAATCTTCTTTTCATGAATACGTGATGCAACAAGGGCACACCGAATAAGTATTATAGTAAAACCCGTAATTACCTATACACTCACAAAATGGCGAGGATACTAGGGGAAACACCCAAGCAAAAACACCCTCGCCAGCGGTGGGAGGGTGTTTGTTCTCTGATAAACTGTAAACTTATTTTCGGATTTTACTATAAAAGCACAGTGGCTACGCTCAACGAACGCTTCCCAAACGCCTGGAGGAAATCAATGAACGATGATACGATAACAACTAAAGAGATGTTTGAGTTACTGCGTTCCGATATACAAAATCAGTCTTCCGAACTCAAAGCACAGATAACTGAGCTCAAGTCAGAGGTCTCCGATGTCCGATCAGAGCTCAAGGCACAGATCGCTGATGTCCGATCCGACATCCAATCTTTAGACGATCGACTTCGGAATGTTGAAACCGCTGTGGCAGGGACGACAGCCGTTGCGACGTACAAGAAAACATTAATTGACTGGTTATTTCGGATTGCAGCCGCAGTCGGTGTCGGTGGAGCAATCAAGGCGTTTTTGTCTTGAAGGGAGTCGCGTTGGCGGAGCCGACAAGGGCAACGCATCCGTGTGCTTTCGCTTTTGAAGGAAGTTCATCCATGCCATCCGCCGTTAGCATTGTTACAATATTGTTCTATTCCAACAAATAAATATGAATCGTCCTGTCTTTCGCGCGTGAGAAAGCTGGGAACGTTTGGACGAGATGTCCGCGGTGGCGAATCCAACTGCGGACATTTTCATTTGCATCGAAAACGTTAAAACTCGCTACATCCACGACAAACCATAACCGATCTTTCCCTGAGTCTTCCCACGCTTTTTCAAACGCTTCTGAATTATCTAACAACTCACCGATGTAAATAGGGGTTAATTCTGGGAGGTAGGACCTACCCATCTCAGGTTCAGAAAGCACCACTTTGTCGTTAGACTGCTTCTCGGATTGGATGGCTGCGAAGGCTTCCCGCCATTTCGGTCTCCCACCGTTCTCAATTTTAAAGTAGAGATAGCATTGTGAGAGTAGCGACACCACTAACACGCACGGCACGAGTGTGCCAAGTATTTTTAGAGACTTGTCTTCTATCGTCTGCCACACCTGTTCACATGCCACGCCCGCGAGGATGAAATAGGCGGCGGTCGTCCAGAAGAGATAATAGCCAGCAACGTTTTGGAGCTGCGATGCGATAAGAAAAAGTACCAACGGCACGCCAGCGTAACAGAGCAAAAAGCGCGTTGATTTATTGAATAGCATCGAAAGGGCACCGAAGAATGCAGTAGCTGCCACCGGAACACTCACACCCTGCACAAGTGTCAGGACAATATAGAGCGGACTGCGTTGCCATTCATTGCGACCCCACCCTGAGAAGAGATAACCCCGAATCTCTGGCAATGCCAATGCTAACACTGGTATCGCGAAGGGGATGAAGAAGATGAGCAGATTTATCCACCGTTTTTTATGAGGTTTTTCCAATAAACAGATCACCGCATAGACAGCCAACGCTGGCACAATCACAACGGAGAGGGTGTGCGAGAGAATTAGACAGAAGCAAGAGACGAGCGCGCCTATCATCAGAAGTGTCGAATCACGTTCAAGAGACAGAAAGAAAAACCATGCCGTCAATATCGAAAAAAGAAAGGTAAAGACAGGGTAACGCGCATTCTGTGCCCAAAACAGGTGCCAACTTGAGCATGCCACAAATACGCTGCCGAGCAGTCCGACCCGCCAATTGAACAGCGTCCGTCCTAACCCAAACACAGCAGAAATTGAGATAATCCCAACGATGCACGGAATGAACCGACTGCCCCATTCGCTATTGCCAGCGAGTAAGATTGATAACTTCACCGCAAGATACGGAATCGGATTCGGAATAGATTGCCAATCGCTAAGCGAGAGACCTTGTGCATCTCTGGCTGTAAAAACCTCATCAATCCAGAAACTCCATTGCCCTAAGTTCCAAAAGCGGAGTGCTGCGCCGAACATCACAACGACACTCAGTAATACGATTTGCATCTTTTTTGGGCAATCTTTTGTTGAAAATTTCAGCATTTTTTTTAGAGTTATCAGTTATCAGTTGTCTGTTATCAGTTTTAAGAGTTTGCCTCACAGTGAGAGTTACCCGTTATCTATTATCGGTTAAATGCTTGTGATACTTATATTACTAACAACTGAAAGTGAGCGAAGCGAATGCACTGACAACTGATAACTATTAATTGGCACGCGTTTTGCTTTAAACGAAAATAGGTGCAAAGAAGCACTGGTGAAAGCCTGACATTTTCAGGCGAAAATCACTATATCACAAGTTGATGCCAGAGTCAAGTGCCTCATTTTAGACTGGCACTATCGCACCATGATTGTACAGTGTTTAAATTTACACAACCCTATAAGCGCGCTTTGGCGGCACCTATTAAAAAGGGTAATAACTCTAAACCCGATTTTGAAAGGAAAAATCGGTGTAAAACCACAAGAGGTAAAAAATGAAAACGTATACATTTTGGTTAGTTCGGTTGTTAGTAATGGTTTGTATTTTCGCAGTAGGCAGTGTCCCCACGGTCTACGCAGACGCTCATGAAGCCGGTGAAGAAATGGCAGAAGAAGAGGAGTCGTCAGGTGTTTCCGGGTGGTTCCGAACCGACACGGATAGTTTAGGAACGCAGATTTGGGTGGGTGCCAGCCATTCTCCAAGTTTCCTCGGAGGTCTCTCTTTGGATAGTGATATTTACGTTGTTGGAACGTTCGGTGAGTTGGACATTGGACTTGGCATTCCCGTTATTGAGAAGGAGTCATTGGAGCTCACTCTCTTGCCGATGGCCGGTATTGGATTTGACTATGCCGCAGCAGATGGTCCCTCTTCTTTGATTGCCCCACAGTTGTTTACATATCTCACCGCTGGTTCCATCTATTTTGAATCGTGGATACAAGGTTTCTTCAATTCTCCGTTTGGTGAAGATGGTGAAGAAGTCGTACACGAAATTAAAGGTGAGGGGGCTGAGCATGTGATTGAACCGGTACCTGTTGTTGATTCATTCTACACGCGTAATTTTGTCCTCTATTCGCTCAATGATACTGTTGCTGTCGGTCCCCAAGTGGAAGCGACACTTGAATTGGGTGATGACGGTGGTCTTAGCAGTCTGGTTGTCGGTGGGCGCGCGAGTGTCGGCTACGGTGCAAACAATACTCTCAGCATTTTTGTCGGATTTGAAACCCAAAAAGAAGATGAAGAAACCGGACTTACCGGTAGAATGACGCTCTTCCGCGAGTGGTAGGAAATAAGAACAGGGGGCTATTATCGCGAACCGAAGGTAGCGCAGATGCCTTGCGGTTCGCGGTGAACATCCGCTATCTTCCAACGGCTTAGGCAGATGGGGTCCGTGAATATCCAAGTGCCACCGCTGCCGTTCGCAACACGACAAGTTTTTAGGATGAATTGACACAAAGGAGATATTTCCGAATGAAAAAAAAGGTTATCATAACAATTTTGGTGCTTATCTGCCTACTGAGCCTAAACGCTTTCGCCCTAAACGGGTTGATAGATGATGAAGGCACGCTCACAAAGGTTGAGGATGCCAAGTATATGGGCGACACGCTATGGGTACTTGTCGCTGCATTTCTGGTGTTCTTTATGCAGGCAGGGTTCGCTATGGTGGAGTCTGGATTCACACGCGCCAAGAACGCTGTCAACATTCTCATGAAAAACCTGATGGACTTCTCAATGGGTTCAATCGCTTATTGGGCAATCGGGTTTGCTATTATGTTTGGTGCCGGTAATGCGTTCATGGGAACAAGCGGTTGGTTTGTTCCCTCTCAGACCCTCACAGAAGGTGCAGCAGCCAGTACAAGTGTATTTAGTTCATTAGAGTGGAGTTCAGTCCCGACTTATGCGGCGTGGCTCTTCCAACTCGTTTTTGCCGCAACGGCTGCGACGATCGTTTCCGGTGCAATGGCGGAGCGCACACAGTTCAAAAGTTATCTGATTTATAGCCTCTTCATCACCGGTATCATCTATCCAATCGTTGGACACTGGATTTGGGGTGGTGGTTGGTTGTCAGATCTGGGTATGTCAGATTTTGCCGGTTCAACCGTCGTCCATTCAACCGGTGGTTGGCTTGCATTAACAGGTGCTATCGTCTTAGGGCCCCGACTTGGTAAATACGATGCTGAGGGGAATCCGAGACCGATTGCCGGACACAATCTCCCTTTGGCCGCACTCGGTGTCTTTATCTTATGGCTCGGTTGGTTCGGATTTAACCCGGGTAGCCAAATGGGGGCAGACGCAGCTGCAATCTCCAGTATTGCCATAACGACGAATCTCGCCGCCGCTGCAGGTGCTATTCTCGCAATGATTACCGCATGGCTCATCCTCGGTAAACCTGATGCAGGTATGGCACTCAACGGAGCACTCGCCGGATTAGTCGCGATCACTGCAGGCTGTGCCTCTGTGACACCGACATCCGCTGCAATTATTGGCGCACTCGGTGGTATTGTTGTTGTTCTGAGCGTTTTGATGTTTGAAAAACTTCGGATTGATGACCCGGTCGGTGCCATCTCTGTACACGGTACATGTGGCGCATTAGGTACAATCCTTCTCGGATTTTTCGACAGCTCAAGTGGCGTTTTCGCCGGTGGCGGGTTCGCACTTCTCTGGGCACAGATCGTCGGTGTTGTCGCCGTTCTCGTATGGTGTCTCGTTACTGGCTTTATCCTCTTCTACGGAATCAAAGCGATCACAGGGTTGCGAGTCACAGAAGAAGAAGAGCAGGCAGGACTTGATTATGAAGAACACGGCGCGAGTGCCTATCCTGACTTTAACGTCTCCGCAATCCGTTAGGCACATTTGTCAGATAGTCTTCGGACTATAAATCCAATAGGAATCGTCCACAGGCAGCTTCGCTTATATCCTTGAGTTTTACTTTGCTACTCGTGGGCGTTTCCTACCTTCTATTATAGTAAAATCCGAAAATATGTTTACAGTTTTTCAAGGAACAAGTACTCCACTGCTGCTGGCGAGGATTGTATCCTCGCCCTTGTGTTGGTGTATAGGTAATTACGGAATCTACTATAAAATCTTTTTTCTCTCTTTTTGTGTCAAAATTATCGCTTGATATGACTGTGATATTCTGCTAAAATTGCGAATTAATCTCTCTTTATCGGAAAATGTAGGTCTTTACGAATAGACGCGCTTCATAAGCGTACCGGAGTTGGAATACAACCCGCGGGCAAATGTAGAGACACCCGCGATAACAAAATTGAAACGGCAGACAAAGTTGTCTGTCCTTACGGAAACAACAAACAAGCGACATCTGCTTGTTTTGTAAATATTATGGAGGATTCCGATGCAACAACGATGTGCATCACTGACCGCGCTTTTCAGAGCAAGTTTTGGCTTGCAAGCTCCGCCAAAAAGGCGATCTGTTTACACGCGAATTGGAACACTCATTGTTATTTTATTGATCTGTGGCGTGCCGAGTTTGGCGATGGCACAAGATGCAACAGCACCTGATTCCGGCGATACCGCTTGGATGCTGACTTCAACCGCCCTCGTGCTGTTTATGACGATCCCCGGACTCGCACTCTTCTATGGCGGACTCGTGCGTGTCCAGAATGTTCTCTCTGTGCTTATGCAATGTTTTGCATTGACAGGGTTGATTACAATTTTGTGGATTGTCTGTGGTTATAGCCTCGCCTTTAACACCGCTGGCATGGAGGCAGGGAAAGTTACCCTCAATTCTTTCGTTGGCGGACTTGGCACCATGTTCCTACGCGGTGTCGGTGTAGACTCGCTAACCGGGACTATCCCCGAAACTGTTTTTGTTACCT
Source organism: Candidatus Poribacteria bacterium (assembly GCA_022819945.1). Lineage (GTDB taxonomy): Bacteria > Poribacteria > WGA-4E > WGA-4E > WGA-3G > WGA-3G. The sequence continues at coordinate 13,964 of JAJEGI010000137.1, forward strand.
TCCAGTTGACATTTGCGATTATTACACCTGCACTCATTGCTGGGGCATTCGCTGAACGGATGAAGTTTTCGGCGATGTTGATTTTCTCTGTCTTATGGTCGATAATTGTATACGCACCGCTCTGCCACATGGCGTGGGCCGGTGACGGTTCGCTATTTGGTGATATTATCGGCGCACTTGATTTCGCTGGTGGAAATGTTGTTCATATTAATGCAGGTATTGCGGCGTTAGTCGCTGCTATCTTAGTTGGGAAGCGGATTGGTTACCAGACAACAGCAATGCCGCCCCATAGTTTAACGCTCACCGTTGTCGGCGCGTCAATGCTTTGGGTAGGTTGGTTCGGTTTCAATGCTGGTAGTGCTGTTGCTGCCGATGGTGCCGCTGGCATGGCAATGCTCGTTACGCAGATCTCAACTGCTACTGCCGCTGTTGCCTGGATGTTTGTGGAGTGGGCAAAACATGGTAAACCGAGTGCTCTCGGTATCGTAACAGGTGCCGTCGCTGGATTGGTCGCTATTACACCGGCTTCCGGTTCTGTCGGACCGATTGGCGCGCTCGTTATTGGACTCGTCTCTGGCGTTGTCTGTTTCTGGGGTGCTACGAGTCTGAAAGCAAAACTCGGTTATGACGATTCTCTTGATGCTTTCGGTGTTCACGGCATCGGCGGGATTGTTGGTGCCTTATTGACCGGTGTTTTTGTCGCTACAAGCTTAGGGGGTAATGGATTGGAAGAAGGTATGACAATCGGCACGCAGGTCTGGGCGCAATTGCTCAGCATCATTATCACCGTCGCCTGGAGTGGAATCCTTTCGTTTATCATCCTCAAAATTGTGGATGCCACAGTCGGCTTACGCGTTGAAGAAGATGACGAACGCATGGGGCTCGACCTCTCGCAACACAACGAACGTGGATACAACCTGTCATAGAAAAACATGCACGGTTACAATTGCCCTGCAGATATAAGGGCGGCCCCTATATTATAGGATCCGCCCTTATATTTTTTCCTGATTACGCTGTTGTTACCCGTGCGACGATCTCTTCATCAGGCAACCTATCTTTTTCCACAAGTAGATGCTGACTTGCGCCGATATTTCCATAAACCTCGGTAATCCATGCTGTTCCAAACGCATCACCCGTATTGTGAATAATCAATGACCGGGGTGCAATGAGCGTACCAGCCGTCCGAAAATCCCCAATTTGACGGATATTCGGTATCGGTAAGGTTTCCAAAAAGGCGGTATCGTTACGATTATCGAATGCTGCCGCATCTACAACAACATTCTTGATGTCCGTGAATCCCGCTGCCAATAAACTCCATAACCCCGCTTCACCTATCCCAATCAGGTTCACCTCCGAAACATCACCTCTACCTGTAAAGCAGCGCAGTGCTGTCACAATGTCTTGTACACGTGATGCGGCGGTCGTTCGGTTATAAGTGGTAAAGTAGTTGGCATCTTCTGATCTCTCATAATCGCCGTGCTCACCTGTACCAAAGACATCAATGAGTAGCACTTTCCGATCAGCACTGAGTAAGTCGGTAATGAGGGGTAACGGATTACCTGTCTCTAAATCAATTAACTTCTCCTTACCTTCCGGATGAACGATAAGTACGACAGGATCGTGTCCTACCTGCGGTTCTGGGCTAAATAGGATAGCAGGAATCGCATCACCGATCCCTTTTCTGCTGATAACAAGATGTTTCGCAGATAAACGCGTCTGATACGTTGTGGGGAACGCTCCTTCAGGTTCAGTAAGCGTCACATCTGTGATTTTTGGTATATCTAACCCTAAGGCATGGTGTAACCCGCTACCCAGTTCTTCCTGAAATGCCCGAAGTTCAGTTTCACTCGTAGGTTTCCGTTTTTCAATCGCTTCTTGACAGCGATTTACCCAAGCCGGTAGAAACGCCTCTTGTTTCAAAGCGTGTGTTGGCAGCTCGCGTTCTGCGAAGACTAACAAATCATCATCTGGCTCAACTTCAAATGCAACCTCTTTAAATGCCGATGCGTCTTCTGCTCCCAAGAACCATTTTGCGAACCAGGCATACACCGCTTCGCGGCTCTCTTTGTTGTAGTTATGCTCTGCGTCTACCTGAACCTGATGCACCTTATCTTCTGCGTCAAAATAGGCATAGATACTTCGGATAGCAGGATACTCAACCGTCGGGGTTTTCACTGTCCAGTCGCCTGTCGCTGAAACCAGTAAGAGTGGACGGGGTGCCATCAACGCTCCAATTTCGAGATTGCTCGCATCTAAGCGGAGGTTCGGGGCGTTTTCACAGATACACCCACCTTGCATCGTCGCTGAAATCATATTGACAGGTGCTGAGACTTTAATGCGTTCATCAACTGCTGTCAATATAAAGGTCTGTGTGCCACCACCCGATGCGCCTGTGCAACCGATGCGTTCATTGTCTACATCTGGCAAACTCTCTAAAAAGTCGATGGAACGGATACTGTTCTGGAGTTGAAGTCCCATCGCACTGAGTCCCCAGAGGTCTTCCTGTGCACCCCCATAGCGGTGATCAATCTGTTTACCGCTATCGTTGTAACCGAGCATATCGTAGGCAAAGATGACATATCCCTGTTTTGCGAAGTTAATACAGCGACCCGGGATTGAACCGCGTTCAATATTTTCAAGTCTACCGCGCCCCCAGTGTCCATGCGGACTCACAATCCCCGGGAAGGGACCGGATTTCCCAAGTGGACGATAAAGATTTCCAGTTGTGAAAAAACCCGGAAAAGGTTCAAAATAGATCTTTTCCACGCTATAGTCTTCCCGCTCGATTTTTCCGAAGATTTCGGCATTCATCGGGGTCGGTTCGTGTGTCGGCACTAAACCGTTGGCAACGCGAATCTGCTGACGCAGTGCCGCAGCTTTCTCAGTCCATTCCGCTTTGGTATAACTGGGGAAGGTGTAAGGTGTGTTCAGATCGCGCGGCGTGCCACCGCGTGCGTCGTTAACACGCTGTGAAGCCTCGGTAAAAACGTGGGCGAGTTCATAGTGTTGTTCAGCCATGATTTAACTCCTTTAAGTGCTTGGCAACGATAAACTTCAGAAGTTGGACGATCTGTTCTGCATCCCATATTCCGTTGTAATCCGGTGAAAATTCAAGTGTGAACGTCGGTTTGTCGGTCTCAATATCGCTGACCACCCCGCGCACGAATACCCAGCTGTCATTGACCGTATAGCACCCAAAGATTTCTTGTTCGGGATTTGGTGCTTTTTCCCAATTGAGCCATGCGGCGGCAAGCATCTCGCCGTAGAGTTGAAATTGCGGATCGGGCGCATGAATACCGCGTTTCGCTTCATTCACAATAAGATAAGGCGGTTGGATACGTCCACCGATTGTAGGGGCAAGGGCACCGTCTGCCTCACCCTCCAATGCAAACATTGAGTAGGTGGCTTTCAATGGGACACTGCTCCACGCTTGAATATGCCCCTGTTCTGCGAGCACCAACATCGGATAAATCGCGCGCGCCCAGAGCGTTGTCTCATTCATGACGACCAGATAGCGACGGTACAGAGTCGATTTGATATCTTCAAGCCGTCTGCCCTCCTCCGTGGTGAGGACTATTTGCATTTTCTCCCATGCTTCCGGAGCAATATACTTTTCGTTCAAGGTTACAAGGGTTCTGATCGTTTCTTCCGAGAGTTGTGAAAATGTGTATGTGTCCATCGTTCAAAACCTCTGTCTACTGCCCCTCGTGGATATATGTTACGCATTAATGGTTTTCGTGGGACGTGTCTGTGTTATTGCGGTGAATCTGATTCAATCAATTGCGTTTGTGAATCTCCGACTTTCTTGCTTTCAACCTCGGCAACAGGTGCGGTATCAGCAGTGGCATGCGCGTCAGCTTTTAGTGGGACAATCGCAAGTCTACATCCAAGGGCATTGAGAACAGCCGCGAGTGTGTCAAGCTGTGGGGCTTTTTCGCTTGAAAGGATTTTCGACAGCGTTTCTGGCGACATCGCAGCGCGTTTGGCGATCGCAGCAACCCCGCCCTGTGCTTCAACAACATTCCGAATCCCTTTCAGAAAGAACGGTATATCTCCATCCATCTGATATTCCTCCAGGGATACGTCAAGATAACTAATTGCTTCTGCTGGGTCGGCCAGATCTTCCATTAAGACCTCGTGCCATGTTCGATATTTTCTCATGAGTGTGTCTCCTTATACGCTCGCCAATAGGTTTTTGCGCGCGCAATATCTCGCGTCTGTGATGACTTGTCGCCACCACACAGCAGAAGAACGATGGTTCTATCTACCTCACCAAAGTAGACCCGATAGCCTGCTCCGCTGTGGATACGGAGTTCAAAAACCCCCTCCCCAACAGAGCGGCAATCGCCAAAATTGCCACCTCCAAGCCGTTCAAGTCGTTTCCGTATGCTACCTCGCGTCTTTCGATCGCGAAGTGATCTCAACCATTCAGTGAAAGGTTCTTGTCCATCTTGAGTCTGGAAAACTTCTATCTCTCGTGGATGTGTGTTACGCATTGATGATTTTTCGTAGGACGGATCTCTGTTATTGCGGTGAATCTGATTCAACCAATTGCGTTTGTGAGTCTCCGACTTTCTTGCTTTCAACCTTGGTAACAGGTGCGGTATCAGCGGTAGCATGCGCGTCAGCTTTTAGCGAGACAATCGCAAGTTTACATCCAAGTGCATTGAGAACAGCCGCGAGTGGGTCAAGATGTAGGGCTTTTTCGCTTGAAAGAATTTTCGACAGGATTTCTGGTGCTATGGTGGTTCGTTTAGCCACCTCGGCAGCTCCACCTTGCGATTCTACAAAGGTGTAAAGTGCTAACAGAAATACTTCGGTGTCACCGTCTATCTGGTATTCTTCCATTGCGAATTGGATATAGTCAAGTGCCGCATCCCAGTCCTCAGCAAGTTGCTTGATTAGGTATTCGCGCCATGTTCTTAGTTTTCTCATCTATATGTCTCCTTATATTCTCGCCAATAGGTTTTTGCGCGCGCAATATCGCGTGTCTGCGATGCCTTGTCCCCACCACAGAGCAGAAGAACAATTGTGTTAGCTACTTCACCGAAGTAAATTCGATAGCCACCCCCAAAATGGAGACGCAGTTCAAAAACGCCACTCCCTACAGATTGACAATCACCAAAATTGCCAGTTTGAAGTCGGTCAAGTCGTCCTTGAATTCTGGTTCGTGTTTTCTGATCCCGAATGGATTCAAACCATTCCGTGAAAGGCTCTCTTCCGTTTTGGGTTCTGTGGAATTGCAGTTCTCGTCGGTGTGTTTTATGCATTCAGGGTTTCTCCGCTCCCTACGATTAGCATAACCTATCCGACACACTTTGTCAAATAAAAATGCTTGATTTTCCGAACATTTTATGATACAATACAATCAGAAAGGATATGTAGCATGAAAATTCTGGTTGTCGGGCAGGGCGGACGCGAACACACGCTCGTCTGGAAACTTGCACAGAGCCAACTCGTAAAAAAAATCTATTGCGCACCGGGTAATGCCGGCATCGCACAAATCGCAGAATCCATCCCTATGCCAGACCAATTGACCGACTTAGCAGACTGGGCGGAATCTGAGAACATCGCGCTAACCGTTGTCGGGCCTGAAGCACCCTTAGCTGAAGGGATCGTTGATGTGTTCACTGAACGCGGTCTGAAAGCATTCGGACCCAATAAACGCGCAGCACGCTTAGAAGCGAGCAAAGATTTCGCCAAGCAGCTCATGCTCAAAAACGGAATCCCGACAGCGGAACATCAGACGTTTACAGATGCCGAAGCAGCGATGGCTTATATCGAAGATTGCAATGCACCTGTTTTCGTCAAAGCAAATGGACTCGCTGCAGGAAAGGGTGTTATCCCCGGACGCACCTTCAAAGAGGCGGCACAAGCTGTCACAACTATTTTGGTCGATAGGGCATTTGGCGACGCAGGCGATAGCATTGTCATTGAAGAAGAATTGATCGGCGAAGAGGCCTCTTTTACGGTCCTCACTGATGGTACACACTGTCTACCGTTTGTCTCTTCACAGGACCATAAAATGTCGCATGACGGGGATACCGGAAAAAATACAGGCGGCATGGGCGCATACTCACCAGCACCCGTCATCACACCAGAACTGCACAACTATGTCATGAACCACGTCGTTTACCCGACTGTCAACGGGATGGCGGCTATCGGCAGCCCGTTCAAAGGTGTACTTTATGTCGGGTTAATGATTACAGATACCGGACCGAAAGTGCTAGAATTCAACTGCCGTTTTGGGGACCCGGAAGCACAAGTCCTCTTACCGCGTCTCAAAAGTGATCTGGTGCCTTTGTTGATGGCGTGTATTGACGGAACGCTCGCACAACACACTGACGTGCAATGGCATGACGAGGCAGCGGCGTGTGTCGTTATGGCTTCCGGCGGGTATCCCGACCCGTATGAGACGGGTGAAGTGATCACTGGACTTGAAGATGCGGATGCAATTGAAGGCATTACCGTCTTTCATGCTGGCACGAAACAGGATGGTGAAAATATTGTCACGGCTGGCGGTAGAGTGTTAGGTGTCACGGCTGTCGCTGGCGGATTGCATGATGCAATTCAACAGGCATATCAAGGGGTCGCTGCGATCCATTTTGATAAGGCACATGCACGGAGCGACATCGGGTACCGGGCATTAGAAAAACTATAATGATAGGACTTACGCAAACCCCTCGCTGGCGAGGTTTCAAACCTCGCCAGCTGCACGTGATACGTAAGACGCCGTAGAAAAATTGCGTAAGTCCTAAACGAGACAGAGATATGACACCTGAACTCACCTATAAGCTCGCTAAGTGTTGCTGTCCTCAAGAAGACGATCCGATTACCGGTTATTTCAAGGAAGATGGCACTATTGCGGTCCATCGCACGACTTGCAGTGCCGTGCAAGGCTTACGACCAGAGCGGTTATTAGCAGTAACATGGGATGAAGTTCAGGCAATCGAGAGTTCAGCGGATCCCGTTGAGATCGCGCCTGAATTTGCTGAACTTGATGAGACCGACTACTTTATTCTCAAACACCATCAAGAATTCGGAATGGACTATTCTATTGTTGTCGCTGAAGCCTTGAGGGTTCCGCTTGAAGAGATGCACCAGCGACATCGAAAATTAAGGGAACTTGGTGGACTAAAAAGGGTGCAAGGACGTATAATACATTATCGGAAAAATATCGTCAAAGGTAAATGGATTAAGCACCGCAATCATACCTACTACGAACTTACACCGGAAGGCAAAACGTGGATTCAGGCTTTTGAAAATAAACAAATTGCGGCGGGAACATAGACCCACAAATCTCCGGAATCTATCCTTGATCCCTAAAAAATATAATTGCCGAGACATATATATCAAAAATGAACAAAACGGGGAGGATTGAACCGTGTTAAATCAACTCTTGAATTGGCGAATTGACGCACAGCGGCGTAAAAATCGGATGCGATCTGTCATCTTATTGTCTCTTATCTTACACATGATTATTGTTATCGTCTACCTTTTCGTCCCGTTGAATCAACTCGCTGAGGAAAATACGGATGTCTTTGCTGTTGATTTGCTTGACGATCCGGATGCACCTAAGAAGCGGAAGCAGAGACCCAAACCGCCGCTCACGAAAAAACTGCTGGATCCGAACCAGCAACTCGCCAGGGATGCAATGGACAGGAAGATTGAAGCCGCTCGAAACAAGATAGATGAGGTCGTCAAACTCAGTCCGCGCGTTGTCCTCGAAGATGTGGAAGTCAACAAGGCACCGTTGAGTGAAGTCATTCCTGATGTTATGACGGATGCCCAATTGCGCGATGCGGAAGCCTCAAATCTCAGCCGGTTAGTCTCACAACCCGGACGTACCGACGGTCGTGGGATCGTTACAGGTAGAGTCCGAGCGAAAGGCGATGGAATGGGACGGTTTCGTGGGGATGGGCAAGGTGGCGGTGATGGCCTCCTCGGTGGCGGCGGAAGATCCGGTACCTCTGACCGCCTCGGCATCATCGATTTTCTCAATGAATTCGGCGGCCCCAAAGATGTCGTTTATTGTCTCGATGTGTCGGCAAGTATGCAGGCAGCAGGACTTAATAAACTGGAATTAGCCGTTAACTCCCTCAAGAATTCTGTGCTTATGCTTGCGGATGAGAGCACCTTAAACGTGGTAGCCTTTTCTACACAGGCGAACGCTATGCATAAGGAAATGCTACCCGCAAATGCCGCAAATATAGAACGTACCTTGAGATATTTGGACAGATTCACACCTGAACGCATTCAGTCCAATGTTGGGACTAACATCCTTGCCGCACTTGAAAGCGCATTGGCACTGGATCCATCTGTTATTGTTTTGATAACAGATGGTCTTCCCGCCGCGGTTGATGGTCGTAATATTGAGGAAGATAAGGACGTAATTCTTGAAACTGTGCGGGTGAAGAATGTCAATAACGCTGTTATTTATGTGGTCGCGCTTGAGATTGATATAAAACGTTCACCCGGGGCGAAGCTACTTGTTTCTCTCGCGGAGGAGCACAACGGGAAAATAAAGGTTATTGGGACACCACAGTTGGCTGAATTAACTGAACTGGATGAAACAGTCGAGTAATCAAATCGGAGATTGGAGTCAGAACATGAATCAGAAATCTGCTGCAGGTATGATCCAGCAATTTCAATTGGACGGTAAGGTGAGCCTCGTCACTGGGGCGAGTCGCGGGATCGGACTCGCAATGGCGGAAGGACTTGCTGGCGCGGGTTCGGATCTCGTTATCGCTGGTAGAAAAATAGAGACATTGACACCCGTTGCTGAACAGATTGCTGAGGAAACCGGTCGAAAGATCCTTCCGATTCAGGCGGATGTCGGTGATCTGGCAGAAATTGACGCGCTCGTCGCACAGACAGTCGAAACTTTCGGGAGACTTGATGTACTCGTCAACAACGCCGGTGTCAATATACGCAACCCCGCAATGGAGTTCACCGAGGCGGATTGGGATTTCGTTACGGACGTTAATCTGAAAGGCGCGTTCTTTCTCGCAAAAGCCTGCGGTAATGTCATGAAGGCGCAGCAATCAGGGAAGGTCATCAATACCTTATCGCTTACCTCAGCTATCGGGCTACCAACGAGTGTCGCCTACACGGCAGCGAAGGGCGGACTGCTCCAATTAACAAAACTGCTCGCTGTGGAATGGGCGGAATATAACATCCAAGTGAACGGCATCGCACCCGGTTTTATCAGAACCGAGATGACTGCTCCCGCACGTGAAGACAGTCGAAATGAGTGGATTCTGAATCGGACACCGGCGTATCGATGGGGCGAGCCTGAAGACTTGGCGGGTTTGACAATCTTCTTCGCGTCTAACGCCTCCGACTTTGTCACGGGTCAAATGGTCTTCGTTGATGGTGGGTTTATGGCGGGCAGCGACTGGAGGCGGCGTTCCTAAAATGGGAAAAGATAACAATCCAGGGCAAGACGAGAACCCTACAGCATTAACGCAGATCCAACAGATTCTCCACGAATTCCAGCTTGAAGATGTTTCGCTCTTTGACCACGACCCTGTCCTACGGATACAGGTCTCGGATGCCCAATTTGCGCGCGCCCTCCAATTGCGCGAAACCTTAGTTGAACGGATAAAACCCCTCGGATACCGATTCGTCGCAATCGATTTAGATGAAGTGTAGAGGCGTTGTTAATGAGAAGTGTCAGGATGCCTACAAAGCACCGAATAGTTAATAATCCTTCTCAACGAAAAATTTGATTTTCACCGTAGAGTATGGTATAATTTTAAAACAAAATCCATAAACCGACCCTTGATAGAGTCTGGTGTTCATGCTCAAGGACCCGAGGAGACAAGGGAGGGGCTGAAACAAATAAAAAACGACGCGAAATGTAAGGAAAGCGATGCAGAAAACTGGGCAGGATCTCTCACCAACAAAGCACCTTGTCACCACATACCTCAGCGAGATTAAAAGTAAGGTTGATGCCTGTATCTTTGATTTTCTCCCAACCGCTCATCAGCACCCCGATGTACACCAGTTGTACCAGATGATGTTAGACTACCCACGCCGCGCCGCGAAAGGGCTGCGCCCTGCGCTCTGCATGCTTATCTGTGAAGCGTTTGGTGGAGATCCACAGCGCGCTATTAATACGGCTGCCTCGCTCGAACTCCTCCAAAATTGGCTCCTCATCCACGATGACATTGAAGACGGATCCGAGCTGCGTAGAGGTGAACCTTGTCTGCATCAGAAGCACGGAATTCCGATGGCAATCAACGTCGGGGACGCGCTCCACTGCAAAATGTGGGAGATGCTACACCGAAACACTGAGATTCTCGGACACGAACTCGCCTTCCGTATTTTATCTGAGTTCATACAGCTCAGTAACCAAGTCGTTGAAGGACAACATATTGAATTGAGTTGGGTCAGCGATAACCGCTGGAATCTCGATGAAGACGATTATCTAACGATGTGTATACAGAAGACGGCTTGGTATACCTGTATTACACCGTGTCGAGTCGGCGCAATCATCGGCGGCGCAAGTGAAGCTGAAATAGATGGGCTCATTGAACTCGGTAAAGAGCTCGGTGTCGCTTTTCAGATTCAAGACGATGTGCTGAACCTCATCGGTGATGTCGGGAGATACGGGAAAGAGATCGCCGGTGATATTAGTGAAGGCAAGCGGACGCTCGTCCTCATCCATCTGATCAATGCCTGTACCGCTACCGAAGCGCAACATGTGATTGACATTATGGCACGGCCGCGCAACGAAAAAACAGAGGCGGAGGTTGAGAGTGTCCTTCAATTGATGAAAAAATATAAATCTATTACCTACGCACAAAACCGATCTCAGGCACTGTTACGCGAAGCCGCTGGGAGATTTAAAAACAATTTCGCCCATCTACACGATGGACAAGCGAAGCAGATATTTTTATCTTTAATCCATTTTTTCGTTGAACGGGAATATTAAATAGTTGTCAGTTATCAGTTATCAGTTGTCAGTTAAGAAGGTTCTGATAAACACCTAACTGCTCTTACTGAGTACTGACCACTGAAAGGTTTTTCGCAGAAAAACCGTATTCTCACTGCGAAGCAAACTGATAACTACTAAAAAGGAGAAGTCAATGAACGATATTTCCTCTGGAAAATTGCGAGGTATCATGAAGCTCGCCGATGCCAATGGTCGCTTTAAAATGATGGCGATTGACCAACGCGGCTCCATGGTACAAGCACTCGCAGATGCGCTTAACAAGGACAAAACAGATGTCCAATATGAAGATGTCGCTGCACTTAAAACTTTGATTACTCGAGTCCTATCTCCAAACGCCACAGCAGTTCTTACCGACCCGATTTACGGGCACCCCTACTCTATCACCGAAATCCCAAGGGATGTTGCACTACTGCTGGCTTATGAAGAATCCGGTTATGTCAGCGAAGGTGTCGCGGAGAACGAACGCCTCTCCAATCCGATCGAAAACTGGACGATCGCGAAGGCACAACGTGCTGGCGCGGATGCCATTAAACTCCTTGCTTACTACCATCCCGATGCCTCCGCGGAAACCCTCAAGCATCAGCAAGCCTTTGTCCGTCATGTGGGTGATGAATGTGAAAAACAGGATCTACCCTTTCTCTTGGAATTGGTGAGTTACGCACTTGAAGGTACGGCGAAGAGTGTCGGGTTCGCTAAGCAGAAACCGGATCTCGTTATTAGGAGTGTTCAGGAATTCACGGATCCAAGTTACAAAGTTGACATCCTGAAATTAGAATTCCCTGCCGACTTGAAGTACACAGCGGATTATCAAGATGCAAGCTTTTATGCTGGTGAATCGGCGTATGAACTCGCTGAAGTGAAGGAAGTCTGCCAGAGATTGGATGAAGTTTCAACCTTGCCGTGGGTGATTTTAAGCGCGGGTGTAGATATTGAGGAATTTATTGAGAATGTTAATCTCGCAGCGGGGGCGGGTGCCAGTGGTTTCCTCTGTGGACGCGCGATCTGGAAGGACGCTGTTCAATACTACCCGGATACTGATGCGGTTAATAAGTTCCTTGAAAACGAGGCGACGACGAACTTCAATAACGCGAATGCCGCAGCGGAGAACGCACTCCCCTGGTTTGAACATCGCCAATTCGGTAGTGCCAAAAACGTTCAGATTGCCAAACAGTCCGCAACATGGTATCAAGATTATTAGGTTGGAACGGGTTGGCGAACGCAGAAATAGTTATTGATTGATAACTGCATTGTTGATTTTCTCAAGGATCATTTGGGCGATGCGGAGGGTCGTTTCTTCGGAAACTCGCCCTCCAATTTCCGCGACCAGCACAACGACGGTCTGTTGAACGAACAGAAAATTCGCACCAGCCTGCCAAACCACATCTCCCAGTCCATGTTCATTATTCAGCGGGGGTTGATAAATGGAATCATATCCGCCAAATTTTAGCACCGTCTTTGCTGAGAGTCGGAATCTACCTTCATCCGCTGCTGTACATGCTTCGTCGTGCGACTCGAAAAACCAGTAATGAATGGCAACTTGCTGTGATGCCGAGTTATTCAACCACCATCTGTCGCGCCAACCGAATTGCGCTATAGGTAGCTTTGGGGATGTTGGAGAATAGAGTTCTTGGGCGGAAGCATGGCGCGCCGCTAAATCCTTCAGATCGTCAGCTGTGAGTTGAATTGATTCAAACGTAAGTTCCATAAAGATATAATAACATCTCTGAAGCGTAATTTCAAATTAAATTAGGGATAAAAAAATAAAGATTTTCTCAGCACAAATCAACTAATAAAATAGCGAAGGTTTTTTCGGCACAAATCCACTAAATGAGTAGTACAAGATTAGAAAGAGGTCTGATATGTTGTATCGCGTTAGGGGTATGCTCATTTTAGCGGGCCTCACTGTTTTGTTCACAGGATGTGATTACCTTGATGGATATAAAGATGAGGATATGCCGATAACAATCGCAGGTCTCGTGTCTATTTCCAATGATAGACCTGCTGAAGTAGTGATTGGCGCGTTCGGATATAATAATGATACATGTGTAAATAGTGAGGGGAAAGTATCTGCCAATCGGGATGGGAATAAAATCCATCTAACAGGAAAGATGGAAATACCTCTTGGTCCGGGGGGTTGTGGAGACGCAATAACGGATGTGTATAGCGAGGTTACTGTGAAGAACCTTGAAGTGGGTGAATACATAATTGAGGGTGATTTCTTACATAAAGAATATAAGGATAATTACGAAGTAGGACGGTTTCGCATTGAGTCGGATGCCGCGTATATGGAAGTTGAACCTATCAAAATGTATTCTAAAGCGTATTCTAAACCACCCACCGAATTAGATGTTATTCTTTCTCCGATAGTTCCTGACGATGGCGAGTTTGAGGACACTTCTTATCATGTTAAAATTGTTGTTGATATAGTAAAACTCTATATTGATAACTCATATTTACTCGATGAATACAAAGACCCTTGTTATGAACCTATCTACAAGCCAGACATAGAACGCACGGGGGATGTTATCAACCTTAATATATGGCGTCTGGTGTCAACTATTGACTCCGGTTGTACTTTAGAGATGCGTTTGGGGGCGGATGGATTGACTCCATGGTATGGTTCTATGAAGGCTGAAGTAGACATTGGGGTGTTCTCTCCGGGGTTGTATACTGTGTTCATCAAGGGTGAGGAATTTTATTTTCATGTGCCGCAGCCTATTGATTAATATGGAAACCACACTTGAATTTTTGTTATCGAACTCACAGCGTTAATACTAAAAAATAATAAAACCAATAAAATTGTTGAGGCATCTTACAGTCCCGCAAGAAATATGAGAATATTAGCACGATATATACTCAAAGAATTTTTGCCACCTTTCATAATAGCACTTATCTGTTTCACCCTCATGCTCATCTTCAATGACCTGTTTCGGTTGACGAAACTCTTTGTACAGAAGGGCGTGAGTCCACTCTATCTCGTCGAGCTGCTGATCTATGTGATGCCAGCAACGGTTGTGTTATCTCTGCCGATGGCGATGTTAGTGGCTATTCTGCTTGCACTTGGAAGGCTCTCTACAGATAACGAGATCGTTGCAATGAAGGCGCACGGCATCGCTTTCCATCAACTCATGCTACCGCTTTTAGCGGTTGCTGTGGTGTTGAGTGCTGTTGATCTTATGTTGATAGATTATGCCCTGCCTCGGGCAAACCGTGCTTACGCTTCCCTCCAACGCGATATCCGCAGGCACAAACCCGCTTTCGTTTTAGAAGAAGCTACCGTCATGAAAGAGTTGGAAAGTGAAGGTAAACTCTGGATGTACGAATCTACGGACGCAAAAAGCGGGCGTATGCAGAACGTCAAAATCTGGGATAATATCTGGAGCGGACGGCCACGGTTCAGCCAGGCACAAGAAGCGATCCTCGGTTTTGAAGGCGGGAGAGCGATGCTCACGCTTTACAACGGACTCACTTACGAGCCGGAAACCCGTAGTTTAGACGACTTTCGTGTGACGAAATTTCAGCAACAACAACTTGCACTTCAGTTAACCGAAGATCTCGAACGCAGTGCATTTCAGAATCAGAACGCACGTTCAATGCGTATTTCGGAACTCAAAACATTTATCGGGACATTGAGATCCGCTTTACCGGACAGTAAAAACCCCGACTACACGCTTCTGAAAATTCGATCCGCCGAGGTCGAATACTACAAAAAATTTTCTATCCCTTTTGCATGCTTTGCCCTCGGAATAATAGGGGTCCCACTCGGATTGATGGTGAAACAAGGCGGTAAAATGCTCGGTTTCGGAATTGGATTAGCCGTAATTGTGGCCTACTACTTGCTGCTCCAAGTTGGACAAAACACCGGTCTGAATGGGGTGTTACCGCCAGCCCTTGCGATGTGGTTACCTAATATCATAATTGGTGTATTTGGAATCGGCTTCAGCTTCTGGATAATCGCCGAAGGGAAAATTCGAGCTTGGTTCGACCGCGATAATCAAGTGTCCCTTGTCGTTAGTCGAAAAGCCGAATCTTAATCGCGGCAGCGCATCGTAGGCAATCAAGTTGCCGACCTCACTAAATTTTAGAAATATCTGATCATAGGATACACGCCTTGAACATTCTTGACCGGTACCTGCTTCGCGAATACCTCAAAGCCTTTGTTGTCGGACTCTTGTTCTTTATTGCCCTGATTATCATCGTCCGTCTGTTAGATTACGATCTTAAGAAATTTGAGGATGATATTTCTTACACCACCGCTGCCAAGATCGTCTTGTATCAAGCCCCGCGTCGGATTATGGAAATGGTACCGATTGCTGGTTTTGTCGCCGTCTTTTTTACGCTTGGACGGATGGTGAGGAGCAACGAGTTCACAGCTATGAAAGCAGGCGGTATCAGCGTTTACCGACTCCTTGCACCTATTTTAATTGTTACGCTCCTTATTTGTGGGCTCTTCGCTGTCTTTTACAATCGGGTTGCTTCCCCCGCTTTTCACGAAGCGCATCTTCTGCAAAATAAGGTCAGACCCCGACGCGGTAGGAACGTTGTTTTTAAAGGCAAAGATAACCGTATCTTTTACTCCCAGCGGATTGTTTTGGATGATAAGGAAATCAAACAGTTGACGATTTATGAATATGATCCAGAAAGTCGGCTTGAGCAGATAACTTTCGCGAAATCAGCGACTTGGACACCGACCGAGTGGAAACTCACCGATGGATTCATTCGCCACTTTGAGCGAGGCGTTGAGGTCGATTATGAAACTTTCGACACGCATGTTATTGAACGCCACGAAGATCCTGTCCGTTTTATCGGAAGTGAAAAGGATCCGAGGGCAATGACAATCAAAGAGCTTCGAGAGCAGATCGCTTATAAACGTGAAGCCGGTCAGATTTCACGTAAGGAGCAGGTGAAATTGCATCATAAGACAGCTTACCCATTCGCAGCTGTCGTCGTGGTGATGCTCGGCGCACCAATTGCTATCCGCTTCGGTAGGGCAGGATTTTTTGCTGGACTGGTCATCGCGTTTTTCCTCTCTTTTATCTATTGGGCACTCTCTTTCGCGACGCTTGAAGGACTCAGTGAAAACGGTAAACTCCACCCGTTTCTCGCCTGTTGGGGCGCGAACATTCTCTACGCTACCGTCGGGAGCATCATGATCTGGCGTACACCGAAATAGAATCAGTGTCCTTAGCCAAGATACGCGCCTTCGCGTTGCAGGAAACATGATCTCCTCAAAAATTGGTAACTTCTTCTTCAAAATCCGTAGTTTCACCCCGATCCCCTTTATCTTTGCCCTGCTCTATTTCGCAAAACCTGTGTGGCACACAGTAGCGGTTGGTGTGCCGTTTATTGTTATCGGTGAATTGCTTCGGATATGGGCAGTTGGATATGCCGGTGCCTCCACCCGTGCAAGGACTCTCGGCGCTGCCCGCGACCTCGTCACTACCGGTCCCTATGGATACGTCCGTAACCCGCTCTATCTCGGTAACTTTCTACTCAGCCTCGGTGTCTGCCTTGTCGCAAATGTCTATTGGCTGGTCGCAGTACTGATTATCGGCTATTTCTGCCAATATCTCCCCATTATTGCCCTGGAAGAAGCGTATCTATTAGAATCCTGTGGTTCAGCATATCGGGCATACCGAGGACAGGTGCCTCGTTTCCTTCCTCAATTCCGTCCCTACCGCGATCCATCTACCCACGATTTTTCTTTTGCACGCGCCATAAAAAGTGAAAAACGCACCTTGACAGCGATTATCTGCGTCGTCGGATTGATTTTCGCAAGACAGGTTGTATAAATACCTCTGCAAAGTTCGCAATTTTCCTTTCAAGTCATTGTCCGATGGTGTATAATATAAAAAGTGAATCATTTCAAACCCACAACTTTTAGAAACAAAGGGAGATGACTTCATGAAAAACGTATTTTTTCCTCTCATGATTCCATCTGTCCTCCTGATATTACTAATTTTACCTGTCAATCTCGCATCGGCGCGCTCGTTCAACAACGATTTCGAGACAGGTGATCTTACCGATTGGGAAAAAGATGGAGAGGCATTCGATTTCCAACCTACTTGGGGCGATAATCCAACCGCACGGAACCGCGGGCAGCCCTCGCAACATCAGGGTGATTGGTGGTTAGGGTTGTATGAAAAATACCAAGGTCCAGATATAGGAAAGAAAGAGGGGCAAAATCCAGGTCAAACGCAAGGCGACGGACCGCAAGGCACGCTAACCTCCATTGAGTTCACAATCATTGGCGAAACAATGAATTTCCTTATCGGTGGTGGAAACCATGCCTGGGATGTAGCACCCGCACCGTGTTGTGTTAACCTCGAAATCAAAGGTAAAGTTGAACGGACAGCGACTGGTAACGCTACTGAAACGATGAGTCGTAAAGAGTGGGATGTCTCTGACTTGAAAGGTAAGGTCGCTCGGCTTGTCGTTGTTGATAAAAACAGCGGCGGATGGGGGCACCCGAACTTCGACGACGTACACCAAGCCGATTCAAAAGGCGAAAATATCCCTTGGGATCGAGTACTCGCTGTTGATGCCCGAGGAAAGTTGGCTGTCACTTGGGCACAGATGAAAAAATATTATTAGTTCGCAAGTCAGACAGCACTCGTCTTTTGCTATTGTTTAATAGGCGGAGCATGCTCCGCCTTTACAATTTAACTATACCTGCGCCAATCCCGCGCGCTCGCGAAAACGATTAAACGTTTTCAGAATCCCTTGCTCCATTGTGTAGGCAGGCATAAACCCCATCTCTTCAGCAATAGGCGTTGCATCATAATCCCATGAGATGCCAAATACACCCGGCTCCAACGTAATCTGTGCCTCCGGCACCAATGTCTTGAGATACGCCACACCTTCCTTAACGGGGCGGATACCCCCCTTCACATTGAAGACGCGTGTCTGTGTTGTCGGACAGGTACACGCGAGTACGATTGAACTGGAAACATCTTCTACATATTGCCAATCCACTGCATCGTCGCCAAATGGACAAACATGCGGTTCACCCATCGCTACCGCTTCGATCATCTGCGTCGTGAACGAACTCATTCCCCGCGTCCTACCGACACCATAGACTGCCGTAAATCGAAGTCCAATTGAATCAACGCCATAAGCATCGAAATAGTGTGTCGCATATTTTTCATTGAGCGATTTACACGCGCCGTAAATAAACTTAGGATAGTGTGGCGCGTCATTGAGGATCTGTTGATGGTTGTAGTCCTCAGGCGCACCAAAAACAGCGACGCTGCTTGCCCAGACAACACGTTTAAGATTGAAGATACGCGCCGCTTCCAATATGTTGATCGTGCCTTCGCAGACGATCTTTAACGCTTGCGGTGGATTCGCATTGCACGCCGGTACCTGCCACGAGGCGAGATGAATCACCCGATCAATTTCATGTTCTTGAACCGTCCGTAAGACGTGCGGTAGGTCCGTAATGTCGCCTTGCACGAAGGTGAACCCTTCAATCTGTTCGTCCGTGAGTACCATCTTCGGAATGGTCAGGTCGTAAGCAAAATCGTAAACCACTACCTTTTCACCGGCAGCTAACAGGTCGCGGATGACGTAAGTACCGATGCACCCCATGCCACCGGTGAGCAGATATGCCATAATCTTCTTCTCCTCTTAAAGGGGCGCGATCACCGAACCGCGCCCTTCTGGCAAAGTCTATATACCAAACAGTCGCTAACGCGTTTCGAGAGGCGTTTCCACATTCACAAAAATATCGTCGCCCTCCACTTTAACAGGATAGGTCGGTAGACTCTCCTCACCGGGCCATACACATTCACCTGTTGTCACATCAAATTCCCACATGTGGAGTGGACACGTAACACAGTTGTTATCTAAAAAGCCGTAACTCAAAACGCCACCGAGGTGAGGACAGATATTATTCATGGCATAGTACTCACCTTGGACATTGTAGATACCGATGAAAACGCCGTCAACTTTCACACCGATACATTTACCGGGTTGAATCTGATCGGTTGTCGCGGCTTTTATAAATTGTGACATAATTTCTCCGTTTTTTGTGTCTAATACAAAGCGTAAGATTAAAATCGCAACAGCGTTTTCTGATGCGATTTTTCATTGATGTCATACCTCTGTGGAGACTATGCATCATCCATCGGGTACAGGCTACATCCGCCATCTACGAGAAGCACTGATCCTGTCATATAATCTGCGGCGGTGCTACATAAAAATAAAAAGGCGTTCGCCACCGAATCAAGCGGTTGCATAACGCCGAGTGGAATTGCTTTTTGCGCACGGGTACGGTAGGTCGGATCCGTATCCCACTGCTGTTTGGCGAGTCCGACACTAACAATACCGGGGGCGACCGCATTTGCGCGAATCCCTTTATCTGCCAATTCCCGTGCGAAGGAACGCATGAGCTGCTGCATTGCAGCTTTGCTTGCGTTATAGGGGCCAATCTCGGGCCACGGCACGTCAGCAACCCAAGATGTCGTAAAAATAAGGTGTCCATTGACACCATCTTCAAGCATAGAACGGGATGCAGCACTGCCGAATAAAAACGCTGTCCGGGCATTGACTGCCATTGTTTCATCCCACTCTTCTGATCTGTATTCTAACAACGGCTTCGGAATCACCATACCGATATGACACAGTGCAACGTGAATAGGTCCGAACCGCTCGCGCGCAGCACTCACCAACATATCGGTTTCATCGGCATCTGTCAAATCCGCTTTGACATAGTTAATTTTTCCGGTGTCAATTCTATTCTGGCTGAGCCGGTCCATCGCTTGTTGATCAGACAAGATGTCGTTCACCGTTACGTTTGCACCGTGTGCCGTTAATTTTTCGACGATCCCAATCCCGATCGCTCCGCACCCACCGGAGATAACGATGTGTCGTCCGATGAGTGCATCGGTACGGAAAGCCATTCTCAAATCTCCTGTTATTTTCGCATCACTTTACCTTCACCACGCGGATCCGTGCCGCCATCGTGGTGAGTGCCGTCGTTCCATAGCCGGACACCGTGTCCAGGACCGCCAATACCGCCACTATCTGTGATTTCATGCCCGAGTGCTCTCAACCCAGCAAGCACCTCTTCACCCGCACGCGATTCGACTTGGATCGGTTCGGCACCATCACTATGGAAGCGTGGCGCGTCTAATGCCTGCTGCATCGACACTTGCAAGTCCATAAGACTGACGCTAATGTTAAGTTGATTATTCTGAATGGTCCTACCACCCGGAATGCCGTATGTGGCGAAAGGTTTGCCGTTCCGTGTAGCGAGCATCGGACCCATGTTATGAAGTGGACGCTTCCGGGGACCGACAGAGTTGGCAAGTCCGGGTCTCGGATCAAAACGTCCGACACCGTGTCCAAAGAGCAACCCTGTGCCGGGTACTGTAACCATTGAACCGAATCCACCACCGTGCGTTTGCGTCAGAGACACCATATTTCCATTGGCATCCGCTGTGGAGATATGGCTTGTGCAGTTCATCGGTTCGTGGTAGACAACCTCTCCGGGTTGCGGCGATTTCAATCCTGCTTTCAACTTTTCGCTGAGTGTTGCGGTGAAGCGATCCGAGAGTTCTGTTTCGATGTCTATGTCAACGACATGTGGATCACCGAATCGACGGAGCCTTTCGGGCCAACAAACCTTCATCGCTTCAGCGAAGAGGTGGAACCTCTCCGTAACAGACATCTCTGCCACATCAAATTCTTCTACGAGTCGGAGCATCTGTAAAGTTGTCAGTCCACCTGCCCCGAGCGGTGCTGTATAGACCGAGTAGCCACGGTACTGGATCTGATAAGGTTCGGTGATAAACGAACGGTAATTCTTCAGGTCATCGACGGTTAGGCATCCGCCTAATTCTTGAATATGGTTTGCGATTGTTTCGGCGATTGCCCCTTCGTAGAAGGCAGTATGTCCACCTTCCGCGACCGCCTCTAAGGTACGTGCGAGTTCAGGATTGGTAAGCACTTCACCTTTCTTCGGAGGTCTACCGTCTTTGAGAAAGACGCGTGCTGTTTCTGGGAAGTCTTGTTTCCACCGTTCTGCGTTTCCAGCCATCCCACCCCGGTTCGCGCTATTCGGCGCGTAGCCGTAGCGGGCAGAATTAATAGCCGGTCGAAGGGCATCTGCGAGCGGCAGCGTTCCAAACTCCGCCAACGCCAAGCACAAGCCTGCAACGACGCCCGGCACGCCGATAGATAACGGACCGTGAACGTTTACGCGTCCCGGCACCCGGTATCCTGCAACTGTATCTGGCGCGTCTTCGATCGTGAACAGGTCTTCGGAAGCGGCTGCGGGTGCTGCGGAGTTGTAATCTATCGCGATGACATCTTCCGTTTTGCTGCGGTAGATGAGCAGGCACCCACCGTAACCCGCTATGCCGTTATGTGAAGGTTCCACGACCCCTTCTGCAAATGCTGCGGCGACAGCAGCATCCACAGCGTTCCCACCGGCAAGGAGCATCTCGAATCCCGCCTGCGCGGTGCGGGGATGTGGTCCAGCAACGGTGCCGTAATCTGTTTTGTGTAAATTCACCAATTTTTCCTTTCGCTGAAGGCTAATACACAAAATTTTAAGGTTTTTTCACAGAATTGTCAAGTAATTCAGACATTTTATCGGCTTTCTTCTGTATTGACGATGAAATCTACAATTAGGTGTAGGGCTATTTAGTTTTCGATTCCTGTCTGCGACTTCATCTGAACGTCCGCATCTTGAATCCAATACTGGATACGAGAGAAAGATGGAGCCGAGGTGTGATCGCTGAACGGCGTAAGACCTGTTAAAAATTCCTGTTCAATTTTTCGAGGAATCGTGATACAATTTGGAACTTAGCATTTTCAAGTACCAATCATCGAAGGAGGAGATATGATGAACAATCAAGTGACTTCGCCCGAAACATTCTTTGGATTCCAACTTGGCTGTGACCGTAAGATCGCCGCTTGGGACAAGATCGTTGCGTACCTGCAGTTGTTAGAACAGGAGAGCGACTGCTTACAAGTCATTGATATGGGGCCTTCCACAGAGGGGAACCCGTTTCTGTTAGCCTTCATCTCATCGCCACAAAATCTGGCAAATTTAGCGCGTTTGCAAGCCGTCAACGCCGAAATAAGTGATGCCCGAGGACTCTCGGAAGAGCTTGCGAGGTCATTGATCAGCGAGGGGAAGGTAGTACTCTGTCAGTCAATGGGCCTTCACGCTACGGAGATCGGGAGCACGCAGATGGCATCGGAACTCACTTACGATTTGATAACCAGAACGGATGCGGAAACGCAACGCATTCTTGATAACGTAATTTTCCTGATGTTTCCGTGCCTGAACCCGGACGGGCTGGTCATGACAACAGATTGGTACAACAAATATTTCGATACCGAATACGAGGGCTGTAATCTTCCGTGGCTTTATCATAAATATGCCGGTCATGACAACAACCGTGATGCTTTTATGTTGAATTTGGTCGAATCGCAATACGTCGCACAGATTCTGTTTCAGGAGTGGCATCCCCAAGTGTTCCAAGACCACCACGAGATGGGGAGTTACGGGGCACGCATGTACGTCGCGCCTTATTGTGAACCGATTCACCCGCATGCTGACCCGCTCGTCTGGCGGGAAATAAGTTGGTACGGAGCGCACATGGCATACAGGTTGGAGGAAGCAGGTAA
The DNA here is from genome assembly GCA_022819945.1 of Candidatus Poribacteria bacterium. Classification (GTDB taxonomy): domain Bacteria; phylum Poribacteria; class WGA-4E; order WGA-4E; family WGA-3G; genus WGA-3G. The sequence continues at coordinate 36,567 of JAJEGI010000137.1, forward strand.
GACAGGCATCCTGAATGCCGCGCAATTTCCAGCGTGGAGCCACCTCGGTTTCCACTGGATCGGGAATTATCACAACATTGCCAGCATCCTGACCGAATCTGCACACACCCAATTGGCGACACCCCTATATATCCACAAGGGACAATTACAATCCCAAGGGGGTTCGCTCAGAGCGTTTCCGCATTACAAGCCCCAGACAAATTTTCCGCATCCGTGGCGGGGCGGCTGGTGGCGATTACGCGACATCGTCGAGCAACAGAAGATTGCGGCGTGGAGCCTGCTTGATTTAGCCGCGCGGCACAAAGATACCGTCCTGTCCAACGCATATCTGAAAGCGAAGCGGCAGACAGCGCGTGGCGCGACGGGTACGCCGAGCGCGTATCTCATCCGTCCGATACAGCATGATGCTTTGACCGTCGTGGATCTGATTAATAAGCTGCTCGCCCAAGGCATTGACATCCAGAAAGCAACGCAAGCCTTCACTGCTAATGATTCAACCTACTCGGCGGGTACATACGCCATTTTCCTCAATCAGCCGAAAATGGCAGTCATCAAAACCCTGCTTGGACAGACCTTTTTCCCGGATGATGCTTGGACACGCACACCGGACGGCACGCCAAATCGCCCGTATGACACGGCGACAGACACAATCGCGGAGTTTATGGGTGTCAAGGTCGAACCTGTCAATACTTTGGCGTGCGATGACGCTATTTTCGCTCTGCTCACAACTCCCGAGCAGCCCACGGGCCGATTTGTTGGTGAATCAGAATTTGGTTATATCTTCGATGGGCGACTCAATGAAAGCTTCAGACTTGTCAACCAGTTGCTGGCGCGAGACCTCCAAGTCATACGGGTTGATGAGACCATTGAAGTCGGCGATACGCAATTTCCGCCGGGTGCGTTTGTCGTACCCGCTGAATCAAAAGAGGTACTTGAGGGATTCACGATTGATTCCGGGATTACGTTCTATGCTTTAGAACAGGAACTTTCGGACCGCTGGCATGAAGTTCAAAAACTGCGCGTTGGTATGTACCAGAGATACCACGGGGGCAATATGGATGAAGGTTGGACGCGACTCGTACTCGAACAGTTCGGATTCCCTTATCAGACGTTGAAAGATGAGGATGTCACGGGCGGCGACCTAAGCCAGCGACTTGACGTTTTCATACTCCCCAGCGACACGACTGATAGGATCGTCGGAAAATCGGAAAAGGACGAAGCCGACGAAGATGAATCCAAGGAATTCAACGTTCCACCAGCGTACCGGAGTGGCATCGGTAAGGAAGGGGTCAAGGCGATTAAGCAATTCGTCGAGGCGGGTGGAACGCTACTTGCCCTTAACGGAGCGTGTGAGTTTGCGATTGAGAAATTGGATTTGCAAGTCAGAAATACCCTTAAAGGGAAGTCGTCGAAGGCGTTCTTTTGTCCCGGCTCGACATTGAAAGCGGCTGTTAACACAAATCACGCGCTCGGGTACGGCATGCCTGATGAAACTCTCATACTGTTCTGGGATAGTCCTGCATTTGAAATTCAACACTCACGCTTCAGTGAAAGATACGAACTCATTGTTCAATATCCAGAAAAGGCTATCTTGCAAAGTGGTTGGCTTGTTGGCGAAGACCAACTCTCGGAACAGGCAGCTATGGTCTCGGCGCAGTACGGGGCAGGGCGCGTCATCCTTTTTGGATTTCGACCGCAGTTCCGTGCACAAACCCGCGGGACGTTTAAGTTGTTTTTTAACACCCTTCTTGGTTAGGTTAACACCCTTATATTTCGGTAATTCTATAAACTACGATTGTTAATCCAGAAACATCGCTAATCCTGTAAATCCTTGAATCCGACAAATCACAGTTCAAACAATTAAGAGTATCGTGATCCTTTCTGGTAGGAATGATCTGCTTGCAGCCACACTCACTGATTGCTAATGGCTGATTGCTGACTGCCGCTTCCGGTATTTTCGTTTGACATGTTGTCCAGAACCGTGTATAATACAGAAGGGCGTATGTAATCAAAGGCACCATCACATGTTAACAGTCAGAAATCGGGAAGTGAAAAACTATAATGTCTCCTCGTAGGCAAGCACGCATCGTCGCGATGCAAATACTATATCAAATTCAAATCACCGCCGTGCCTGTGTCAATCGTTATGGAACGGTTTTGGCAGAGCCAAGAGACATCCACAGAACTCCGTCCGTTCGTAGTGGAACTCGTTGAAGGCACCACTTCACATCTCGAAGCCATTGATGAACTGCTTCAAAACACCTCTGAAAATTGGAAACTCCATCGGATGCCTATCGTAGACTTATCCATTTTACGATGTGCAACCTATGAAATTCTCCATCTCAGCGATATTGATCCGGCAACCTCAATTAACGAGGCGATTGAGATTGCCAAAATTTATAGCACCCCCGATTCACCTAAATTTATCAACGGAATCTTGGATAGTATCCACAAAAGAGTACCTGAATGCGTCTAAACGCTAAAGCATTCGGCTGCGAAACGGACGCTATATTACCGAAAATAAACGACAAAAGCATCAATAAAAATCACACATGGTTAACTTAAAAAATTTAACGCTATGCTTACTCTTCTTGCTTCCGCTGCACATAAACGCCGCACCAGAATTTGAATTTGTGAGCGAGTTCGGGGGGAAGGGAGAGGGTGAAGCACAATTCGCAGAAACCTTGTTCATGGCGTTTGGACCGGACGGTGCCATCTACGTCGCAGATACAGATAACTTCCGAATCCAGAAGTTCAATGAAAGGGGAGGGTTTGTATTTGACATCCAGATGGAAACAGAGAACGAATTCCGGTTTATTAACCCGACGGCTATCGCTATTGGAACGGATAGTAGTATCTATGTAATGGACTGGATGTTCATTCAGATTTCAGAGCCAAGTCCGGGACCGAAAATCTTTAACTACGGTCCGTGTGTCCATAAGTTTGACGCACAAGGCGTGTTTATTGCAAGCTACCCGATACAAGATTTCAGCCAGAAGATAGCAACGCTTGCGGCAGCTGCACCCGGCTTGGATGCTGAAGGCAATTACGCACGCATTATCCCGCAAGGAGACACAAAACGAGCGTTTCTCCTGGCGGTAGACACCAGCGGGAGCCTCTATATCTGCGATGATGGCGTGATTTACAAACTCAGTTCCACGGGTGAACCTGTTTCCCATTATCCGCTCGCGCAACCCGGAACAGGGCATCTCGTACATCCGGTGGATATGACAGTAGATACAGCCAGAAATCTCTACGTTGTTGATGAAAAAGGACACCGAGTACTGAAATATAGTGCCGAAGGAAAGTTCTTACAAGTTTTCGGGGCATACGGCGACGCAGCAGGGCAATTTATTGCCCCTTTTCGGATAGCAGCCTTGACAGATGGAACGCTCCTGGTCGCTGACACCGCAAAATACTTAAAGGATTTCGCCTCCACGCTTCCGAAGCGACTGGACGATCCGACGCGACGTTACACCGGTGGTACACAATTGTTTCGTTACCGTCTGCGCCGTATCCAACGATTCACTACCGATGGGGCATACACGCAGAAGTTGCTAATCCCGTTTCGGCGAGAGGTCGAGACGGATGTCGCACTGCAACTCAAAGGGATTGACAGGAGTGGCAATCTTTACTATCTTAATCCAACGGCGTTGCTATTGAGAAAGTATACCCCAACTACGCCTTTGATTTCTTCGATGTTCCAAACGGAACTCAAACTCCGCTATACACGCGACCTGCAAGACATTGAAATCGACAATCAAGATGACTTAGATGCAGGTCTCTATACCAAATCCGATTTTGATGAGCAAATAATTCAGGATACCGCTTATGCGAATTTGATGCTATCTTATGATTTCAACGAATCGTTCCGGCTCGCGCTTTCCAATCGACTCACTTATGTCCGTATGACCGATACAAGTTATTATCGTGCAAGAGATTTTGAAGACTTCCGTGGGAGTTTCAATCAAGATGATCGAGCGACTGAAAACTCTTGGGACGATCGGATACAAGTTGACTTCACGTGGATACGCGACCATAGCCTCTACAATTATCGGGAAGCGCGCGCATTTGCGTATTTCAGCATTTTACACCTTGATTTCATCAACGAGGCACTGAATCCAGCCAACTTTCGGTTCTTTGATTTCAACGCAGATCTTTCCGACTGGGGAGCAGGTGTCCGTTACGACTTAAGTCGGACATTTCGCTTGAATTTTGAGATCACGCACTTTTTCGGTAAGAACAGGTATACCTATATTGACGAGACAGGTGTCCTCTATGCAACCGGGTTTCAACAGGCAGACTTCATACGGGCTGCTTTATTCATAAACGGGGTTTTTTAAAACGGTTGCAATATATTCCAAAATTAGATACTATAGGAGTTGAAATCCTTTTGGAACGAGCTTCAAAGGTATTTTGGAAGCGGAACGCATTGTGCAGCTCCTTAAGTTTATCGTTGCAAAGCGCGTAAAGGTCAACACTTAACAGGAGGCATCAACATGGCAACTTTTGGAACAGGTGATTATCAATATGAAGTCGTTGAAGGATGGGGCATGATACCTCAACTCGGTCTCGTCTCCGGCGTGGCATGCGATTCAAAGGATCGCGTCTATGTCTACAACCGGAGTCCGCAACCCGCGATGCTCGTTTTCGAGGCGGATGGCACATTCGTTACCGAGTGGGGCAAAGATATCTTCCAGAAACCCCACGGCATCTGGATCAGCCCGGATGATGAAATTTATACTACGGACACCATTGATCATACAGTCCGAAAATTCTCGCTTGATGGCGAATTATTGCAGACGTTCGGTACTGTTGATCAACCCGGTCCGCCGGGAGGTCCCTTTAATGAACCGACGCGCGCTGTCCTTTCTGCCTCTGGAGAGATGTACGTCTCCGACGGCTACGGGCAATCGCGGGTACACCGGATGACTGCTGATGGTGAAGTCATCGTTTCGTGGGGCGCACCGGGCACTGGACCCGGCGAATTTAACCTGCCACACGATGTCACCGTAGACCCTAACGACCGCGTCTATATTCTTGATCGTGGCAATCTCCGCTGTCAGATTTTTAACAACAACGGCGAATACCTGACCGAATGGACAGACCTCCGGTCCCCAAACGATCTCTTTATTGATAGTGATAATATTATCCACATCGCCGAAGGTGGGCAACGCATCAGTATCATGACACTTGAGGGTGAAGTCATCGGACGGTGGGGTGAGAAAGGAGATGCTCCGGGACAATTCAGCGATTCACCACACGGCATCTGGATCGATTCAAAAGGCGACATCTATGTGAGCGAGGTCATCGCTGACAGACGTTTCCAAAAATTCGCGAGGGTTTAGTAAGTTTTGAAGAACCGTTATCTCTGCATTCTAACAATCGTTTTTATCGGTGTCGTCGCCTGCACATTGGTATCTGCCGATGAAGGGCATGAGCATTCCGGCGACCGAATAAAAGAGTTGATAAACCAACCGCTTACGGTTCAATTGGCGATCATTGCCCTTGTGGTCTCATTTGTACTGGGGGGTTTGCATGCCTTAACACCCGGCCACGGGAAAGCCATAGTCGCTGCTTATCTCGTCGGTTCTAAAGGCAGGGTCATTGACGCAATTTTCCTTGGGATTGTCGTTACCGTTACACACACCTTCAGTGTCATAGCACTCGGTGTCGTCATACTGGTCGCACAAGGGTTTGCACCAGAGGATATTGTCCCGTGGTTGAGTCTGTTCTCTGGGGTCTTGATTGTCGGTATTGGCGCGTGGCTGCTTGCCAGAAACATGAAGCAGTATTACAGTGGTAGTGTACACAGCCAGGCACATGGACACCCGCACGATCATTCACACGGACACGACCATGACCATGGCCATCCGCACGGACACGACGATGAACACGGGCATGATGACGACCTTTCACATGACCACGATCACGACCATCCGCACACAGATGACCACGATCATGGACACGACCACTCACATGACCATTCACACGATGATGATCATGACCACGACCATCCGCACACAGATGACCACGATCACGGACACGACCACTCACATGACCATTCACACGATGATGATCATGGACATTCACATGACCACGCACTGACGCACAGTCATGGCGGACGGACGCATAGCCATGCGCTTCCATCGGAACGGACAGGTTTTTGGGGACTGCTATCGCTCGGTATCTCCGGTGGTATTGTACCGTGTGTCGATGCACTCATCGGACTCCTATTCGCCATTAGTCTCAATAAGCTGGTGTGGGGACTGATTATCCTATGTGCTTTCTCATTCGGGCTTGCCGCTGTTTTGGTGGCTATCGGTATCCTGATGGTGATGGCAAAACCGGTAATTGAGCGTTTCACAGGTGAAGGTATCTGGTTACAACGTCTACCGATGATCAGTGCCGCTGTCGTCATCCTACTCGGCGCAATATTAGTCTTCAAGGCGTTCAACACTGTCGGCATTCATATTTGAAAGGGAAAACAATCTATGCCCCACACTGTCGGAATTTTAAGCCCTGGTGATATGGGACACACCGTCGGCGGTGTCCTCCGTCAAAACGGTCTGCGTGTTATTACATGTTTAAGAGATCGGAGCCAACGTACACGTGAACTTGCAGAGAGGGCAGGCATCGAAGATGTGCCGACGTACCCGCAATTTGTTACGGAAGCCGACCTTATCCTCTCAATCATGGTACCTGCACAAGCGAAGTCCGCAGCCATAATGGTTGCGGAAGCACTCCAACAGGTGGATAATACAACCCTAACTTACGCCGACTGCAACGCCATTGCCCCGCAGACCGTGCGTGAATTGGGAGATATTATCACCGCGGTAGGTGGGACTTTCGTCGATGCGTCCATTATCGGTCCGCCACCCCGTACACCCGGAGCAACACGCTTCTATGCATCGGGACCGAACCTTGATACGTTCTCTGAACTTAACAATCACGGGTTAGATGTCCGGGCACTTGGCAATGAGATAGGACTCGCCTCTGCGATTAAGATGTGCTACGCCTCCCTAACGAAAGGATTGACAGCACTCTGCACAGAGCTGCTCACTGCAGCATCGGTTTTGGGTGTTTCAGACGCATTGACTGCGGAGTTCCAATTGAGTCAATCGGCACTCTTTGAACGGATGGAGCGAGGGTTGCCGAGCATGCCACCGAAAGCGAGACGCTGGATCGGTGAGATGGAAGAGATTTCTGCGACCTTTGAGCATGTCGGACTGACACCGAATATCTTGACAGGGGCAGCGGATATGTATCGCTTCGTCGGCGACACACACCTCGCAGATTTACCACCAGAGGCACGGGACAAGTTCCCGACATTGGCAGAGTTAATTGAAATCTTGGCGGGAAACTTAAAATCAAAGTAACGGATCGTACGTTGTGCTGCCTGCTGACAGCCGAATGCCTCTATCAAACATACCACTGCGCTTGTGCCCTGAAGAATTGTGCATAGAGTCCATTATTTGCCAATAAGGTTTCATGGTCCCCGTCTTCGACAATTGTACCGTTATCAATAACAAGGATGCGATCACAGGTGCGGACTGAAGACAAGCGATGCGAAATGATAAGGGATGTCCGTCCAGCACTGCGTTGAATAAAGCGTTCATAGATCGCTTGTTCGGCTAATGGGTCGAGTGCCGCAGTTGGTTCGTCAAGGACAACCAGCCAGGGGGTTTCCCGCATAAAACCCCTGGCTGTTGCAATGCGTTGCCACTCGCCACCGGATAGATCGCGCCCCCCAAAAGTCGGTCCTAACACAGTTTCGTAACCCGCACTGAGTCCGTCAATAACCGAAACTGCACCCCCCGCGGTTGCCGCCAATTCCATGCGTTCAGGATGTTCGAGATCACCAAAAATGATGTTCTCGCGTGCGGTGAGATGGTAGCACGTAAAATCTTGGAACACTGCACTACAATGCGTCAACCACTGCTGACGCGCTTCTTCGTTTAAAGGTATATCTCCCAAGCGAATTACACCCGTCTGGGGTCGATAGAGTCCAAGCAGCAAACGTGCCAATGTGGATTTCCCGGCACCGTTGGGTCCAACGAGTGCCACCCGTTCCCCTTTGTTCAATGTTAGATTGACCTGCCGAAGCACAGGTTCTTGCGCGTTTGGATAGGAAAACGAGACATTTTCTATCTGTAGATGTGAAGGTTCCTGTGAGGCAGTCAAATCGGGTGCTTTCTGAGATGTTGAAGGGTCTTTCGCCACGGTTTCAGTATCACGATCCAAAAACGAATATAAATCTCCTGACAAACGCCGCATATCGTCCGCGATCAATAGGAAATAACCCGCGACGCTGTCCCAGATGCCGTCTAAGTTGACGATGGCACTAATAGCAGCGATATATTTACCGATAGTAAGTCCGCCACGAAAGACCGCCAGCAATAAAAGAATAAGCGAACAGGCGTACAACAAGGCACGTGAGATACCAATTGCAAGATGCGCTAAAAATTTACGCCGTTCAATTGCCTGCTGTTTTTGGATGAGTTCTTGCCATAACTTGCGCCAGCGGTCTATCCATAGGTCCTGTGCTTGGTATAGCCGCACCTCCTTGCCTGCCCCCCGATCTGTCAGAATACCTTCTAACGCATCTCGTTCCCGTCGCTGTGGCGTCTGTTCGACATCAAGGCTGTAAGCATCAACAGCAAAGCGTGAGCCGCTCCACCAAGACGCTATACCGGTCACCATAGGCAACAGTGCTAACAACGGATGGAGACCCCACAGCACGATACCCAGCGCGACGACACTGATTAATTGTTGAAGGCTGTCAACAATCCACCAGACAATTTCTTCGAGTTCATCACCGGACATGGTGCGAGCTCGCGCCAACGCATTTTGGAATTCTGGGGTCTGGAACTCGACCAGTTCTATTGTGTTGGATTTCCGTGCGATACCCTCACCGATCCAAATTTCGATATTTTCTCTGACATTGAGGCGCAAGGGTTCTCGTAACTGGTCTGCAAGTGTACTATAGATTTGTAGACCGAGTAGACCGAGCAACCAAGGGACAACTTGCCGCCACCAGCCGGTATCACCTATAGCAGCGGTAATTGCATTGACCAAGTGTTCTGTCACGAAAAACTCACCTACAGGCAGCACACCGAGGGATAGTGTAAAAAACATCATCCCTGAAAGCGAGAGCGCGCCACTCCGCCAGACAATCGCAAAAGTCCGAAAGTATGCGATGATACTCTCTTTCGCAGCCAATCCCCATGTCTTCCATTTTCCATTACCATTTTGCATTTTTTAATTATTCCTTGCAGTTCGGTCAAGTATTACGCACTGCAGGCGGGGTGTTTTGCTTGGGTGTTTCCCCTAAAAACTCCGCCTGCAAAGGGGCTGCGTAATACCTATCTCTATTGGTACCAATGCGCTTGTGCTTGAAAAAATCTGGCGTAAAGTCCGTCTCTGGCAAGTAACGCCTCATGTGTCCCGTCTTCAACAATACGACCTTCGTCTAATACCAAGATACGATCAGCGAGGCGCGCCGATCCGATTCGGTGTGAAATTAGGAACGTCATCCGTCCCGCCGCAAGTTCAACAAAACGTTGATAGAGTTCCACTTCGGCTTGTGGATCCAACGCTGCCGTCGGTTCGTCAAGGACGAGGACTTGCGGATCCCTAACTAACGCCCGCGCAAGTGCAATTTTTTGCCATTCGCCACCAGATAACTCTGCGCCTTCACCCTCTTCACCGAGTGAAGGATCCAAAAATGTATCCAAGCCGCGCGGAAAAGTTTGAAAACGTTCCTCAATACCAACCGCACTAATGACGCGCCGGAGTGCTTCGTCGTCAATGCGGAAGTTCGGGGGACCCGGCACCAATTCCTCACGCACAGGTCTACGAAATCTCGCAAAATCCTGAAAAACGGCGGCACAATTAAGGGCTAGCTGCTCCGGGGCAATTGCAGCGATATTTTTCTTGTCATATCGGATTGTTCCATCATCGGGCTTGTATAGTCCGAGCAACAGTTTAATAAGTGTTGATTTTCCAGCACCGTTAACACCCACGATACTAACGATCTCGCCCGGACGTACCTGAAAGTTTATGTCTTGTAACACGTCGTCGGTCGCACCCGGATATTGAAAGCGTAGATTCTGTACTTCTAACCCATGCTGTAGCGGCTGCGGGAATGTCTCGGTGCCTGACTGTGTCCGCGCCGTTTTTCCACGTTCTAAGAGGAGATGCAAATCACGAAGCAACGGGACATCTTCAAGTATGTTTTGTATGAGTCTGAGCAATCCCTCCAGGTCTCCTTGGAAGAATGCAGCAATGCCGGTAAGAATTACATAATCTCCAAGTGTGAGTTGACCCTCTACAATACGCGAAGCGAGGATACCGATCGCGACTGCATAAGCAATCATTTCAGCGATAGTTGTCCCGATGGAGGCTCTCGCTTCCGCCCAGATCTTTGCCAGCGATTCTTCCTTCCATTTTTGGTGGTTCGTCCGCCAGCGTCCGAAAAGCAGATTGAAAAGACCGTAGAGCCGCACTTCCTGTCCAGAGGTAGTGCCAAGCAATAAACTCAGCATATAATCCATCATACGCCGTACGGGTGTCGCTGCGTAATCGTGGCTGTACCTTCTTTCGGCTGTTTTAACTTTAATCCAAGCGGAGGGTAGCGCGGGTAATCCCACTACGAGTACCAGCAGCGGATCCGCTACCCATAGGATGACCCCGTACCCTACCAATGTCACACAGAGTTGCCCGATCTCTGTTAGAAAGCGCAGTAGATTCGTGAGTCGATGCCCCAGGGCTTGGCGCGCCCGTTGTATCAAATCATACGTCTGCGGTTGATCAAAAACCGCAAAGTCGATATGCGTTGTCGCCTCAAGCAAGGCACCCTGCTGGTGGAGTCCGATAAGGTTTCTCATCTTCCATTGCAGGTATCCATCACAAGTGCCTGCGATATTTCTCAACATTGCCAAAAGCACGAGTGCTACCACCCACGGTGCTGCGGTTTCTAAACTCAAATCCGCTTCCTCATCGAGAAAAGCAGCGATGAGATTCACCAGTTCCCGACTTGCCCAAAGAATCCCTATCGGAATACACCCGTGTGTGAGTGTCAGAAGTGCTTGCGCAATCGCACCGAATCGACTTGCATGCCAAGCGACAAAGAAAAAACGACGCAACGTCTTTATCGCTGATGGACGCGATTCTGATGCCGTGTTGGCGGAATGTGTATTGTCGGTATTCATTTTTTTCTCCAATAAAAATAGCCTACGGGGTTTAATCCGAAGGCTTTGGAAAAAATCAATTAAAATTGAAAGATATAAAAATCAATTATGATATTAACATATCGGGTACCCATTGAATTTGTCAGCAAGGGGAAATCTTGTGTTGCAAAAGAAGTGGCACCAGATGAGATTTTTATACGACTCACGCGATGCCAGTTAAACGAATTTCATTGTTCCGATTCCTGCTGTTCAGGCTCAGGACGTGTAACAATCCATTCTTGGAATGCCGTCATATCCGCAAAAAACGAACGCATCAGGGCAAATTCACCCGGAGCGGCGATGGCACATCGCAGCAGCCCTTCCTGTTCCCCGTATGTCTCTAAACGTTCACGCCAAACCTCTTGAAAGACATCGTTATCTTCTGTCATGAATATAGAAGACATGCCAATTTGTACAATTTGAGTAGACAAGCCAGAGATTTCTGAATTCTTCTCCATCAGTGGCTCTATTAGGTGTGTCTGCTGGAGTTTGTTGAGTTCTGTCATGTTATCAAGTGGGTCTTGGACTGTTGTTCCCCATTCTCGAACCACAAAATAGTAGTTTACCCAAACTTCTAATGCTTCATCGCTTTTATCTGCTCCGAGCATTGCTTCGATTCTGGAGCGCGCAACAGTTTTCATATTTGCTGTCGGCATCGCATCGACATACGCCGGAAAATCTGTATAATCATTTCCTTCATGCATTTCTATATAGGTTAAGTAAGGTTCGTTTGACAAGATCCTTTCTAAATGGCTTGGGCTTTGGGAAGTGTCTATTTCACTTGCTGTTTCAAGAAGTATTGACAGAAGTATTTCCTGTTCTTCCGTCAACGGTTCGCGGGCGGATGTTTCTAATGCGCGTCTATGTCGCGCCTGTTGCACGTGTATCTGTTCCATTTCCTCCATCATGTTGCTAAACCACGGGACAACAAAAACTATTCCGCCGACGAGCAGTAGAACGCCTATACCGATAAGGATCAGAAATATTGGCTTTTTCATTTCGTGCCTCTCCTGTTGAGATTATACACACATCATAGCATTTTTCAAAATGGATTACAACTTTTTAAGTCAGCATCACGCCGCTATCAAAATTCATAGATGAGTCCGGCGGAAAAGGTAAAGCCAAACTGCGGAATCTCCAGAGATTCATTGATCTCAAGGTCAAGTGCTTCTGTTTCAAATTCTAATGTTTCGAGTTCCTCTGCAAGTTGATCACTGAGACGAAGCCTGATCTTATTTTTTCGGTTGTAGACATTCAGAATTTCGGTATATGCTATCATGGGGACTCCCCACCACTTTCTTTTTTATTGAACGGAGATCTAAACGGTGATACGTAGGAAGCTCGATAAGCGCATCATGCACACCATATTTATCAAAGAGTTCTCCAGCGAGCAAAGCATTTGCTTGCTTAGTTTCTTCAGCGTAATAGCAGCGGAGAGTCCAATCCTATAAGAAGCCGGTTCCATAGATGGAACTTCTTTTTTATTTAATTGGTTCCGTTTGTACAACGAGACGCCTCTCAAGAATTTTGGCAATTTCAGGGTCTGATTCTTTGAGTCTACGAACACCTTCTTCGGGACCATATCTGTTGAGAGTTTGCATCGCGGTGTTGAGACGTTGTGGTGAAAATCGTTCGGGGTTGAGTTGTTCTCGGAGTTGTAACTCAATGCTTTCCGCTGTTGGAAGTTCCGGAAACTCAAATGCTTCAAGCATCTCTGCTGGAATGGTTTCGGGGTCTTTTTGGAGAATATCGTCAGATGGAAAAGGGTCCATGGAAATATCAGGGGACTCAACATCAATGAATGTGTCGGGTTCTGGAGGGGATACTTTTTGTGGGAACCGGTCAATTTCGCTCGGTATGTCAAATTCTAACGGGACGGAATCAGCGATTGTTTTACCATTTGAGGTAGTCCCATGAATAAGTTCTTGACGAATACCTGAAGTCCAAGCCGTGAGGGTGTCCTCTCTACTTATCCCCTCTCTATTAAAATATCCCTTAATCCAAGCCTGATTGCGCGAATCCGTAATAAATTTAGCAGCGTTAGCGAAAACCATATCTGTTTCATTTTTTGCGGTGATGCCTTCAAAGAGTGCTGCGTATTTCGCTCGCATTTCCGGTTCGTAGTCCTCAGGGTCTCCAGTTGGAAAATATTCTCGAAACGCTTTTTTGAAGCGTTCCGCATCGTAAAAGAAACCGCGTTCTGCCCACCACTGATCAAATTCTTTGGTAGTAGGTTTTGTGGCGAGAAAATCAAAAAAATCTCCGGAGGCAATGATTTCATAAGCCTTTTTTGCCTCAGCGTCCATGGCCTCCCTATCTTCGTCTGTGAACATTGAATGGAAGGCTGAAACAAGTGGGGTATCTGGATAAAGTTTATCGAGTTCCTCAAAACTCAGCACGTTCGACAAGTTTTTCAAAACAAAGGCGTTGTCGTTTTTCGTCTGCTTTTGAGAAGGATTCACAATTGTTGTATCCGCTTCTATGTTGGAGGTGCTGCTGACAGTAGCGGTTTCTTTTGTTGTGGGGGACCACAACAAAAGAAACATTCCAACGAGGCAGATCGTGATTGCACATAGTGTGAGGTGGTACCATCTAATCTTCACTGGACTTTCCTCCTTTTTGTCCATGTTAAAAAAATGTCGGTGTCGCTAAAACTTGAGAGAATTCTTCCAAATAAGAGCGGTTTTTGGATAGCGAGCATTATGAGTCCATCATTTTGCCCGTGTGTTTCTAAAAGTGTTTTGGTGTCTTCTATATCTTTGGTGACGATATCAAGATTAAAAACCATTAGGTCTAATAAAAATTGTCCAATTTGGGGTCCCGCATTCTCTTGTGTAACAATTTTGCGTTGAACCATCCATTCCTGAACATCTTTATTCATCATCGTCTTCATTAGAAACGGCATCATGCCCTCTGGGGTCATCTCCTGACCGTGAAGTTGTTGGACATCCATTTTCCAGAGTTCCTCTGACAGATGATGGAAAATAGCGTGATCTTCATCTGTGATTTCATCAACGTTTTTAACATTGAGGTGTCCCTGAAAGTATTTGAAGTAGCGTTCTTTCGGGGGCAGGACGTTTTTTTGGAATTGCGCAAACTTCTTCAAAGGTTTCCCTGTATCGTAGGTTTCCGAGAGGTAATTCAGATACCTCGGATGTTCAGAGAGTTGCTGGAGTGTTTTGAACTCATCATCAAGCAGTTTTCTTGAAAATTCTGTTTTCAAAAAGGCGAAGATTCTTTGTTCGCTTGTAGATGATTTAGTTTCCTGAGTATTTGACTTCCTCGTAGGTTCTTCAGCGTTCACTATAGTGAGGACAGCCGTGGTTCCTACCAAGAGAATCAGCCAGAGACGCGAAAAAAAAGAGATGGAAAAAAGAGAGGGTTTCAACATGAGAATACTCCTTCCTGAGTAAATAAAATTATTTTAATTAGATTAGACTGCCATATTCCTCTAAAATCACTATGGCAGGACCTCACCAGCGGATTTTACATCATTTTTAGCGTATATATCTAAAAGACGATTTTTCATCAGAGACCTCCTCTGTTTTTCAATGATGTAAAACATCAATTGTTTTCGTTTTCAAGCGAGACGTGGAACATCCCGCGCTGTTTGGTTGCGATATAAAGTCTGTCGTTGTTGATGGCGAGAGAGATAACGCGATCCGGAACTTCTGGTAGGATCTGCTCCCATCTATTTCGGTTATTCAATTTGTAGACCCCTTTATCACCAGTACCGTAAACCGCCGCGTCTGCCACAGCGAGTCGCTCTATAGCTCCGTGTGTGTCTTCCTTATCAGTTAGTGCGTGCCAGTGTTCACCGTCTTCTGATGTTAGAACGCCTGCGTCTGTTGCGACGTATACTGTTGAATCTGCAATGACAATCTCGTTGAACTGATCAAAACGGAGGGGCAGATTTGGCGTTAAGTCTTTCCATGTGTTCCCAGCATCAGGGGATCGCAAAAGATTTCCATCTCGTTTTCCGACATAGACGGTTTCCTCTGAAACAGCTATTTTGAACCCACTTTTAAACGGGTTTTCAAACGGTTGAGTGACATCTCTTAACCCTGTATCTGTCCATTTAGGATCTCCGCGTTTCCACCGGAGAAGCCGCTGCTTGTATCCCACATAGAATGTATCACCGCTGACTGCGAACCCATCAGGCTGTGGATCAGATCGGCTCTCAACATCTGTCTGCTGCTCTGTGCTTATCGAATCGTCAGGTTTCTCACGATCCTTAGCGGAGTCATCCGTTATATTTTGCTTCGATGCTATCCGCGATTCATTCTCCTGTGTCTCTATAGCGATATCTTCGGGAAAAGCGGGGATGCCTTGAATAGGTACCAACACATTACCACCAGCAGAAAGACGGAGAATACGCAATTTGTTTTCTTCAACTAAGTCTGGTGTGGTGCCGTAAAGTACACCATCAGAAATCAGTAGCTTAGCGGAAATTAACAGATCGGACGGAGCGGCGTTCTCTGCCGGTTTGAGTGTCAGTTCACTGGCATTGAAGCGAAGTGTTTGCCATGACGCTCCGCCATCAATGGACTTGGCGACACCTGTGGCAGTACTCGTGTAAATCGCGTTTTTGAATGCCACTAAGTTAAATATGTGAGTACCGACTATCCCCTTCATAAATGGATCCCACGATTCACCACCATCTGTTGAGCGTGTGAGTCCAACAACGCCTGCTTTGATGAACGTCCTTTCGTCTACTGTTATAGCAGGGAACATACTCGTCATAAATGAATTCATAAGTGCATTCATATCAAAGGGGTCAGTGTCAAAGTCGAGATTGAGATCTGTCCATGTTTTTCCACCATCCATTGACCGGAAATTAGTCATCATCCCAAGTGCTAAGACCGTCTCACCGGCTGCTAAAACTTTAACACCCTGCGGGATTTTCATAAAAGGCGATTCGCTGGTAGGTGTTATCTCGGTCCATGAATTACCTAAGTCTGTGGAGTGAAAAATTTCCCATAAACTCGAATTATTGTCTGTCGTCAGTTGCCCCATGTACGCTGTCCTTCCTTCTGGGGCGGAGAAATCGGGACCTGTCCCTACATAGAGGTTTTTTTCGGAGACAGCCAAAGACAGGATGGCTTTGGTAGTATCCACGGGTAATTTTTCCAATATGTCTGAATACAAGCGATAGAGTCCTCGGTTTGTACCAATGAACACTGTATTTTCAATAGCAGCGATTGCAAAGTTAATTCTGTCTGTATTTTCATCGTCCAAGGGAATCCACTGCTTACCAGCATCCGTAGATCGGAAAATCTGTTTGGCAAGCGCAAGGTATAATCCATTGTCCGTTATCACCAATCCGATGGCTTCTCCTTTTGGTCGCTCACCAAGCGACTGCCAGTTCTCGCCCCTGTCTGTTGAAGTGTATACTTCACGAGTAGAGACGAGATAAAGCGTATCACCTCGTTCTGCCATCAGTGTGAGGTCCTTGGGTGCCACAGAGGCGTTGATCAGTGTCCACGCGGATGCGTTAGCGGAAAATCTATAGATTCCAACTGGCGAAGCAGCGTACATATCTCCTCTGGAGCTTAGAAATAAACCTGATATGGTTCCGCCTTCTGGTCCGCTTGCTTGTACCCACTGCTGTTGTGTTGATGGGCGCGCCTTCTTTTCTATCTGCGTTGGACCAAGTGTAACAGGTTCCGAAAATTGTGGGCCAGCACCGTTGTTCTGACCGATAGTCTCAAAACGCCCGGCTTGGTTCCGTAAATCGGGTTTCGCTTGTGTGTCAAGGACGATGGAGGCATCAATGATTTCAACAGTCATTTCAGAGTGTGCGTCTATATTGTATGGTTTCTGAAAGCGAGCAAGGTATTGAGAACTGACACCCATTAATAGGAAGATAAATAGTGCTGTCGCAGCAGAGACTGCCCACGGCACGATAGGTTTACCACCAGACGGGGCAATCGGTTTCAGACGCGAAATCTCGCGCATGATATTCTCTGTCAGATGGGGCGTGATTTGGAAATTGCTCAACGCTTCTCTAATCATCGGTTCTTCTCGCTTCAAGCGTTGCTGTGCCCGGCGGAGACGACTCTTAATTGTATTCACAGAGACACCCAGAAACGCGCCAATCTCTGCAGCCGACATTTCACTAAAATAATGCAGCGTGACAATTGTCCGATCGCTCTCTTGAAGTTTCGCAAGCAGCTGTTTCACGACTTCGCGCTGTGCTTCTGCCGTTACCTGCTCATTTTCTTCAATCACATACTGCGAATACGTTGCTTTTTCTAATTGTGCGCTATCCACTTCCTCAAGTGGTTCCGTCTGCAAACGCTTTTTGCGCATCCACATCTTACAGTTATTTGCGGCTATGACATAAAGCCAACCCGTGAAACGTTGCGGCTGTTTCAACGTTCCAAGTCTCTGGTAGGCTTTCAGGAATGTATCCTGTGTAATTTCTTCAGCGATATGGAAGTCCCCTATTTTCCGCCATACAAGCGCGTGAACCGGCTTTTGATATTTTTTTACCAGTTCGCTGAAGGCACTATCATCGCCATCAAGAATGCGATGTATAAGTTCAACATCACTATTTTTCATCAGTTCACCTCCGATTAATTTATAACGATGCGTATGAGGTGCAAATGGGTGCATAATTCTGCAGTATATCCAAAAAAAACTCGTCCACAAGGCACGTGTGGGCGAGTCAGAAACTAACAAGTTGTTTTTATCACTTTTTTCTGTTTAGGAGTGAATAACCTATGGTGCTTTGTCATGTCAAAGTTGAAGGTTACGAGAGCGGGTATTTTTTATAGTGCCGCCCTCACTCTTGTATTTCATAATCATACATATCTTTCATTATTTCTTTGATTTGGGGTAAAGCTTCTAAGATAAATTTCCGTTCTTCTGGCGATATTGTTTCAAAAAACTCCAATAGTTTCATTGATCCTGGAGAAGGTTCTCGGGTTTGCTCAGCTATTATTCTATTAGTTTCGTTTTGCCGAAGTACTGTATCTACGAATTTCTGTAATGCTTCATCAGAGTATATGGCAAGATTTTGAAGGGCATCCATACGGTGTTGCGCAGCCCTTTTATAATCATCATGTGCTGAGCCGATGCGGTCCCAGTCTAACGGTCTTGCTTTCAAAGCGGCTTTTAGTACGTCTGTTGCAGCAAAGTATTCTGACTGTGCCGCCTCGTATTCTTTTAGGCTTGCGGCAGCTTCGGGTGATAGAGTTAGCTGTTCTGCCATTTCACCTAATATTGCGTTTCCGACGGGACTATCTGTATTATCAGTTTTTTCGGGAGAGATAGTCTCGTCTACGCGTTGTGCCGATACATCGGCTTCTATTTCTACATCAGCGTTTTCTTCGCGGGGTACTGATTTAACTTCAGGAGTATCAGTGTTAGCCGGTAAGGCACTCGATTGTAACGGTGTAGCCTTGTACACCCGTTCCGGTTCAGTGTTCATAATTTTAAAGGTGCGATGTTGCCACAAGCCGACACCGATGAGAAGAAGGGTAACTGGAACGAGAACAATAGCCGCGCGAAATATTCTTTTCATTTTACTTTCCTTTTTCAAGACGGTTTGAGAAAAACACGCTTCGTGCTTTCTCCTTAGGCGTGTAAAAATCTGTGGTATCATTCAAGGATAATATTGCGCTGTATCAACCGGTTTCGTTTCCGAGCGGAATGTGAAATATCCCGCGCTGATTGGTAATAATGTAAAGTCTGTCATTGGCGAAAACAAGTTCTCGGATGCCATCAGGGACTGCCGGCGAGACTTTCTTCCATTTGCCCCTTTTATCCAAATGGTAAGCACCATCATTACCCACACCGTAAACTGTCGTGTTATCAACAGCGAGGCTGGCAATGATGAGACGCTCGCCTTCGGTGTCAGTCAAAACACGCCAATGCTCCCCGTTTTGTGAAGTTAAGACCCCTTTGTTAGTTGCGACATAAACCGTTGAACCCGCAAAGATTATCTCTCTGAAACGACTAAAGGAAAGCGGTAGATTTGGCGTAACGTCCTTCCAATTGTTGCCACCATCAAGCGACTGAAAGAGTTTACCGTCCCGTTTACCAACGTAGACTGTTTGCCCTGAAGCAGCCAACTGGAACCCTTTAAGATTGTTATGTGGCTGTTCTCCGGTATCCATAAGTTCTGTGCTCATCCATTTCTGTGTCCCGGGTTTACACTTGAAGAGTTCTCGCCTGTACTCGATATAGAATGTATCGTTACTCACTGCAAGTTCACCAAGCGTCACCTCCCCCGCTAATAGGTCCTCTGTGTGAAGATCGTCATCATGTTCAAAATAAGGAACCCTTTGAACTGTACTTAGGGTATTTCCATCAGCGGACAATCTGAAAATATGCATTCTGCTTTTTCTTGTTATAGGTGAAGATGTACCGAAAATAGTCTCAAAAATGCTCAATTTCCTTTCTGTTCGTTCAAGGCAAATACCGTAAGGAATACCATCAGCGACAACTAACCTCTGATAAGGGAAATCAGGATCGCGAGGAGCCCCCCTACCTGCTCTAAAGTTAACAGGACTCCACAATTCGCCACCGTCGGTTGACTTGACGATTTTGCGTTTGTTAAGGGCATAGAGTCTGTTTTGGAACGCGACTAAACTCCGCATTCCGGTTCCTATTGTCCCTCTCATAAACGGGTGCCACGATTCACCGCCATTGGTTGTCCGGTGAATTTCATATTTACCCGCATAAAAAGTGTTTTCGTTGACCGCTACAGCCGGTGTATAAATTGGTATATAGGGTATTGTCCCAAGATCTGTCCATGTTATCCCACCATCTCTTGAACGCATGCCCTTGTTGTCACTCAATGCTAAAAGCGTTTTGCCGGTGACCAACAGTTTAATACCTGAGGCTTGATCCATAAAGCGGGGTATGTTGTGTATGGGAGTTATTGCAGTCCATGAATTTCCTAAGTCGGCAGAAAAGAAAATGCTCCAATTAGTTTTACTATTCGTGGATAATTTTAAGTTCTCCTTCCTCATCCGTGAACGATCTGGGCTTGCTGCAACATAGAGGTTGTTTGCAGAGACTGCCAAGGAGTCAAAGGCATCAAAGGTGCTGTGTGTTTTTATGGGTAATTTTTCCCATGTGTCCGACTTCAGTCGGTAGAGTCCTCGGTTTGTAGCAGCAAATACAGTATTTCCAATAGATGTCACTGCCGATATTTCTGCGTCTGTTGATGCCGCCTCAAAGTTAAATCCGTCGTTAAGGGCTGTCCACTGTTTGCCGCTGTCTTTAGATTGATAGATGCCGTGTTTAACGGCAAGATAGAAGGCATGGTCTGTTATGATCAATCCGATAGCCTTACCTTTTGGACGGCTGCCGAGCGGGTTCCACGTCTTACCACGGTCGGTTGATGAAAGCACTTCTTTAACTGAGACAATGTAAAGCGTCCCGTTTCGTTCTGTCATAGGCATCCGATAAAGTTGAGCATTCGTTACATTGGCATTGATGAGTGACCACTTTTCTTTGTCTGGTGTCAATCTGTAGATACCTATAGGTGAGGCGGCGTAGACATCCCCTTTGGTGCTTGCAAAGAAACCTAAGATGGAGACCCCTTCTGGCCCGCTCGCTTGTATCCACTGCTGTTTTGTTGACGTGCTTTTTTCATCTGCTACCTCCGTGGCCGCTGCCAATACAAAAGGTTCCGAAGCTTGTGGTCCGATACCACTGCGCTTACCATCGATTTCAAAACGTCCTGTTTGGTTCCGTAAGTCTGGCTCTGCCTGCGTATCAAGCAGGATGGGTGCCTCAATGATTTCAACGGTGGTTTCGGATTGGGCATTGACGTTGTAAGGGTTCTGAAAACGCGCAAGGTATTCGGAACCCACACCCATTATTAGGAAGATAAAGATCGCTGTTGCAGCAGAGACTGCCCATGGCACTAACGGTTTGCTGCTTGTCGGGGCTGCCGGTTTTAGTTCTGCAGCTTGTCGCATAATGTTCTCTGTGAAGTTGGCAGGGAGTTGCACACTGCCGAGCGTTTCCTGAATCATGTTTTCCTGCTCCTTCAAACGGTTACGTGCGCGTTGTAGACGGCTCTTAACGGTATTCTGGGACACCCCCAAAAACTCGCCAATCGCCTTACACGTCATTTCGCCGAGATAGTGAAGTGTCACAACCGTCCGTTCACTTTCTGGGAGTTGTTCAAGAAGGTTTTTGATGAATCCACGGCGATACTCAACGGAGGCATTCTCACGCTGCGCATCTTCATAGTGATGGTAAGATGTCGCGTTGATTTCCGCTTCGCTTGTGGTTTCCAACGATTCCATCTGCGGTTTCTGCTTGCGATACCAAGCGATACAAACCCGATCGGCGGTTACATAGAGCCATCCAGCGAACTGATTCGGGTTCTTCAATGTTCCGAGTTTTTGGTATACCTTGAGGAACGTGTCCTGTGTGAGTTCCTCAGCGATATGGAAATCGCCAACTTTTCGCCAAGCGAGCGCGTGGACGCTTTTCTGGTATTTCTTTACCAATGCTGTGAAAGCACTCTCATCACCTGTTAGGAAGCGATTAATAAGTTGGGCATCTTCGTTTTTCATCAAATTTCTCCTGAACAAACTAAGCGTGGGACCTCTTCGTAAAATCTACGATTTACATTGTCTATTTATATCCCTCTGAAGCCGAAGGTTGGATTTCATATCGCGTGAGCGCAAGCGTTCTTTCTGGCGGTGGTTCCAATCCGAATGGATATTTCCTTTCACAACTTTCGCTACAATTTGTTTTTTTGAAAGCGACTGTAAAATTAAAACATACCAAACTTTCTTAATGCCACCTTACTGCTGTTACTATTAATGACGCGATTTAAAAAGCAAAAGGTTGCATAGTGGAAAAAAATTGTGGGAACTCAGTCGGATCGGCTAAAATGTTTCGCTTGACAGAACTTAAAAAAGCCAGTATACTAAGGCGTATGAAACTTTTATCTATAAACGTATCAAAACCGAAACCTATCCAATACGGCGGAAAGACTATCCGAACCGGCATCTTCAAAGAACCGGTATCCGGCACCGTCATGCTCAGAGAGAAGAACATCGACGGTGACGGACAAGGCGATCTCCGTGTGCATGGCGGCACCTATAAAGCCATCTACGGGTATCCGTATGAGCATTATGCTTATTGGCAGCAAGAACTGCAGAGAAACGATTTCGGATACGGACAGTTTGGCGAGAATCTCACCGTTGAAGGTCTGTTGGAGGAGGCTGTGCATATCGGCGATGTCTTCCAGATAGGCACAACAGTGAAATTACAGATTACGCAACCCCGCGTGCCGTGCTTCAAACTCGCATACAAGATGGGACTCCCAGAATTCCCGAAACAGTTCTTAGAGAGTCGGCGCGTCGGTTTCTATTTCCGGGTACTTGAAGAAGGCGAAATCACTGCAGGCGATGCGATTGCCCGCATTGAAGTCGCATCGGAACCGATGAGTGTCACAGAGATAGTTAACCTCCGCTATTTTGATACCGACAACCACGCGAAGATCGCACAAGCCAGAAAACAACCCGCACTCTCACCGAGTTGGAAACGAGATTTCACGAAGATTTTAAAAAAATGAATATATTTAAAGCACCGACCAAACAAGAAACAAGCGAAGCCGCAGCGCACGTCGCCAGCAGAAAACTCCGCGAGGCAATTGATGCCAACGGACAAGCGAGTTTTATCGTCGCAACAGGCGCGTCACAATTTGACTTCCTTGCGGCACTGACAGCAGATGCAGCGGTTGACTGGGAAAACACGACGATGTTCCATCTTGATGAATACATCGGTATCCCTGAAACGCATCCCGCCAGTTTCCGAAAGTATTTACGCGAACGCCTTGTGGATATTGTTCATCCCGGCACAGTGCATTTTCTGGACGGCGAAGCAGACGAACCGCAAGCCGAGTGTGATCGACTCAATCAGATTATCTCGCAACATCAGATTGACGTGGCGTTTGTCGGTATCGGTGAGAACGGACACCTCGCCTTCAACGATCCACCCGCGGACTTTGAGACAGAGGATCCGTATATCCTCGTCGAATTAGATGAAGCGTGTCGCCTGCAGCAGGTCGGCGAAGGCTGGTTCACAGGACTTGATGCGGTGCCGAGCCAAGCCATCTCGATGTCTATCCGTCAAATTATGAAGGCACAGACCATTATTTGCACTGTGCCAGATGAGCGAAAGGCAGAGGCGGTGCGGAACTGCTTACACGGTGAGATAACACCGATGCACCCCGCCTCTATCTTACAAACGCACTCGGATTGCGCGGTATTTCTGGACGCAGGATCGGCATCGCTGCTCTAAGACTGGGTTTCCAACCCCGCCAGCGATATTCAAATTTAACGTGCCGTTTTGATTTGTCCCCAGGTGACAGCGAGTTTGTCCTGTGGGGCAACATCAAATGGAATCTGACCCAAGCCATAGAGGATTGAACGGTGGACGAGTTCCCACCCGTCCTCTGTTACTTGTTGCCAAGCGGTGGAATGGGGCCAAATATTAACGTGTATCGCTTTCGTGGAGCCTTTAAGCGTTTTCGCACCTTTCTCATAAACAGAGATCGCAACGAGTTCGTCGTTATCAGCACGCACAGCTAACACATCGATATCGCCTTCAAAGCCGCTACATGTCATCAGTTGTGCCGCGGGTTTGCTGACCGTGATGTCACCCTTAAACCCTTCGGTTATCGGATGTTCGGTGTCCACGATCGTCAGTTTGTCGCCCGCATCGGAGTTGAATGTGCCGTCTGCGGCAAACCCCATATCGTCGTAAGTCCACGTCTCGGCGTTGACGACAGGAACGGCTGAATCTTTGTAAGCGTCCAGGATGTTGGCACTCGACGTTGATTCGGAAATGAAGACAAGGTCTACGTCCGCAAGGTTGACCGGATGCTTTGCCAGATGCTCGTGAGGTTCGACGACGTACCCCCACTTTTCGAGGTTTTCTATGAGGAGATTGTCCTTCGGATCCGGTGCGCCGGAGCCGACGAGTACAAGTTTTTCGCCTTTAGCCAGAGCAGTGCTTGTTAATAGTAGAAACATGAGAATCGGTAAGAACAGGTGACGATACATATAGGTGTTCCTCCTTCTGGAGTGTGTTTGGGTAATATGGGGAACCTGAAAACAGCCTTTGGGGTGGACTAATGGCGAGGCATTATCCGACACAGCTTATAATCAAATTTTATCAGGGTTAGATATATTCTATAGAAACGGACAAAATATGTCAATCTTTTTTCAGAAGTGTTCAGGAGAATAAAATGAAAAAACCAGTCAGGGTAGGAATCATTGGGGTCGGCGGAACAATCAGCAGCACAACTGTGATTCTCAATGGTGAACCGAATGTGAAACTTGTCGCTTTGGCAGATTTAGACCCAGCACGCAGGAAAAGGGTCTTGGGCGACATTAAAGGTGTCCGCGTCTTCGACGATTACAAGGAGATGTTCGACGCGTGTGATTTAGACGCGGTCTGCATAGGACTGCCGACGTGGATGCACGCGCCCGTTTCACTGGAAGCAGTAGAACGCGGAATGCATGTCCTCTGCGAAAAACCGCCCTCGAATGATGCAGCGGAGTTAATACCCGTCACACAACTTGCCGAAAGCAAGGGTTTGGTCTATATGTTTGTTCGGCAATCTCGGTTCACAGCGCAGTTGACGGAAGGCCGTAGACTCGTGCAAGCCGGAGAACTCGGTGATGTATACTACGCTGAGACTCGATGGATACGAACCCGTTGGTGTTCGGCACGCGGATGGCGGCACGATAAAGCAAAGGGTGGCGGTGTCCTTCTCGACCTCGGTATCCACGCTATTGACAATGTCTGGTTTATGATGGGGTGTCCACGTCCTACAGAGGCGATGGCTGGCTTATATTGTAACTTCGCCCATCTCGCACCCCCTGAGCAGACCTATACTGCAGACGATGCCGCGTGTGGGTTTGTGCGATTTGAGAACGGATGTACCTTACACTTCGCTGTCGCATTTTCGCTGAACACGACAAACCGGCACGCGCCAGCAAAAGGGAGCGATTTGGTCAAAAGCGAAGTTCAGGAATTCCACCTCTACGGCACCAAGGCAGGTCTTGAAAACGGAAAAATACTCGTTGGCACACCGGACGGCGTTAAGGTCAAGCCCATGAAACCCGCACCGCAAAAGGCGGATGATATAACGCTTCAGGCACAAGAATTCATCCGAGCGATTCAGGAGGAAGACGAACCCCTCAATCCCGGTTCGGAAGCGGTGATGTTGATGCAGATGCTCGATGCAGCGATGAAATCGAGCGAAATTGGCAGTGCCGTCGCGATTCAACCTGTTTCATAACTTCAAAACGGAGAATGGCAATGTCTATACAACACAATCAAGGCGGACTCACAGCACAACAGAAGCAGCAATTCCACGAAGACGGTTTTCTATTTGTTCGGAACGTACTGCCAAATGCAGCACTCCAACCGTTGATTGATGAGTTAGCGCAACGTGTTGATGATGGCACACAGGCGGCAGTCAAACACGGCATCCTTGACCCGTCGGATACTTATGACGAGGCACCTTTTGATATGCGGCTGGGGATGGTATCAAATGCCTGTTCCGATCCGAACTGGATTTGGGGCAACTTTTTCCGCGACCAGAAGATTCGGACTGCCGGGATGTTCACGCTCAGAACAGCACCCGCGCTCCTTGATGTGGTCGCATCCCTCATCGGTGATGAGATTTTAGCGCATCCACAATTTAATTATCGTGCCAAATTACCAAACCAAGACATTACGGTTATCCCGTGGCATCAAGATTTGGCGTATCTCATACCAGAAGAAGCAGGTGAGACATTGGTCGTGAACGTCTGGCTCCCGCTCATTCAGGCAACTGAGGAGAATGGGTGCATGCAAGTCATCCGAGGTTCGCACCGCTTTAATCTGATTGGACACAACTACCAAGATCCGACGCCCGGACATACCGGAGGCAGAGGCATCAGCGATGCAGAATTGCCGCCCGGCGATGTTGTCACTGCTGAGCTTGATGCAGGTGATGTCTTGCTGACAAGTGAGCGGGTTGTCCACCGGGGTCTTCCGAACCGTTCCAATACTGTCCGTTGGAGTGTTGATACGCGCTACAGTCAAATCGGTTTACCGACAGGGCGTGCATCCGTTCCCGGTTTCATCGCACGAAGTCGGACAAACCCTGAAAGCGTTGCAAAGTCCCATCACGACTGGAATCGCTTATTTACGTAGGGCTGATGATATCCTAATGTGTTATTCATGAAATTTTTTGACAGGGACACTTGGCAGGCTCACAAAAAAGTCTTGACACCCCCGAATTTTTGTGTTAGTCTGAAAGCGTATCAAATTGACCAAAGAGACTTTACTTACATCTACCTTAAAGGAGAAAATTGATTATGATATATCGAATATTACTTTCACTGTTGATCCTCGCTGGATTGACACTGATGCCTTTCAGTGCCACAGCGTTGGATCTAAAGGATAAGGAGTTACTGCTCTACGTTTCTTTCAACGAAGGCAAGGGAAAAGCGATAGAAGATCTTTCCCCACATGGAAACGACGGAGAGCTCGTCGGAGATGCGGATTGGGTTGACGGTAAATTCGGAAAAGCCTTGGGGTTCGAGCAAGCAGGCGAGGTCAAGATGCCTTATATTGAACTCAACGAAAAGAGTTTTACCGTAACGATGTGGGTCAAGCCAGCATTGAGCGGCGGTGACCAGCAGTGTGTTTTCACACAGACGCAGGTCAACGCACAGAATACAAGCCTACACTATCGTATCTACAACAGCGGCACCGTTCGGATGGGGTTTTATTCCAATGACCTTGACGCACCTGCCGCCGTTGAGGCTGACAAGTGGGCACATATCACTTTCTGGCTGGATGTCAAAGGCAAATCCCGACAGATTTACATTGACGGTAAGTCTGTGGCAGAAGATCCAGGCAAAGCGGGGATTGAGTATCTCGGAACAGCAGGCGATACGATGATCGGCTCATGGGGCGCGACCGGACAAAAGTTCAACGGGATCATTGATGAAGTGACGGTCTGGGATCGGGCTTTGTCGGAAGACGATATCAAGCGAAGCATGGAAGATCTAACTGCTTTACCTGTAGACCCTGCCGATAAACTCACAACCACGTGGGCAAGTGTTAAAGCCTGGCGTTAGATTTCCTTGTCGTGTGCCAATGTGTATTTATGTGGCACGCCGCGATAGAGACCCGACATTACACACTCGTAGGGGTTGGGTTACATACTCGTAGGGGCTGGGTAACCCAGCCCCTACTATAACCCCTTCTAAAATCTTCCCTTATCAATTCCTATCTAAAGTACTATACTCAAGCATCCCCGAACTGTTTCCGAAACAGCGAAACCGTGTCGTGATCCGGATGATTCGGCAATTCAGCGGGAGCAGTCCATTCTTCATCAACATCCGTTAACTTCACAGGCTTACCGTCGTTTTCTAAGACCGATTTCCAACCTGCCAGAAAAACGTTCGTCTTGTGCAGAAGCTGCTCAAAGGACTGCGGCATCTCGTCGTGAAGTGCCATGTTCTGGAACGCCCAGATCGTCGGCACCCAGATTTCCGTCTTGTCAAACGGATAGCCGGTACCGGTGTGGATTCTGAAATTCTCACCGCCGTATGCTTCCTGTGTGTGAATCTGCACTGTCCCCCAAGAGCCACTCACTTGGTGAAGGGTGCCGTAAAATTGTCGTCCGTTGTCGTCAACATGCTCCAGAGTAATGACACCGGGCGGGCTGTGCCAACTGTCTGCTCGGTACGCGACTGATACAACAGGGTTCCCCGCTTCCGCAATCGCCTTACAGACCATATAGACCCCGTGAATCCCGTGTGTCGGATAGTCGTCAAACGAATTGGTCGCCGTGTAACAGACGATCTGTTTACCGCTTGCCCACGCCTTGGCGCGTGAGATGGGATCGTTATGCTCATGGCTTGATGGCGCAAGGATGGTCGCTCCATTTTTCTCCGCGAGTTCAATCATCTGCTGCGCTTTAGCGAGCGAGTTTGCAAACGGGCGGTTAATCAGATTCGGTAGACCTGCCTCCAGATACGGTTCATGGAGAATATGATTCCACGGATGATTATAATAACCACCGGAAATGATGCCGTCTACTTTGCCCAACATATCATCAAAATTCTTGACGGCTGTGCAACCGTAAGTTGCAGCGATTGCTTGTGCCTTATCGTATTCAATATCCCAGCAGTGCGTAATTCGCATGCCTGTGAATGGGGTGTCTTTCTGCCCCTCGCGTGGGTTAATGTGCGGTGCCCACAGCGGCATGTGCGAATACGATTCAACGTTCAGAAACCCGACGCGGAAAGGTTCAGTGTTAGGTGCTTGCATACCTGTCTCCTTTTATTACTATTCAGTCTTCAGTACTCAGTTTGCCTTCAGTGAGAGTCGTCAGTAAGAAAGTTGTGAAGTGTGCTAAAGTTTCAAAGTTGAAAACTTTACTAGGGGAAACACCCAAGCAAAAACACTTCCCTAACTTTAGAGCACATTACAGACTTCTTTAGCTGATAACTTCCTTCACATTTTGACCCAGGTTGAGTCGTTCTCACAAGACTCAACCGCTTTGTAAATGAACTGCATACCCCGTAATCCATCGTAGACTGTCGGAAAATCGTACGCCTCAGTTTTCATCGGGTCGCCGTCAATGTATTGCCGGATGGCTTCGACAACACCGACATAGATCGTCGCGAATGCCTCCAAGTACCCTTCAGGATGCCCAGTCGGGATACGCGCACCTGCTGCCGCCGCTTCGGAAAGGTAGCCTTGACCACGCGTCAGCGTCTGTCTCGGTTCACCGTAACGATAGAGTTCGAGATAGTTCGGATTCTCTTGCGCCCATTTCACTGCACCTTGTTCGGCATAAACACGGAGCGTGAGTCCATTTTCCTCTCCGGTGGCAACCTGACTGATGCTTAAAACACCTTTGCCGCCACCCTCAAAACGGAGCAGAGCGTTGACATCTTCATCCAGCACCCTGTCCGGAAGGAAGGTGCTTTTGTCGGCACAGAGTTCGACAATCGGGTCGCCGGTGACGTATTCGAGAAGGTTAACGCAGTGTGTCCCGACATCACCCATCGTGCCGCCGATACCTGACTGTGCTGGATCCACACGCCATGCTGCTTGCTTCTGACCGAGTTTTTCGTGTGGCACCATCAGGAAATCCTGAAGATACTCGACGATCACCTTACGGATTTGTCCCATTGAACCGTCAGCGAACAGGGCACGCGCATGCCGTACGAGGGGGTGTCCCGTATAATTGTGTGTCAACGCAAAAACAAGCCCCGAATCTTCGACGAGTTGGACAAGAGTCTCGGCTTCCTCAAGACTATAGGTCATCGGCTTATCGCATACAACGTGGAAACCCGCGTCCAAAAAGGTTTTTGCGATCTCAAAGTGGGAGATGTTTGGTGTAACGATGCTCACAAAATCAATACGTTCATTTTCGGGAAGTGAAGCTTCGGCGGCTGCCATCTCAGCATAACTGTTGTAGCAACGGTTTGCGTCGAGATACAATTCCGCACCGGTGATCCGCGTGTTTTCTGGATCACGCGAAAAGCATCCAGCGACAACTTCGATCTGCTGATCGAGTGTGGCAGCGATGCGGTGAACACCACCAATAAACGCACCTTGTCCACCCCCTACCATACCCATTCGTAATTTCCGTTTCCAAGATTCCATAGTGATTCACTCCAATTCTGTTGTCAGTGTGCGATAACTACCTTCAACTTAAGCCGAGGATGTCTCGGTTTCGCGCTGTATCCGTCTCGCCGCCAGCAAAGTCATCGAAGGCGACGTCGGTTGTTTCAATGATATGTTTGGCGATAAACGGCGCGCCCTCTGCCGCACCCTGCTCTGGACTTTTGACGCAGCATTCCCATTCCAACACTGCCCAACTGTCATAGCCGGCTTCGGTGAGCAGTGTAAACACCTGTGTGAAATCCACCTGTCCATCACCAAGCGAACGAAACCGCCCCGCACGTCCAGCCCAAGGCTGGTAACCACCGTAGACCCCGACCCGACCTGTCGGACGGAATTCGGCATCCTTAACATGGAATCCCTTAATGCGTTCTCCGTAAAGTCGGATAAAGTCGATATAATCGAGTTGTTGAAGCAGAAAATGGCTCGGATCGTAATTGAGGCACGCAGCGGGATGATCGTTTGTGTAATCCAAAAACATCTCGTATGTCGCACCGTCATAAATATCCGAACCCGGGTGGAGTTCGTAGGCGAAGACCTGACCGTTATCCTGTGCCAGATCTAACAAGGGCAGCCACCGTGCAGCGAGTTCCTTGAACGCCTCTTCAATAATTCCGTCTGGACGCTGGGGCCACGGATAGACAGTGTGCCACGCGAAACCGCCTGAAAGCACAGGGATAACATCCAATCCCATATTCACTGAAGCGTGGACGCATTTTGTCAATTCGCCTGATGCCCACGCTGTCCTTTCGGCACCACGCAAGCCGGGCGGATGGAACGCCTCAAACATAACTTCATACGCAGGATGCACAGCCAGCACTTGTCCAGCGAGATAACCTGCTACCTCTGTCGCTTCAAGCCCTATCTCGTTAAGTGTCCCTTTCAATTCATCACAATAGGTTTTGGATTCGGAGGCTTTTCCGAGGTCAAGAACGCGATCGTCCCAACCGGGGAGTTGGATACCCTTGTATCCTAAGTTCGCGACCCATGTCCCGATGTTTTCCAGAGTGTTGTATGGTGCCTCGTCCCGCATGAATTGGGCGAGAAAAATAGCTGGACCTTTGATTTTCGGCATTGTTCCTCCGCTCTTGTATTCGTGTAAACTTCAATAATAAAGAAGTATAGGTGTTGTTGTTAAGTACGCCACTCGGTTTCAAATCAAGGAAAAATAAATTACCAAAAGTTCACGGATTTTGGGTATAATATATAAAAGGCACTATGAAATGTCAAGCGTTTTGGAGGCTGTTCAATTTAGCGAAAGGAAAAAAGTGGAAAAGCCTATCTATGGATTGGTTGTTCGCGGGGTAACAAAACATTTTCACCGAACCAAGCGGACGAAGAATAAACTACGTTTTTATCAGAAAATTCGACACCTTTTCAGCCGAGAAAAAGAAATAATCCGGGCAGTTGACGACATCTCCTTAGAAGTTAATATCGGAGAAATCTATGGGATCCTCGGTGCAAACGGTTCAGGGAAATCGACCTTGATCCGCCTTATTTCGACGCTACTGCTGCCCGATGCGGGGAGTATTCAGGTCTTTGGAGATGATGTTGTAACACATAGTCTGAAAGTCAGACGCGTGATGAACCGTGTTTCTGTTGAAGCCTCTTTCTTTAAACGGCTCTCTTCAACAGAAAACCTGATTTACGCCGCCCGCCTCTACGGTCTCCCTGCAGCAGAAGCCGAGCGAAAAGCACGGCAAATTTTAGAAAGGCTCGGCTTTGATGCGGATCGGATGGACGAAGAGATGGAGCACCTATCGCGCGGGATGCAGCAAAAAGTCGCAATCGCACGTGCCCTACTAACAACACCCATGCTCCTCTTGCTCGACGAACCTACAACCGGTCTTGATCCCAAATCCAAGCGTGATGTCCAAGCCTTTATTGAGGAAATCCGTCAAGAGCGGAATGCTGTCATTCTGCTGACAACGCACGATATGATAGAAGCGGAGAAATTATGTGATAAGATTGCAATTATTGATAAGGGACGATTTATCGCGGAGGGCACCGTTGAGGAACTCATTGCCGGCACGCCATCAGAGAACGCAGCACCCGCGACGCTGGAAGACGCCTTTATCGCGCACACTGGCAAGCGGATTGAGGAGGATGAGTAGTCTCTTGCAAACTACGCCAAAAAGATGCTGAATCTTATACGTGAAACCGTTGTCTCTTATGCCTTTATTGAACGCAACTTTAATCTGCTGAAGCGGTATCTGAGTTGGGAAATCCTCTTTTTCAGTTATTCTGTTGTCAACGCGCTAACGATCGGCCTGATTATGGTCGGACGCGGCAGCAGTGAAGATGTCCTTTACCTCATCATTGGGGCATTAATTTGGGGGTTTCTCTCGATTATGATGCGCGAGGTCAGCGATGCGATTACATGGGAACGGTGGGAAGGCACAATTGAATATACCTTTATGGCACCGATCTACCGTATCACACACCTTGTTGGCTCCTGTTTCTTTGCAATCCTATATGGACTCTTACGAACCGGTTTAGTTTTGGCGATAATGCCTTTCTTTTTTGGTGAACACATTGACTTAGGAAATGCGAATTGGCTAACGATGGTGGTTACTGTTAGCATCTCAAGTCTCTCTTTCATTGGAATTGGTTTGATGGCGGCGATCTTTCCGTTACTTTCACCGGAAAAGGGACAAGCTGCAACCGGTATCATTCAATCGTTGCTACTGTTGGTTTCCGGTATCTATTATGAAATTGAGGTGCTACCCGAATGGCTTCAGCCGATTTCTAAAATTTCGCCTGCCACCTATACGATTAGATCCATTCGTGCAGCGATACTCGGTAATGCTTCGATTGAAAGCCAACTGGGCAATCTGTTTCTATTACTCATCATTGGTGTTCTACTCATCCCGCTTGGATTCTGGGTTTTCCATCTCGGTGAAAAGTACGCCAAACGCGTCGGTAGATTAAAAAGAAGTGGATAGGTTGTTAAATCTGTTTGTAGTCGTTCTTCCGCAAAACCTAACATTTGTTTCTGAATATCGCGCATAAACTTCTTAACTTATAACTTAATAACTTACAACTTATAACTTCACTTACCACGGAGGAGTGAATGTCAGGATATTATAGATCACCAACAATATGTCAAGATACCGTTGTTTTTGTATGTGAAGATGACTTATGGACAGTTCCCGTTGAAGGTGGCGTTGCGCGGCGGCTCACGTCAAACCTCGGTGCTGCCGGTTCGCCGCGCTTATCACCAGATGGTGAACAACTCGCTTTCGCAGGACGTGAAGAGGGACCGTCAGAGGTGTATAGCATGCCTGCCCTCGGGGGTGAAGCGAAACGGCTCACCTATCAGGGCAGCAATGTTTCTATTGTCGGTTGGGATACGGATGGAGAACATATTCTCTATTCAAGCGGCGCAGGATTAGCCTTCGATCCGTGGATATGGAAAGTTTCTGCAGAAGGTGGAGAACCACAACGCTTACCTTATGGTCCCGCAAACCATATCGATTTTAGCGATGCTGGCGGTGTTATCATCGGTAGGTTGACACGAGAACCCGCACGTTGGAAACGCTACCGCGGCGGCACCGCAGGGCAACTCTGGATCGATATTGAAGGGGATGGGCAGTTTCAGTCGTTGGCTCCCGTGGATAGTAATTTCACGACACCGATGTGGATCGGTGAACGCATCTATTTTATTTCTGACCATGAAGGTGTAGGGAATATCTATTCCTGTCTACCTACCGGTGAGGACGTTCAACGCCACACGCATCAGGACACTTACTATTGCCGTTTGGCGCAGACAGATGGCAAACGTATCGTCTACCACGCTGGCGCGGACCTGTTTATTTATGATCTTGACAGCGATACCGAAAACCAAGTTGATGTCGAATTTCGGAGCCCTCGTATCCAGAGACAACGGAAGTTCGTCAATGCATCGGCGTACCTGCAAGAGTTTGATCCAGCACCCGATGGTCATGCGTTAGCCGTAACAGTACGCGGTAAACCCTTTACAATGGCGAATTGGGAGGGCGCAGTCCTTCAGCACGGTGAGCGTGATGGCGCACGTTACCGTTTCACACAGTGGCTCAATGACGGTAAGCGTCTCGTCACTATTTCCGATGCTGCAGGTGAAGAGGCTCTTGAGATTCACACCCGCGATGGCAGTGCTGACATCGTCCGCCTTGATACGCTTGATATTGGACATGTCCGGGGGCTTTCGGTTTCTCCACAAACTGATAGCGAAGAGAATGACCGAATCCTTCTGGTCAACCACCGTTTTGAACTTTTACACATCGATTTAGAGACCCACGAACTCCGAACGCTTGACAAAGGGCATTATCACAGCATCCGGGGTGCAGCGTGGTCCCCTGATGGTAAGTGGTGTGCGTATAGTTTCCCAGCGACAGAGACGACCCGCTCGATCAAACTCTGCAAGATTGAAACAGGTGAAACATGGTTCGTTACTGAACCTGAATTCAGTGATTTCGCACCTGCGTGGGATCCGGATGGGAAGTATCTCTATTTTCTTTCGTCTCGCGAATTCGATCCAGTCTACGATTCGCTCCACTTCGATCTCGGTTTCCCTTCGGCGATGCGTCCGTTGCTGGTAACCTTGCAGAAGACTTTGGGAAACCCGTTTGTACCGGAACCCCGTCCGCTTGAGGAGGAAAAAGAGGATAAGGACAAAGAGGATGAGGAAAAGAAGGACGACGCAGATAAGGCAGCTGAGGAGAAATCTGAGAAGAAGAAAGATAAACGTGAACCGATTACAATAGATTTGGAAGGCATTTCGCAACGCGTCGTCGCGTTTCCGTATCCGCGTGGGAATTACGGACAAATTGCCGGTATTGAAGGTAAGGTGATTTTCACTGCCTTTCCAATACCGGGTACATCGTCCGGTGACGATGATAGTAGATCAAGAGGTGTGCTCCACGTTTACGACTTCAAAGAACAGAAGAAAGATACGCTCGTTTCAGGTATTGAGGGCTTTCGACTCTCCCGTGACGGCAAGACACTCGTTTATGTTACCGGAAACCGTTTGCGTGTTATCAGAGCTGGCAAGAAGGTAGAGGCTGAGAAGCCCGAAAGTAGAGGCGGTCCGAACCGACAAACTGGTTGGATAAACCTCAATCGTATCAAAGCCTCTGTTGTGCCTACAGCCGAATGGCACCAGATGTATCGCGAGGCGTGGCGACTGCAGCGCGATTTCTTCTGGACAGAGGATATGTCCGGTGTGGATTGGGAGCATGTCTATCAACGCTATCTGCCGCTCCTTGATCGAATTGCAACGCGCGGCGAGTTTTCAGACCTGATGTGGGAGATGCAAGGTGAACTCGGCACTTCACATGCGTATGAAATGGGTGGTGATTACCGAAGTTCACCAAACTACGCGCAAGGATTTCTCGGTGCAGATTACGCCTACGATGCAGAGAACAACGGGTATCGCATCACGCACATTCCACGTGGGGATGGTTGGGAAGCCTCGAAGGATTCGCCACTCAACGCACCGGGCATTAATGTCCGTAAAGGCGATATTCTGCTCGCTATCGGCGGACAATCTGTCAGTGAGACCGTTTCACCCGGTGAACTCCTCGTCAGTCTCGCGAATCAAGAAGTCCAAGCAACGTTCCAAAATGCGGAAGATGACGAAAAACGGGTCGTTACACTCAAAGTACTCGGAAGCGAAAGAGAACTGCGTTACCGTGAGTGGGTATCGAACAACCGACGATACGTCCACGAAAAGACGGACGGTAAAGTCGGGTATGTCCATATTCCGGACATGAGTCGGCGCGGGTATGCGGAGTTTCACCGCGGCTATCTCGCCGAAGTGAGTTATCCCGGTCTGTTAATTGATGTACGCTACAATGGCGGTGGGCATGTTTCGCAGCTGCTTTTGGAGAAATTGTCTCGTCGGCGGATTGGGTATGACGTGCCGCGTTGGGGGACACCGCACCCCTATCCGGATGCCTCCGTCTTGGGGCCGATGATCGCTGTCACCAACGAGAACGCCGGTTCCGATGGCGATATCTTCTCGCACTGTTTCAAGCTGATGGAGTTAGGTTTACTTGTTGGCAAACGGACGTGGGGTGGTGTTATCGGTATCTCGCCGCATCAGTCGTTTGTGGATGGTGGTGGAACAACGCAACCGGAGTATTCTTTCTGGTTCGTTGATGTCGGTTGGCGCGTAGAGAACTACGGCACCGACCCGGATATCGAAGTAGATTACCGGCCGCAGGACTATATTGCAGAAGGCGATCCACAACTCGACCGTGCCATAGAAGAACTCCTCCGCCAGATGGAAGAGAACCCACCGCAACTCCCCGATTTCGGTGAACGCCCGCGTTTAACGTTGCCAACACTGCCAAAAGCGTGATATGATATGCATAACGTCGCTATTGAAAAGGAATGTGTCTGTTGCAGGCACGTTCCTTAAACAGTGAAAAGGATAACACTTATGATACCCGCTATAACGAAGTTAATCATAAAGGTTGAGCAGCTTGAATGGGATTTAGCAGAGATCAAAGCGGAATTAGTAAAACTTCAAGCATCTGCAATGAAATCTATGACTCCCGAGGAACGCAAGGCAGTCCGATTAGCCCGTGTACGGGCACAAAACGAGAGATTGCGTCCGTCAATTGAAAAAGCACTCGGGAAACCCGATCCTGATGCTGAAATCCTTACGGCAGAAGAACTCCAGCAGCTTCTATTAGAAGAGGGAGTAAAGCCGGAGGATAACATTGGTAGTCGTGCTATCATCGAAGAACGGGAGAGGCGGATCTCGGGAATTTCTAAGATGTGAGTGAAGTTATTTACAAGGTCGAAATAAGCAGTGAGGTGATTTGTATGGCAAAAACAGAGGTTGAAATTCAATTCACATTCACACATCCTATTGACGAGAGTTTTTTACAACACAAAACTGATGCAGAACACAAAGCGAAAGAGGCTTTTGTGCTTGAACTGCTTCGGCACGGGGATATTAGTGCGGGTAGAGCTGCAAAACTTCTTGATATTTCTCGGTGGGATCTCTCAGACTTGATGTCTGAGGCTGGAATTTCTCCTTTTGCTGAAGTTACCGCTGAAGAATTAGCCACTGAAGTTGAAACTGCCTTGAAGGCTTGAATAACCAAGATGATGTAGGAGCGATCTCTCGGTCGCGATCCCCACATAAAACCGACAAACAACGAAAATTGAATGCCTCTGAGGAACCACCATAGTTAATGGGCAATATGTATGCTATCTAAACCGCGCGTTTATATTGAGACTTCGGTTATTAGTTATCTAACTTCCAGACCCAGCAGCAACGAAGGGGTTCGCGGATGCCAATATTTCACTCGTTATTGGTGGGAGAATTTTGCTGAGCAACAATTTGAACTTGTTTCTTCACCGATTGTCCAACAAGAAGTAAGTTTGGGAGATAAGGAAGCTTCTCAAAAACGTCTTGATGTCTTAAAAAAATTGACCTTATTGGACGCGCCGAAGGAGATATTGGATTCTTTTAGTGATGAATTAATAAATGCTGGAGCTTTGCCCTGAAAGCACGGGTTGACTCGTTTCATATAGCGATTACTGCGATAAACAATGTAGAGTATTTGGCAACATGGAACTTCAAGCATATTGCTAATATTAACAAAATTCCATTGATACAACAAGTGTGTAGGAAAGCAGGTTATCAACCGCCAATTCTATGTACACCGCAACAATTACTAATGGAGGACTTTCAGCATGTGGAAAGATCCAATTATTGACGAAATCCATCAGATTCGGGAAGAATGGGCTGCAAAGTTTAACTATGATGCAAAAGCATTACTTGAGGATATTGAGCAACAAAAACGGCAAAACTATTTAACTGACGAAAATGGGAACTTCATAAGGGACAAAAAAGGCGGATTGATTCTCAAACCTGAGTCGACATCGAAGAAGTCAAGAGATGATGCTTCCGGCGTTCCCGATAGCGTTTAGTAATTTGTCCGTTGCACTAAATAGTTTGTGTTTACAAGAATAGAAAGTCTCCTTATATTATGCATATACTCTGTGCCAACGTAGGCAGCACCTCATTCAAATACCAAATCATCAATATGGAAACCACAACCTCCCTCGTCAAGGGAGGTGTGGAACGTATCGGTAACTCGCCGTCAGCCTTCACACACGCCGTACCGGGCAAACCGACCCGCGAAGGCGAAATCGACGCGCCGACGCACACTGCAGCGATCGCACACGCTATGGACCTCATTACCGATGCCGAAGTCGGATGCCTTGAAGATTTAGGGCAGTTAGACGGTGTCGGATTCAAAACCATTCTCGCCAAAGGCTATTGGCGTTCGGCACGGATTACCGAAGATGTGATCGCTGCACTGGGGGCATCCACACCGCTCGCGCCGATGCACAACCCCGCCTATATCGCCTCTATCCGTGCTTTCCAAGAGCTGCTGCCGACAACCCCGCTCGTCGCTGTTTTTGAGACATGGTTCCATCAGACGATTCCAGATTACGCCGCCGAATTCGGTGTGCCCCGCTTCTGGGTAGAACGACACGACATCCGTCGATACGGCTACCACGGCGCGTCCCACCGGTACATCTCTGAACGCGTGCCGCAGCTGCTCGGACGGGAATCAGGCGAAGGGTTGCGTATTATCTCCTGTCATCTCGGTGGCAGTTCGTCTCTCTGTGCCATCAAAGATGGGGAATCTATTGATACATCAATGGGGACGTCTACGCAATACGGGATGATTCAGTCTACGCGGTGTGGTGAGTTAGACGCTTTTGCGGTGCTGTATATACTCGACAAGGAGGGATTTTCGACAGATGAAATTCGGCATCAACTGATCGAGGATTCCGGACTAAAGGGGATCTCTGACACGAGTGGCGATATGCGCGATATAGAAGCAGAGATCGCAGCAGGCAATGATAACGCGCGTTTGGCACTGGAGACTTTCGTTTACGGTGTGAAAAAGTATATCGGGGCATATATCGCCGCGCTGGGCGGTGTAGACGTAATTGCTTTTGCTGGTGGTATCGGCGAGAAAAGTGGGACAACACGCGCGAAGATTTGCGAGGGTCTTGAATGGTGTGGCATTCACTTAGATACGATGAAAAATGCGAAAGCGACTGGTGAAACGGATCTTTCAACGGATGATAGCCGCGCTAAAATTCTCGTCGTTTCTACAAACGAGGAGTTAATTGTTTCACGTGAGACTGCACGGGTTCTCAAAGAATGTAGTTAATGGGAATCGCGAGCGACAAGAAACCCCGAAGCAAAAACACTCGCTCCTACAAGTCACATCAAGTATTCGCGTTCCCTAAAGATTCGGATCGCGAGCCACAGAAAACCGACTGTTAACAGGAAAATTACGAGAAGTGCGACCCACGCTGGCACCGGCGATGTGCCCAGCAAGTCATCCGATAAGCCGCGAGGCAGCTTATAGTGTGGGAATACAGTGAAAAGGTAATGGGATATAGAGAGTCGCTTGACCCCCGCCTGTAGGAACGGTGCTGCGGTAATACGTTCCCATCCGAGTACAAACAACAATCCCCATAGGACAGGATATTTGAACTTCGCTGCTAATACGGCAGCAAATGCTCCGTATGTCAACAGTGCCAATGCCATTGATGCGGTATAGCGCAGGCTCATGCCTAAGTGGAATAGGATGTTTTTGTCCAATTTTGCGTGTGTCACAACAATACCAGTTAAGATCAGGTGAGAACCGGCTATGATGGCGAGGGTACCAACGAGGTAGGCAGCGAATTTGCTGAGTAGAATCGTCGATTTGGAGAGCGGTCGCATCTGAAGATAGGTTAACCCTTTACCGTCAATTTCGTCCGAAATGATTGCGGTCCCATAGAAAATTGCGCATAAGTTCACCAAAAGTCCATACAGGATGAGTGTTATCTGGGGTATGAATCTATTGATGCTTACGCTACCGCGTGCCATAAACCGAAATATAAGAGCGATAAAGAGCGATAACGCGCATCCGATCAGAATCAGCACAGTTCGCCGACTCCAGAACATTTGGCGCAGTGTCACTTTGAAAAGTGCGAAATAGGCGGGGAATGTGTTTGCTTTGGCTGCCATCTATAACCTTTCGGTGGATGAGAATCTTAAACAATATTAACATTAATCTGTGGGTTTAGCAAGTTTTTTCGGATTATAACGATCTCGCTGATCTGTTTTGCGCATTTATGGATCTGATTGGAAAATTATAGTGAATCCTAAAAATAAATAGACCTCTTTGTAGCATAACCTTTTAGGTTGTGCCGGTCTGCCCAATTAATTATAGGTTTTACTATAAATGTAAATATGTTATGATAACGTATCAATAATGAGATTTTCTGGTGTTTAGGGAACCAAATGGATGTAGGTTCTATTGCATATCACTTGGAGGATGTAGAGATGAATCAGCACGATTTCACTGTCACCGATTCAGAGATTAATTTTTTTGAGACGTTCGGTTATCTCAGTTTTCCGCAATTGATGGCAGACCGGATTACGGCGATCCAAGACGCTTTTGAGGCTGTTTGGGAGGAGAGAGGCGGCGGACATAACGGCAAACCACACGAAGGCACCGCGCGCTCCTGCATCGTCCCTTTCATCGATCAGAGTGAAGAGTTGGCATCGCTGTTGGATGACCCGCGGATTCTGGCGATTGCGAAGACATTGTTGGGAGATGACTTCAACTACATGGGAAGCGACGGCAATTTCTACGTCGGCGATACCGGATGGCACTCGGATGGTGGGCATAAGTTAGAAGATCCGAGGCATATTAAAATTGCGTTCTATCTCGACCCGCTAACTCGCGACACCGGCGCGCTCCGCGTCATCCCAGGCAGCCATCTCTTCGGCGATAACTATGCGGATGCACTCTCTCAGCGAGTTGGCAAGAGCCAAGAATTGTGGGAAGTACACGGGAAAGATGTGCCAGCAACGGTCTTTGAGACGACTCCCGGCGATCTGGTGCTGTTTAACCATAACACGAAGCACGCTGCTTTTGGCGGTGGTGCACGTCGTCGAATGTTTACGATGAACCTCTGTCAACGCTATCCTGATGATAAATTAGACGCGCTACAGGCATATATCGCTGGATCCGCACGCTTCTGGATCGACCGAAAATACGGCGAGAAGATGATACGGACAGCGACACCTGAGCGATGGATTCATCTTGAACAGGTACGGGCAAACGATGGACATCTCGCGGAACTCTCACGCCAAGCGCAGGAGCGGATGAGTGAGCCATCACGTGGCTAATGCCTGTTGCCACGTTTGCCGAACGAACGCAATGGATTCCGTGAAACCCTCTTGTCCCGAACGGCTGGCTTCCTCAATGCTGAGCCAACCGTCATAACCCGCTTGTCTCATGCGAGAGAAGACTTGCGGAATCGGTGAGGCACCCGTACCGACACGGACAGGCTCAAATACACGGACTTCACGCAGGTCGAAGATATGTACGACAACGATGCGGTGGACAACCTGTTCCAGAAGCGTCAGTACGTCTTCCCCTAAGACAAGTGGATTCGCCGTGTCGAAACAGACACCGAGGGGTGTGTCGGAGAGTGCATCCAAAATCTCTAAGAAGATCTCTATCGGTTGAGAGAAGTCCCAGTAATCCCATGGCGCGCCTTTGGTGTGATTCTCATAAGCGAGTGTGATGCCCTGCTTTTCCGCTGCGTCAAGTGCGTGTCGAAACCCGTCTATCACCCATTGCACGCCTGCTGTGCGTTCAATACCGGGGTGGTTTTGTCCTGCTGTCACACGAATAAATTTCGCACCCAACGCTTTCGCCAATGTGATGTCTGCCTTCAGGTCTACTAATTCTTGGGAACGTTGGGCTGGGTCGGGATGCGTGAAGTCAGAATAGCAGGCGAGCATACACGGTGTCATACTGTGCTTTTCGAGGGCATCACGGGTCCGCTTTATCGTTTCCGTGTCCCGGTTTGGGAAGAATTTGATGCTAAAATCGACGGCATCCAACCCTAATTCAGTACCGAATCGAATCCAATCGGCGACAGTGCTTTTCCCTGTGAAAATGTCATTGTAAAGAGAGACAGGAAGGCAGCTAAGTTTCATTGTTATTTTCCTTTGGTGGTCTAAGACCTTTGTAGAGGCGCGAACCCCAGGCTTTTTCAAACTCACGCTAAAGATTAAAAAATCGTCCAGAAAATGTAGTCCGTAATGAAGCAGATCGCTTATGGGCGAGTACGCCGCACAATGGAGGGGTTTTGCTTGAGTATTTCTTCGCGTATACGGAAAGGACACTAATGTTCACAACCTACCTTACCGAACCGCAAGGAATAATTAAAAATTAAAACATAAATCGATACATTGGACGTTCTAAAGCGATGCCGATGAGTGTCCAGACTGCCCCAACGAAAAACTCGCCGATTACCAAGCCGATGAAGAACGGCATCGCTCGGCGATAAGTCCGTAAGCCGCCTGCCTGAAAAAGGATCGCCTTTATCCCCCACGACAAGAAGATCGAGAACCAATACCAACTTGTATTCCAGAAACTCAACGAAAGCGCGTAGCCTGCCGGATGGAAGGGCCACCAGATAAACCGACGGCGTAACACCATTAAAAGCGTTGTTAAGGCGATGGCACCACCAGATGCAGAAACAGCACCTACATCTATGGATTGCGGGTTAATGAGCCACTGCTTCAGCTGCTCATAAGTCCAGCGACATTGTGCTTGTTCACCGTAAACCGCGCCGCCGTAGTAATAACCTTGCGAGTAATATGCCCACGCTGAGGAGATTGTTGCGACGATAGTCACCAAAACGACAGCGACAATAAAGCGGTTGTGCGACAGCCCACGAACCTGTGCAACCTTGAAACCTTCCAACATAATCGGCATCGGATGGGAACGATAGGAGCGGTTGAAACCGTGGAACATGCTGAATGTTGTTAACCCTTCCGCGCCGATGCGACGTGTGCCGAGGAAGGAGACAAGCACTTTATCCGGTCGCCACGGCACATCGTGCGCTGGGGGGCCGACTTCCGCGCGGATGCGTGTGATGGCAATGGCTAACGCAAAAAAGAGTGTAAAATAGCCAAATATACTGAAGATTGGTGTCCCTGTACTTTTGAAGAAGACAAGAATGAAAATACTACCGAGGATTAGACCAATGATAGCGTATCGGGTATGTGCCGAAGGTGTGCTGTCTGTTCCAAGTTCAGCGTTGTTCCCGCGAAAGGCGTTTTTCACCTGTCGAGCGATAAACTTCCGAGTCAGCCATATCGCAGAGACACCTAAGCAGAACCATGCGCCGAAGGATTGTGCATCAAGAAATGGGAAACCCGGTAGATGCCCAATGCCTGCCATTGTTCCCCATACACGGGTTATTTTATGGAAGAGGTAGAAAAACCAGATAGAGAATGAGAGTTCCAGCGGTATGAAAAAACTCATCCCGATTGCAAAAGGATAAACGGCGATGGGCAATCGACCGATAGCATTCAGCGGTTTCGTCTGGAAGTGCTGTCCTAAATTATAGAGACTCCCACCTAACCCCGGTACGACAGGGAACAAAAAATGGAGTCCGTTGAGAAGGTTCATCCCGCCTGCCAGGACTGCCGCCAATAGGAACAACCGATTGCTCAGGAGCGTCCGTCCGCCGTTCTCTGTGAGGTGCAGTGGAATCTGAATGACAGGATAACTGAGTTTTTCGTGGTTGACCCATTGGTGTCGGATGAGAATCGTGATGCAGAGCATCATGCACGTTAGCACGATGATTAAGGCAGACCACCAGAGTACAGGTGTCAACCAGAGTTGTAGATGTTGAGCGGTATGGAGTGAAGAATCGCCTTGATAGAAAGTTGCCAGCACACTCCGTTCTTTGATAGTCAGCCAATCTGGCATGTGTCGATGGAACAGTTCACCCCACTCATTTTCTGGACTCGCGAACCAGATAGGATAGGTGAGCAGGGGCCATAGTATCTGGAGTGTGTCGTGTCCAGCGATTGAAGAGGCAATGGACACAAGTAGATAGACCACCATCAATTCGGCATCGGTGAGACTCGCGTTTTTTGGCGTAGCTTGCGAGCCGAAACTTGCTTGATAGAATCGCCGAATTGATCGGAGCAATGGGTTTAACGCCATCAAAATTAGCACGACGAAAATGACATTGAAATAGACAGTTGAGACGGTTGGGAAACTCTGACCTGTACCATAACCGCTGGGGCCCCAATTAATCATGAGCCAGTGGGAATTTGGAATAGTGATGAGGAGTGCGAGGAGCACAGCGCGGAGGCTGACTTTTGGCGTAGCTTGCGAGCCAAAACTTGCTCTACTAAAGTTGTTTGACATCTTTTGAGTTTCCCGACTTCATTATACAGAGAACATCGGAAATTGTCAACGGCGTGAAAAAAAGTCTATGTAGATTCACACTTTTTGCAAATTTTGACTTGATTTTTAGTGTTTTATTGCTATAATAACGGGCAAGTATAACGCATACATTGCGAAAGCAATAGTATGATTCTAAAGTATTGATTTAACGAAGGAGCGTAAAATGTTCTATCAGTTAACACGTTTACGTGTCGGGAAGTTACAAGTGGTCTTCGTCGTTGTGGCAATGGTAATAGCTTGTGCAATTTCAACGCAAGCCAACCTCAAGGATCCGACACTATCTGTCTACTATAATTTTGATGAGGATGGGGATACCGTCAAAGACGGTTCCATCCATGGTAATGACGGGACAATTGAAGGGAAAGCCAAACGGGAAGATGGTGTTTTCGGCAAAGCCGTCGTTTTAGAGCCACAAACATGGGTGAACTTAAACGGACCGGAATTTGAAAACGCACCGGTTGAAGGGATTACAATGGCTGTCTGGGTCAATCATAACGATTCACCCGACCCGCAAAGCATCTTCGATGCCATTGG
Source organism: Candidatus Poribacteria bacterium (assembly GCA_022819945.1). Taxonomy (GTDB): domain Bacteria; phylum Poribacteria; class WGA-4E; order WGA-4E; family WGA-3G; genus WGA-3G. The sequence goes on from JAJEGI010000137.1 coordinate 81,318, forward strand.
CACCGATCACGGGAGCGGTCTCTACCACGTGGAAATCCGTCCGGCTGGGTTCAGATGGTTTCATCGGAATGGTGCCGAGCAACAGGTGTTCAACATCAATCCAGGTCCTGTTATTGATGGCGGGAAGTGGGTACATTTCACTGGCACTTACGATAGCAAGAGTGGCGACACAAAAACCTACGTTGATGGAAAGATGACGCATGAGGCAAAAGGAAACGGCGATCTCTCCGACAACTGGGGAGTCTCAGCAGCGATCGGACACCATAAGAACGGTCGTTGGTACGATGGTCTGATGGACGAATTCTATATCTTCGGCCGTGCCTTATCCGAAGATGAAATTAAAGAGGTGATGGATGGCGAATTTCTGTCAGTAGAACCGGCAGATAAGCTCGCCACAACCTGGGGCAGCCTTAAATCACGACGCTAAAGTCTTAGTTTTATCACGTATGCAACTGAACGGCTTGAACACGGTGTTTTCCTGTGTTCGAGCCGTTTTTTGTTGATCTACCGGTGCGGCGCATACGTCCAATCAAAGCGCTGCCGTCCATAAAGTGTACCGTCAATTTCGGCTTGGTGGCAGACGAAGCACCTTTGCGCATCGGTAACACCGTGCAGCTCGTGTGCTAACTGAATCTCTTCTGTGTTATGCACGTGGCATTTGAGACAGGTATAACTCCGGTAATCGGTATCGGCATAGACGGCAATTTGATCTGCGACCTTCCGGACGTGATAGGTGTGTCTGTTTTCAGGGTCGGTGACTGTCCAAGCGTTTCCTATTTCCTTGATTGCGATAGGCGCGGTTGTGGGGACCCTGCGTTCATTTTGCAAGAACCACCAGTGCAAGTCTTCAGGAATAGTCTCTGACCTGTCCAAGTCTTCAGGCAGAGTTGTATTAATACGGAATAGGAAGCGTTCAGGCGTATGGCATCTCGCGCAAGGCACGTCGTGTGCATCGGTGAGCGGAAGGAATTCGTCGTGTTCCAGTTTTTGTTGCCCGTGGAAAACGATGCTAACGAGCAGAATCGGGGCAAGGATAAGATGGCATCGGAGCAGAATCTGTCTCGTCTTGCGTGCGGTTAAACTCACTGCGACACCGGTACCCAAATTTGACAAAGCGAGTAGAAATGTAAGCCACGAGTGCCACACGAGCGGTTGAAACGCAGAATGATATAGCACCAAGCATAAACCCATAGACGCGAGGCGTTGATGGTATTTCAGCCATGTCTGACGGTTGCCCCATCGAACCCAGCGACTTCGGAGAATGTAAAGACTGGCAATAACGATGGCAATAGCACCGATGATGCTGATCGTATGTCTCGCTTCACCGAAGCTCCCCGCTTGCCAGATACATAAACCTGAAATAACAGCGGCACCGACAATACCGTGTCCGATCTGAATAAAGACTTTCATACCATCAGTTTAGCATGGATGTGAGGTGTGGTCAAGAAAAAGCCCTCGGTATACAGAGCCATTCAATAGACAGCTTCCCATTTGATGCCAAGTCAGCACGCAAATAAAACCTTTGTGCTGGTTTTCATCGGTGCGAAAACGACGGACAGCTGTGGACTGGGCAGAAGAGGTGAAAGTGGTTTTGAAGGAAGTCTATTGAGACGCAAAGCGTTTGACATTTTACCGTTTCCGACTGTTTAACAGTTTACGCGTACCCCGTAGAAAAGAGAAAGCCCCTGATGCTAACAATATTAGACCGCCTACTAATATTAACCACTCTATATCGAGTATGAAGGACGCTGTCAATATTAACAGTCCACCTATTAATGCTATACATCCTGATACGAACATTATCCAATCTATTTTCATTTTAATAATTTCCTTATGGGGTTGTTAATGCAAACATCATAATTATTAGAACAATACTTTCACCAAAACATTGACTAAATAGGGCAAATATCCTAAAGTTACCCTAAAGTTTGGACAATTTTTTGAATTTTAGGGGCAAAAAGTAGAAAAGACAGTATCCTTTCAGAAAACCAAACAACCTTTTTGAAAGGATATTCAGAAATGGAACCTCTTTCCCACTTAGAGACTATGTTATCAGATTTCAGCAGCCACTTCAAGCATAAAAACTTCGACCACTTTCGGACGCTTGTCCTTGGATTGACAAGCACACCGCACTGGGCAACACTGACCAAGGTGTATCAAGCCAGTTCAAAGTTAAATTAGCACTATTTATTACACACCTCAAATCAGTCTCGGATAATTGGCGAAGGTATCTGTCTAACAAAAACCTCTGAAATTAGGAGATTTCAGAGGTTTTTGTTAGGTATCGAAATAGACTTTACTTACTGCATATAAGGTTGTCCGTAATAGTCTGTGTCGCTGTTATAATAAGAGAAACAGGCAGAACATCCCCCGGTAGTGCAGTAATCGCAATTAGGTGAACGGTCTTCGGGGGGTGGCGGGTTGCATGTACTACAACCAGTTCCGGGACAATCAGGACATGGGTCATCATCTGGCGGGTTACAAGTCATGCAACGATCACCCATGTAATATCCTGAACCATCACAATCATTGCAATTGTCCTCGTCCGGTCCATCTGCCCAATCCCAAAGTGCGATACCTCCACCAGCTATAGCGCACACCCCTCCGGCAATACCCCACGCCGGTGCGGTGGCGATTGCGCCGCCTATGGCAAGCCCCCCGCCAATTATACCCAAACCTATAGCAACTGGATCTCTCCAATCGAAAGCATGGCCTGTTTGGACAAACCCTGGGTATGTGTAAGCTACCAGCATAAGACATATTAGAAATACTGAAATGTTGTTAATTAGCGGAACTTTGCGTTCAGTTGTCCTATAAAACACGCTCTTAAAATTCATCCTATACCCCTTTTAGTTAATACTTGACCGCATCATTGTTAATGCTTGGTCAATGTATTGTTGTGGTATTCCTTGACTTGATTCAGTAAAATGTTCCTCTAACAAATCAAGGACTTGATGCGAAAATTCAGATGGAAGTTGTGAAAACAACTTCTGAAATTCGTCTAAAGACTCATTAACTATACTCTCTGCTTGAAGCTTAATTCGGTCTCTACCCTCTCTTGTTTTTCCAATTTCACTGAGTGCTTTCGCGTCAAACAACACAGGGTATTTTTCTCGCAAATCATAAGAGAAATTTTCCCAATCTGCAAGGAGTTGATTCATGAGCCTTTCAGCCTCCGCAGTTTCCGCCCAAGGAATTTCATCTTCAATTTCTGCATCGGCTGATTCGGTAATATCAGGGACATAATCATCAACTGTCTCTTGGGAATCTGGTCCGTCTGTCAAAAAACCTGTATCATGTGACATAGGTTCATCTGTAGAATGCCATACATCTCCATGCCAGTGACCGCCTTCTGCTGTTTCTCTTGCTGGTGGTTTAGGCTTGGTTTTTTTCGGAGGTTCGACAGTTTTATAAATCGTAACTGTTTTTGGTAGTTCTCTAAGTTGTATGGCGACATTAGCTGCTAATATCCCTAACAATAATGCTATAGGAATTATCCAACGCCAACTAATTTTCAAAATAAAATCCTCCCTAATTAGAAGAATTATTATAATTACAACTTATCTCGTAAATCGTAGTTTGTAACCCCAATCACCATACTCGTGCTCAGGTGAATTGGGACAAATTGTATTTATGAGACACACTCTAATAGCATAACAAGGACTATCGTCGGAGATATGATTTTGTCTTTCAACTTCAAATCTCCTAATTACATTTACTGCCTGCCACTCCTGCGTACCGGATTTTACGAGTGTTCAGTAAAGTACCAGGAGACGGGATCCGTGGGATTTTCCTCCGCGGCTTTCTTCCACTGCTTTATCACACGTTTTACTGTCTGATCGACGGCAGAACGAGAGAGATCCATTGCTTTCGCAATTTCCGATAGAAGTTGTCCATCCAAGTACCGTTCCATAATTTTTCTGTCCTTCTCTTCCGGTAAGCAGTTTACTAACGCATCTAAGTGAAGCGCGATGGGTTTCAACCATTTAATGAGTCGCTCCCATCTTTTCTGAACCGCTCCAGATGTCGAGCCTATCGTATTCGCTATCTCTCTGGGTTTTAGTCCATCAAGCATAAGTTCTACGATTTCTCTATCCTTATCTTGGAGGAGTTGGACGAGTTGCCTCACCAGATACTGATTCGCTTTGGCTTGTTCGGTATCGGTTCCAACGAGAAACGATGCGAATGGTCCTTGTCTTTCACTGACAGAGAGACTGTCAAGTGATTCGACTGATAAGTATTTCGCACGTCTATCCGAGTTTCTAATCTCGTCAATCGTTAAGTTTCTCGCGGTAGTTAGCAACCATCCCAATAGTTTTTCCGGTTCTCGGATTTCCTTCCTCTTGTTGAAGGCTCTGGTGAAGGTTTTGCTCGTAATATCATCAGCATCTACAGCGGGATCAGGATGATTCCGCATCATTCCGTCAACATGAGCGTAGACAACTGGGTAGTACTTTTTGAAAAGCAGTGAAAATGCATCTATGTCGCCAGTGTCTAAGAATTGCCGATTTAAACTAACATCGTTCACCATATCAATTGCTTACCGATTCATTTGGTGGCAATTTTATGATTGCCTTCATATATAGATGACGCGAATTTGGAGTAAATTCCGACACGAAATGGATTTTTTTAATAATGTGAGTTGATTTAACGCTCAAGCGCGGATACCTCGAAAGAGTTAAGACAATCTGCGTTGGTATTTTAAGCAAATTTCGTGCCAATTGTTATGGTAAGGCATATTTTTGGGTAAGATAAAAATAAATTATATGGAATTATATGGGGGTTTCTGGTTGGTCTAAAATATAGGCACCTACTGGGTTTATTGAGGGAATTTATAATGTTTTTTAAAAAACATACAACTGAAAACAGTATTTGCTGTTTTTTTCTATAGATATTCAACAATTGTAGGATATGCTACATAAACTGTTTAATTTACCGACTTTATTATCAGAATTTGACGGTAATAGAATCATAAAGCGTAAGGTCCAGAAGCAGGACTTGTTGTGTGCAGAAGATATTAGAAATCCGAAAATTTTCGGGCTGATGTATCCAAAACACAGACATATACGCTGAGGAATGGCATCTATCATTGCCTTCACAGGTGTGCAAAAATTGCATGGTAGCACGTAAAAATTGCAAAATTATGTTGAATCTTTCATAACTTGCTCTATTGGTAGTTTTGCCCAGAACCTACCGGGAACAAGCCGAAAAAACCGGACACGCGATAGTTACGTCCGTTCTGTAGAGAGATTTAGAAAATCTACACGCTGGGCTCGCGTTATAATTTCAGGTTTCCACAGGTCTACATATTTACTGTAGAGTTACGGTGAAGTTATAGTTCAATTTTGAATAATAATTATTGCATCGTGGACTAGCAGGGATTAGCAGGCATCGGGAAAGATAAGGCGGATGTAAACTTTTCTTATCGGTCTTTCGTATAATGTGTTATAATGGTCAAGACTGACAGATCAATCTAAAGGAGAAAGGGAGATGAAGTTGCAATTTACGTTCTTACTGTTGCTGCTTTTGGCAGTAGTGGTATTTGCCGGGTGTTATACGCAACTCGGTTACCACGCGTCTTCAGATTTTGGTCGGGTACACTATAAACATCATGAAAGTTTAAGAAAAGAACGAACAGAGACGGAGCACGCCTCCGAAGCAGCGTCGGAAGAATCCGAATTAGAGCATGATGATGACGAGGATTCGGATGGCTATTATGGACGACGCAAGCGTAGTTATCGGACGACGTACACTTCCCCTTATCGGTACGATGCTTATGGGGTGCCTTACGGACCCCATCCGTATTATTATGCATACCCACCAGTTTGGTATTATCCATATCGTCCTTTTTATAGTAGATATTATTATGGCTACCGTGCGCCGTATTACCGTTACTATAGCGGTTATTATCCCTATAGAAACGTCTATCGGCGGTATCACAGTGGAAGTCGATATGTACCACTTTCACGGCGGACTTACAAAAAAGGCAGTTTACGGCTTGAAAATCGGCGTTCGCGGAGTTCACGTAGCCTGACTTCGCCGAGCTCGAGATCGAAGCGTCAGCAAATAAGGAATCGGAACGAAAAATAGCGAAGTGGCGGGTACAGAGAACACTTCAATATCTCGCCAAAAAAAATCACGTAGTTTGGAACGAAGCATGGAGGAATTGGAACGATGAAGCCAGCAGTATATGCAACACTTATCTGTTTATTCGCCGCAGTGTTCTTTGTGTTTGTCGGTACAGCACAAGTAGAAGAGATGGCGATCGGGAAAACGTTTGGTGTCGGAGCACGAACAATGGGGATGGGGGGGGCTTCACTTGCCCTCTCGGATGATTTCACTGCACTCTATTGGAATCCGGCGGGGATGGCACAGATCCAAAAATTCGAGATGTTCAGCAGCCTGTCGCACAACGTAGCGATTGCTGATACCTATTTTACGGGTGATGCAGTGAAAACAACAACGAGTCGCTCACAGATGCGTCTGAATTCCATCGGGTTTGTTTATCCATTGGAGACAAGACAGGGTGGCTTGGCGGTTGGCTTCGGTTATAACCGTCCACAAAATTTCGATTACCAAACCGCAATTCAAGGCATTGATCCGGGTTCTGGTACCGATTTCAGCGGATTTTCTGTTGATGAAATTAATATAAACAGCGGCGGCATCGGAATTTGGAGTTTTGGTGCAAGTGTGTACGTTACAAAACAGGTTTTGCTGGGTGGTTCGTTGGATTTTTGGCACGGTAATAGTCTAAATGAATTGGATACGGAAGCCACCGACACCCTAAATGTGGATAATGAGTGGTCGCGTTTTAGATACGACGACGAGATTGACCGAGAGTATTCAGGTGTAGGCGGTAGAGTAGGGCTACTTGCGCATTTGACAGATACTATCAATCTTGGAGTGACGCTGGTCGCGCCTGTTGAATTAACCGTCGACGAACGCTGGTATCAGGCAACGATGGATGTATATGATGATGGAGAGACAGCGGCGGATGCCGCAAGGGGTAAGCAAGCATTTGACATCGAACGTCCATTTGAAGTTGGCGCAGGCGTTGCTGTGAAGTTGTTAAATAAGCGGTTGATTTTAGCAAGTGATGTCCAACTTACAGACTGGACACAGACGCGCTATGATCCCGCACCAGCAGACGACATTCCGAAGAATAATTTTGAAGAGTACTATGCCACAACCCTTCAGGTGAGACTCGGCGCGGAATATCAGATACCCATCATTGCAACACATATCCGCTTCGGTTATCTTCGCGATCCTATCCCGTTCAGATATACCGAGGTAGACACGCATGATTTCTTGACAGCAGGAGTCGGTAAAATTTTTGAAGATTCTTTGAAACTTGATGTTACGTATGTACTCGGTGGTTGGGCACAAGAACACAACGATGTCAAGACAGAAAACTTGACGCATCGGGTGTTTATGTCGGCTGCGTATCGGTTTTAGTTGTCAGCTGTTGGTAGGTCATATAACCGTTGCGCAGTTTTTAACCGCTACAACTGCCAACGACTTCCGATAACAGATATAGTAAAATCCGAAAATAAGTGAACACTCGGAAGAAGATAACCCCCTACCCCTTATCAGGCGGAATGAGAGCGGAACCGCTTCGATTTGATGCGTTTCAATAATTATGGGCTTTACTGTAAAATAAGAACGGGCGGAGTGAACAACTCCGCCCGTGTGTTTTATTTACCGGCTAATGAACACTATCAAACAAGTTGGATGTAGCCCATCTGTGTACCGTCGCCTTTTCGGAGTTCGCCTCTAATGATACGGGTGTATCCACCGTTCCGATCTTGATAGCGCGGTCCGATGTCATCAAAGAGTTTGCGTAGGACAGCCTGCTTGTCAACTCTGCTTGCTTCTTCGCCTCTTCGGGGTTTGTAATGTAAGTCGGCTCCATAGAGCATTTTCGCGGCTTGTCGGCGGGCATTGAGATCTCCGCGTTTGGCGAGCGTAATCAACTTTTCAGTCACTCGGCGGAGTTCTTTACATTTAGGCAGCGTTGTCCGAATTTGTTCGTGTTCAAATAGCGCGGTGGCTTGGTTGCGAAAGAGTGCCTTTCGATGGCTTGAAGTTCGTCCCAATTTCCTGCCGCGTTTCCTATGACGCATCGTCTTCCTCCATGTGTGCGTTGTCGTGAAGAATTATATGGGCGGTTGCAGGGGTGCACCTACCGCGTTTTCCTCATCAATGTCCGCGTCGCTGACATCGTCCGGGTCCATTCCGAGATGAAGTCCCATGTTGGCGAGTTGTTCTTTAATTTCGTTTAGCGAAGTCCGTCCGAAATTCTTATATTCCAACATATCCTTCTCTTCTTTTGCGACGAGTTCTCGTATAGTTTTAATGTTTGCGGTTTCAAGGCAATTGCTGGCTCGGACTGAGAGTTCGAGTTCGGAGACCGGTTTCGCGAGATAGCGGTTTCTCCGAAGTTTTGCCTCATCGATCTCAGGTTCCGGTTCAACGTAACTTTCATCGAATTCCGTGAACAGTTTGATCTGTTGGAGCAAGATATCCGCCGCACGTGTAACGGCATCCTTTGCTGTGATAGTTGCATCTGTCCAGACTTCGAGATTAAGTTTATCAAAATTAGTCATATCACCGACGCGGGTTTCCTCTACCCAGAAGTTAACTTTCTTAACGGGGGAGAATTTTGCATCGACTGGAATTAAACCGATCTCGTGTCCTTGCGGTCTGTGCTCTTCGGCGAGCGAGTAGCCTCTTCCTGTTTGCGCGTGGATCTCTATATCTAACCCTTCGCATTCGTCAAGCGTTGCGATATGTTGATCAGGATTTATAATCTCAACGAGTGCATTCGGTTGAATGTCAGCGGCAGTAACTTGGCTCGACCCTTCGGCTTTCAATGTAAGCCGGATCGGATCATCTGTTGAGATGTTGAGCCGGATCTCTTTAAGATTGAGAATGATCTGGACCACGTCTTCAAGTACACCGGGAATCGTCGCATATTCGTGTTTTACCTGTTCAATTTGAACTGCCGTAATCGCTGCGCCTTTAATTGAGGAGAGGAGGACCCGGCGTAGTGAATTACCGAGGGTTGTTCCAAATCCGCGCTCGAAAGGTTCAGCGGTATATTTTGCATAATCGGGCCGTAAGGATTCTGTATCAGTTTTCAACCGATCAGGCATTTCTAGCTCGGACCTTATCATCGATTCCTCCTATAAGATTAAACTAAATGTTAAAATACACACGAACTGAGTGGCACTATGCTGTTGAGTTGCGCATCCGCCTCTCAATTCTGTGTTAATATGATATTTTGGACATCCTGATTTCCGTTTCGGAAATGGGTTCCACGAGGCCCTTAATGTAGGTGTGTTATTATCGCATCGCCTGCATGTTATCAGACACTCGGGATATGAAGATGTACCTATCGGGAGTAAAGTTCAATGATGAGTTGCGTTTCAAGGTCCACAGCGATCTGCTCTACCACAGGTGCCCCTTGAATGCGTCCTTCCATTTTGTCTGTATCGATTTCCAGCCATTCAGGTGCCCCACGTTGCTGTGAGTAGTCTAATGCCTCCTGAATAGTGGCAAGGTTCCGGCTCCGTTCACGCGGTGTGATGACATCACCGATTTGCACGATATAAGATGGAATGTTAACCCGCTTGCCGTTGACGGTGAAGTGATTGTGCTTCACAAGCTGCCGCGCCTGGTTTCGAGAAGTCGCGAAACCGAGCCGGTAAACGACGTTGTCTAAGCGGCGTTCAAGGAAACTAATTAAATTCTCACCCGCGATACCTGTTTGTCGTGCAGCTTTGAAATAGTAGTTCCGAAATTGTTTCTCAAAAATACCGTAGGTGCGTTTAACTTTCTGTTTGGCCCGCAACTGCCGCCGGAAGTTATCGCGCCCTCGGCGAGGGGGGGTCTGTCCATGTTCCCCGGGGGGATAACTCCGGCGTTCAAAGGAACATTTAGGACCGTTGCAACGCCGCCCCTTCAAAAAGAGTTTTTCGCCTTCCCGTCGGCATAATTTACAGACGGAGTCTAAATATCTGCTCATTCGTTTTCCTCAAATTCCTTAAACCCGTCGTCTCTTCGGCGGACGACATCCATTGTGTGGGATAGGAGTCACGTCTTTCATCAAACTAATTTCCAGCCCGGCTGCAGCGAGTGCCCGTATAGAAGACTCCCTGCCAGATCCGGGGCCCTTGACTCTAACCTCTACCCGTTTCACACCGTGATCCATTGCTCTACGAGCGCATGCTTCCGCAGTCTGCTGTGCAGCAAATGGCGTTGACTTCCGTGAACCCGTGAAAGTCATTCCAGCGTTAGCCCAAGCAACGGTGTTTCCATTTAAATCTGTAATCGTAATAATTGTATTATTGAAGGTAGCCTGGATATGCGCTATTCCCTCAGGGACGTTCTTGCGTTCTCTTCTTCTTCCACGCAAAACGATTCTCCTTTCTTATCAGTCGTTTTCAGTCGTCAGTCGTCACTTACAAAAGGGTTGGGATTATCCCGAAGTCTCTTTCTGATAACTGATAACCGACAACTAATGGCTCTTAACACTAACCACTCTTACGTGCTGCCTCTTTGGCTTTTCTACCGACAGAGATGGTTCTTGCTTTTCCCTTACGGGTACGAGCGTTCGTATTCGTGCGCTGACCACGGACAGGCAACTGCCGACGGTGGCGTAGACCACGGTAACTGTTGATATCCATTAGCCGTTTAATGTTCTGATCGACTTCGCGTCGCAAATCCCCTTCAATCTTGTAGTTTTGAATCTGGTCTCGGAGTTGGCTAATCTCGTTTTCAGCGAGACTGTCAACTTTTTTGCCTGGATCAATGTTAAGATCGGTGACAATTTGCGATGCAGTGTAACGACCGATACCGTAAATTGCTGTCAGTGCAATGTCTATCCGTTTGTTGCGGGGTAAATCAACCCCTGCAATTCTTGCCATGGGTTTCTCCTTTTCGCGCGTTCCGCTGAATTTCGAGATTCACTGGCGATTGTCAATTTCCAATCAATCCCTTCGCATCGGAAAGTCAACGGGGAGGCAGGAACGCATTAGCCCTGTCGCTGTTTGTGCTTCGGATTTGAAGGACAAATAACTCGGACAACGCCTTTTCGCTTAATAATTTTACACTGGTTACACATCTTTTTAACAGAAGGTCTAACTTTCATATTTTTACCCTATTGAGTTTGTGTTCCGATTTTTCATTCGTCAAAATCGGATTTGGTGTTAAGGGTATGCCTACTTGCGACAACGGCACCAAGCAGACCAGAGAGGCCCATAAATAAAATATCTTTCAGGTGAAAGCACCTAACGCCGTCTGCCCTTGAGTTTGCGATCTTTTAGGAATCCTTCGTAATGACGGACGGTCAAATAAGATTCGATTTGGGACATCGTATCAAGTACGACACCTACAACAATCAAGATAGAGGCACCATCCACCATGGTTGCGCCGATATTGAGACGTTCTGTGATAATAATCGGAATCACAGCGATAGCCGCAAGGAAAATTGCGCCCGGCAGTGTGATCCGCGTGAGCGTTGTATTGATGTAATCCGCTGTCTGTTTTCCAGCACGGATGCCGGGGATAAAACCGCCATATTTCTGCAAGTCCTCAGCCATTTGGACAGGGTTGATTTGCACGGCTGTGTAAAAATACGTGAAGCCGATGATTAACAACGCATAAAGGGTCAGCCACAACGGTGTCCCTGTATCAACCAACGCTTGCGCGCCTGTTACCCATCCCCAGTCTCGTGGAAGGAAACTAAGTGCTGTCGTTGGGAACTGAATAAGTGTAATCGCGAAGATGATTGGAATCATGCCTGCCGCGTTCACTCGGAGCGGTAGATGCGTTGATTGACCGCCAATGACTCTACGTCCGCGAATCTGTCTACCGTATTGTACCGGAATCTTACGGACAGAGAGTGTAATGAAAACGGTTCCCGCAACGGCTACAATAATGAGTCCGACCAGCAGCGCGAGTTGTAAAACTCCGAATTCCGGTCTTGTGAATAAATTGTTAAAAACAGTAGTGACACCGCCCGGTAAGCCTGCGATAATACCGACAGTAATAATTAACGAGATGCCTTGACCAATACCACGCTCCGTGATTTGTTCACCAAGCCACATAACGAAGGAAGTCCCCGCTGTGAGTGTCAAGACGACAAGAAAATGCCACCATAAGTTCGGATCTCTAACAATCTCACCTGCTTGACCCGTAATGTTTTCTGGATTCCGCAGGACGATACTGATTGTTATACCTTGGATGATACTCAGTAGAACGGTTCCGTATCGTGTGTACTGCGTCATTTTCTTTCTGCCATCAGGTTCTCTGGAGAGTTTCTCCAAAGAAGGCACGATGACACCAAGCAGCTGCATAATGATTGAGGCACTAATATACGGTTGTATACCGAGTGCGAAAATCGTCATTTGACTAAATGCGCCCCCGGAAAACAGATCGATGAACCCAACGACATTGCCAGCACGGTCCATGAGTTGTTGAAAAAACGCCTCAAGTGCCACGTCGTCAACACCTGGCAGTGTGATGTGCGCACCAAGGCGGTAAACAATCAAGAGCAACCCTGTAAAAATCAGTCGTTTCCGCAGTTCAGGGATTTTAAAAGCGTTTTGAAATGCCTTAATCACTTATTTTATTTCCTCCTCGCCTACAAACTCTCAAGCAGCGTTATCAGCATTAGCGTGTAGTCCGAGGACCTCGGCTGTGCCGCCTTTAGATTCAATTTTTTCGATCGCTGATTTTGAGAAGCGGTGCGCTTGGACTTTCAACTGTTTTTCGAGTTCACCGTCGCCGAGTATCTTTATCAGGGCATTTTTGCGTTTAATTAAACCTACTTCGCGCAGGGATTCAGGACTGACAACCGCTGCATCGTCAAAGAGATTGAGGGTTTCAACGTTGATAATATCATACACAAACCGTTTGTGTGCAGTGCGCCGGGGGCCCCGCTTCGGTAAGCGGCGCACGAGCGGCATCTGTCCACCTTCAAACCATGCCGGTATCGAACCGCCGGATCGAGATTTTTGCCCCTTGTGACCCCGACCGCAGGTTTTACCCCAACCTGAGGCATTTCCTCTACCTACTCGTTTTCTGGCACGTTTCGCGCCAGGTGCGGGTTTAAGTTCATTCAATTTCATCAGGGTTAACTCCGTTCCTTAACCATTTATAGCAAAGCGTTGATGTCCGCCGACAACCATTCTGAAGTGCGTCAGTTAGCGTTTCTTGAGCAGCTCTTCGACCGACAGATCTCGTAACCGTGCGACTTCGTTGACATCCTTAAGACTTTTGAGTCCAAGCATCGTAGCTTCAGCAATATTTTTCACATTCCGAGAGGAAAGGCATTTTGTCAGTGCATCTCGGACACCTGCAAATTCAAGGATCGCACGTGTTGCGTGTCCTGCGATAATACCTGTTCCGGGACTTGCCGGTTTCAGTAAAACTTTTGCGGATTTGAATTCGCAAGTAATTTCATGCGGGAGTGTACCGTTAACAATCGGCACCCGAATTAGATTTTTGCGGGCATCGGCAAAACTTTTACGGAGTGCGCCAGCGACTTCACTTGCACTGCCAAAGCCGATACCAACAATACCGTCCCGATTTCCAACAACCGTGAGCGAGTTAAAACTCGGCGTTCGCCGCCCCTTACCGACTCGCATCACACGGTTGATTGTAATCATGCGTTCCTCAAATTCAAATTCCTCGGGGTTAATTCTATCTTTCAGCAAAAAAATCTCCTATCCGGTATGCGTCCTGTTTTACCGTATATGTACGGAGACAGGAACCGGTTTTCGGGGCATTTAGAACTTCAGTCCTTCCGCCCTTGCTGCTTCTGCGAGAGCTTTTATGCGTCCGTGGTAGAGATGCCCGCCCCGGTCAAAGACTACTACCTCAATTTCTTGCTGCTTGGCTTTTTTCGCCAGAAGGGCGCCAACGCTCTCCGCTGCCGTTACATTTCCACCGCTTGAGAGGGTCTCTTTCAGTTCAGGGGACAGCGTAGAGGCTTCAGCGACCGTCACGCCAAGTTCATCATTAATGAGTTGCGCATAGATGTGTTTTAAACTTCTGAAAACGGCGAGTCTCGGTCTATCACTGGTTCCGCTAATCTTTTGACGGACGCGTTTCCGACGGCGTAGATGGCCCATCCGTTTCTTTTTTATAAGTGCCAAGGTGTCTCCTTATTATACAATAGGCGCGCTTTCTATTTTAGAAGGCTTGCAAATTTCGCCCGATCGCGCGCAAAATATAACAGCATTAGCCAACAGCAGCTTTTCCTTCTTTATCTCGGACACGTTCACCATCGTAGCGGATACCTTTACAGGGTTTGTAGACATCTGGTTCCCTGATTTGACGAATAGATGCCGCTACCTGTCCAACGAGTTGTTTATCAATACCGCTAATAACAACAGGTGTGTGCGTCTGTCCATCTATCGTCTCAGTCGCTTCAACACTCAGTGTTATGCCTTCGGGTGGCGTGAAAGTGACGGAATGGGAATAACCGACGTCAAGAACCAAATTGTTCTCACGATTGACTTCAGCACGATAACCTGTACCCACCACTCGTAGCTTTTTCTCAAAGCCCTCCGAAACACCAGTAACCATATTGGCAATGAGGCTGCGCGCTAATCCGTGCAAGGCTTTATACTGTTTGAGTTCACTTTTTCTTTCGACGGTTAAGACGTTTTCCTCAAGCGTCGCATCGATTCCGTCTGGAAGTTGCCAATTCAGGCTTCCTTTGGGACCCTCGACCTGTACATCGCTTTCATTTAAGGCGACCTGTACTTTGTCGGGTAATGGGATCGGTTTTAGTCCAATACGTGACATTCTACTGCTCCCAGTTCGTTGAGATCATCTGTGAAATCTTACCAGACGTAACATAGGACTTCACCGCCGATTTTTTCCCTACGACATTGCGGTGTGGTTTTTATGCCATTGGATGTCGATAAAATAGCGACACCGAGGCCCCCGTAAACCCTGGGTAGACTATCGGCTTTCGCATAAATCCGTCTACCGGGTTTGCTGATGCGTCTGAGGTTTGTGATGACCTTCTCTTTTTTCGTATTTCCGTATTTCAAATAAATTCTTAAAATCCCCTGTTTTCCATCTTCAAGTAACCGATAGTTTCGGACGAAACCTTCTTCCGCCAAAATGCGTGCGATTTCTGACTTGATTTTTGAAGAGGGGATTTCAACGCGTTCATGTCCTGCCATATTGGCATTGCGGATACGTGTTAGCATATCTGCAATCGGATCGGTCATCGACATGAAAGATTCTCCTTATTTCGTTCTCGGTTTTGAATAGCCGCTGTGCCCGTCATGTTTTTGCAGTTAAGGGCAAATGGTATCCAGTTTTCTACCAACTCGCCTTTCGGACACCGGGGATCTTACCGGCGCGAGCGAAGAGGCGAAAACAGATACGACACAATTCAAACTTGCGTAGATACCCACGCGACCGCCCGCAACTCTTACAGCGGTTGTATTTTCGAGTTTGGAACCGCGGGGTTCTTTTCTGTTTGGCAATCCATGCTTTACTTGCCAACCTAATGCTCCTTTTCTTATGTATCCGTGACAGATTTATTTAGTCTGTCCGGATGGATGAAGCTGCCCGGTCGTTTATGCAGCGATGTCGCTGCGTAACCTTCTGCTACTGAACCCATCTATTATTGGAACGGCATGCCCAGCAGTTTTAGGAGTTCGCGACCTTCTTCATCTGTCGGGGCGGTCGTAACAACCGTTACGTTTAGCCCGCGGGTCTCGTTCACGTTGTCGTAATCAATTTCTGGGAATATTAACTGTTCAGTGAGGCCGAGGGAATAATTACCGCGACCATCAAAAGAGTCCGGTGATACACCGCGAAAGTCCCGAATTTGTGGCAGGACAATATTCACCAGTCGGTTGAAGAACTCATACATCCGTTGCTGTCTTAGCGTAACTTTACATCCGATTGCCATACCTTCTCTGACTTTAAAAGCAGAAACGGATTTTTTAGCATGCGTAATAATCGCGCGTTGTCCGGCAATGAGTGTCAATTCTTCAACCGCATCTTCCAAGGCTTTCGGATTCTGGAGTGCCTCGCCAACTCCGATATTCAGGGCAATCTTGTCTAATTTCGGAATCTGCATTACATTTTCATAGTTAAAATGGCTTTGCAACGCAGGCATGACTTCCGTTTGATAAAATTCTTTGAATGGGCTCATGAGCCTTGTATCCTATAAAAATCGCGTATTCAGTGAGGTCCCTTTTGGTACCGTTTCTGACATGTGATCGTTAGGCATCAATCCTTTTCAGGTTAGAAACGTGAATAGTGCCTTCGCGTTCAACGATACCGCCTTGTCCTGCTTGGTTTGGTCGGAGGTGGCATTTAACGATATGAACGCCTTCAACGATTGCGCGTTGTTTCTTCGGGAACACTTCCAAAACGACACCTTCCTTGCCTCGGTCCTGTCCGCTAAGGACTACGACCATATCATTCTTCTTGATATGTAGTTTTTGTCGTGACACAATTGGCCTCCTAAATAACTTCCGGGGCGAGTGAGACAATTCGGGTGAACGCTTTTTCTCTGAGTTCACGCGCGACGGGTCCGAAAATTCGGGTGCCACGCGGTTGATTCTGTGGGTCAATAAGGACAGCGGCGTTCTGGTCAAATTTGATATAGGATCCGTCTGCACGTCGATATTCTTTCGTCGTACGTACAACGACTGCGCGAACAACTTCGCCAGCTTTGACCTGTGTATTAGGTGCCGCTTCTTTGATGCTTGCCACAATCACGTCGCCTACGCGTGCATAGCGACGCCGGGTTCCGCCCAGTACACTAATGCACATTAACTTCCTTGCGCCAGTATTATCAGCACAGGTTAATCGAGAGTATGATTGAACCATTTTTATATCCTCCTCTATCGTTTTCAAAACGCCCTGTTTTGGAAACGCCAGAGTGTGGATGAAACCCTTTCTTCTCCAGTGCCATCAGTACCCTTCGCCATAGATCGGCAAGGAGGAAACACTCCGATGCGTGGCACTTTTTAATCGTTTGCGGGTTGGACCGCGTTTACTATCGCTTGAACCCGCCACCGTTTCTGACGACTCAGCGGTCGAGTTTCAACAACCTGAACCACGTCACCGACGTTACAACTGTTCTGTTCATCGTGAGCCAGAATCTTCTTTGTTTTCCGGACTACCTTCTTGTAAAGCGGATGTTGATAGCGACGAACAATTGAGACTGAGACAGTCTTGTCCATACTATTACTCGTCACAAGACCTGTCCGAAATTTACGATGTCTTCGCTTTTCTTCGTTCAACTTTATCCTCCAAACCAACCAAAACCTGTTAATATGTGCACTTTGGAAGCACACAACCTTAGAAATTGATGAAACGGACGCGAGCAGAGGCACTTAACCTTGCCCCTTCCGTTCTATTTATTCTGAACGTACCTGCAGGAGGGTCTTCACACGTGCGATGTCTTTGCGGATCTTACCAATACGTGTTGTGTCTTCTTGTTGTCCTAAGATACTTCTGAATCTCTGGTTAAACAGATTTTCCTTCAAAGATTGCAGTTCACTTTCCAATTCTTCGGTCGTTTTTCCGCGTAGTTCATCCGCTCTCATGTTTTCATATCTCCTTGCGTGTTGTCAAAACCACTGTGCACGTTTGGATGCACCTAATGTTTCCAACGTCGGAGTCGCAGGTGAAATTACTCATTCCGTGCAACGAACTTAGTTTTGATCGGCAATTTATGGGCGGCTCGTTTCATCGCCCCTTTTGCATCTTCAAGTGAAACGCCGCTTAATTCATAAAGAACTCTACCGGGTTTAACAACAGCGACCCAGTGTTCGGGGGGGCCTTTTTTACCTTTCCCCATGCGTGTTTCAGCAGGTTGCTTACTCAGTGGTTTATGCGGAAAGATCTTGATCCAAAGTTTCCCACCGCGGCGCACATATCGGGTGATAGCAATACGCGCCGATTCTATCTGGTTGCTTGTGATCCAACCGGCTTCCATTGCTTGCAAACCGTATTCACCGAAGTTGATTTGTGAACCTCGAAGCGGCTTCCCGCGGCGTTTTCCGCGATGCACATAGCGGCGCATCACGCGTTTCGGCATTAACACTTTAAATGCCTCCTTACAATCTATTCGTACGGTTTATGAATCGTTTCCAGATTCTTGCCTACTCTGACGCTGCCTCCGTTGGTTTCTCCCCCTGCCTTGGCCGCCGGATTGTCGGGAGCGTCCATCTTGGGAACCGGAGCGTCTGTCGTTACGGCGACGGTCAGAACGTTGCGAACCGGCATCTTCGCGGCGTCCAGATTGACGTTGAACGGATGTCTCGCCTTTGAGTTTGTCGGGAACACCCATAACTTCGCCCTTAAAAATCCAAGTTTTGACTCCGATTTTACCGTACGTCGTATTCGCTTCAGTAAACCCGTAGTCAACATCGGCTCTGAGCGTATGGAGCGGGACACGTCCCTCAATGCTGGATTCGGCACGGGCAATTTCCTTGCCATCCAGTCTGCCGCTCACCATAATCTTAACACCCAAAGCACCCGCTTGCATTGAGCTGGAGATATTCCGCCGCATGGCGTGCTTAAAACCAGCCCGACGCTCGATTTGGGTGGCAACGGCTTCTGATACAAGTTGGGCATCCAGTTCAGGGTCCCTGATTTCGGAGACATTGATCCGGACTGGGCAGCCAACCTCTTTTTCGAGCATTGCTTGTAACTTTTCAGCCTCTGCGCCACGGCGACCAATGACAATTCCCGGACGCGCCGTATGGATGTTAATGCTACAACGATCCGCAACACGTTCCACTTCAACGCGCGAAATTCCAGCGCGCGCAAGTTGCTCTTTGACGAACGCTTGAATCTTAAAATCCTCGTGAAGCCATTTGGCATAATCCCGTTCGCTGTACCACTTTGAATCCCACGTTTCAATGATTCCTAAGCGTAATCCACGCGGGTGAGTTTTTTGTCCCACGCCAACCTCCTGTCAAACTTTTCCCGTTTGTGACGTGGAGCCCGGGCGGTGCTGGAGTGCTTTGTAAATATGCACATTATTACTCACCATCTTCGGTACTCTCCTCGTCAACGACAACGGTGATATGGCTACTCCGTTTTAGGATTCTGTTTGCCATACCCCGTGCCCGGGGGCGTATCCATTTCCGCGTAATCCCTTCATCGACGCGAATCTCTTTGACGTATAAACCTTCCATATCAACGCTTGGGTCTTGATATTGCGCGTTCGCGGCTGCTGACTGAATCAACTTGTAGATGATAGGGGACGCGGCTTTATGCGTAAAGCGCAGCTGACTTAACGCATCTTCAACGTATTGATTACGAACGAGATCGGCTACCAAGCGCGCTTTCCGCGGGGCAACCGATGCGTTCCTGATTTTAGATCTGGCTTCCATCAGTCTCTCCTAATAAAAGCAGGTTTCTGGTTTCATCACCATTATCAATGAAATGGATCAAGACATCATCCAAAAAGGGATAGATGCCTGCCAATTTGCGATGAAGCTTATCCCGCAAGTTCTCTTCTTGCGCCACCACTACCGTGAGAACGAAAGGTACGCGTCGGCGAAAATTCCCCGAGTTTGTGTCCTACCATGTTCTCTGTGATATACACCGGAAAAAACTTCTTACCGTTGTAAATTGCCAAGGTGTGTCCCACCAATTCAGGTGTAATCGTTGAACGCCGGGACCAAGTACGAATCACCCGTTTGGTGCCAGAACGTTCCATGGCGGCTACCTTCTTGGCGAGTTTAGGGTCTATATAAGGTCCCTTTTTAATAGAACGCGACATTGTTTTTCTCCTCTACCTTATAAACATGGATCTCTTGCCCAGCGAGGCATCCACGAAAAATTATTTTCGTTTGCCGACAATGTAGCGACTCGATTTCTTCTTCGGGTTTCGGGTCTTATAGCCCTTGGTTGGAACGCCCCACGGTGTAACTGGATGTCTACCACCAGAACTCTTGCCTTCACCTCCACCGTGTGGATGGTCAATCGGGTTCATAGCGACACCTCTAACCTTCGGGCGTTTTCCGAGCCATCTTGAACGACCTGCTTTACCGATGACAATCTTACTCACATTGCCAACCTGACCGAGCGTTGCCATCGCTTGCACTGGGATCAGCCGAATCTCGCCTGACGGGAGTCGGATACGGGCGTACTTCCCTTCTCTGTCAACTAATTGCGCCGCACCACCCGCACTCCGTACGAGTTGCCCGCCTTTACCGGGTTTCATCTCAATATTATGAATTGAGGAACCGAGCGGAATTCTTTCAAGCGGCAAGGCGTTTCCAACCCGAATTTCTGCGTCTGCACCCGAAGTAAGCATGTCACCAACCTGAATACCGACAGGCGCGAGAATATAACGCTTTTCGCCATCAGCATAGTGGAGCAGAGCAATATGCGCCGAGCGGTTCGGATCATATTCAATTGCAGCAACTTTCGCAGGAATACCAAACTTATCTCGTTTGAAGTCAATGACTCGGTATCGGCGTTTGTGTCCACCACCGCGCCGCCTAACTGTCAAGCGTCCTTTGGCGTTCCGACCGGCTTTCTGCTTGGCACCCTTCACGAGAGATTTTTCCGGTTTGCTACGCGTAATCTCTTCAAAGGTGTACCCGGTCATAAATCGACGACTTGGGGTTATAGGTGAATACGTTTTAGGCACTCTGATTTCCTTTTTTTATAGCCGTTAGCCGTCAGGACGAGTTTTCTACGAAAACCCTTTCAGCCGTCACGGACAAGAGGTTCCTCCGCATGTTGGAAACTTCTTTGCTGACTGCTGATTGCTGACTGCTATTCTTATATGGATTCAAACTCTTGGATGGTCGCGCCTTCTCTTAAGGTGATAATCGCTTTTTTCCAATGCGGTTTTCTACCACGTTGGTAACGCAACATTTTCCCTTTGGGTTTGCCGCGAACGTGCATTGTGCGAACTTTAAGGATATCGCCTTCGATGTCGAATAATTCCTCTGCAGCGCGGCGGATCTGCGGTTTCGTTGCCTTACGATCAACAACAAACGCGTACTTATTCGCGTCGCGGAGGATTGTGCTTTTCTCGGTAATCAGCGGTTGCAGTATAATCTGATATGCATCTTTCATCAGTTTTATCCTTCCGCCTCTGGATCAATGTTCACGAATTTGGATTCAAGTTTCTCAGCGGCTTTCTCAGTGATTATCAATGTGTCGTGCCACATGACTTGGTAGATATTGAGCGTATTCCATGTACAGCAATGAACTTGTGGAATGTTCCTCACAGAGAGGTGGATATTCTCGCTATGTTCATCAAGAATGAGCAGCACCTTTCCATCTGCGTTCAGGGCTTTTAACATGTTGATCATGTCTTTCGTACGGGGCTGTTCAAACGTGAAATCTTCAACAAGAATGCACTGCTGATTCTGGAACCTGTCTGCCAGTGCGCTGTGTAAACCGAGTCGCCGTACCCGTTTGGGCGTGTACTGCCGATAACTGCGCGGTTTCGGTCCAAACGCTACACCGCCGTGAACTCGAATCGGGGACTTGGCATCACCTACACGGGCTCTGCCGGTTCCTTTTTGGCGGTAGAGTTTCCGTCCACTGCCTCTTACTTCGCTCCGGGACTTCGTTGATGCATTGCCTTGCCGTTGATTGGCAAGATAGGCAACGACGCATTGGTGGATGACAGGACCATTCACTTCAGCATCGGTGAACGCATCGGCTAATTCCTTTGTGTGCAGGACATCCCCGGACCTATTGTATACGTCTAAAGTTGACATAATTGTATGCTCGTTTTATTTCGGCATCGTTCAGTGACGACTGCCAGCCTATGCACTCGGTGCTTTAGATGCTTTTCTAATCAGAAGCAAACCGTTGGGCGGTCCAGGAACTGCGCCTTTTACCACTAACAAGTTGCGTTCAGGATCGGCTTGGATGACGGGTAAATTTTGGACGGTATGCCGTTTGGCACCGTGCCGCCCTGCCATTCGCTTCCCTTTAAAGACTCGAGACGGTGTTGCACTTGCCCCGATGGAACCGGGGCGCCGGAGGTCTTGCTCACCACCGTGGCTTTTCTTACCACCGCCGAATTTCCAGCGTTTCACGACACCCGTGAAACCGCGTCCTTTTGAGGTGCCTGTTACATCAACAAGCTCACCTTCTGAAAAAACGCTTGCATCAACAATATTTCCTACAGACACATCATCAAGACTCTGGACACGAAATTCGCGAAGCACCCGTGCGGAATCAACACCGGCTTTAGCTAAATGCCCGCGCTTCGGGCTGTTTATCCGGCTCTCTTTCTGTTCACCGAACCCCAGCTGAACCGCCTGATATCCATCTTTCTCTTGCGTTTTGAGTTGGACAATTGGGCAGGGCCCCGCTTGGATGACAGTAACAGGCACCGCTTTCCCAGAATCTTCAAAGACTTGTGTCATGCCGACTTTGCGGCCGATAATTCCATTAACCATTTTTTTAGAGTCGTCGGTTGTCAGTCATCAGTCATCAGTTAAAGAGCGGTATGATAGTTCCAAAAACCTCTTTTAACTGACACCTGACAGCTGATAACTGAAAACTGTTCCCCTGACGGCTGATAATTGAAAACTATAACAGCGTAATTTTGACATCGACACCTGCAGGCAGATCCAAGCGCATCAAAGCATCAACAGTTTTAGGTGTAGTCTCTAAGATATCCAGCAGACGTTTATGAATCCGCATCTCAAACTGCTCACGCGACTTTTTGTCTGTGAACGTTGAACGTTGAACGGTGTAAGTATGCTTTTTCGTCGGCAGTGGAATCGGACCGGAAACAGCTGCGCCTGTACGTTTCGCAGTATCTGCTATCTGCTTTGACGACAGGTCTAACAACCGATAGTCAAATGCCTTAAGCCGGATGCGAATTTTTTGATTGTCCATCTTTTCGTATCGCCTTCACCCAACAAGAGGACAGTCGTTCGATGACATCAGGTTCCTGATGTCCGAAATCCTCTGTGTTGATGTCTATACTAAAGGCGGAGTGTGAACTCCGCCCAATTTCTTATTCGAGAATCTTGGAGACAACACCGGCACCGATCGTTTGTCCACCTTCACGAATCGCGAACCGGAGTTGTTCTTCCATCGCGATCGGTTTGGACAATTCAACAGTAATCTTCGCGTTGTCGCCGGGCATAATCATTTCGATGCCTTCAGGGAGATCCATCTTTCCGGTTACGTCGGTTGTTCGGAAATAGAACTGCGGTCTGTAGCCAGTAAAGAACGGATTCCAGCGTCCACCTTCATCTTTGGTCAGGATATAGGCTTCGGCTTCAAACTTGGTATGTGGCATAACCGTCCCGGGAACTGCCAAGACTTGTCCGCGTTCAACGTCATCGCGCTCAACACCCCGTAGCAACGCACCGAGGTTGTCGCCAGCACGACCTTCGTCAAGATTTTTGTGAAACATCTCAACACCTGTAACAACAGTGTCTTGTGTTTCGCGGAGTCCGACGATTTCGACCGGGTTCCCAATTTCAATGACACCGCGTTCAACGCGCCCAGTAACAACCGTACCGCGCCCACTGATGGTGAAGGTATCTTCAATCGACATCAGGAACGGTTTATCGGTATCACGAACCGGTTCCGGAATGTAGTTATCGACGGCTTCCATGAGTTCGAGGATTGACTGGCATGCCTCGTGTCCCGGATCTCCATCGGCTTCCATAGCTTCAAGCGCGGAACCTGTGATGATCGGAATATCGTCGCCCGGGAAATCGTAGTTGCTTAGCAATTCACGAACTTCCAGATCGACGAGTTCAAGCAGCTCTTCATCATCAACCATGTCTGCTTTATTGAGGTAGACGACGAGAGAGGGCACATTCACCTGTCGCGCGAGTAGTACGTGCTCGCGCGTCTGGGGCATAGGACCATCAGCAGCGGATACGACGAGAATCGCGCCGTCCATCTGTGCAGCACCGGTAATCATGTTCTTGATATAGTCGGCGTGTCCGGGGCAATCAACGTGTGCGTAGTGCCGGTTTTCGGTTTCATATTCAACGTGCGCTGTGTTAATCGTAATGCCACGCTCTTTTTCTTCAGGTGCCTTGTCAATGTCTTCGTACTTTTGGACGTAATCAGCGTCGGCAAGTTTGGAGAGTACCATGGTAATTGCTGCTGTCAGCGTCGTCTTACCGTGGTCAACGTGGCCGATTGTTCCAATATTAACGTGTGGCTTATTCCTTTCAAACGTTTCCTTAGCCATTTTTGTCCGAGCTCCACTAAAAGTTTATTGTTGCGGGATTGTCAGCGCAGCTCCACAGAACTGCACATTCCCGTTTCTATAGGGTGTCCAAACGCTTTAGCGCATGGTAGTACCGTTTGACTAAATCTTATGTCCGCTTATGGAAAGTACAACACTCCCACAGTTCGGACGTTTCACAACTACTTAAGACGATTATAAGTTACGATTCGCTGATGAAATTAAGTCCTCCATTACACTTGTCGGGACTTCATTATAGTGTGCAAACTCCATAGAGTAGTTAGCTCTACCTTGTGTGAGTGACCTAAGGGTTTTGACATATCCGAACATTTCTGAGAGCGGCACATCCACCCGAACGACCTGGATACGGGATTTTGCCTGTGTTTCCGTTTCGCGTATCTGTGCACGCCGTGCGTTCAAATCACCTATGACTTTACCGAGGTATTCGTCTGGAACAATAACCTCAACGTTCATAATCGGTTCGAGAAGTGTCGGGGTGGCGCGCTTCATTGCATCTTTAAACGCCATGGAACCTGCGATAGAGAACGCCATTTCTGATGAATCCACCGAATGGTGTGAACCATCAACCAGTTTTACCGATACATCAACAACGGGATAGCCCGCAAGAACACCGGTATTCATGGCGTTTTCGATACCTTTTTTTACTGCTGGAATGTATTCTTGAGGAATGACACCCCCTTTGGTATCGTCAATAAACTCAAAGCCAGTCCCTTTTTCAAGCGGTTCAACTTCGATCACAACATGTCCAAATTGACCCCTACCACCGGATTGGCGTACAAACCGGCCTTCAGACTTAACTGGCTTGAGAATCGTTTCACGGTAGGCGACTTCTGGGTTACCAACATTCGCTGAGACGTTAAACTCACGCACAAGTCTATCCACAATGATTTCGAGATGAAGTTCACCCATACCTGACAACAAGGTTTGTCCGGTTTCTGAATCTTGATGGACTTTGAAGGTTGGGTCTTCTTCGGCGAGTTTAGAGAGGGCGAGGTTTAGTTTATCAATATCGGATTGTGTGCGAGGCTCAACTGCGACGGACATTACCGGGAGCGGGAACACCATCGTTTCTAAGGTGATATGTGCTTTCGGATCACAAAGTGTGTCCCCTGTTGAGAGATCCTTTAAACCGATCACTGCAGCGATGTCACCAGCATAAACGGCTTGCAGTTCTTCGCGTTTGTTGGCGTGCATCTGCATCAGCCGCCCGATTCGCTCGTGTTGCCTTGTCTTGCTGTTATAGACAGTATCCCCTTTCTTGAGAACACCTGAGTAAACGCGCAAATAACTGAGTTTGCCAACGTGCGGATCCGTCATAATTTTGAATGCCAACCCACAGAAGGGTTCATCATTTTGCGGGAAACGTGTCGCTTCTGCTTCCGTTTTCGGATCGAAACCTACTATTGGCGGCACGTCGGTCGGTGCTGGCAAATAGGAGACGATCGCATCTAAGAGCGGTTGGACACCTTTATTCTTTAGCGCAGTCCCGCAAAGGACGGGGACAATTTTACCGGCGATGACAGCGTTACGGATACCTATTTTAATTTCTTCGGGCGAGATTTCGACACCGTCTAAGTATTTAAGCAGGAGTTCTTCATCGCAGTCGGCAATCGCTTCTAACATCCGCTCGCGATATTCGTTTGCCATCTCTTCCATTTCTTTCGGGATGTCTGTCTCTTGAATAATCGTGCCGTCGCTACCAGCGTCAGTACCTACATTCCATATCTGACCTTTCATTGAGATGAGGTCTACAGTGCCTGTGAATTGTTCCGCAGAACCGATAGGAAGTTGCACTGGGATTGCCGTAGCACCGAGACGTTCTTCCATCATTTCAACGGTACGGAAGAAATCTGCACCCGTCCGATCCATTTTATTAACGAATGCGATGCGAGGTATGTTATATTTATCTGCTTGTCTCCAAACAGTTTCGGATTGAGGTTCAACACCACCGACCGCGCAGAAAACCGCGACCGCACCGTCGAGAACGCGAAGAGAACGTTCAACTTCGACAGTAAAATCGATGTGCCCCGGTGTATCAATAATATTAATATGGTGTTTTTTCCAGTGACAGGTCGTCGCAGCCGCAGTAATTGTAATACCGCGTTCCTGCTCTTGCACCATCCAGTCCATAGTCGTGGTGCCATCGTCCACGTCACCGATGCGATAGACCCTACCAGTATAATATAAAATACGTTCGGTTACGGTAGTCTTACCGGCATCAATGTGTGCCATGATGCCGATATTCCGCATGTGGGGCAGTTCTAAGCGTTGAGGGATGCTGTTTTTGGTATCTGCCACGGTTGAACGACTCCTTTTATTTTTTGACTTAACTATAGCGATTTGTATTTCAATTGTAAGTTGGGCGTATGTTTTACCATCGATAATGTGCGAAAGCTCGGTTCGCTTCTGCCATTCGATGCTGATCCTGTTTTCTCCGAATCGCGCCACCTTCGTTACGTGAGGCTTCAATTATTTCGCCTGCAAGGCGTTCTGCCATGCGTCTTTCACCACGGGCCCGTGCCGATTCTATGATCCAACTGAAAGCCAACCGTTGTTTCCGCTCTGCCTTTA
The DNA here is from genome assembly GCA_022819945.1 of Candidatus Poribacteria bacterium. Lineage (GTDB taxonomy): Bacteria > Poribacteria > WGA-4E > WGA-4E > WGA-3G > WGA-3G. The sequence continues at coordinate 108,109 of JAJEGI010000137.1, forward strand.
CATCGACCGGAACTTGGTAAGTTTGGCTGCCTACGCGCCGAGGACGAATTTCAAGCACCGGTTTAACATTATTGATCGCTTGACGGAACACCGCAAAACCTTCTTCATTCGTCCGAGTTTCGATAATCTGAAAACTCTCATATAGAATGGATTGTGCAGTGCTTTTCTTTCCATCTAACATGAGGCTATTAATAAACTTTGATACGAGTTTGCTGTTATAGGTCGCATCAGGGCTGACATCCCGTTTGGTGATATTTCCACGTCTCGGCATCTAATATTCCTCCGTTGTTTAGTTGGGTTTCCGTGCGCCGTACTTTGAGCGACCTTGACGGCGATTGTCAACACCCGCGGTATCCAACTGTCCACGGACGATGTGGTAACGCACGTTAGAGAGGTCTTTCACTCTCCCGCCTCGAACTAAAACGACTGAGTGTTCTTGCAAATTATGATCTATCCCCGGAATATAGCAAGTCGCTTCGTAGCCGGTAGTGAAACGCACACGAGCGACTTTACGGAGTGCCGAATTCGGTTTTTTGGGCGTGATCGTTTTCACTTGTAGACAAATACCACGCCGCTGGGGACACTGCTCAAGCACCGGCGATTTCGTTTTCTTCCGGGATCTCTTACGCGGTTTTTTAATTAACTGATTAATTGTCGGCATTTCATACCTCCGAGGTAAAATCTATAGGGGCTTCTTGCACTAAAAAAGCCCCGCGCGGGGCATCACAACTTCAACAGAACAAATTAACGTGGAACTTACGGTACGACGTTAGAATGTTTCCGCATAACTGCCCCTTTCTCCAAAAAAGATTTAATAGGGTTTCCAAAATAAATATTATACACACTAAAAAACGGTTTGTCAAATTTTTTTGAAAAAAAATGTGAAAAAGACTGAAATTCTACGAATTTCTTAGTTTTTTAGCGGTTTTCCACGTAAAATAACCGTCTGAACGCTTAAATCTTCGTCGACAATAACGAGATCTGCTGTTTTACCGGTAGCGATTGAGCCTACTGATGTCGCGACACCTAAATTTTGCGCGGGTGTTAACGTCGCCATGGTTAATGCATCTTCGAGTGAGTTTCCCCAATTGATGACGTTACGGACACCATCCATGAGGGTAATATTGGCACCTGCGAGACGTTCCGTCGGTGTGCCGACATCGAGCCACATCGCACCGTTGCGGACGTATTTCTCGGTGGTCCCGGCTTCAAAAGCGGTATCGTGTTCAGAGATCGCATCCTCATTGAGGCGATAGGCATCAAGTTCAGGAACGTAAGTGGCTGATACCTGCCATTCTTCAGTAGGGACCCCGGCGAGTTCTGTACAGTCCGTAATCAACCCGACTGCGTGAATTCCTTTCTGCTGAATCAGGTTATTCCCCCAAAAGGGGTGGACATGGTGTTCATCAATGATGAGTTCTGCGTGGATATCCGGGTGGGAAAGTACTGCTTCAATGGCGCCGAGTGTTCGGTGATGCATCCCGCTCATACCGTTGTAGGTGTGTGTGGCACGTGTTATACCAGCGTCAATCGCTGCCACCGCTTGTTGGTATGTTGCATTTGTGTGTCCCATTGCGATGACGATATCGTTGTAAGCGTCCGTCTTAAAGGCGGCGAGGTGCTTGATAAATTGGAAGTTTTCGTCGTTCTCTGGTGCAAGCGAAATTACTTTCAAGGTGCCATCTGAGGCTGCCCACATTGCATGGAATTCTTCAAAGTTCGGGGGCGTAATATACTTTGCATTCTGTGCGCCGTTCTTGGCGAGGCTCCCGAATTTCCCTTCAACATACGAACCGATAATCTGTGAACCGTCTGCTACCGGCTCATCAACGACGTGCGCAATAGCGGTTAAGGCACTGTTGATTTGCGCCATACTGCCAGAGGAGATGCCTAATACTAACGAGGTAACACCACTGCGTGCGTGTGCGCGTGCGATTACCGCTACGTCCTCGACTTCGCCTGTCATCGTATTGTAACCACCGCCGCCATGTACCAATCCATCAATCAATCCCGGAATTACAAGGCAGTTAGACGCGTCAATGACCGTTCCCGACGGTTGAAGCGTTTCTGTTGTTATCTCTGAAATTGTGTCGTCTTGAATAACGATACTCCCCTGTCCATAATGTTTTGGGGTGTAGATGTCGCCATTCGTAATCGTCAGTGTTTCCATATCTCCAAAGATGCCTTAAATGTATTTGAGGCGTATCGCTGGCGAGGTGTTTTTGCCTGGGTGTTTCTTCTATAAACCTCGCTGGCACTGTAAGGTGTTTGGGGAAGTTTTACTTAAATCTGTTCCGATACCCACAAAACACTTTGCGCGAGCAATCGCAGAAAGGTTTCTACCTCAAAATCCTGCTGATGTCCGAGTGAAGTATAACAGACGCGACCGCCGTTATGCAAGCGTGTCCATGCTACAGGTTCTGAATGTTCGTCGGTATGTCCCATCAGTAGTAGAGATGTATCGTCGCGAAGCGATGGGTTTTTGTAGAGACTTCCATAAGTATCAAACGCCGGTATACCCTTCAGAATCGGGTGTTCCGTCGCAACTAATCCCACGCGGGTAATGGGTCCATGACCGTAATGCCCTTGGTAGTCGCCACCGAGAACATCTTTGTCAAACGCAAGCCAGTTTTGATACGCGTGACTGGCAGTCCTAACGCCAACAATCGGTCTGCCTTCTTCACAGTACGCTTGAAATTGTCTGAGTGATGCGCCTTCTGTATTGAGACGACGCGTGAAGACTAACAAGGCATCGGCATTATCTAACGCTGCCAAAGAAGGATCGTCGTCTTCCGAACTATAAATGATTAAATTTGCTTTGATCGGATAGTGTTTTTCAACGAACTTCTGGAAAATGTTCAAAGATGCTTCGGAGTCGTATTCAAAAGAACCTGAGAGCATGCAGAGGTTAAGCACGGGTTGGTTCCTTTCTATTTTCTTTAGAACTTACGCAGCTTCCTTGCAGGCGAGGTTTAAAACCTCGCCTGCAAAGGGGACCGCGTAAGTCATATTCTTTCTAAAAACAGAAAACTATAAGGGTACGGGTTTTTATCGTCAGGTTCACCGTCAATGCGATTCACTTCTTGCCACCTTGCCATGTCAAATTCGGGGAAATAGACATCGCCTTCAAAGGTGGCATGAATCTGTGTGAGGTAGAGCCTGTCGGCGTGCGGTAAAAAGGCTTGGTAGATAGGCGCGCCACCACATATCATCAGTTCCTCTACTTCCTGACAACCTTTAATAACATCCTCTACTGAGTGCACAACGATACAGCCTTTCGGTGCCTGATAATCGGTATTTCGCGTGAGAATGATATTACGCCGCTTCCCTAAAGGACGTTTAAGGGTTTCAAAAGTTTTGCGTCCCATAACGACGGGTTTACCGATGGTCATGTCACGAAAATGCCGCCGATCGACAGGCATCTGCCACGGGATGTCTGGTCCGTTGCCGATCAACCGATTTTTGTCCATCGCGGCGATCATAGAAATTAACATTTTAGGATTCTGCTCCTTCTTCTTGTTCTCCCATTTCTATTCCGTTCAAAACCTGTTCGGCAAAATGGATGACGGTCTCTTTTAGCATACGCGGTGCGAGTTTGATTTTATCTTCCTGTTGCCACTCCATCTTAAAGTGCCCCGTTTTCACGAGTTCATCTATCCCGATTTGAACGGTTTTCACATCGGTTTCAAAGTGTTTAGCGAGTTCACTGAGGTTTAGAGGATCCTCCGTTTGAAAGGAGAGCACTTCAATCCACAGCCACATGCCTAACCGCCGGGCAAAGTCTGAGAGGTTCTCCGCTGTGTCTGACAGATGGATGATTGATGCGAAACAGTAAGCAGCGTGGTGCGGATAGTCGTTCAAGAGTTCTTCAAATTCCTCAAAGATAAGTTGGATGAGGAACCCTGCTTCTTCTTGTAGAGTCAATTCTTCGGCATCAAGGTGATCACCGTTCTGTTCTGGATCACCGAAGTTATCTCCGTTTTGCTTTTCGTGTTCCATTGTCTCCTTTTCACTCAGTAGAGTTAGGTAGCACGCGGAAATATACGATGAAAATTTCAGGCGTGCTGCCGATGCCTATTATTTTTACACTTTCATCTGGTTCAACGCCTGTTATAGACAGTCCTTCCGTCCAATTTTCAGGAAGTGGCCGTCCCTCCATCCACATATCACTTTTTCCGCTTCCATGCGTCCACTTGTGCCATTTCTTTTCAGGTTTATCGGGTCTATGCCAAAAAATTGTGATCCTGTCCCCAGATCGGAAAGTTTTAGCTTTTGTGAAGTCACCCGGTTCGTTGTCAATGTTAATAATGTGTTCGGTCCCTCGGTAGGTCGTATAGGTCTTTTGGACGATCGGAAGTTCTGGATGTGATTGCATCATGGGGTTAACCATAATATGAAAGATTGCCAGGTCATCAAGTCTGCTCATTCCTTTGATTTCAAGGGTTTCATGGTTCGCAGCAAATTTGATTGGGAGGCTCTGTTTCTCGTGTAATTCCCCTACCTCAACGTCCAATTCCAAGATATTATCCCGAAGTTCAAAGTTGTTAATTTCTTCATTATCTTCCAAAACCCAATAAATGGTAATCATATCCTCAGAGCGGAAAACAGCATGCTCATTGGACTCTCCACAACCTATGAGGGTCAAGGCGAGGCAAATTACCAAAACTATCTGCAGTTTCATGTTTACCTCCTATCCACTATCGTGTCTTCACGGTAGCGTTTTACGTGCTACTGTTTCGATTCGATACACTCACAAATTTTGGGAGGTTGTTGAATTAGCAACCGTATAAAATAAGAAGCAGTCATCTGTCAGAAATTTGTTCAGGCACTTGAGGATCCAGTGGCTGATTTTCCTGAGGTTCAACTGTCAATTCAGCGATGACGACCCTGCCGCCAAAGTCTCTCATTTCCTCAATTTTGACTGTCTCATTCCGGGCAAGGTCTGTGAGCAGAAAACGGAGGTTCCGAAGCACTTCATTTGACTCTGTGTCATACCTTTTTAGAATCAAGGTAGGGTGTCCGCTTTTTTTATCAGTGATTATTTTGTATTCAAAGGTATGTCCGGGCTTAATCTTATGACTATTAACGTAGATTTTAAACTTATTCGGTTGCGAATCTATATTGTCTTGGGGTTGGCTATAAGCCACGATTTTGTCCCCGAATCGAAAGGCACCTGAATTATCAAAAGGTTCGGGTTCCTTACGAGCACTCGTTCCTTTGGAACGATAGTAGAACGTGTGAGCATAAAGTTTTATGAATCTTGACACTTTATATTTTTTGTGGAATGCCCTTAAATGGATGACAGCGTAATCGTTGATTCTATTTCTCCCGTGAATTTCAACAGTTTCGTCAGGTTCGATGACTTGGAGTAATCGGCGTTGAAGTTTGATTTCGCGTGGCACGATCTTTTCACCTGTGTCAATGTCTAAATGCAGTGCCTTATCATCAACTTTAACTGCAGCGATTTCAGATGTATCTGGTAAAGGAATAAACACGGTAACCATGTCACTACTTCTAAAAATGCCGTATCCGCCGGTGGAATCTCCACAACCTGATAGCCATGTTACAAGGCTTATAGTGAGAAATGTCAGCACTTTTATCTTTTGCATCTGATTTCCTTATTAGACCAGAGCCATTCAATTTTAAGAATTTATTGGATTTTACGTCTTTTTTCAAGGATCCGGTTCGGTTAGGAATGCAGGTCGCAAATGTAAAACTAAGACAAATTTTGCCGCGTGTGGGAAACCAAATTTGGGTGAGTACACCGCAAAACCGAACCTACCGGGCCTGGTGGTAAAAATTCGATCGAAAAATGGACAATTGAATGTCTCTGCTTATTAGACAATCATAGGAGCGCGAATAGCATCGTGATGTTGATAGTCTTCTAACTGAATGTGCTGCATCTTGAAAGCATCAATGGACTTAATTTTCGGGTTCAAAACGAGTTTCGGGAGCGGATAAGGTTCCCGTTTCAATTGCATTTCGACGGCTTCAAAGTGTGCGTGATAGATGTGCGCATCGCCTAAAGTGTGAATGAATTCATAAGGTGTTAAACCTGTTACTTGAGCGACCATGTGCAGAAGAAGGGCATACGATGCGATATTAAAGGGGACACCTAAGAACATATCACAGCTCGGCTGATACATCTGTAGCGACAACTTGCCGTCTGCGATAAAGAATTGGAAGCACATGTGGCAGGGGGTCAATGCCATCTCCTCCAATTCCGCTGGATTCCACGCCGTAACAATAAGTTTACGGCTATGCGGGGTTGTTTGGAGCTGTTCAATGACCTTTGCTAACTGATCAATCGTGCCATTTTCTGTTTTCCAGCTTCGCCATTGGACGCCGTATATCCGTCCAAGGTACCCATCGCGCCCCCACGCCTCGGCGTTTGCGTTCCATATCTGTGTCCCGAGTTTCTCAAATTGCTCGGCGTGATCATAGCCGCGCAAGAAACCTAAAAGTTCTGCTTTTACGGAACGGAATGCGAGTTTTTTGGTCGTTACAGCAGGAAATCCGTCTTCGAGATTATATCGCATTTGCATGCCGAAGATAGCCCGTGTTCTTCCATTTCTACCTTCTCGGTCAACGCCGGCATCTAATACTTGCTGAAGGCCTTCAAGATATTGTTTCATGGTTACTGATTACCAGTGTTAATTATTGGCATCCTACCGGTGCGCACATTCTGATGCACAAGATTACCGATCTGTGCTGCCAAAACCGCCTCTTGAAGCAGCGGACATCTGTTCAACTTCATTCCATTCTGCTGTATCCACACGGACAAAAACTGCTTGCGCAATCCGACTGCCTCTTTCAACATTCACGATCTCGTCTGTAAAATTATAGACTTGGATTTTCAGTTCGTCCGCTTCACCGCAATAGTCGTTGTCAACGATACCGACACCCTGCGGCATCAGCAATCCCAATTTACGAGGGGTGCTGCTTCGCAGGCATACCATTAGCATATAACCGGGCGGTGTCGCAACGATAACATTAGCGGGAATCAGAACAATAGACTGCGGCGCAATCTGTGCTGATTCGCGACAGATGAGATCAAAGCCTACAGACCCTGCCGTTTCATATTTCGGCAACGGAAGCGTTTTATCTATGCGTTTGATATTAACTTTCATCGACATTACGGTACTGCCACTCCTGCTACTTTGCATGCTATCCGATAGACTGAGGTACTTGCCGTGATAAACAGCGTTTTCCAGTCATCGCCACCCCATGCTAAGTTTGCGGAACGTTCAGGGACGAGAATAATTCCGAGGTGCGTACCGTCTGGCGCGAAGACCCAAATTCCATTCGGACCGGTTAGATAGACGTTCCCTTGAACATCGACCTTCATCCCATCAGGTTTCCCGTTATCGCCTTCTTCTTCACCGAAGACACGACCGTTCGCGATGGTACCATCAGGTTGAACATCAAAGGCACGTACATGCATCCGTTCGGTGTCGTTGATATAGAGGATCGATTCATCTGGTGAAAAGCAGATACCATTGGGTCTATCGAAGTCGTCAACCAGGAGTGTCAACGTCTCATAATCAGAAGAGAGGCGGTAGACCCCTTGAAAATCGAGTTCCTTTTCTGATTCGACCCCATACGATGCACTAAGTCCGTAAGGTGGATCTGTGAAATAGATGCTTCCATCGGATTTCACAACAATATCGTTCGGGCTGTTCAAACGTTTATCTTCATAGTGTGAGGCGATTGTGATGACCTCGCCATCCGCTGTTGTGAAGGACACTCGGCGATTGGCGTGTTCACAGGCGAGAAGGTGTCCACCTTTGTCGTAAGTCAAACCGTTTGACTTTCCGGAAGGTTCACGGAAAACGGTCATTCCTGAGTCAGCATCCCATTTCCGCATCTTATTCGCAGGAATATCGCTGAAAAGTAAAAATTGTCCTGTAGCGTGCCAGAGCGGTCCTTCAGTAAATTGGCAGCCCGTTGCTATTTGTTCGATGTCTGCCTTTGCGTCAACCAAATCTAACAAGCGCGCGTCGCGTACGTCAAGTGCCATATTTTCCTTTCAAATGTTACACCTAATGTAACATTGCGTGTTGAAGTGTTCGATTATAAACCCACGTCTTGTCGGACTTTTTAAAGAATTTTCGATAATACGTCTCTGTTACGAAAAATCGAAAGGTGTAACGTTTTCGGTTTGGTATCATACCTAAAAGAACTGTTCGCGTTTTCTTCAGAGAAAGATGCAAGGTTAAAAGAAAATATCTTTGACAACTCTCTTAATTAATGTTAGCATAATCTAAAATGGTAAGTATGGGGTTTCACGTGGTAATAGTGTGCCTTGTGACACACTATGTCGTTAAGTAAAGAAAGTGCCTGGGGCGATTCGAACGCCCGACCTTCAGCTCCGGAGGCTGACGCTCTATCCAGCTGAGCTACAGGCACATAGAGGTTTCAAGAACGAAATTGATGCTCATTTATAAAAATCTCTAAATATTTTAGCAGACGCAACATTTTTTGTCAAGTTTTTCAGAAAAAAATCTAAGGAGGGATATCAGGGTGAAGCGTAAATTCAAACAATTCTCAATTCTCACGGTCCTAATTGTCTTTTTGTTCAGTTTCGCGCCGGATATTGTGGAGAGTCGCCGCGGCGGTTTTGGTGGCGGACGGAGTTTCAGTCGTAGTCGGAGTTTTAGTCGCAGCTCAAGCCGACGGAGTTACAGCGCACCGAAGCGATCCTCTAGTAGTACCCGTAGCCGAAGCAGCACGAGTCGATCTTATACAAGCCCGCGTTCATCGACACGGACGACGCGAACCACGGGTAGTACCTATAGCAGAAGCAGTTCAGCGAGAACTACCGGCACACGTGCCAGCACGACTGCACGTCAAAGGCAGACCGCAACGAACCGTGCAAAAGCCACGACCGCGACAAACCGAAGCACAACTGCTACACGCAACGCATCCCGAAGCCAGCAACGCACAACAACCGCACAAAACCGAAAACAGGTTCGGCAGCTCAAAGCGGAAAATCGTACTTTGAAACGCCAAGTCAGAACAGCAGACCGACGGACTGCAAAGGCGCGCCGCGATCAACGTTCTACTATTAACATCAACAACTATGGTGGTTATTATCCCATGATGGGATATTCGATGTATAGTATGGGTGCCGCGATGGCGTTTAACAACCTGATGTTCGGTATCTATTTCCATGACTACTATAACCACGCGATTCAGCGGAGTTACTTGTGGCACTATCACCACCCGAAGTATGATCGGTCTCATTGGAGTGCCGAGAAGCAAGCAGAATATGAATTCTATCGGGATTACTACGAAAACCAAGGTGTCGAACCTAACTCGAGTTACGTGGATCCCGGAACAAATCGCGATGAAGACTATGCGGCAAGTTATGTTGAAGCGAATCCAGATGAATTTTATGGCGATAACGTGGAAGTCTACACTGTTGACGAACTCCCTGATGAGGCGGCAATAAAACAGGAACTTCTCGCCGCTGCTGGAGAGACACCGACTGTAGCAACATCCACTACAACGACACCCCAAACGCGTGCACCACCGGCTACGCGTACCGTTTATGTTGAGAAAAAGACATCTGGCGCAACATGGTTCCTCCTTATTTTTGGGAGTCTCCTTGTTGTCGGTGTTATTATGTTAGTAATGTATAACAAAGGTTATTTTTAGGTGGTGGTATGGCACTATTTGGTAGAAAAGGCGGGAGATCCCTGTTCGGGAAAAAGAAAGAGACCGAGCCGAAAAAGCCGGAACGGCATGAATTGGTTGACATCCCGATTGACAGCATGATTGAACTCTCCGACATCATCACTTATGAGGAGACGGGAGATACTTCGCGTGCTTTCAAACTTGTCACACGAAAAAAGTATGAAGGCGACAGCCTACGGCGTTATATGTATCATATCCGTGATGCTGAAGAAGAGGTAGTGGTCGGTGTTGATCATATCTCAGGCACTAAGGAGGAATACGAGATTTCTCGATGGATCGTCGATGATGAATGTGAACTCGGCGATCCGTTGCCTGACGATATGACGCTCTATTATCCTGACCCTGATAATGAAGACGAAGATATCGCTGTTGAATACAGCCGACAGGATATTGTGAACGCAACGCTCACTGTTACGGATGCCGAAGGCGAAGAAAAATTCGAGGTCGAACTCCACGAATACGCCAGTGGCGAAGATGATTTCATGTCTATTGAACTGTGCGGGGATTGGCTCACTTTCTACACGGGTGTACTCATCACGCGTTCTGATATAGAAATCTACCCAGCGATGGAACCACAACCCAATAGCAAATAAGCCAGGTCTTACGTCCGATATAGTTAGTGGAGGTGAGTGCAAATGAACGTACGAGATATAACAGACGCTGAGGTGTATGAATTAGGGCTTGAGGTGCTTTTGGATAAACTCGGGCATGCAGGGACGATTAGGTTTCTTCAGCAGTGCGAACCGACTATAGGGGATTATACTGTAGAACGCCATAAGTGGTTAGATGGTTTGGATATGGAAACGATTATGCGGGGAATCCAAAAGCTCCGCCAGGAGAAACAGGAGAGTCCGAAAGATGAGCAACCGAAAGCTATAGGTGAAATGACAGATTTAGAAATTTATCGATTTGGTCTCAGCGCAATTTCAGGTGAAATGGGTGTTTCTGGGCAGATGAGGTTCCTGCGGCTATGCAAACCGGGCTCAAGCAATTGCACTTTAGTCCCGCGCAAAAAGCGGGATAAACTTGATGCTGAGACCCAGGAACACCAAGTATATCCAGGGCAAGAAAAGAAGTAGGCGAACGCGTGCAAATTCAGTTTCCTGCCTGGAAAATCTATCTGGATACATGTTGTGTAGGTCGTTCTTTAGATGATCAGACACAAGATCGGATCCACCGTGAAACCGAAGCCGTTGAGACAATCGTCAGTTATTTTTTTGGGGGTCAATTACGCTGGATTTCCAGCGAAATTTTAGCAATTGAGGCTGCGAACAACCCTAATTTAAAAAAACGCGAAGCAATAAATGACAGGTTAAATTTCACAGATGAGACTGTTTTAGTGGGGACAGTGGAAAGAGCCAGAGCTGCGTATCTTGAATCTCTGGGATTCAAGTTGTTCGATGCTTTACATATTGCGTGTGCTGAAAGCGGTGGCGCAGATGTGCTTCTAACAACCGATGACCGCATGTTACGACTTGCGAAACGCCACAGCGCACAACTTCAAGTATGTGTCGAAAATCCGTATACATGGCTGCAAACGATAACTTGATATGTCAAGACAGCACGAAAACACTATCACAACGAAATTGGTAGACATCCTCAACAGGATGCGGAGCACTTGGACACTTGAGGAGCAAACACGTCCTTTCAAAAACAATCGGAAATGTCCCGATGTCTTCGTAACTGAACTGGGTCGTGAACCCGTCGTTATTGAAGTAAAACTTGATGGCATAAGCCCCAATATCCGCGGTGAAGCACAAGCGAGGCAACACCTCGGCGAAGAACTCTCGCCTGCCCCGAATATGGCGGCAGAGACGCTTACCACTGCTATGGCACTCCGCATCCCTGCTCGCTTCCTGCACGTTGAACGTAGAGACTTAGAACAAGAACTCCAACAGGCGAATGATATTCACTATGTGCTCCTGAGTAAAGATGGATCGGAGACCAACAGATTCCCGGATAAAGGATGGGCGGAAGGTACAATCGGCGATGTCGCGATGGCTCTCCAACTTGGCGCGACGCCGAATTCGAGAATTCAGAAGGCTGCGGCACTGTTAGAATACCGCGTCAACCAAGCCGCGCTTCTGTTAGAAGCCGCAATCGCAACGCGTCCGAGCATCGGCGCAGCGATTGGTGAAATCCTGCACCAACAAACGGGCGAGCAGACTTCGCGGATGGCGATGCTGATTATTACCAACGCTTTCGTTTTTCAGAGCTCCCTCGCGGGTAAGCCCGAAATGGAACAGGTTTCATCGCTTGCTCAACTCACAGTAGATGACGACACACCTATCAAGTATAGCGACGTACTGAAAGATTGGAATATTATTCGCGAGGTCAACTACCGGCATATCTTCGATGTGGCTCACCAACTTGTACACGCCATCGCAACCGATGACAAATTGGTAGGTAGCGTCCTGTCTACCCTCTGTCGCGCAGCACACGAGCTGGTCAGCGGCGGTATCGCCCAGGTCCATGAGTTAGCAGGCATCGTTTTTCAACGCCTCATCATTGATCGGAAGTATATTAAGGCAAACTATACCCGCCCTGAAGCCGTAGCCCTATTGTCCGTATTGGCACTTCCTATGGTGCATCAAGGCAACGTTGACGTCCATAAATTAAAGGTAGCGGATTTTGCATGCGGTACTGGTGCCCTTCTCAACGGCGTATACCAGCGTATTCTCAGCATACATGAACAGACAGGCGGTATCGGCGCGGATATACACGGTAATATGATGGAACATAACATCGGTGGGTGTGATATTATGCCGAACGCGAGTCATCTCACCGCTTCGCTCCTCACCAGCACCTATCCCGATAAGAAGATCGGGCGGACCCGGATTCATACACTCCCTTATGGAAAACAGGCAGATGACAGTTATGCCCTCGGTGCCCTGGATCTGCTCAATGCGCCTGAGCAAATACAGATATTCTATCTCATGGAAAATGAGGCAAGGCAAGTCGGCGGTGAAGGGGATGCCACTGTCAACCGACAAGACACATTTCAACATCGTGAGTTCGATATTGTGGTGGAGAATCCGCCCTTCAGCAAACCGAACGCTGATAGTAGCAGCAGTATCCCGAAACCCGTGTTTGAAGGGAGCGAACGAAGCCAAGAGGATACCGCTGCAATGCGGCGCGCACTCCGAAAAGAGGACATCCGCGTCGCCAATGGACAAGCCGGACTTGCATCCTACTTCGTTGATTTAGCTGACAGAATGCTCAAATCAAACGGAAAATCAACAATGGGTTTCATTCTACCGGCGACAGCCCTCGCTTCCCCGCATTGGCAAAAGGTTCGGGATCTATGGGCGACTGAATACCACGACGTGATAGTGATTACAATTGCGGATGCTCAAATTGCCAATTGTACCTTTTCCTCTGATACTGGAATGGCGGAGTGTATGGTCGTCGCGACGAAAGGTAGAGGACGTAGCACAGGCCGCGGGACGTTTATTTCCCTGCTACATCAACCGAGGAGCGCGCTGGAAAGTGTGGCAATAGGTAACAGTATTCTCAGGATAGATAACACGCGCATAATGGAAGATACGCCAATTGGCGGCGATGAACTCAAAATAGGCGATGAAACTGTTGGACATCTACTTGACTGCCCGCTACCCGTAGGCGAGGCGTGGGCAGCATCTCGTGTAAAAGCGATGGAGTTAATCCAGTCAGCACACCGTTTAGCAAACGGAGAGTTGTGGTTACCAACCCAGACGGCACCGATAGAAATTCCTATCTGCCGCGTTGAGGACTTCGCAACTATCGGCATGTCACACTTGGATGTTTTTGGTGGGAATGGACGGGGTGCGTTTGATATGGGAACTGGGTGTACCGACAGCGATGACTATCCATGTCTATGGAAAGTGAAATCTCCTTTACAGCGGGCAATGCTTGTGAAACCGGATGCACACGGTATACTCCGTCCTAATGGGAGACCGAAATTGCAGCAGCTGCTTGAACGAAACAGCCGCGTCCATTACAATCTCGGTTTGCGATTTAATGCGAATTCTACCGTTGCCTTGTTCACAGAAAGACCCACCTTGGGAGTGAGTTTAATCAAGAATGTCGCTTTTAAGAATCCGCGTTATGAAATTCCGTGGACACTCTGGTGTAACACAACGTTAGGTCTGTTTTGTCATTGGGGACATAGTAGTAAACAACAACCCGGAAGAGGTATGTTATCGCAGCTGACATTATACACTTTGCCTACGTTAGATGTGCGGTGTCTTTCTGCAGATGCGTTGGCGAATGCCGATCAGATTTTTGATTCGATGCAGCATAAACGGATGTTGCCGTTTAATGAGTCAGACGGGGATACGGTGCGTCACGAGTTGGATCGGCGTTTTTTGACAGAGGTTTTGGGTATCGCCTCGGATGATGTGCATGCAGCGGTGGGTCGGCTCCGTGAAAAGTTGTGTGCTGAGCCGAGCATTCACGGTGGTAAAAAGTCGCGGTGTGATTTGGAGGCAGAGGCGCGGAAATTGGGTGGGACTTTAGTTTGAAAATGTGTTAAAATGTTGGTATGCAGACTGAAGGAGATGAAATATGAAAAACGGATTTGACGCACCTGAAGACTTACCGCAGGCTCCAGATATCTCCCACAATCAAGATTCGATGTTGTCTCCCCGGCAAGCTGAAATTCACCGGAACTTACAAGCCATCGGGCCCGAAATAGCTGCCTATTATCTGGATGGACTCAAAATCCTACACAGCAGGGATCTAGAAAATGCTGCCAGTTTTTTGGCACATGCTGCACGGGAAATTGATGGGGGCTTAAGAGATATCCTCTCTGTGCAGAAAAAAGAAGAACTTGAATTTGTTATTCGCGTGCCGAACCGGAAGCCGCTAATCGAACCAAAAAGAGGAGAAGGCACCCTTAAATTCACAGTTGATACACCCGGCCCCGTCAAAGTACGCTACAAACGGATAGGAAAACACAAACCCTCAATTCTGCAATCGTTAGGAGTTGATGATCCCTCCCCACTCGCCGAGAGATGGATAAAAGCCACTGGCAAATTTTATGAGTTTGTCCATCGCCACGGGGCGTGGAAACCGCCTCATAGCATAGAAGATTTTGAGTCTATCTGGCGAGATTTTGAGGATGTCCTATCGGACTTGGTTGGAAATTACCTGGACCTTCTTATTAAAGTTGTGGATCGGATTCTTGAGTATGAGAAACCTACAGATGAAATAAGAGGGGTTCTGCCACACCTGTTAAAGTCCGACATGAGGAGCAAGTATTTCTTTGAAAATCTTGCTTCGCCTGCTTGGCTGCAACCACTAAAAGAGGATGGGTGGTTTGAACCTGAGTCTAACGTGATTGTAAGACCTAACCAAACTTCCGTGATAGAACTTGATTGGGATGGTTGGTGGAAACCGATTATAGATTCAGGATGGTTTGATGCTGAATCAAGTTCATTCGTTAGGACAAGTGCAAGAACTTGAAGTGCATACGCTTATTTAGGCCACAATTTCGCAAAGTTAAGACAAGTTTTGTCTTTGAAAATCCATGGGTGTCAAATATCCTAACGCCGCATGTGGGCGTTTGAGATGATACACCTGTTGAATAAAATGTCCGATG
>JAJEGI010000048.1 GCA_022819945.1 Candidatus Poribacteria bacterium
ACCCTGAAACATGGATCCCGTATCAGTTGAGCGAATCGGCTGAAGTGTCGATCCATATTCACAATGTAGCGGGTCATCTGGTGCGTACGCTGGATTTAGGTCTGAAGCCGACGGGTGCCTACATGACCCCTTCAACTGCAGCGTATTGGGATGGTAAGAACACAGCGGGTGAGCGCGTCGCGAGTGGAGTCTACTTCTATACGCTCCAGACTGCAGACTTTGCTGCCACCCGACGGATGGTTATCCTCAAGTAGGAGTTACGAGATATTAACACGCTTTAAGAAAACGCCTTGATGTCATCATCAGGGCGTTTTTTAGCATACCGCAGGCGTACTTTGCTATAGGGCTTCACTTAAGAAAAGGGGAATCAAGTGATTAGAAACACTGTATTGCTCACCGTGATACTCTGTGCTTTTGTTGGCACGACATCCGCGCAGAACTACTATCCCACGGATATTGGAAATACTTGGGTTTTGGAAAGCACAGATGGTGCCGAACGTATCACTTACACGCTTGAAACAGCCGACGCAGCACTCAACGGTGAAACGTTTCGCACTCTTAAAATTATAACAGAGGTGTTAGGGACAAGCTCGGCTAATATGAATACGTTCCTTGTTGAGGTCAGTGAAGAAGGGATGAAACTCCATAGCTTAGTCGCAGAACTCGGTGATGTGTTCGGTATATCGAATATGGAATTCTCACCGCCTGCCGTCTTTTTCCCAGCAACCCTTCAAGTTGGAGAAGTCTGGGAAACGCTTGGAGAGACGGAAGTATCTCTGGTAGGCACCGTTACAGTCTCAAGTACAAATGAAGTCATTGCTATGGAAGACGTGGTTACACCGGCTGGCACGTTTGAGGACTGCCTGAAAATTAGAATACTCACGAAAACCACCGCTGCGTTCGGATCCAGTCGTTCTACTTCTTACCAGTGGCTTGCACCGGATATCGGTCCAGTTAAATTTGAGACAGGTCAGGACATCGTCTTTGAGTTAGTCAGTTACACTCTGGTCACACCTGAGAAACCTTATGATATAAATGAAGATGGGGTCGTCAGTATCTTGGACCTCACCTTTGTCGCTTCTCGTTTGGGACAGGATGATCCGAAAGCCGATGTAAATAGCGATGGCATTGTTAATATTCTTGATTTAGTACTTGTTGCACAGCACTTAGGCAATTAACAACGATATGGCAACCCTCAAACAGAGATAGCATCCAGAATGCCGCGGAATTAGATGGAACCCTGTTGCACTTCACCCGCGTCGAGTGTTATTGTATTCCACACAGCCTCCTCATCGGTTTGCAATCGCCATGAAAATGTGTATGGTGAATCGCCGCCGTTGTAGAAGATGACCTCTGCCCGCTTCTCTTCATTGACAAGCGGTCTCACTAAAGAGAGAAGCGTTCGCGGGTGGTTTTGTCTGTTGCCCTGTCGGATTTCCAGAAGTTGTGTAACTCTGCTCTGAATTTCACGCGTGCCGAGAAGCAGGGGCCCATAACACGCCGTAACCGCGCCTTGCCCCCAGTTCCGTCCATGTCCTGCCGCAACTGA
Source organism: Candidatus Poribacteria bacterium (assembly GCA_022819945.1). Taxonomy (GTDB): domain Bacteria; phylum Poribacteria; class WGA-4E; order WGA-4E; family WGA-3G; genus WGA-3G. Next base: position 1,550 of record JAJEGI010000048.1, read on the forward strand.
ACAGACCGCGCCGCCCATATCGGCGTGTTCCCGTCCACCGCGTAACACACGTCGTGCCATCCCCAAACGCGTCGCTGCGCTCCGTAACGCACGCATGGCGTAAACAGCCTCGCCGGTTACCTGATACGCAAGCGTCAAGGTAGCAGTTGAGGGTTCCCGAATCGGTCTCACAGATCCGTCGTCTGACCATTCTCCCCAGTATGCCATATCCGAACGTTTCCCGACACCGGGTTCTCTGCGACGCGTCTCTTGTGGAAAAACTAACGCCAGTAGTTCTGGTGGTTTGTCAGGTAAATCCGCTAATCCGGCACGGATCGCAGCGTCAAATCCGGTATCCTCGAATGTCCAACGGTAGTAACTCAACGCAGCCGCTGCGGGGTCATTAAACGGATCCCCCAACGATGTCACGAGCGGTTCAACGATGCGTTTCGCTGCCGTTTTAAATATCTCATCGCCAGATAGCAGATAGAGATCGCCTAACGCATAGATGGCACCAGAAGCCAACAGGACTTCAATGCCAGCAAGAGGGTCCCCTGGAATGTGATGCGTACTTGCAACAAGCCGATGTAAACTTTTCGCATTGACGGCAGCTTCATCAAGCCCTTCCCCGTCAAGCGTCCAGATCAACGGCATCGGGTCAGGTGCTGCAATGAGCCTTTCTGCCCGCTTTCTTCCATACTGCAACGCCCATGTCAAATAACGTTCTTCCCCTGTCACACGGGACGCCGCAATCGCGATATGAATAAACCGGAAATGCTCCGCCATCTCATAAGCGTTCTTTTCGTCGTTCGTCACGTCACGGCTACCGATGTTATAACCGATGAACACGTCTCGGTCGTAATCATACCACGCTGGGATTTCTGGCACCCAATTGCCGATATGTTCCGCTGCGTCTGTCAATAGGTTAACAGCTTCCGCATCCTCAGGTACGAGTCCGATATAGCGAGGCAAGAAAAGCAGAAAAGGTTCCGGTCCGTGATGTGCCTCTGCCTTCGGTTCATAACCGTGGAAGCAATCACGCTTCACCCAACCGAGCAGTGCTGCCTTCAGCGTCCCAAAATGCTGTAGGACAGTTGCATCGCCAGTGATGAGATAGTGTGGGAACCATGCTAGGGCGTAGTTTGCTTCATCCTCGCCACCATCGTTTGGACCCGGCGGATCGAGCAACATACTCTGTTTCAGCCAACGTTCCATCTCATTTCTAAGCGTCGTATATTCAGTATAGCACTCGTGGATAGTGGTTTCCATTGATTTTCTCCTACAATAACCCAAGTTGCTACTAACAAGATTTTAGACCAATAGCCCTGTGTTTCACTGAAAAATGTCGATTATCTAAGCATTTTGTAGCGTCCACTTTTAGTTTGCGGCATTTTCGGGGACAAACTGGAAAGTTTGTGCTACAGGTGGCAACTTACGTTACAGTAGCGACTTCACAAATTCGATGCTCTGTTTCGCAATCGTCTGCGGATCCGGTTTGAAATCGAATACCTCTGTCGAGACGTACCCCTTGTAGTCAATCTCTTTCAGTGCCTCAATAATGGGTGGATAGTCAACATTACCAGAACCGGGGAGGTAACCGTTGTCGTCATTGGAGTGGAAATGTGCGACGTGCGGCGCGTGTTTACGGATCTGCGTCGGCATATCAATTCCTTCTTTCGCGGTACTACACACATCCAAAATCATCTGAAAATTCGGGTGATTGACGGCTTTCACCATCTCAACGGCTTTATCGGGGTGCGTAATGAAGTTCGTCTGATCGCTGGATAGCGGTTCCATACAGAGCATGACATCTCTTTCGCCTGCCAGTGCGGCACTTTCTGAAAAAGTTGCCCGTGCGTATTCCCACGCCTCGTCAAAACTCAGCGGGTCCATCACGTTCCGCTGTTGTGGCGAACCGATGACCATCACCTCGCCCCCCAAATCCGCGCATAGGTTTACCAATGCGAGAAAATAATCGCGCGTCTCCTCACGAATCTCGGCATCCGGGTGATTAACGTACAACCCAGGTGGCGAGACGAGCAGCCAGTGCAGCCCTGCAATCTCTATCTTCGCAGCTTCCGCCGCTTTACGGATACGCGCCCGTTCCGTCTGGCTGATGTCTAATACTGAATCTGCCAAGGTAAACGGCGCGATCTCAACCGCCTCGTAGCCAAGTTCAGCCGTGTATGTGAAAACATCTTCGATTTTCCAATCTTCAAACATCTCGTTGCATATTGCAATTTTCATTTTATGTCCTGCCTCTGTTTTTTTATGTATTGTAAAGGTGTTACCCTTTTTTGTCAATTTTTTCTGTCCATAGACCCAGAGCCATTCAATTTTAAGAATTTATTGAATTTCACGTCTTTTTTTTTTGGATCCGGTTCGGTTAGGAATGCACGTCGCATTTGGGTGAGTACACCGCAAAACCGAACCTACCGGGCCTGGGGGTGAAAATTCAATCGAAAAATGGACAATTGAATGTCTCTGATTGTGTTGGCGGGAAACCTTGTAAGTATTCCGAGTTCTTCTGGCACGATGGCAAATCTATGGGACATTGATACTGGGAAAGAAATTCCTGGTTTCCGGGACAAACCTGTCGATGCTGTCGCGTTTTCACCTTGCGGTCATAAGATTGCTTGTGGGATGGGAAAGAAAATCCGATTGTGGGATGTCAATAGTTGTCGAACACTCTGGACGCTTCCGCATGATATATATCCGAATGCCTTGGCGTTTTCACCTTGTGGGAAATATCTTGCTTCTGGCTTGTGGTGGAATAGGGGCGTGGAAACAGAAAAGGTGCCTATGGCGGAAATAGTTCTCGCGGGTGTTGCTTTTGCACTGGATAGCAAACAGAGAGACGTGTGAAAAAAAGCGTTGACATTTTCGCGTAAAAGCCATTATACTATTTGTATGTCAGGTTACGATGAACTTTTCAAACACATTACCAGCAAGTTCCCACGTGCCTTGGCCGCGTTAGCGTTGAAGACCTCGGAGGTAGAAGTCGGGCCCCGGAACCTTTTCAGGATCCGACATTGGAGGCAATCATGCAAGAATCACCTTTTTATGAACGCGTTATTCAACGCGGTATTGAACAAGGTATTGAACAAGGTATTGAACAAGGTATTGAGCAAGGCGAGCTCCGCGCCAAACGCGATGCCGTTCTCAAACTTCTACAGCGACAACTTGGTCATATCCCTCCACCCTTTGCGAACCGTATTAACGCGATCCAACAACTATCGCAGCTGGACGCGCTATTTGAGCAAGCTTTGGCAGCAAAATCGCTTGATGAGATAGATTGGGAAAGTACAAACACATAACCTCATAATCTTTATCAAAACGAACCGATGTACCGAAACAAGCGGTGAAAGGAAACCATCGCTTGTTTTTCCGCCAACCGAGGCCCCGTCTATGATTGGAAAGCACACCCACCGATAACTGAAAATTGACGACTGAAAACTTAAATATTTCCTTGACATCCAATCTCGCGTCCATATAATAGCCATACAACACTACATTACCAACCTCAGATTTTGGGGAGATAAAATATGGCGAAAATACGGATGGCACAATACGGAACAAAGCATGGACACGCACGCGGCAAGATGCAGGCGATGCTTGTCAATCCCGATGTGGAAGTCGCAGGCGTGTTTGAACCCGATGCAGAACAACGCGAAAAACTTCAGGCGAATGGCGGGACATTTGAGGGTGTCCACTGGTATGACGATGCCGAGGAGATGCTCAGCGATGATACCATTGTCGCAATCGCGTCGGAAGGCAATAACGCCGAAAGCTTGGATCAGACCGAGCAGATTGTGAACGCTGGAAAACACGTCTGGTACGATAAACCCGCTGGCGAAAATTGGGAACAGTGGCAACGCGTTATCAATACCGCGCAGGAGAAATCCCTACACGTCCAGTTGGGATATATGCTCCGGTATCATTCCGCCTTCAAGCAGGTTGCCGAATGGGTGCACTCCGGCTTTTTAGGCGATGTTTTTTCGGTTCGCGCCCACATGTCAACCAACATCTCTCTTGAAGCACGCACACGCATCAGCCAACACGTCGGCGGTATCTTTTTTGATCTGGGTGGACACGTCCTTGATCAAGTGCTCTGGCTCCTCGGACGACCCGAGAAGGTCACGTCTTTCCTCCGAAACGACGGCGGTTCGGTTGAACCTTTCAAATATAACACGCTCACAGTCTATGAATTTGAAAAGGCGATGGCGTTTATCTCTATTTCTGCTTTGGAACCGAGACCCGTTGCGCGCCGGTTTGAAGTCTACGGTAGCGCGGGGAGTGCTATTATCGTAGAACCTTTTGAGCCAGGGTTGAAGATTCGTCTCTGTTTGGAAACAGCAAAGGATGGATATTCGGAAGGTGAACAGGTCGTTGAGATAGACGGTGAGAGCCGTCAACGCACATACGAGCTTGAACTCGATGCGTTTTTGGCGACGATTGCGGGAGACCAACCGCCTGATCGTCCGGTGTCTCATGAATTGTTGGTGCAGGAGACCCTGCTGCGCGCCACAGGGGTTATATAAAGCACTGCAGGCGGGGTTTCAAACCCCGCCTGCAAGGGGGCGAGGTCGCTAATCTTCGAGTCCGCCTGCCCATTTGATGCAGCCTGTGATGTGTTCATGGAACCATTTTTCGCTCCAAAGTGCATCAGGGTGACCGAGTGCGGTGTACATGACGCGTCCCTGTCCATAAGTATGGCACCAGCCGAGGGCGTAATCGTTGTCCTCGCGATTGCCGCGGGAGACATCAATAGAATCGTTATCCAAACGCATCAGTACCCGTGTTTTGGAGCGATCCCACGCTTTGAAGGTATAGATTTCATCAACGACCTTGAAACTGTTACCTAACATACGGGTCGCTGGGTGGTCGGTATCCTCAACGATGACGTTCACCTCTTCGTGCCACGGGTGTCCAGCGAAATAGCCGCCGAGCATTTCGCCGTATTCGGGCCAGTCGTAGCAGGTGTCCGTTGCGTTGTGGATACCAAAGAACGCTTTTCCGTTACGGACGAAACGCAACAACGCCTCTTTTTGGGTATCATCAAATGGCAAATTGCCCGTTGTTGCGAACGCGAGGATGTCCTGTTTTTCGAGATTCTCAGCATTAATACGGTCGCATCGGTGTGTTGTGGTAACGTTCCACCCGTTTGCTGCACCGATCTGCTTCAGCGCAACTTCCGCATCGGGTAGGTAGCTATGTTCAAATCCAGCAGAATGTCTTAACATCAGAATGTTCATAGAAACTCCTTTTAGCCTATTTGTCCTTTAAAGTCTATAATTACCGGACGTTTTATTCGGCGAGATCGGAAACTTCGCCTAAATTGTGTTGACTTATGTGCGTCTTGAACGTATTATACAAAATTATCTAAAAAAATGTTAAACTATTTTCTGGAATGCCGTAACATTTGGTGACTGAAAACTGAAAACTGACAACCCATTCTATAAATAGACTATAGGAGCACATATATGAGATTTCTTAAAAAAGGCGACGACAAAAAGCCCAAGTCCGAGTCAGGTTCAGAGGCAAAGGGACATCCTGACCTAAAGGTAATCAGCGGTTCACAAATCTCCGGGCGGCAACCGCAGCAACAGGCACCGCCACAACAGCAGCAACCCCAAAATATAACACTACCGAATATCAAATATAAAATTGCGGTCGCCAGTGGAAAAGGCGGTGTTGGAAAATCTACTGTCGCGACCAATCTCGCGATCTCCTTAGCGAATGCGGGGGGCGCAGTCGGTCTGATGGACGCTGATGCTTACGGTCCCAGTATCCCGACAATGATGGGCATCCAGGAACAACCGAAGGTGAGTCCAGAGCGTAAGCTTATCCCACTCGTGCGCCATAACATTAAACTCATGTCAATCGGGTTTATGGTGCCAGAAGAACAGGCGATGATCTGGCGCGGACCGATGCTACACAGTTCTATACGCCAACTCCTGAGCGATGTAGAATGGGAAGAACTCGATTATCTCATCATCGACCTACCCCCCGGTACCGGTGATGTCGCCTTGTCTTTAACACAAGCGATTCCATTGACCGGCGCGCTTATTGTCACAACCCCACAAGATGTCGCGCTTGCGGATGTCCGACGGGGTGTCGCTATGTTTGAACGGCTCGGTGTCCCGATTCTCGGCATCATTGAAAATATGAGCTATTTCCTCTGTCCGCATTGCAACGAGAAGACAGAAATCTTCAGGAAAGATGGCGGGAAAAATATGAGTGAGCGATTCGGTGTCGAGTTCTTGGGGCAGATCCCACTTGATGCTGAAGTCTGCACTGCGGGTGATATTGGTGTGCCAATCGTTGCTGGGCATCCAGAATCCCCGCAATCCGAAGCGTTCGGCGCGGTCGCCCAAGAATTGGAGACAGTGTTAGCGGAAACCGGTGATGAAGATGAATTGACGATCCTCTAAATGATAAAAGGGAATAGTTGCCAGTAACCAGTTTTCAGTAACCAGTAAGAAAACGACTTGATGAATCCGACTCTCACTGCGAGGCACTCTTAACTGGCAACTCGTAACTGGTAACTGATAACTCGTACCCAAGGAGACTTCTCATGGCAAATACAGGTTGGGGAAATGTCTACAAAAAACTCGGCGCGCGCCCCGTCATTAATGCGACTGGCAACCAGACTGTGAGAGGTGGCTCCACGCCTTCTCCAGCAGTCCGAGACGCGATGCGCCAAGCAGATGAAAGTTACGTCGAAATGGAAGAATTGCTCGAAAAATCGGGGCAATTCATCGCCGAGAGGTTAGGGGTTGAAGATGCCTATATCACCGCGGGGTGCTATACCGCACTCGTCTTGGCATCAGCAACCGTCATGACCGGTAGTGATCCTGACAAGTGTGCGCAATTACCGGATACCACCGGACTGAAAGACGAAATCGTTTTTCAGAAGATGCAACACTACTCCTACGACCGCGCATTTACGATTCCGGGCAGTAAACTGATTAATGTAGGCGACGAAAATGGCTGCACTGCCGATGCCTTAAAGGCTGCTATCAACGAAAACACCGCCGCGCTGGCTTATCTCATCCAACCGAACCAAGGTAAAGCCGTCCCATTAGAAGAAGCAATTGAGATTGCGCACGCGCATGATCTCCCGTTAATCGCCGATGCAGCGTCTCAAATCTATCCGCTTGATTACTTTCGACGCAACGCCCAATCTGCTGATCTCGTCTGTTTTGGTGGCAAGTATTTCAACGCGCCACATTCTACAGGGTTCGTCTGTGGTAGGAAGGATCTAATTGAGACGGTGCGGCGGCACGGCTTCATCGGACCTCGACCCGTCGGACGCGGGATGAAGGTTGATCGGCAGGAGATTATCGGGTTGGTGACGGCTATTGATATCTGGCTCTCGACAGATCACGATAAGCGGTCCAAGGAACAGGATGTGAGATACGCTGCACTTGCACAAGGTCTTGAGAATATCGATGGTGTCTCCTGTGAAGTCCGTTACCAAGAAAATAGCCATACGCTTTCCAACCTGCATGTTACGTGTAGTGGTAGGGACGCAGTGGAGATCGCACGTGGGTTGGACGCTGGAACGCCGCGTATCAAGGTGAACACGCACGGGAAAGAGACACTCGTGATTAATGCCTATACCCTCAATGCTGGAGAAGAGGATATCATCGCAAACGCATTGCGGCACCTCTTACGTTCATAGCGTTAGGATTTACATCTCTATTTTCTTGTTGGATAGAAGTGGGGAGGAGAACAGCCCAATCTTCCCCTTTTCTAATCTTCTATTCGCATCCGTATTCGCGTAAATCCTGGATTTGGCACCCTCTACCAGATAACAAAATCCGCCCACGGCTTTATATTCAGCGTGCCTAACAGGAAGAAAACCGCCGCGCCCCCTGCTGCCCCTTTCGTAGCAGCAACCACTTGAAGTCTACGCATTCGCGCCTTATAGGCATCCGTATAAAAGCTGACGTATTCCGCCGATTTCCCCAAGAGTCGCTCGGCGGGTGGCACTGGCTGATAGATGAAAGCACCGCCTACAGCAAGGCTTCCGAGCAAACAATTACCCGCTACGCCTAAAACGCCGCCAGCACCAAGCCACAACGCTGTGTTCACATCGTCTTCGGCATCATATTCCGCATCCGTTTTCGCATCAAGCGCGACCGTGTTTTGCTGTGCGAAACACTGTAACGGCATGTTCAAAGCCGAGGTAAACATCAGAACAGCCAAAAGTTGGAAAATTATACCTTTTTTCATCGGATCTCCTTACGAGGATACCTTCACCCCAAATTATGCTGCTCGACTTGCCATATTTGCGATGATGCCAAAGACAACCAGATTGACTATGAACCAGCCAGCGACAAGTATTGCGAACCCGATTAACGCATAAGTGAGTTGAATGGCTCGGACTTTAATTTTGTAGGTATCTGTATAAAACGCCTTATATTCCTCTGGCTTCTCCAAGAACTGTGAGGCACGTGGTCCTGGCTGATAGATGTATGCGATGAGAATGCCTATAAAGTTTCCAATGAAACCGGCAATGACCCAAATAAGTTTATTGGTATCGGTTTTAGCGTCCTGTTCAGCATCTATTTCTGCTTGGCGTTGTTCGGCATGCATGCTTCTGGTCTCCTTTCAGTGCTACATTGATTCCAGCGTGTTGTGGCGTTCTGACGTAGGTGTTTAGTGATATTTCTCCAAAAAAGTTAACGCTTCTATGGTGATGAAATTTCAATCGCACGGCGTTCCGTTGTAGCCTTGCGTGCCGCTTCGATAATCGAGAGGTTATGATACGCCATCTCTGGACGCACAGGTACCGCTGCACCCGCAGCGATTGCCCTAAAGGTCTCCATAAAGTAGCGGGCATGACCGCTTGCATCCATACGCTCTGCCTCATCAAATTCAGGGAGTTCCAACTGTTGCCAGCCGTCCGCTCTCGTGAAACGACGGAGTGCATTTTCTACGTTGTGACGATGATTGACGCGTAGCGAACCGTTTTCAGCGTGCATCTCACACCACCCCGAATCCGTACCGGGGACGCACCACGCACCAGAAACAGTCGTGATCGCCCCGTTTTCGTGTTCACATAGCAGCATGGCGATGTCATCAACATCAATGTCAAGCTGCATCGTTTGCACCCGTGCCTCAACATAGCGGACAGGGGATTGCATCAGCGTACAAACAGAATAGATTTCGTGGTAACTCGTGTCGATGATACAGCCGCCACCTTTCGCTTTGCTGGCACGCCACGCGAACGCAGGTGTCGGATGATCCGCCGAAAAATCTGCAGGCTTCAATCCCATGCCAGCACTTCGTCCGAAATGCGGTTTACCTAACGCCTCAAGTTCTGTCATCGCCGCGCGCATCCCGGCAGTGAAGATATAGTTATGTACCACTGTGTAAGGCACATCGTTCTGGCGTACTGCTTCCAGAATTGCGTCTGCTTCTTCTAAGTTTGTCGCCATCGGTTTTTCCGAGATGATCGCCACGCCTGCGTTTGCGGCTTCGATGACCTGCTCGGCGTGAAGTGAGTGCGGTGTAGCGATCGTCACGACATCAAGTGCTGCGTGTTCCAGCATCTCGCGGTAATCTGTGTATCGGTTGTCTGTCGGCACATCAAACATTTCGCCAATCTTTTGTAGGTTTTCTGGGACGACATCCGCCAGTGCAGTGATCTGAACAGTATCCGAGAGGGCGCGGTAGGCACGGGCATGCGTAATTTGCACAATCCCACCACAGCCAATCAGTCCTAAGCGAATCGGTTTATTCATGGTGTTTCTCCTTTGTATAGAGTTTAGCATATTTTGAGATTATGTCAAATTCTTTGCGTCGTATGAACCAATTAGCGGATGCTTTTTTATAGGATTCTCACTGCGAAGCACGCCCAGTCGCGACTCGACAGTTTCTCCAGCCAAGCAGGCGCGCTTTGTCAGCATCCCGAATAACATCTGTAGGAGGGGTTTCTAACCCCGATTCTCTCCGCGACTTTCCTTTGACTGTTTCGATTAAATATGCTATCATTAGTGCACCACGAGACTTATAAACATATCGGCAGAGAACGGTTCAATGATCTAATAGCGGTGTGTAAATGCTGTCATAAACGGATTCATCTGTAGGAGCGAGCTGTGCTCGCGATATCTAACCATAACTTTTTTCTCGGCGCAACCACCACTCGCGATACCGTATGCTAAATCAATGTTCTGTAGGAGCGAGCTGTGCTCGCGATATCTAACCATAACTTTTTTCTCGGCGCAACCACCACTCGCGATACCTATAGGAATATAAAATGCAACAGACACCTACCCGCGGACATCGTCAACTCCGAAAAGGCAGACGCTCAATACCAGGCACCTACTATTATCTCACACTCACCACACTTAACAAAAATCCCCTGCTGGCAACTCTTAAAACCGCAGACATCATTTTTCAGGCATTTGACTGGCTCGAAACCCACGAGAGACTCAGATGGTTTTGTGTGATTGTGATGCCAGATCATATCCACGCTGTTATCCAACTCGGCAGTAAACAAACATTATCAAGACTCATACAGTCCTTCAAAAGCCACACAGCGAAACAGATTAATGCGTGTTTGGGTCGTACGGGTTCGATTTGGCAACCTGCTTACCACGATCACGGTATTCGACAGGATGAATCATTGAATGCTATTATTGAATATTGTTACCAGAACCCAGTGCGGTCAGGATTGGTAAAGGCTGCGAAGGATTATCCGTTTTGGCGGTGTAAATTTGAGATGGAATGAGGAAGATCGCGGGCAACAAAGACAAAGATCGCGGACAAAGATCGCGAGCACAGCTCGCTCCTACAGAGGGGGAGGGTTAGTGTTTGAGATGGAATGAGGAAGATCTAAAAGAAAAAAGAAAAAGATCGCGAGCACAGCTCGCTCCTACAGAGCGGGGGTAGTGTTTGAAATAAAATGAGGAAGATCGCGAGCACAGCTCGCTCCTACAGAAGAGGTATTGGGTTACAATGGCGGGAGTCCTTTAACAATCTCCACCGTTTTCAGACTCACGGTGATAACACGCCCAATTAAATCCACAATATACTGAGGTTCCCCCGCACGGTTCGGATCATTCACAATCCCGCTCCGTTTATCTACCTTGACGCGATACTGGTCGACAATCCACTCCAACGCGGAACGGTTGCCTAACCGATAGTCGTAAACCTCTGCAGGAATACCGTCCAGTGTGAGAAAGTCGTTGTATTTCAACTGCGTTTTATCTTTAGAGAGTTTCATCTTCTCTACATCCCAATTGACCTGCATGCCGGGGGTTTCAACTTTTCGGAGTTTATCGTATTTCGGAACGGATTCGTAGTTGACGTGGAGATATGCTAACTGTGCGCCTGCCTTCGCAAATCCCCAGAAATCTTCGGCGAAGGGGATATGTGGGAGGTCGCGCTTGAGGTTCCTCTCGTATTTCTCACGATAGGCGGGGTGATGCAGGAGACCGTAGTTGTAGTGGAAAATGTCCCACTTAGAGATGGTGTCATCGCTGTAGTGTTCTCGGAATTCTGTCAATGCCCAATCGGTGATGTTCTCTTGGCGGTTTGTGCCATCCTCGTCGTAGGTGTAGAAGGGAAAACATTGAGCCTTCTCAAATGCTAAATCTAAGGCAGGAATATTGTTGGTCGCAAGGCATCCAAAACTTTTTCTATTACCAATGCCTGCCACACATATTATCTTATTTTTCGCCTCGATATCAGGTGTCGGAAAAATGGATGGAAGCAGATAGACTCTATTGTTTAGAACGCGGTCGAAGAACAAATTGGATTTTGTGAATGGACGGTAGAGTGAGACGCGCACTTTGTCGTGTGTCCATTCGGCATATTTACCACGTTGCAAGTGCCGACGTAATTCCTGATCCCACTTGATTTTTGAGTCATCGTAAATTACAAAATCACTGACATTCACCCGTTGGTCTTCTCGACGCTTCCACCGATCCACTTCACCGTTGTAAGTGCTAATCATTCTCTGAACGTTCTCAGTAAGAGTGTTTCTGTTGAAGTTATAAATCCACGCATCTCGGTTAGTCTTAACGCCATTACTATAAGTCTTGAAAATCACGTTCCCTGTTGCATCTTTACTTGCTTTTGCTTCCTTCGTTCCCATCGGGATAAAGGTGTCAAACTCGGCGTGGAGTCCTTCGGTTAACCATGTGTGCTGTTTATTCGGTTGAATTGAATTCCATTCTATGTTTCCTGTGTGTTGGTGTTTATTGAGAAAATTAAACTTTCTTTCTCGGTTCCACAAGTCATCGGTACGAAAATAAAAGATATTGGGGTTCTCTGATGATTTACCCTTATTTTTCACAAATAGATTAATGCTCACGCCGACCCGAATGCCGAACACATTGGCATCGGAAACCTTCAATCCCTTCCGGGCGTTTCCGCCTAAATCCAGAATGTAAATAGCGTCAAAATCGTCCGCAAGGTGTTTTCGCATGCCATCAAACGCCAGTCCGTCAAGGAATCCATTGTTTGTGACAAATGCGACAATACCTTCCTGCCCAATCCGGTCCGAAGCCCATCGAATCGCTTTTACATAAGGGTCATAGAGTGCGTTTTTGAGTGTCGCTTTGGAATCTGCGGCGTAGGTGTCTGTAATCCGCTTGTCCATCACCGCGTATTTTCGATTCCTATTGTTGTCACTATCGTTGACCTGCCACGCGTTGTAAGGCGGATTGCCGATAACGACGAACATATCCGCCGCTTTCTGTCTCTTCACGCGTTCCGTGTTCTCACGTGTAAAGAGTTCGCCTTGATCCTGCTCAAGCAACTCGAAGGTGTCCGCGAGTGCGATCCCCTCAAACGGCAGATACGTTCCCGTACGTTGGAAAAACTCCTGTTCGATGTTAAGACTGGCGATGTAGTAGGGTAGGAGCATCACCTCGTTACAGTGGAGCTCGTGACGATATTTCTCCGCTAACGCTGTGCCTTGGATATCCTGCATGAGACGGACAATGAAGTTGCCCGTCCCAACGAACGGATCGATGATATGCACGCCGCTGTCGGACACGGCGCGACCGAACTCGGTCTCAAGGAGATGCGCAACGCTTTTCACCATGAAATCGACAATCGGTTGTGGCGTATAGACGATGCCGTGTGTGTCTGCAACATCTTCGGAGAATCCCTGAAAAAACTTCTCGTAAAACGTGTTGAGGAAGTGCTGTTTTTGGGTGAAGTCTCTACAGAGCATCGCGGCTTGTTCAATCGCGACATAAAACCGGTCTAACGGTTTAAGAAATTCCTCACGACTGAACGCCTGTCGGATCAGGGTGTCAACGACGTTTTCGATCTCGCGTGCGATGATATTCCGGCGGGTGAAAGCAGAATTATTAAAGACTGTCCGAAAGATACGTTCAGTGAGGATATGCTGAACGAGCATCTCCTCAACGGCATCTTGTGAGAGGTCTGGGTTAATCGCGGTTCGGCAGGTGTCGTAAAAACCGGTGAACGCCTTCTTGAACGCTGGATCCGTTTCGTGGCGTTGTTCAATGAGTGCTTTCAATCTATTTGCGAGGTCTGGCACGTGTTCTCTGAAATCCGAAACGGCGGTGTGCCAATTGTCGAGTGCGGGTGCGGTGTAAGCAAAAAGATATTGAAGTGCGGCAATCAGACCCGCCGGTGCGGTGATGTCAAGGTCCAATGCCATCTGCCCGTTTTGGTATAAGATGGCGCGCTGTGGGGTCTGGAACAGGATATTGTCGAGTGGGTAGCCTGCATCCTGTTTTTCTTGGACGGCTTTAAGGATATCGTCGTCTATATCTTTTGCCTCCCAATAGGCGAAGGGGAGTCCGTATTCGTCGAGTACCACGCCGTCAATGACGATACGGTTTCCTTTCGGGGTGCGCATAGCATATTGCGGAACGAGCGTAGCGTTTACCTGTTTTGCACAGGCTTGTAAGAGCGTATCAAAGGGTGAGCTGACCGCGCCTTCGTGTGTGATGGCGTGTTGTTCGTATTGCTGCAGCGTGGCGTAGTAGTCTCGGATTGCTTTGTGATTAGGTTTTAGGTTGAGTGTCGGCATGCAGGTATAATAGCAGATTTTGAAGTAGGTTCAAAGGCGGACGTTTAGTTCAACAAGGCAATAAGGGCTATAATTACGGCTCCAACGGCAGTACATGCAGTCAGAACAGTTAACACTCTACTACTGCCTTCTTGCTTACCTTCCAATTTTCCCTTTATCCATCCCACATCGCGTTCCAGAGTGCCTACACGCGTGTCCAGAGAATCAAGCCGTTTTTCCAAACGAGCATTGTTTTCTCTCGCTTGTGATTCGATCCGCGCCAAACTTTCGAGAACCCTTTCCCTGAAATCTTGATCAGCCATTTTGATAGCTCCTTTATTCAGCGTGATGTCTTTTACCAAAGTATACCACAGATATAGCCTAAAATCAAGAAAAAATTGTCCACCTGTTTCTGCAAAATATGCTATAATGCGTTCAATAAGGCAATATGCCAAGTCTTATCAATCAAAAAATAGAGAGAGGAATTCGATATGAGCGAAGAAGAAAAAAAAGAATCTGAAGAAACCAACGATGAAGAGAAAAACGACGATACACCCGAGGATAAACTCTCGGTTACACATCATAGCGTTACCATTAATGGGGAGGAGATTCGTTACACCGCAACGACAGGTACGCTTATCCTGAAAGAGGAAGTCGATAAGGAAGGCGAGAAACCGAAAGCCGCTGTTTTCTTTATTGCCTATACGCGTGATGATGTAGAAGACACTGCCACGCGTCCGATAACCTTCTCCTTCAACGGCGGTCCCGGCTCCTCATCCGTATGGCTGCATTTGGGTGTCCTCGGACCGAGATGCGTCAAGCCCGACGCAGATGGCGAATTGCCGCAACCGCCCTACCAACTGACCAATAACGAATGCTCTATTTTAGACAAAACCGATCTCGTTTTCATCGATCCCGTCAGCACAGGATTCAGCAGAGCCGTACCGGGTGAAGAAGCGAAGCAGTTCCACGGGTTCAAAAGAGATATTGAATCCGTCGGCGATTTTATTCTGCTCTACTTGGGACGCTATAAACGCTGGGAATCGCCGAAGTTCCTTATCGGTGAAAGCTACGGAACAACCCGCGCGGGTGGACTTGCAGGCTACCTTCAGGGACGGCACGGTGCCTACCTCAACGGTATCATGCTCGTTTCGGTCGTTCTTAACTTCCAGACAATTCGGTTCGCACCGGGCAACGATCTACCGTATATCCTCTTCCTGCCGACTTATGCAGCGACAGCGTTTTATCACAACAGATTGGGCGAAACCGGTACGGACTTAGAAACTTTCATCGACGAGGTCAGAGAATTTGCGATAGGTGATTACGCAGTCGCATTGATGAAAGGCAGCAATATCTCCATAGCGGAACGTGCCGATATTGTTAAGAAACTTGCCAGTTACACAGGACTCACACCTGAGTACATCGAACGTACCGACTTGCGGATTAATATTGCCCGGTTTTGTAAGGAGCTGCTCCGCGATGAAGCGCGGACAGTCGGTCGGTTTGATAGCCGATACAAAGGGATTGACCGCGATTCAGCAGGAGAAAATTATGAATATGATCCGAGTTCTGCAGTCGTCCAAGGTGCTTATACGGCTACGCTCAACGCTTATGTCCGCGGCGAACTCGAATTTGAATCGGATCTCCCTTATGAAATCCTGAGTCGGCGTGTGCATCCGTGGAACTACAGCGATCACCAGAACGAATACGTCAATGTCGCCGATACTTTGCGTTCAGCGATGACAATGAATCCTGCCTTGAAAGTGTATGTCGCGAACGGGTATTACGACTTAGCAACGCCGTTTTTGGCATCAGAATATACCTTCAGCCACCTCGGACTCGATGCATCCTTGCAGGATAACATCACGATGGCTTACTATCAGGCGGGACACATGATGTACATCGACCAAGGGGAGTTGCAAAAAATGAAAAGGGATCTGGATGCGTATCTTGATAGCGTGCTTTTGTAACCCCTGTGTCTTAACCGAAACCGAGACGAAAGTTTCAAAGTTGTGAAGTGTCCTAAAGTTTGCAAGTTTAAAGACACGCGCTTGCGACTTTACAGATTTTAGAACAGGCTACAACTTTCTACCAGACATGTAGCCTGCAACAACGGCGCAGACGGGTTTACGGGAAAGAACATCAAATCCCCAATTCACCTGACCGAACCGCAAGGTAAGTTAAGGGATTAGACGAAATTAGTCTCAAGCGCGTAGCTTGGAACGAAGTGGAAAGCGGATCTACGGGAAAGAACGTCAAATCCCCAGTTCACCTGACCGAACCGCAAGGTAATTTAAAAAATGAGCTATCAAAGGGAATTTGAGAGAAGGCTGAATATTGCCGTCGTCGGTGTCGGTTCACACGGCTATCGGAACGTCTTACCGACGCTAACATTTCTTCCAGTACGGCTAAAGGCATTTTGCGATCTTGACCTTGACCGCGCCCGGATCACCGCCGAACAATACGGCGTGAAAGCGTGCTATCCGAGTATGGCGGAAATGTTTCGGAACGAGGAATTGGATGCTATCTTTCTCTGCGCGCCGCCACGTCTGCATCCCGAACTGACCTGTGAAGCACTGGACGCGGGGATGCACGTCTGGTTAGAGAAGCCTCCCGGAATGTTCGCTGACGAAGTTCGGGAGATGATTCGCCATCGCAAAGATCGCGTTGTCGTTGTCGGCTTCAAAAAAGCGTTCATGCCTGCGACACAGAAGATCATCGAGATTTTCGCAACAGAGGCATACGGTCCCTTGCGAAGCCTCTTAGCGGTCTATCCGATGACGATTCCGCGCGACGGGAAGCGTGTGCTACGCGAGAGAACGCATACGAATTGGCTCCAGAATGGGTGTCATCCGCTATCGCTGATGGTAGCCGTCGGTGGAAAGGTGTCTGCTGTGACCGTTCGCCTCGGAGAACGCGGTGGCGGCGCGTGTATCTTGGAATACGAAAGCGGTGCACTCGGGAATTTTCATCTCGCGGATGGCGCGAGGCACGGGCAACCCTCCGAACTCTATCAATTCTTTGGCGATGGATGCCATGCCGAAATTCGGAACAATAACCGGGTCCTTTTACAACGCGGCATGCCTTTCAACTATAGCGGGAGTACCAGTTATGTCCCTGAAGGGTTTGAGAGTGGTGCCGTCGTCTGGGAACCGCAATTCAGTCTCGGAACACTCGAAAACAAAGGACTTTTCGTCCAAGGTTTCTATCAAGAGATGCGATATTTCTGTGATTGTATTCTGGATGGCAAACCAGCAGCGCAAGGATCGCTTGAGTTTGCCCTGGAAGTGATGAAGGTCTACGAGGCAGGACTCCGTTCAGAAGGCGAAACCGTTGCCGTTGTGTAAAATGAAATCTTTTTCATACCGACCATAACATGGAGGGAAGCGTGGAATATAGACGATTGGGGAAAAGTGGACTCAAGGTGTCCGAAATCTGTTTAGGCACGATGACCTTCGGGCACGGTGCTGATGAGGCAGAATCAAGCCGTATGGTGGATCTCGCTTTGGATGCCGGTGTCAATTTCTTTGATACCGCAAATTCTTATGCCGATGGCGAATCCGAAATGCTGCTTGGGAAGGCACTCAAAGGCAGGCGACGCGATGCGGTTGTTGCAACCAAGTTTTTCAATCCGATGGGCACCGGTCCCAACGATTCAGGGATGTCCCGCGCACATATTATGCAGGCGATTGATGACAGCCTCACACGCCTCCAGATGGATTATGTGGACATCTACTATATTCACCACGTCGATTCACAAACCCCATTAGAGGAGATGCTTCGCGCACTTGATGACCTCGTCCAGCAAGGCAAAGTCCGATATACCGCGTGTAGCAACTACCAAGCGTGGCGGTTATCCGAGGCATTGTGGATTAGCCATACACGCGACTGGGTACAGTTTGCCTGTTATCAACCGCAATATAGTCTCGTTGTGCGGGATATAGAGCAAGAACTCGTTCCGCTCTGCGAGCTTAAAGGGTTAGGTGTGGTCGTATGGAGTCCGTTAGCGGGTGGATTCCTTTCGGGTAAATACAAGCCGGGCGAACGCACACACGGTGGCACTCGGTCAGAGGAAGGGTGGGCATATCCCCAACGCTATTTCGCAGCCAACGCCGATGAAACGCTGCAAACCCTCTTTGATGTTTCTGATGAAATCGGACAGAGTCCAGCACAAGTCGCTTTGCGGTGGGTGCTTGAACAGCGAGCGATGACTTCGGTGATTGTCGGTGCAAGGCACACCGGACACCTACGTGATAATCTCGGTGCAGCGGGATGGCGACTTGAAGGCGACGCGCTTCAGAAACTCAACGAAGTTTCACATCTACCGGATCGCTATCCTGAGGCGATGGAAAAGAATATGCACGAACGTCGCGATAGTGCCGTTGATATGCCACGATTGTAGTAGAAAATAACGAACTTTTCTCTTTCAGATTTGACTAACATAAGAAAGTATTCAGAGGGAATAGTTGTTAGTTAACAGTTAACAGTTATAAGATACTTTATTGTGGTATTCAGGGCTGCTGTGGACACCAAAACACAACCAATAACCACAAGAGATTAACTTATAACTCTGATAACTGGAAGCGCAGCGTACTGACAACTGATAACTCTATCAGAAAGGAGTAATCCGTCATGGGAAAGTGGAAAATTATTACAATTGCTGGAGCAATCGTGCTCGTCGTAGCCGTTGCGGTTGTTGTCGGACGCATCGTGTTTGCCACTAAAGATGATGCCGCCACTGCTGGCGCGTCAGCAATGAAAACAGCAGCGGTTGAACGCGGTGATATTGCTGTCACGATTGACGCAACAGGGACGATCAAACCGTTGAATATTGTTGAGGTCAGTTCCAAAGCGAGTGGAAAGATTCTGGAACTCAAGGTTGACGCAGGTGATTACGTTGAGAAGGACGAGATCATCGCTGTAGTTGAAACGACCTACGTCCAGATCAGTTTAGAACAAGCCCAAGCCGACTTGCAATCTGCCAAAGCACGCTTGCAACAGGCACAAATCGATATCGAACTCCAGAGAGAGCAGTCCGACATCCAAATTCGGCAGGCACGGGAATCTCTCGCTGAAGCCCAGCAACGGCTCATCCAGCTCAAGGAAGATATCCGTCTTGAGAAAATAGCCAACCAACGCGGGGTCATGGATGCTGAAAATAGCCTTAACATCGCCAAGATCCGGTATAAATTGCTCACCTCCGATGAGGTCCGGGACGAAAATAGACAGCGTGCGAAAGCCTCTTTGGAACAGGACAAAGCAAACTTGGATCTGGTAACTGCAGAGCATGAACGGAATAAAACGCTTCACGCGAAAGAACTCATCTCACTGGCTGCGTTAGAATCTTCACAGGCACAACTGAAATCTGCGGAAGCGCGGCACAAATCATCTGCCGAAAACCTGAAACTGGTGGAGAAACCCGCCACTGAAGCGGAACTTGAATTGGGAAAAGCCGATATTAAGAAAGCGGAATTCAATCGTGACCTCGCCAATGAACGTGTTGCGGCTGAAGCCACACGCGATATGGATATTACACTCCAGGAACAACGGATTGTACAGGCGCAAGAGTCATTGAAACTTGCACAAGCGAACCGGAAACAAATTACCCGAAAAGAACGCGATATAGAAACTGCGCGTTTAGCAGTCAAACGCAATCAAGTGCAGCTGGAACTCCGTCAAATTGAGTACGACGATACAGTTATCAAGGCACCCATCTCTGGAACGATTCTTGAGAAAAAGGTTGAAGAAGGACAGTTAATCACTTCGCGCCTCTCCACGCTCTCCTCAACTGAAGGGCAGGCAATCGTTACTATGGCAGACCTTGATACCGTCTACGTCGTGACTGAGGTCGATGAAACCGACATCGGCAAAATCCAAATCGGTCAACCTGTGACGATTAACGTCGAAGCCTATCCCGATATGCCGTTTTAGGGTGAGGTACTGAAGATTGCCCCGCAAGGACAGGTTATCCAGAATGTGACAACCTTTGAGGTAACCTCCGAGTTGAAAAATGTAGCCGCCACCACCCCCCAACGCGGCATGGCACGAGGTGCTGGCGGTCGATGGGGCGGTGGGCAACGTCCAGACATGGCGAATCTAACGGAAGAACAGCGCGAACGTTTCCGAGCAATGCGTCAACAACGTCAAGCAGAAGGGGGTGCTGATGGAACACCAACAAGACCTACACTGCCAGAACCCGCTGCACAACAACCCACACAGCAACCCGAAGAAGCTGACGTAGCCGAGGCGAAAGAAGAAACTGATGACGATGATGGTGTCGATCTGTTCGGTGCCTTCTTTGAGGAACCACCCGCAGAAGCACCCCCGCCTGAAGTTCAACCCACAGAGACTGAAGATTCAAAAATGCCGTTTCTCAAACCCGGTATGAACGCCAGCGTCCAGATCTCGGCTGTTAACAAAACAGACATCCTTACTTTGCCAACTGAAGCAGTCCTTGATATGCGAGGTAGGAAAATGGTCAGGATCATGGGTGCAGACGGTCAACCCGGACGACCACAACCTGTTGTAACGGGCGTTAATAGCTTCGATAAGATCGAGATCATCTCAGGACTCACCGAAGGTGATGTCGTTGCAATCGGCGGCTTTGGGCCCGGGGGGGGCGGCGGTCGCAGTGCAGAGTGGCGGCAACGGATGATGAATCCAGCGTCCACAATGCGTCGAATGACCGGCGGCGGTCGTGGCCGATAGATACTATTACTTGTTTGTAGGTTGTTAAAAAGGCGACAACACATAGGAGCGAATGCTATGGGTATCCTTGAAAGTTTTGCAAACGCATTAAGTGCCTTGTTGGCAAATAAACTCCGATCTCTATTGACAATGTTAGGCGTAATTATCGGGGTCGGCGCGATTATAACCACAACCTCAATCGGTGAAGGTGCGAAAGCCGATATTACCGAACGGATTCAGACATTAGGCGCGAATATTCTCGCAGTCCGACCTGGACAAAGCATGTTTCGCGGACGTGGCTCCGCTGATGCGCGTAGGACCCTCACTGTCGAAGACATGGAAGCGTTAGAGGACTACGGACAGACTTTTGGCTATGTCACCCCTGAGGTGAGCAGCCGCGCCCAAGTGAAGTTCCGCAATAAAAATACGAACACAACTATTGTCGGCACCTCTCCGGCATACCTTGTCACAGCGAATTTTACGGTTGAGAAGGGCAGATTTTTCACCGAGCTTGAAATCCGACAACGAGACCGTGTCTGTGTCCTCGGTAAGACCGTTGCGGACACGCTCTTTGAAAACGTCGAACCGGTCGGTCAAATCGTCAAAATTAAAAATGTCAGTTTCCCCGTCGTCGGTGTTATGAAAGAGAAAGGCGCGAGCGGATGGCGAAACCCGGATGATCAGGTTTTCATCCCTTATTCTACCGCGATGAAGCGCGTTTTCGGATCGGACTATCTATCGAGTATCAGTGTACAAGCGAATGATGATAAACTGCTTGAAGCAGCAGAAACCGAGTTAACCGAACTCATCCGAAAGCAACACGAAATCCCAGTAAATAAGGAACCTGATTTTCACATCCGTAACCAAGCGGAGTTCATGGAAACACTTGAAGAATCAAGCCAAACTTTTACCAATATGATTTTGGGAATCGCTGTTGTCTCTCTCGTTGTCGGCGGTATCGGCATTATGAACATTATGCTCGTCTCAGTAACAGAACGGACAAAAGAGATTGGGCTCCGCAAAGCCGTTGGCGCGCAGCGCATTGATATCCTCGCGCAGTTTCTCGTTGAATCTACGACGCTCGCGGTTGTCGGGGGTATTCTCGGTATTGGCGTTGGGATCGTGGGCGCGGAGGGCGTACCGTCTATCTGGGGATGGCGAACCGAGGTTTCTGTAACGTATGCAATAGTTTCATTTGTCGTCAGTGCGTTTGTAGGTGTCTTTTTCGGCGCGTATCCGGCGTGGAAAGCCGCGAAACTTCATCCGATTGACGCACTCAGGCATGAATAAAATATCGGGCGGTTTTTGCAGTATTTCTCTTTCGGTAAGTCCGACCCTTTGCAGGCGGGATTTGAAATCCTGAAGAAATACCCAAGCAAAAACCCTGCAAAGGGGCTGTGTAAGTCCTATGCAAGTGAAACCCAACGCTCAAATTTTCGTAAGTCTATATAACGGAAATTGAACCGAAAGCAGATCAACGCTCAAATTTTCATGAGTTCTGAAGGAATCACTATGGAAAAAATAGCAGTTATCGCAGGTGTCGGTCCCGGTTTAGGAGCTGCACTCGCCCGTAAATTTGTAGGAGAGGGATGTAACGTCGCACTCCTGTCCCGCTCATCCGCCTACATAAAAAATCTATCCACGCGATTGTCAAAATCCGGACGCACAGCCATTCCGATCCCGACAGATATTACTGAGGCTGAGCAGGTAGAGCGAAGTTTTGATCGTATTCGAGAGGAGCTCGGTGATCCTGACATCTTGGTGAATCATGCAGGAAACGCTGCGTGGGGAAATTTCGCTGACCTCACCCCGGAAGCATTTGAGGGCGCGTGGCGCGTCTGTACGCTCGGTGGGTTCCTCTGTTCAAAGCAGGTCGTGCCGGGGATGCTTAAAAAAGGCGGTGGGAACATTCTGTTTACGGGTGCTACTTCTGCTGTTCGGGGTAGGGCAGGCGCGTTGGCGTTCAGCAGTGCCAAATTCGCGACGCGCGGATTAGCATCAGCACTCGCCCGCGAGGTCGGCCCGCACGGCATCCATGTTGCGCATGTCATTGTTGACGGTGTGATTGATACGCCGGGCGTGCGGCAACGCTATAAACTCAGTGAGAACGAGCCGCTCCTCGAACCCGATGCAATCGCGGATACCTATTGGGCATTAGTGCAGCAGGAAAAAAGCGCGTGGACGTTTGAGGTCGATGTCCGACCCCATAACGAAGAATTCTTTACATAGCGGATCAGAAAAATCGAAGATATGAAGGATGGAAGAATGCCCTTCCACGCTTCCACCCTTCCAATCTTTCTCTAAAACGTACTTTCCCGTGAGGTTATCGGGCACCAACGTGTCGTTTGAAGATGACGCAGTAATACCGACTTCGCCTCTGGTGTACCGATCCGGTAAAGCGCGTGCACCGCATCGCCACGGATATAGCGGTTTGTGTCAAACAGCATGTTTTGTAACCCTTCAACAGCACCTTCAGCGTCCTTACCGATCCGTGCTAACGCGAACACCGCACTTCGGCGGACACCCTCACTTTCATCTTCCAACGCCTTTATAAGACCCGGAACAGCAACAGAACTCGATTGACCCGTTGTACCTAACGCCTCTACTGTGTGTGAACGTACGGAACCTGATTCATCTGTGAGCAGCTCAACCAAATCAGGTACTGCCGGTTTTGCTTTATTTCCCAAATCCCCAAGTGCTTCCGCAGCGTTATCACGGGTGTATTCACACGAATCCTTCAACGCATCGCGCAGTGCATCGACAGCGGGTGCTCCAACTGCATTGAGCGCGTAACAGGCGTTTCGACGCGTCATTTCCGATTCTTCTTGCAGACACCGTACCAGAGCAGGTACCGCCTGCTCCCCTAATTGAGGCACTGCATACGCCGCTTGCAACCCTGTTGATTCAGATGTACTATTGAGTGAACTGATCAAATCCGACAGCGATTCACCGTTCGATGTTCCGTTTGTGTCGCTATCCTCCACGGCACGATGCCAGTTCCAGAGATGTCGGAACATCTCTTGATATTTAGCGGGTCCCACAGGCGTTCCGTTTGCCCATTCCGTTTCCGTGTTTGTCCACGTCGGTGCTTCTGGTTCGGACATCCGGGCATAGAGGAATTTCATCATGTAGCGTTTTTTCTCACTACTGTTGGGCATGGCGCGGTGCCATAGGTCATAGTTCGCGAAAGCAACCGTTCCGGCTTCGCCGACAATGGGTTGTTCCGGTGCAACCTCCGAACCCTCACGTGTACTAAAGTAGTGACTCATCGGCACTACGCCGGTCGGGCCGAGTTCAATAGGTGTGTCTTGCGGGTAGTAGAAAACCAGTAGCCTGCGCGTATGATGCGACCACCGTTTCCCGCCATCTTGATGCATCCCTTGTCCACCACTACCGGGCGGATTGTAGTGCGGATGGCGGTGCGGCTGCATATAATAATCCTCACCGAGCAGACTTGTCAAGGCACCCCTAACGTTCGGGTCGTCAAAAACCTGTTGAATCTCTGGTATCCTCGGCAAAAGATTATTACCGGGATTCCCTTCCTTGTCAAAGACGCTTACCGTTTTCTCGTAGACTGTATCGTGAAATTGCGCGGGCAGCTCGGTTGTAACGGTCACGAAGCCGTTCACAATGAAACGCCGCATTTGCGCGTCACTTAAGAGATGTACTGCCATTTTTATCCCTCCCGCTCTTCCGAAACTTGCTATAAATCCTATCCACAACACTCAAGTTACCTTATTATTGCATAAAATCGGACAATTTTTCAAGAAAATCTTGATAAAAAATCCTTGACATTTCCATCTACTCTGGGCTATAATTAACGTATCAACGTGGAAGTAAAGCGATTGCCTTGTGTATCGCATCTTTTACCACTGCCCATTTTGAAAGGACATTTCAGTTGATGGAATCAAATGATAAGGACTATGTATCGTTAGTCCGGATCCCGCGAAAATGGTTCTATGTATTCGCTCGGATTTTTTCAAGTCTTGTAATACTAAATCTATTACTTGAAGTTTTCTTTGGCTGGAAGTTGGAAGCATTAGGTGGAACATTGTTAACGCGAACGTCTGTTCTGATGGCGTTGATTGTTGGCTTCTTTTTTATTCTCTCACATATACTGGAGGAAATCATGTTTGGGTATGCAAAGTTGTTTAGAAACCGGGTTTATGCCGAGGGCAAAGCAGAAGGTATAGCCGAGGGCAAAG
>JAJEGI010000176.1 GCA_022819945.1 Candidatus Poribacteria bacterium
AGGGTGCCGTCCCACCCCCCCGAAGCGAGTGTGGTGCCATCCGGACTGAACACAACGCTATAGACTCTATTCGTATGTCCTAATAGGGTTCGGACGTAGTTTCCAGTGCGGGCATCCCATAGACGGATGGTGCTGTCTTCCCACCCCGAAGCGAGTGTGGTGCCATCTGGACTGAACACAACGCTATAGGCTCTATTGGTATGTCCTAATAGGGTTCGGACGTGGTTTCCTGTGCGGGCATCCCACAGACGGATCTCTCTCAAACTCCCCGAAGCGAGCATGTTGCCATCCGGACTGAACACAACGCTAAAGACCGCAAACGTATGTCCTAATAGGGTTCGGACGTGGTTTCCTGTGCGGGCATCCCACAGACGGATGGTATCGTCATAACTCCCCGAAGCGAGCGTGGTGCCATCCGGACTGAACACAACGCTCCTGACCGAACCCGTATGTCCTGATAGTGTGCGTATGCGGTTTCCGGTTCGGGCATCCCACAGACAGATGGTCTCGTCATCACTCCCCGAAGCGAGTGTGGTGCCATCCGGACTGAACGAGACACTATTGACCCTAGACGTATGTCCTGATAGTGTGTGTATGGGGTTTCCGGTGCGGGCATCCCACAACCGGATAGTGTCTCCACTCCCCGAAACGATTGTGTTGCCATCCGGACCGAACGCTACGCTTTCGACCGAACCCGTATGTCCCGTGAGTAGGTCGAGTTCTTCACCCGTTTGCGCGTCGTATATCCAGATACCGATGCCACCTGCTACTGCCAGTTTAGTGCCGTCCGGAGAATACGCGATTTCATGTATCCAGCCTTTACCGAGACGCGCTTTGGCACCTTCGGGTAAGTGCCATTGTGTGTAGTCTTGGGCAGAGGTGTTTAGTGCGAAAATAAATATCACAAACCAGATCAATAAAATCGAAAAGCCTTTATTTTTCATGAAGTCGTCTCTCCTTCTATTTTCGTATCAGCATCTTGCGGGTTGCTGTGAACTCGCCTGCGGTAAGTGTGTAGAAATAGATACCACTCGCAACGAGTTCACCCAGTGCATTTTTCCCATCCCAATATGCCGCACGGCTTTTGCCTTGATAGATACCGATAGGTTGATGACCCAACGCCAAGGTACGGATCACTCTACCATCTATCGCATAGATGGTCAGTGTAACATCTGCAGGCGTTGCCAATTGATACGGGATCCACGTCTCAGGGTTGAATGGATTCGGATAGTTCGGCAAGAGTGCTGTTTCTTTCGGTGTTACTGCTATTAATAACTGTTGTAAAACAGCAAAACCTCTTTGATAGGTTGCATCGCTGAGGTCAAGTTGTTGCGCTTGACTTAGCCACATCTGGATTTCTTCTACAGTAAGTGTGGAAATTGCCATCGAATAGGTAGAAGGCGCCGCTGCATCGGCATTGATTGCCCCTGCTACCAACAAGAGGTCTTTTATATCAACAACGCTGTCCCCGTTCACATCCGCCTGATTTTCACCAACCGCACCGAAATGTGTCGCGACAACTATTAAGTCCAGAATATCAACGACCCCGTCTCCGTTAACGTCTAAGGCTTCTTTTGATCTAACAACGATACTACCACTTTTAGCAATAACGGGTATGGATGTTAAATCTTGTTCCATAATCATAACGTCAGACAAGGTAATGTATGAGGGTTTCACAGCCAGGACTTCAAATGTGAGGGTTGCGAGGGTACCTGCACCGTCACTATCACCGGAGAGCGAAGTCGCTGCGAGGGTGACTTGATTCGCGTTAACAACCGGTGGCACAAAAAATGCGCCGGCAGGCAGATAGGTTCCATTAGCACTTTCAAGATAATGCAGTGCGGTCGGATCAAATCGCACCGTTGCTTGATAGCCAGCGACGTTCTCGACACCGCTAATATCAATCTTGACAACCAGATCGTCTCCGACAGCCGGAGAAACAACTGGTGACGGCGTAATCCGAACAGTCGGTGCAGGTGTCGGTGCAGGTGAGAGATCCCATAGCCGGATCGTGTTATCCCAACCACCGGCACTTGCGAGTTTTCTGCTGTCAGGACTAAACGCCAGGGCAGTGATGCTGTTTGTATGCCCCAATAGCATCTCTTTCTGCCTCCCGGTGGCGACATCCCACAAACGGATCGTCTGATCATCGCTGCCGCTGGCAAGTGTCCGCCCATTGGGTGAAAACGCGACTGCTAGAACCCGATCTGTATGTCCGCTAAGCGTCGCTATGGATTTTCCAGTAGCGACATCCCACAACCTTATTGTATTATCCCAACTACTACTCGCCAGTGTCCGCCCATGAGGGCTAAACGCTACATCGGAAATAAAGTCGGTATGTCCTTTAAGGGTCGCGCGGAGCTTTCGGTTTTCTACGTACCACAGTTTTATTGTATGGTCGTGACTTCCAGAAGCAATCGTTCGTTCATCGGCTGAAAAGTCCACGGAAGAAACATCTTGTGTATGTCCCCCTAATTTGTATATATCCGGGTATGTTACAGCACCGTACCCTTTCCACAACCAGACAAAGTTATCTGTACTTCCACTCGCTGACCAATAGTGATCACCGGCAGCATCGGCATATACAACTGAAGTGAAAGTCTCATCCGATCTATATGAATTATATGTGCTCTTAACAAACTTTCCAGTCACTGGATCCCAGTATCTAACAGTTTTGTCCATGCTCCCACTCATCAGTCGGACACCGTTGGATGAGAATGCTACTGAAGTCACATTATTTGTGTGCCCCTTGAGAATAAGCCCTGGTTCTTCAGTGTGGGGATTCCATAAACGGATTGTGTTGTCCCAACTTCCGCTCGCGAGCGTCCGTCCATTTGGAGAGAAAGCGACCGAACTCACAAAATCTGTGTGTCCCTTGAGCGTCGCGCGGAGACGTGCCTCTTGTGCCGAATCGGTTGACAAAGATACACCCGAATCTTCTATAACGGATGGTTGCGTTGTGTCATCGGGATGCTCAGTGACGACGGAATCAGAAATGGCAGTCGATAATTTAATCGGGTGCGTTGCAGCACCCGTAAAAGTTACCGACTTTTGTGACTTATTGTGTACATCAAGGTAGTACGTAGCATTCTGTACGGAGAGGGAGCTTCCATCAATTTTTTCGGAATTTGATGCGGTTTGTTTCGACTCCAGAAGCGTTTTACTACTTTCATCTGAAAGCACCACGTCTAAATTATCCGCTGCTTCGCCCCACGAGATAGCGACTTTTATTGATGGATCCACATCTAAGTCATAGCCGCCATAACTTAGGTCTGTGAGTCGAGGGGTAATTTCAAAGCGTAACGTCTCTTCGGGTTCTATTGTTTCGCCAAAGATGATGTTATCCGCCCTGACGAGCCCTGTACCATAGATATTATCTGGCGTGTTAGAAAGCTCTTTTGCCCCAAGAACTATCGCCGATTTGACTTCATCGGGACTAAAATTCCATTCACCGCTGTTCTTCTTCCCAACAGCGTCCAGAATTAACGCCGCAACACCTGCTACATGCGGGGCAGCCATGCTTGTGCCATGCTTCAGACCATAATATTCGGGCGACGAGACTGTCGAAATAATATTGGAGCCCGGGGCTACGATTTCAGGCTTAATTGAATCTGTGTGAGACTCAATTAAACTCGCGTCAGAAGAACCCCAACTGGAAAAATTGGTAATCTGGTTCCCAGAATTTACGGCACCAACCGTAATCACCTTCTTACTGTAGGCGGGAACCCCTATTGTCTCATTTGAATCGGCATTATCAATAACACTCGCTCCTTTACCATACGCGCTTACCCACACTTCATACTTCTGCGGAGTTTGAACATTTGATGCCTCCACTTGAAGCGTACCACTATACGGTAATGCAGGCTGATTCTGGGCTTCTAATTTGAGCTCTACCTGTTCATAAAATTTCGATGTTCCATGGATCGCCTTTTTGAAGTATGTCTGTCTATCTTGAGCTGAGTTGGTGCGCGAAGCGGCGATTTCCGCCCGATTGGCATCAAGGATTGCCAAGTCTAAATCATTATTTTCTATATCCCACATCAGCGTAATCGTAATCCAAGTAATTCCTTTCTCATAGCCAATTTTAAATGTATGCGTTTTTGGTGAAGCGTGAGTCGTTATCTCACCGGTAGCGCGCTCCTGTCCCTCGTTACCAGCAGCTACAACAAAGACAATACCATCATCTACGACCTCATCAATCAGTACACTCATCGGGTCGTTTGCTTCTCGACCATACTCCCAAACGGGCCAACCCAGACTCATATTGATAACATCAGCCTTCTGATTTGATTTTATGAATTTTTTATGAGTAGCCCACTTAATTGCGTCCATTGCGTCACCGTAAGAATTCTGACCCAATAAGGTAAATCGGTCAGTATCCCCATCAAGATCTACCTGAGCATCAAACAATTGAACTTTTGGTGCGACACCCGTGATAACATTACTATCTAACGCTGCGCCGATAATACCGGCCACATGGGTGCCATGGTCTATCTCGTCTTTGAAGACATCAAATCCACCAAAAAGTAATACGCCTCTGGTGTCTTTGAGCCTGCCTTTAAACTCTGGATGGTTACTATCTATACCACCATCAACAACAGCGACATTGACCCCCTCGCCCATAACACCGAGCCCTGTAGGACGGGCACTTTGAACCTGAATCGCGCCGATCTGCGCTAAATTGATTAATGCCAAGTTAGCCTTACTATCCGGCCAGACTTCCGTGACGAAGGGCATCTTTATCAAAGCCGTGAGGCCCCTAATAGGAACGGAGACACATGCCCCATTAATCATGTCATACGTATAACGCACCTCGCCCTGCAACCCGCGAACCGCAGCGGCTCCACCTAAACCGATAGGGGCATCGGACATAATGATAACGGAGATGCGGTCCTGAGCGATAAAATCACGAATGATTTCAGCAGCTCGTTTGTGGAGCTGAGGCGGTCTATTATTTTGATTTATTGAGGGGCTTTGACTTGGGGAACCCAAATCTTGTTGTAAATTAAAATCGACGGTATTGACAATCCTACCGAACTGTTCACGGAGTTGGAAGTGGATGGCTGTCTGGATTTTCAGCAGCACGGGACCACGCAGTTTCTGATAGTCCCATTCGGAGAGTGCTCGAAGCCTCAAGTGGCTTGCAATTTCCTCATCCACAAGAGCAAAGGCAGCTCTGCTTCGTAAGATGTCATCTGTAACTGTGAAGGATCCAGTTGAATCTGGGTTAGTATCGCCTATACTCGGAAGCAGTATGAGGATCATAACTCCAAAACTGAGTATTAACTGAGAGATGTTTTTCAAAGCCTTTCTCCTTAATCGCATCGCGCCTATTTTACGCGAGTCAAGTTGATTTTTTCTTTACAAATTGTGTGAGAAGGCACGCCGCTGAGGCGTGCCTGTTTTTGATTCCTACGCGAGATAGGTGTTAGTTTGAGCAGGTCTTATTTGGATAGAAAATATCCAAGTTTGAAACCCAAACTATCCCACAATCCTTACCTACAAAATAATTTACTTCCTTATCAACATTCTCCGGGTCGCCGTAAAGTCGCCTGCGGAGAGCGTATAGAAATACACGCCGCTCGCGACAGGTTCACCGAGTTGGTTTCTGCCGTCCCAATACGTAGCACGACTTCGGCTCTGATATAGTCCCGCGGGCTGATGTCCTATTCCCAACGTTCTAATCAAGGTGCCTTTTATATCATAGATGCTCACAGACACATCGGCGGGTGCTGCTAACTGATACGGGATCCACGTCTCCGGGTTGAACGGATTTGGATAGTTGGCAAACAGAACTGTCTCTTTTAGTTGTAATTGGATAAGGAGTTGTTCGAGTGCTGCAATGCCTCGCTGAAAGGTTTCATCGTTTCTATGATAGCGTTTCGCTGCAACGATCCATCGTGCAAGCGTTTCCGCTGTCCAGATACTCTCGGTTTTCGCCACTGCCAGAGGTGCCGCTGCCCCTGCCTCCAATGCCGCCAAAACGAGAGCCACATCGTCATTGTTGACTACGCCATCGCCATTGACATCCGTATTCGGTAGCGTATCCGGTGGGGGTTCAGCCCCCAAACTCGCAGCAACCAACATAAGATCTTCAACATTAACGCTTCCATCGCTGTTGACATCTTCAGCCGCACGATGTATTAACACAATAGGGGTCGCCGAAAAATACACGAACGATCTAAAATTCTCGGCAGTTGCCTGGACGATTATAGTATCAGGTGTCCAGCCGAGACTCAAGGTTGTGCGTGCTTTACCGTCTCTGCCGGTTTTAGTGCTTGTCTGGCTGAGCATCCCATTACCGGCGTGAATGGTAAAAGTAACAGGTATATTTTCCATGGGTTGACCGTTTTCATTTTCTGCTTCTACAACGAACGGGAGTGGCAATAATGTCCCTGTCATGTACTCTTGTCGATCGCCTGAGTTTTTCAGGAATGCGGGGTGGGCAACATTATCAAATTCGACCGTAATCCCTTTTCTCTGCAGAGCAGGTACGTGTGTATTGATGGATGTGTAACTCAGTGGATTCGACCTAAGATTCAGTTCTTTGAGTTGTGTTAACCCCATAAGCGGCGATATATCTGATACACTATTAGCCCAAATATCGAGTTTTCGGAGATTATGTGCGTATTCAAGTCCAGTAAGGTCTGTTATGTCTGTTAGTCTTGTGTAAGGTGTTAAAAGTATGAACCCCTCATAAAATCTAAGCGTAGATAGATACTGTATGATGTGTGTTGTAAGCGGATCGGCAGGTTCGAGGCCGAGTGCTTCTCTGACAGCTGTTGCTAAATTTGCATCCGGTATTAAGACGACTTCAGCAGGTTCTAAGAGCAGGGTCAGATCAACTGGGATTCCCAGATCATGCAATTTAAATTTCCCATTAACATCAATGACACGAAAATACGCCTGCGGTGTTAATTCAGTGTCCGCAAATTCAACGATAGCGTTTTCGAGTCCGTTTAGCGTCTTGTAGCTAACTAATTCGGGATATCCCGCAGCCAATCCTGTAAGAGTCTCGGTAAGAAGTTGTATCTGATGGACACCACTGAACTGAAAACGGTGGCGGATCTTATTCTGAAATTCAAGGACAGGTGGAAGGGGCTTAATTTGTATAGAACTGATTTGCTCCGTGAACTGCGGGTTGAAAGCACGGTGGATATCCAGCCATTCGGCGGTACACTGAGCCAGCTGTTTTCGTCCACCGTAACCATAGGACATGATGTATGCATCGTCGCGAAAGTCGTGGTGTAATCCAAAGGCGTGCCCAAGTTCATGGGCTGTCGTTTCAAATTCAAAGCAATTGCCGGAGGCAGGTATGAGTGCCTTACCCCCAATATGTCCTCTTGCCCCACCTCTACCACATATTCCGCCGCCATCAAGGATCTCATTACTAATATCTATTGCAGT
>JAJEGI010000023.1 GCA_022819945.1 Candidatus Poribacteria bacterium
GTTCATCAACGTGGAAAGGACGGTCGGATTGGAAATCGGTTAAGCTTGGAGAGATGGATTTCCCTTCATCTGTAACTGTCATGGGTGTGTTATCGTCCCACATGGTGATATCAGCGATATCCATCATATTCTGTAAACCGCCGACCTCGTTCCTACCGGCTAGGCCCCAGAACATGTAATCGGCGTGGTTGATGAATACATCACCATCGGTTGTTTCAATGAAGGTCTCCGCGACGGAACCGTCCGGTTGAGCGTTGCCATCCGGATAGAGCGTTGGTGGGAGATCACCATAAAGGACACAGAAATCCAAGCCGTCATCGCCGGTGACATCTTCCATCCAATCGGCTAAAGCCTCCATATCGCCATCGCTATCAAGCCAAAAGTTAGAGATCCCGGCATCATTGAGCATATCGACGCAGATCTGTGCCTGTTCATCGGCAGCTCCTTTATCGATCCATTGCGTTGTTCCAGTGTAGATAGCGACTTCACTGGCAGCAAATACGGATGTTAAGGTAAATGCCATTAACGCAATAAACGTTAGTGAAAGAAAAAGTGTACGCATTAAGCGTTACCTCCTGGTTTTAATATCTCCCCACAAGCTGGGGAGTTTATCTTGCGGGTCGACGTCAAGCTCGCCAACTGCTTCAACATAGTAATTGAGAATAATTTCGGCAATGACTTGACCTTTCGGGTCGGCTTGACCAGCGGTTTGGTAAACTTGGATGAGCCGTCCATTCGTATCGGTGTTATGGACGATGCACGGGTCGCAACGGTTTGCGTCTTTACCTTTTCCGGTTTCTGTCGCGAAGGCAACTTCCAGTACCCAATCCCCGTCGAGTTGATCGAGGTGGAACGGACGATCGGTTGCGTAGTCTTCCAAAGTCGGTGTATATTCCTTGCCTTCTGCGGTAACCTTCATCGCGGTGTTGTCATCCCATTGAACGATATCATCGATATCCATCATATTTTGCAGTCCATTGGCTTCATTCCGACCCGCGACACCCCAGAAGAAGTAGTCGGCACTGTTTGAAAACGTATTGCCAGCATCAAGGAATTCCTCAGCGAGCGTCTCTTTTTTCTTATCTTTACCGACATCGTAAATTTCAACTGGAATGTCACCGAACATGACGATAATATGATGTCCGTTATTAACGGCGTGCTCTTCAGTCCACGCTTCCACTTCTTTTGCTGGACCGTGGAGGATCACTTCGCCGATACCGTTCTTTCCTGTGATCGCGTCCGCCAATATTTCGGCTTCTTTCTTCGCCGACGCTTGGTCAATCCACTGTACTGTGTCTGTGTAAATAAAAACATCTACTTTATTCGCAGCATCGACTGTGGGTGCCAAGAATGCAAGGATTGCGGCGCATAGAACGCCTGCAACGATCATAGATAATCTCATAAAAAAATCTCCTATATCCTTTCTGTGAAATGTAAGAGGCTTGTTACATCAAACCTCACTATAAAATACGAACATTACGAAAAATGCCTTGCGATTTACGGACAACGAAAACATCGCTGTTTATTGCTGGTTTACTTGAAACACCTTACAATACAAAACGACATCAACGCTATTTTGTTGCAAATCGGCAGCATTTTGCGCGATGGCATCGATTAATATTGCTTATTTTATTTATTTTCAAAAATTTGTCAAGATTTTTTTTTGTAAAGCCATTTAGTTTGGGATTTCTAACTATTTTGCTTGAAAAATCGCGAACACAGCGTGCTTCTACAAGAATATTCGGGATTTGGCAATCCCTCGGACATAAGATGTATAAAAAACACTTGATTCCGAGTGCCGTTTCAGGCTAAAATTGGTTGCGGAGGATGAGCAACTATGTTCCAAAAGGGATTACCATCCGCCCTTTTTTTATGTTTCCTTTTCGTGAGTGCGGTGCCGGATGCGCCCGGGCAAACACCTCAAGAATTTTACGCCCGCGGCATGCAAGCAGTACGTCAAGGAAAATACCAGCAGGCACTTCAGGAGCTTCAGCGTGCTGTGACGTTGCAGCCAGATTACGCCAAAGCACACGCCGCCTTAGGCACAATTTACCTGCAACTTAAAGACTTTTCTACCTCTGAAGCGGCACTTACACTTGCACTGCGTATAGATCCTAATCTACTACAGGCTGAAGCGAATCTCGCTGTACTTTACACCAAAACTAAACGTCTTGATGATGCTATCCGCGTTTACCAGAACCTTGTACGAAGGTCCCCAGAATCCCTTCAGGTCCGACTCGGTATCGCCTCCGCCTATCAGCAAGCCGAGCGGTTTCCAGAGGCGATAGAAGCCTACCTTGAAAGCCTGAAGCGTTCACCGAAACATCCCGCAGCGATGACGAATCTCGCCTCTTGTTATGAAGCGGTTGAAGATGAAGAACAGGCGGTTCGCTATTATAATGCTGCTTTAGCCGTTGCCCCAAACCTACCGATGGCGAACGGCAATTTGGGTGCGATCTATCAAGCGCGGGGTGAATTGGATAAGGCGCTTCCACTCTTAGAAATGGCTATCCGCCAGAACCCACAATTTACTGCCGCACGTTATCGACTCGGTCTGGTCCTGACAAAAAAACGCGAGTTTCAGCGCGCTGCTGCAGAATACCAACGCGTTATCGCGCAACAACGCGATCATATCGGGGCATACTATAATCTTGCACAGGCACTGTTTCGACTCAAGAAACGGGAAGAGGGAAAACGTGCCATGGAGGCTTACCGCCGCCTCAGCGAAATCGCACAAGAAATTGATACCCGTGAACGCGCGACGCTCATGGAGCCGAGCAGCGTGACACAGCAGTACCGACTCGGTCTTGTTTATGCAAAATACGGGAAAATCGACGAGGCGATTGCGGCACTTCAGGCAGCCTTAGCACTCGATGGCGATGCACACTATGCGCTAAACAGTTTAGCCCGACTATACATTCTGCAAAATATCCAACTGCCAGATGCTGTCGCTTATGCTGAGAAGGCGTTCCGTTTATCACCAGTACCACAATATTTACAGACGCTCGCCTTGGCGCATTTCCGGATGGGCGCGCGTGAAAGTGCCATAAAAGCAATTCGGACTGCTATTGAGATGGAACCCGAAAACGAGGCTTTCCAACAGACATTGGCAAAAATTCGGGAGGCAAATGAAACGACGAAATAGTTCTATAAATATTTTCATGCTTTACTCAATCGTAGTCATTTTGTGGTGTACCACTGCGCTACCAGCAAAGACAGATATGGGTATTCAATTCGTGGATGTGACGCAAGATGCCGGCATTCATTGGAAACACGTTGATGGTCGGAGTGGACAGAAGTATTTTATGGAGACACTCGGATCGGGTGCCGCCTTTTTTGACTACGACACCGATGGCGACCCCGATTTATACTTCGTTAACG
The DNA here is from genome assembly GCA_022819945.1 of Candidatus Poribacteria bacterium. Classification (GTDB taxonomy): domain Bacteria; phylum Poribacteria; class WGA-4E; order WGA-4E; family WGA-3G; genus WGA-3G. Next base: position 3,382 of record JAJEGI010000023.1, read on the forward strand.
GCGCACCCCTCCCCGGCTACGTTACTGAAGAGGTGCCGACGAATCGCCTCTACCGAAACAATGGAGATGGCACGTTCACGGATGTTACTGAAAAAGTTGGGGTCGGGGATACCGGTTACGGTCACGGATGCGCCGTGGGAGATTACAATAACGATGGTCAATTGGATCTCTACGTCACAAACTACGGTAACAATCGGCTCTACCGCAATAATGGCGATGGGACTTTTACAGATGTTGCCGAAGTCGCGGGCGTGACAGAACCGCGTTGGAGTTCCAGCTGTGCCTTTGCTGACTACGACCGAGATGGTAACCTCGATCTCTACGTTGTGAACTATATCGTCTTTGACATTGATGAAAACCCGTGGTGTGGGCTTAAAGAGAAGAACATCCGCGCTTACTGTGAACCGGATAATTTCCCTGCCCAATCGGATACCCTGTTTCGCAACAACGGGGACGGAACGTTCACGGATGTCACAAAATCGGCAGGCATTTACAATACGACCGGCAAAGGGTTAGGCGTTGTCTGGGGGGACTATAATAACGATGGTTTGTCTGACATCTACGTTGCTAACGACTCCACAGAAAACCTGTTTTATCATAACAGTGGCGATGGCACTTTTGAAGAGGTCGGTTTCATGATCGGCGTGGCACTCAGCGAAGACGGTGCGGCTGAAAACGGTATGGGCACTGCTTTTGGCGATTGGAATAACGATGGATGGTTAGATCTCACCGTTACCAACTATGCACAACAGACCAACACCCTTTACCATAACGATGCTGACGGCTTTTTTACGGATGCGACAGCCACAACAAAGACTGCGCAGCTGACTTATCCTTACCTCGGTTGGGCAACGGCTTTTATCGATTACGATAACGATGGCTACCAAGATCTCTTTGTTGCTAACGGACATCTGCACGAGAATCTTGCAGAACTCGGACAGCAAGGCACTTATGGACAACGCAATTTGCTTTTCCGAAACAACGCGGATAACACATTTACCGAAGTTTCGGAAGCCCTCGGTCCGGGCATGCAGTTAGAGGACGTTAGCCGGGGTGCTACTTTTGCAGACTACGATTCGGATGGCGATATTGATATTGTAGTGGTGAATTCAAACACCGCCCCTCGCCTCTTGCGCAATGACGGTGGTAACCGAAAAAACTGGCTACAGATCCGGTTGATTGCGACACAAGGTTCTACAGATGCGATTGGCGCACGCGTTACAATAACAACTGGAGATCTTACACAGACGCGTGAAGTGAGAAGTGGGGACGGCTATCTCTCACAACGAGACCTCACGCTCCATTTTGGTATAGCGGATTATGAACAGGTGGATAACATTGAGGTTCAGTGGCAGAGCGGTGGAAAGCAGAGCATCCAATCCGTGCAGGCAAATCAGGTGCTATCTCTTAAGGAAGATGGAGATGAATAAATAGATCGGTTGGTCAAATTGGGTGTAGCCCCAATATGAAAGATTGAGGCTACAGATTAACAGATAGTTCCAATGGTGAATGGCTATTGTAGTGATTTTTTCAGTTTGCCCCAAACAACACTGATCTTACCCGTTGGATCTACTGCTTTCGCAGTCGCAAAACGGTTTGAGATGAGCTCGGCGTATTCCGTAGCGATCTGAGGATTTGGCGGTATCGCTGTCCCGCAACACGAAGTATGGAAATTGATAAACCATCCCTTCATGTCCTCTGTTTGGTAAGCGATCGGATCCGCGTTTACCCCGTCATCGGCATAACTTTCATACTTAAAATCGTTCGCCTTCAAAACAGCGAGACCCGACGCGCGATTTGAACTCCATTTTTTCAGAGAAGGGATATACTCCTTCCCCAAATCCGTCGGGCTGACTTGGGAAACCGTGCCGTTTGTGACAGTGGCACCAAACACGCTCTGCTGTCCGGCACCGGCAGCGGTAACCCGCGCCCCTTTATCCCAATAATAGTAGAACGCGTAATCACCGATAAAGCCGCCGATCCCACCTTCTCTCAACCATGTATAGACAAGGTCTTTCTTGCCTTCTTTCTTAAAGATCGTCCCGGGCGTATTCCCTTGTGTAATGATATAGATCCCTTGTGGGTTCGCCTTCATATACGCAGCCAATTCGTCGCTATCCACAATTTCAGCAGTTAACTTTCTATCCTCAAGTTCTTCCACAATCATTTCTGCTAACTGACTCGGGTTCGGGACAGCCAGACCGCCGCCATTTTCAACAGCTGCATCATAAAAGACAGCGACATCCTGTCCAAAAGCGTACCCTGTCAACAGTTTCAAGTTAATTTTCCGTTTTCTAACCTTCGTCGTCTGACATAGCATAACACATTTGCATAGAAATGTTAAGAAAAATTTGATTGGATTGAGAACCATTTCGTTTTTGAGTAATCAAACCCGGTAGGTTCGGTTTCCTAGGGGAAACACCCCAGCAAAAACACCGAACCGGATACGACGCGGAAACCTTGAAGACTTCAAAAACCTCTTCAGTCCCATAGGGTTTATTTGCTTAGGTATTTCTGCGGATTTCTTCAGGATGTTTATAACAGCTCCTACAGGAAGAGGAATGTTTAGTCTTTTTGGATGAATCCGTAGACAGGAATACGGATGGGTTTCGGATCCGCTGTGGTTAAGATTCGGATTTCTTCACGTAAGGGTTCTGATGCGTTTAGGACATGCCTGGTGCTGCTTGATTGTGCGTTTGGACATGGTTTGATTTTACCTACGTTAATCAATGTGCTCCGTTATGCTACCGACTACAGCGGTATTGGGTTGTCTTTCTTCAGGTTCTGGGGTGCCCAAATCCTATCAGTTCGATGCGTCTGCCTCTAAGGAATAATTGCTTGCCCTTTTCATCATCACGCACGGGTATGACAGCAAAAATGTGGTGATTTTTGCATCTGAGATATTCAATGAAGTTTCGGATTTTTTCGAAAGGCGCGTCTATATCAAGCAGTTCTTTAAGTTTTTGTTCATCTTCCTCCTCAAGCGGATCAGGGACTGCCATTTCCGAATTGAGTACCATTGCGACCTGTGCTTTTTCAAGCTCGTCCTCCTCATTTTCGAGGTCGAATGGGATTCCGTTGATAGTAGTTCTGACGGTTTGGATAATTTTGAGCATTGTCGGCATGAGTTGTCGTGCTTTGTCTGGGTCGGCGTTTTGAAGTTGTTCTGTACATTTTTCATAGAGGTTGTCAAGTTCTCTGACGACGTTTCGAGGGTGGCGGAGGTAGCTATCACTGTAGGTATTAAGGTATAATTGTTTGTGTGTGTCAAAGAGTTCTTTGAATTTTTCGGGCATTTTCCCGTTCTTGGGATTGAGTGTCCAGAAGTTATGGGAGAGATACCTCCGGATTTCGCCTTCGCCGTGTTTTTCTATGTCGGCGGCGAGTTCGGTTTTGAATTGCTCCATGACAGCGGTGACGACATCGGTCGGTTTCATGAATTGCGCAAACTGGGTGATAGCGAATTCTTTGTGTCGATTTGCGAGTCTGAATTTGAGGTCTTTTCGTTTTAGCATCGTTTCCTCCACACTGTAAGTTAACTGTTTGTTAATTTATTTTACTCTCGTAGGCAATGGGTTTTTAAGCCGTAAATTATGAACATTTCGTGAACATGGCACGGAATTTCATGAACATTCATGAACATTGGCGATTTGTTCAATTTTCGTATTTGCAGTATGCGTGGTTGTGAACCCAGTCAATACGCGGGTTTCTGAGCGGGATAGATCCTGTACGAGATGATTTTTTTGTCACAATGTTCACAAATGTTCATGAAATTGTTCACGATTCTTTTTTCTCCTCTATAGAGGGCGTAAATCCAGTTAGAATGTTGGTTTACGATGTTATTAAATTCTGGGATTCCTGAATTTTCGTGAACAATTGGGTAATTTTAATTTTTGTCAGTGCCTTTGTGTAGTGCCACAAGTGTAGTGTTTGATTGGATTGGTGGCGTTTGTTGAATGCGGTTCGTTTTTAGGTTGTTCATAAAATGCTAATTTATGGGTTAACGTTCGTTAATTTGGACTGCCTACACATCGTGTTTTTTCAGAGCGTTCGATACATTATGTATGATAACATGTCTATATATGATAACATGTTTAATTTGGGAAGTCAAATTTATTTTTTCTCTGAATCGCGGATTTATCGGATTACGCGGATTGCGCGGATTTTAAGAGGTTGTCTGTTAGTTGGGGGTGTTCCTTGTCTAAATCCGGATTTACTGGATTGGGGGATTTTCAGGATTATGGATCTTGTGGGATTACCGACTGCAGGTTGTGCTGGTTTTTTGCAGCATATCCTGTTAGATTATGCTTATGCGTTAGGAACCTCATACCTAAAATCTTGTCCGTAGCAACTTGCGTTAAAATAGGTCGTTTTAGGCATAATTTGTATATGTTTGCGGAAAGTCAATAAAATTTGACTTTTTTCATAAAACGTATTAAAATCGGTTTTTAAATCGTGTGAGGAGATGCTATGGTATACCAAGATGTGATACGTCCAAGGAAGGACGTACGAACCTATAGAGTAAATTTCCTTCTTTGGAAAGAACAGTGGGATGCTTACATTGCTCCACCGATTCCACTCAATTGGAAATGTGTAAAATTTGAGGAAAATAATGCAGCGCAGATCCCGGCAGAAAAGGGGATTTATGCCTTTGTCATTGAGCCAAGACTTCCGCAATTTCCATCACACGGTTATGTGACCTACATCGGAGAAACAGGACATAAAAGTAACCGTAACTTACGAAAGAGATTTGGAGATTATTTGAATGAGAAAAAGAAGCCAAAAAGAAATCTAATTCACTCCATGTTGACTACATGGGAGGGCTACCTATATTTTTACTATGTTGAAGTCGATCCATCTCAAATGAATATAAAACAACTGGAGCAAAAATTGTTGGATACCTTTACACCACCTTACTCCCAAGAAGGATACTCAGCCGCAATAAAGTCTGCAGTCAAATTATCAAGAGTGTGAAAATTATGAAAAAATTATATCTTCCTTCGCTAAGAGGCATAATGGGTGATTGGGTATATTACCCGACACTCATGAAACTCAAAGATATTGCTGAAAGGGTCAAAATCGCTGAAGAGATTTATCAAAGCAAAACCTTGAGCGAAATGGTACAGCAAGAGATAAAAAGAAAACGTGGCAAGGAAATAAAAGATTATCTCCTTAAACATGAACAACGTTTTTTTAATTCGCTGATTGTAGCGGTCTATGAAGGCGACCCCACTTGGTATGATATTACCCATATTGAGAGTAATAGCCCATACGACTCTGAAGACATCCCTGAAGATGTAGTCGCTGGAATCGGAATTCTTAGCTTGAACGGCGAAGAAAAATTATTCACACTGGATGGACAACACCGACTCATAGGAATTAAGGAAGCAGTAGCAGAAACTCCTCACTTAGGTGAAGACGAGTTGTCAATAATCTTTATTGCTCATAGGACAGATCTGGGCGGAATGGAAAGAACCCGAAGACTTTTCACGACGTTGAACAAAAATGCTGTCCGAGTTTCAAAAGGAGAGATGGTCGCTCTTGATGAAGACGATACGATGGCTATTACTGTCCGGAGACTGGTTACGGAAAATCCGATGTTTATGAAGGATCGAATCTTAAACAACGTAACTGATAACATCCCGAAAAGCAATCAGACCTGCCTCACTACGATTGGAAATCTTTACGATTTGCTAAGTATACTATTTACCAAAATATATGTTATCTCAAAGAAAAAGAAATTCACAGACAGAAAAAATGAACTCACCAAAATACGTCAATTAGATGAGATTTTAGATCAGCATTACACCAACGCTTGTGATTACTTTAAACGACTTACAGACAGTTTTTTACCACTGCAGGAATTCGTCAATACGTCTGATAATTCAACAGTTGTCAAGAAGTATAGACATCCAGACGGAGGTAATGTCCTTTTTCGCCCTATGGGATTAAACATTTTAACAGAAATCATCGCAGTCCTAGTAAAAAGACATTCACTACCTGAGTGTTTCCAACTAATTTCAAAATTACCTACGGACTTAACTCAAGAACCTTACAACAGAGTCATCTGGCATCCGACACAAAAGAAGATACTAAAAGGTAAAACACTTGCAAGAAATTTGCTGCTCTATATGCTAGATCATCCATTAAAAGATGTAGAACGATTGCGCGAGGATTACGCTAAGGCGTTAGGATTGGAAGCGAATGAAGTTGAATTACCTAAAAAAGTCCTGTAAAAAGAGGTTAGGGCGTGAGCAACTGTACTGTGTCCCCAAGAGGATAGGAGAAAGATGTCTAACAGTATCCTACAAAAATATGTCCAAAAGATGAAACGCTTGCGAATAGACAGAGCACACGGAGCAGCACCTAACAAACCTGTCCTCTTATTAGCAATCATTGAACTGATTGAGCAAGGACAAATTCGCGAAAATAAAATCTCACCCTCTCCAGATTTGTTTGAGATTTTCATGAAATACTGGTCGATAGTAACTGATCGCAAACCTAATCTCGCGTTACCATTTTTCCATCTAAAAAGGGACGGGTTCTGGCATCTTCAGGCAAACGCAGGATATGAGACAGCACTAAATGTTATTACGCAAATTAAAACGGTCTCTCGTCTTCGAGAAATTATCTCACATGCTGGTTTTGATGACGAATTTTTCTACTTACTTACTAATATCCATGATCGAGAGGTAATTCGCCAAATCCTTATAGACACCTATTTCACAGATTTCAAGCAAGAAATCGAAAATCTCATAACTGAAGAACAACAGATTAACAATTACAGCCAGCAGCTGATTCAACAAGTTGATTACGTATTTACATCCGAACATCCGGCAGTCCCAGACGAAACAGAAAATCAAGTTCGCACTGAGGGGTTTCGTAAAGCGATCATGAGAATTTACGATTACACCTGCGTAGTTTGTCAATTACACGTTCTGACAATGGATGGAGCAAGTGCAACTGAGGCTGCCCACATCATTCCCTTTAATCAGTCACATAACAACGATATTCGGAATGGAATTTCTCTTTGCCGACTACATCACTGGTCTTTTGATGAAGGCTTAATTTCTGTGGATAGAAGTTATAGGGTGATTGTTTCAGAATTTATGTTGGAACGTGGACCAACAGAGTGGTTACTAACGACCTTACGTGGTAAGTCAATACTATTGCCTGAACATGATGAACTTTATCCGGCTCAAGAGGCATTGGTGTGGCATGGTGAGAATGTGTTTAGGAAATGATTTATAGGGAAACATAGGAAACATTTATGCACACGCTGCAAGAATATCTGGAAATGATAGAAAATTTGAGGAGATACCCGAATGCACCATATAAACCTTGTCTTTTGTTAGCAATTATTCAACTCGTTGAGCAAGGTGATATTCTTGAAAACAGAGTCCGACTTTCCAACCGCTTGAAAGATGCTTTTGCGCGATACATTGCCCAAATACCTGGATGGGATCCTAAGAATATTCACAACCCATTTTACCACTTAAAAAACGATGGATTTTGGCATCTAGCTCCAAGTGTTGATCGCACAATACAGTTGAGTAGTTTAATAGGAAGCAGCAGGAGCCCTTCATCTCGTCAACTTCATGAACTTGTTGATTATGGATGTTTTGACGAACCTCTTTTTATTTTTCTCACACAACCCGATAAACGGGAAATCGTTCGTCAAGCTATCATTGAAAGGTATTTTCCAGATGACAGACAGGGGATCGAATATCTTGTTGCGGAAGAACACCAAATTGGAGAACACAGACAATTACTGATTCAAGAAGTTGCTGAACATCCATTTTTATATTCGGTGACCCCAGAGCCAAGTGAAGAAAATCCAGCTCGCCGTCAAGCCTTTCGCCAAGAAATCATGCGAATATACAACTACACTTGTGCTATTTGTCGTTTACGTGTCGCTACGGTGGATGGTGAAAGCGTAACTGTAACAGATGCTGCACATATTATTCCATTCCGCATTTCATACAACGACGATATTCGGAACGGTATATCGCTTTGCAAATTACACCACTGGGTTTTTGACCGAGGATTAATTTCTTTGAACGAAACGTATAGGGTGAAAGTATCAAGGTTTATTGATGAGGAGGGACCAGTGGAGTGGAGACTCAGCAATTTGCATAACAAAGATATTTTTCTACCACAACAGGAAATGCTCTATCCTGCACAAGAAGCATTAGCATGGCATCGTGATGAAGTTTTCAGACAATAGTTTGTGTTTACCTGAAATTTATTTGAAAAATGGTGTGATTTATTCTGGAAGAACAATACAAATTACCGGCACAGATTGATTCCCATCATCGAAAAATGTTGGTCGAAAGCAAATGCCTCACTAATGTTATTCTCTTGGCATACCACAAAACTCGTGCAATCAGTAAAGGATAACCTTACAGAGTTATACTGGCGAAAAAATCCTATTGCTTTCCCAAATATTTCTTTATCAATTGCTACAACGGTTAGACCGCCTGCTATTTCAGCGTTTCCAATAAACTCAAGGAACGCAACGGCTACTGAATGGTTTGTATCATATCTGAGGCGAGTTACGGTTTCATCAATCACGTAATCCGTGGTTAAAAGTTGGGTTTCTCCGTCTCGCAAACTGTTGTAAATTGCCATAGCTTCGTGATGGTGCAGGTCATTCCGCTTGTAAATAGCAATCCATGCACCAGTATCAACAAAAATCATGTTTTTGACTGCAATTCATAGATAACTTCATCGTGATTGACAGAAGCATCAGTTGTGCCGGAATCGACAGATCCAACCATTTCATCAAGGATAGCATAAGCGGCCTTAATTTCATTTCTCTTAATGATTTCACGGATCTGCCCACTATTCACAAGCACAATGAAATAATCAAGCGTGTCTGAGGCACTGTTGAGAATGTTGGCAAAAACATGCCGTAGACTCTGGTTTTCAATGTCAAAATGCTCTGATTTTTTCAAATAGGTGCGTCCTTTCCGATGTGCACTCCCACTTGATCGCAGGTCCTGAAGCTTCCGTAGAAAAGCGATGTGCGTGTCGGCTCCTTCAAGGTTGTTTAAATGCAGAGCAGCGTCGAGAAGCGCGATGCCTCTTTTACCTTTAAATTCTTCCTGTTTCTCACAAGGGATCAATTTTTTCAGCGATTTCTCATTTAAGGAATCAATTAGTATCTTAGTAAGGCTTAACACCATGGCATCAAAATTCCGTTGTTCGTCGGTAGCAGGAATTCTCAAGGATTTTAAGTGATGAGCATCCGCCTGATGTAGTGGCAACAACCATTGCCAGCCGAGGTGTGTTTGACTCACTTTTTGCAAATCGTCATAACGTTGTTTAAATATGTGTTCGGGTCTACCTGAATTTGCGAATTGCGATTCAATCTGACGAGCGAAGTACGTTTTGCTGATACCGCCTGTTGGCGGAATATTGTATAGGTGCCAGTGCTCCTGTTCGCTGAACGGCAGGTCGCGTCCGAGATCACCTAACCATGCACAAACTATGTCATCGTGATGATTATCAATATACACGCTCCACAAACTACCGCAGCGTAGAATAGAATCCTCTACAGTGTATTTGCTGGGTTCATGGTAGTATTTGTCTAAGACTTTCTTACGGAAGTGAACGGGTGTTAGATAACTCGGTGCCTCTTCATCCACACCGCGAATATTCCCAGGATCCGCTGGCGTTTTGAGTTCATCTGGATTAGACGTGTAGATAATTTCATCTCCGCTCTCATTGACATCAATAATAAATGAAGCATATTCCTGTTCAGATACCTCAGCGAAGGGCCAGAAACCGCTCTTAGTCTTTGGTAACGGCTCGACGATCCGTTTTCCCACTAATCGACTAAATGCTCTACAGTTATTAATGCCGTCAAGGTCCCCATAGCGTTGCATCCAACGCATCAGCTTATTTTGTCTATCGTTGTCCCCTTCCGTGAATCCAAGTTCTTCTAATGAATGTGTTGACAATTCACTAAAAATGAATTGGATAGCAAGGTGCATCTCCTTGATTGCCAAGAATTGACGAATTTCTTTGAGCCGAATTTGTATGTAGTTCGATTTGACAACTGCAACAGTTTCTTCTTCATTTCCATCTTCACTGATTTTGATGTATTGATCCGTTTTTCTATCGTGATAGAGATTGTGGAAAAGGCGAAATTCTTCGGATATTTCCCTATAGTCATCGCGTAATCCATGAAAACTTCTGCCAATGATTAGGGGTTCAACCCCGTTGTCAACGCCATAACGGAGGTATTCGCGTACCTCTCTTCCACCTTTATTAGAAATTATACCACTCGGAATGTCCTGTGAAAATTCCATATCCCACGTCGAAACAGAAAGTGCTTTTTTTATATGAGCAGATGGTATCAGCGCACAATAGATATGATGTTTGCTGTATTCTTCTGTAGGTTCTTGATATACAGTGATCATCTCGTTCCACTTCATGTCGCGTTGCATGTGCTGCAGAGTTTGTGCTTGCGACAATCGTTTTTTATCCGTATTAATGCTCATAATGTTCTCCTTTCTGTCATTGTGATAGAATATGCATTTTGAATTATATCACTTTTTCCCTTGCATTGCAAACCGATTTCGTCTAAACTCATATAGCAATTATAGCAGATTGGGCAATTAACGATACATTGTTGATTGGCGAGCTTCCAAAGAGTGCCTACCGGTAGGTCTCTACAAGTTTGTTATGAGGAGATACGCGTATGACGATTCGAGTCGGTATTGTGGGTACAGGTGGTATCTCACGGGCACACCACAGGACTTATACGGCAGTCGGTGGTTTCGAGATCGTTGCTGTGTGCGACATCATCAAAAGCAAGGCGAACGAGGCTGCCGATCAGTGGGGTGTCCCCAGAAAGCATGTCTTCACCAGCTACAACAAGATGCTTGAAATGGACGAAATCGATACGGTTAGCGTTTGCACTTACAACCAAGGGCATCGCCGTCCGACAGTCGCAGCATTGAATGCTGGTAAACACGTCTTTTGTGAGAAACCGATGGCAGCGACACTCCCTGATGCAACCGCAATGGTGCGCGCCGCGAAAGCGTCAGGCAAAATCTTGCAAATCGGTATCCACAGCACTTTTAATCCGAGACTCCAATTCGCGAAGAAGGTGATTGATGAAGGACTGCTCGGCGACATCTATTATTCTGAATCTACAGGCGGTAGTCGACGCAGGAATCCGGGACGTTCATTCATCTACAAAAAGACCGCAGGTGCCGGTGCGATCGTAGACGTCGGTGTCTACAATATGCACGACTCGTTGTATGCGATGGGGTATCCGAAACCCGTGCGCGTTTCTGCAATTACCGAGGATTACATCTCCCAGCAAGATCCAAGATTTAAGGGTATCATGGACGTTGAAGAGTTCGGTGTCGCATGGGTTCGATTTGAGAATGGCGGTGTGATGGTATTCAAAATCTCTTGGGTAGTGCATCAGGATTCGTTGGGTCCGAGTTTTTGTCTCGGTAAAGAAGCAGGGATTTCTCTGAACGGACCCGTTGTCTACGCCGATGCCTATACAAATGACCTGAAGAAACTTGTCAAATCCGAAGGACTCACTGCAGAAGCGAACCCACCGGAAGGGATGACGACGATCCAGTTCTCTGGATTTAAGGATGTCGATGTCTGGCAAGCACAAATAACGGCGTTCCGAGAAGCCGTCAAAGCGGATGCACCATCGCCGATACTTCCAGAGGGTGTCCTACTCACGAACGTAATTATGGATGGTATTTTCCGTTCACATGCAGCGGGGAAAGAAGTTGCGGTGAGAGTGCCGGAGATTGAATAGCCGTCAGCAGACGAGGTTGGAAACCTCGCCAGCAAAAGAGTAGACGTAAATTCTGATGAGGAGATAAGCGTATGACGATTCGAGTTGGTATTGTGGGGACGGGTGGTATTTCGCGGGCACACCACAGGACTTATACGGCAGTCGGTGGTTTCGAGATCGTTGCCGTGTGCGACATCATCAAAAGCAAGGCGAACGAGGCTGCCGATCAGTGGGGTGTCCCCAGAAAACACGTTTTCACCAGTTACAACAAGATGCTTGAGATGGACGAGATTGATACGGTCAGCGTTTGCACTTACAACCAAGGGCATCGCCGTCCGACAGTCGCAGCGTTGAATGCTGGCAAGCACGTCTTTTGTGAGAAACCGATGGCAGCGACGCTCCCTGATGCGACGGCAATGGTACGCGCCGCGAAGGCATCGGGCAAAATCTTGCAGATCGGTGTCAAAAGTGCCTTTGCTCCGAGACTCCAATTCGCTAAAAAAGTGATTGACGAAGGATTGCTCGGTGATATATACTACTCCGAATCTGTAGGCTGCAGACGCCGCGGGAATCCGGGACGGACGTTCATCTATAAAAAAACTGCAGGCGCGGGAGCGATTGTAGACATTGGTGTCTATAACATGCACAATTCACTGTATGCGATGGGATACCCGAAACCGGTGCGTGTCTCTGCGATCACCGAGGATTACATCTCGCAGCAGGATCCGAGGTTCCGAGGTATCATGGATGTCGAAGAGTTTGGTGTCGCGTGGGTACGGTTTGACAACGGTGGTGTGATGGTGTTCAAAATCTCTTGGGCAGTGCATCAAGATTCGCTCGGTACCAGTTTCTGTCTCGGTAAAGAAATGGGGATATCTTTGAATGGCCCCGTCGTCTATGCCGATGCTTATACAGATGACCTCAAGGAACTTGTCGAATCCGAAGGACTCACCGCGGAGGCGAATCCACCGGAAGGGATGACGACCATTAAGTTCTCCGGATTTCCAGAGGTCAATGTCTGGGAAGCGCAGATGACAGCGTTTCGGGAAGCCGTCAAAGCGGATGCACCGTCCCCACTACCGCCGGAAGGTGTCTTACTCACCAACGTGATTATGGACGGTATCTTCCGTTCGCATGCAGCGGGTAAAGAGGTCGCTGTGAGAGTGCCGGAGATTTAGCAATAGCGGTCAGCAACCCGCAGCCAGCCATCAGTAAGTTGTTGCAGGATTGGAAGACAGAAAGGCAGGAAGCGTGGAAGAGGTTCCACCATTCTTCCGTTCTTCCACCTTTCCTTTGAGAATACCTCGGTTATGCGTAGACCCTAATATTTTGGTATTGCACCATAAATTTATTTGAGGAGAAACAATATGACTGTCAAAGTTGGTATCATTGGTACAGGTGGCATTTCACGGGCGCACCGAAGTACATACGAGAAAGTCGGTGGTTTCGAGATCGTCGCGGTCTGCGACATCATCAAAAGTAAGGCGAACCAAGCCGCTGACGAGTGGGGTGTCCCGAGAAAGAACGCTTTTTCAAGTTACAACAAGATGCTCGAAATGGACGAGATTGATGGTGTGAGTGTCTGCACTTACAATCAGGGGCATCGGCGACCGACGGTTGCGGCACTGAACGCCGGTAAACATGTCCTCTGTGAAAAGCCGATGGCGGCGACGCTTTCCGATGCGACAGCAATGGTGCGGGCAGCAAAGGCATCGGGCAAAATCTTACAAATCGGTCTCAATCCGACATTTGATCCGAGGCTCCAATTTATAAGAAAGGCGTATGACGCGGGATTGTTCGGCGATATCTACTATTCTGAATCTGCAGGGTGCCGACGCCGCGGGAATCCGGGGCATACGTTCATCTACAAGAAGACTGCAGGTGCTGGTGCAACCGTCGATATCGGTGTCTACAACATGCACGCTTCGTTGTATGCGATGGGGTATCCGAAACCGGTGCGTGTCTCCGCGATTACCGAGGATTACATCTCGCAGCAAGACCCAAGATTTAAGGGAATCATGGATGTCGAAGAGTTCGGTGCGGCATGGGTGCGCTTTGAGAATGGTGGCGTAATGGTGTTCAAAATCTCTTGGGCAGTGCATCAGGACTCGCTCGGTGGAAACTTCCATCTTGGAACGAAAGCGGGGTTCTCGTTGGGTGGACCGGTTATTTACGCTGATGCGTATGACGGTGAGCTCAAGAAGTTTGTCGAAGCGGAGGGATTAACAGCCGAACCGAATCCGCCGGAAGGAATGACGACGATCCAGTTCTCTGGATTTCCCCAATCTGATAACTGGGCATCACAGATGATTGAATTCCGAGAAGCTGTCAAAGTGGACGGGCCATCCCCGATACCACCGGAAGGTGTCCTGCTCACCAACGTGATTATGGACGGTATCTTCCGTTCGCATGCAGCCGGGAAAGAGGTGGCGGTAAGCGTGCCGGAGATTTAAGAGTCTATTTATGGGTTTTTAACGTTTGGTTTACGAGGAGGCATCTCATCAACGGATGCCTCCTCTTTGTCTATAACCGCTACGAGATGATATGCGTATCGTCCTACATCTTGAATCCCTTCTTCGCGTTCATGCAGGCTAACCTTCAGCGTCCAGATAAACCCCGGTTCAAACTCAAAACCTTGTATCGCCTCATAGAAAAATTCCCACCGCTGACGTTCCTCATTGAATTCGAGATAACACTCCTGCTCAAACGCGCCTACACAGTCCACTTTATAGGGTCCGATGATGAGCGTCTCTATATGTTCATCTCTATTGCACCCAATGATGAAAAATAAAAAGATCAATGTGATTGCCACTATTAACTTTTTGGGGACTTCACACTGCCAATTGTGCATTTAGTGTTTCTGCTTCTACTGTTCCAGATTTTGTTAGTCAATTAGCTTAAGGGCTTTCTTTGTTAGTATTTTGACTTTATCATCAGCGGCATGTTCCGCGAGTCTCAGGGCTGTTTGGAAATCCTGTTTCGCCTCATATGTGCGCCCCAATAAAACTTTCACACTTCCACGATTATAGTATGCAAATGCCCAATCAGGTTTTAATCGGATAGCAGTATCATAATCGGCAATAGCAGCATTAGGTTGTCCAAGTTTTTCTTTCACAAACCCGCGTCTGATATAAGTATACGGATAATCAGGTTTTAATTCGATAGCAGCATTATAATCAGCGATAGCGGCGGCGTATTGTCCGAGTTTATGCCTTGCTCTTCCGCGATTGTTGTATGCGTCAGCATAATCGCGATTTAGTCGTATAGCCATGTCATAATCGGTAATAGCAGCATTATACTCTCCAAGATCATACTTCACATTGCCTCGATTATTGTATACCTCAGCGTGATCAGGTTTTAAGTGGACGGCAGCAGTATAATCAGCAATAGCGGCATAGTATTGTTTAAGTTTGTACTTTGCTCTTCCGCGATTGTTATATGCGTCAGCATGATCAGAATTTAACTGTATAGCCATGTCGTAATCGGCAATAGCAGCATTATACTCTCCAAGATCATACTTCACATTGCCTCGAT
>JAJEGI010000099.1 GCA_022819945.1 Candidatus Poribacteria bacterium
CATCGGACATTTTATTCAACAGGTGTATCATCTCAAACGCCCACATGCGGCGTTAGGATATTTGACACCCATGGATTTTCAAAGACAAAACTTGTCTTAACTTTGCGAAATTGTGGCCTAAATAAGCGTATGCACTTCAAATAGTTTCCCTTCTAATGAACGGGACCTTGCGTTCCAAAGCGTTTCATTTTTCCTCAAACCATAGCACTAAGTTTCTTATAGCATATCTTGCAATAAGGATACCACGCCAAGGGCTTATTGTCAATATGCTCTTTGGCATTTATTGATGTGGGGTTCCCATATTTATAGATTCGCGCACCTCCTAACCTTATACTTCAGAAAAAATGGAGGTAAGTGAGGCTGCATATTTTTCCTTGTAGATTCGGGTGAGATATGCTAAACTTTAAAACATCTTTAGAGTGTACGCTATAAGGTTAAGTAAAAGAGGACAATCAGATGCTTCAACACAACACACCGCGCGCATTTCATGTGATGACGAAGCCCATCGGGCCGATATGCAATCTGGATTGCGAATACTGCTTCTATCTCGATAAAGAGAAACTCTATCCGGAAACACGATCCTTTCGGATGGATGACGAGGTCTTAGAGAATTACGTTAAACAGTATATTGAGGCGCAAGAAGTTAACGAGGTCACATTCGCATGGCAAGGCGGCGAACCTACACTAATGGGTGTCGATTTCTTCCGACAGGCGATCCGATATCAGCAGAAATATCGCCGTCCGGGTATGCAGATTCAGAATTCGTTTCAGACGAATGCCACCCTCCTTGACGATGAATGGGGAGAGTTTTTCAAGCGGAACAAATTCTTGATCGGTGTTAGTATTGACGGACCGCCGGAGATTCACGATAAATACCGCTACGACAAACGCGGGCGTCCATCGTCTGAACAGGTAATCCGAGGGCTGCGCGTTTTACAAAAGCACAAGGTTGACTATAATATATTGTGTGTGGTTAATAAGCACAACGCCGAGTATCCGAAAGAGGTTTATAATTACTTCAAAGAACTTGGTGCGGAGTTTATGCAGTTTATCCCCGCTGTTGAGCATTTCGGTGGGAAAAACGTATCGCCACGTTCTGTCACGGCACGGCAGTACGGTAAATTTCTATGTGCGATTTTTGATGAGTGGGTCGTGAACGACATCGGCAGAATTTTTGTGCAGATTTTCGATGTCGCACTTGAGGCGTGGTTGGGTTATAACCCAAGCCTCTGCGTCTTCAATGAAACCTGTGGGGATGCCCTTGCGATTGAACATAACGGTGACCTCTATTCCTGCGACCATTTCGTTACGCCTGATTATCATCTCGGAAATATTGCCGAGAACACTGTCGCAGAGATGGTAGATTCGACGTTCCAACGCAAATTTGGCACCGATAAACAGGACACGCTCCCCGAATACTGCCGCAGCTGCGAAGTGAAGTTTGTCTGCAATGGCGGGTGTCCGAAAAACCGTTTCATCAAAACCCCTACTGGTGAAGACGGCTTGAACTACCTCTGTGCTGGCTATAAGCAGTTTTTCAATCATATTGACGAACCGATGAAGATGATGGCTGCCGCGCTGCAAGCGGGACGACCAGCAAACAGTATCATGCCTGTCATCCGCCAACATCAGCGGGAAAAAGCGCAAGGCAGCACCCCGGTAGCCTCACAAGTCTCACAGAAAGTCGGACGGAATTCGCCGTGCCCGTGCGGTAGCGGTCGGAAGTATAAGCAGTGTTGTTTGAACAAGAAGTGACATTAGAGAGGCAAAACTTTGTCAAAAAATGTGATGATCATTGCGGGACCAAACGGGTCCGGCAAAACGACTTTTGTTTCCGAATATCTCCGTGATTCAGAGATGTCTGTATATATCAGTGCCGATGCCATCGCAGAAAGATTGGTCTCAAGACCGGAGGAGATGGACAGCGTTAAAATTCAGGCAGGACGACTCTTTATAAAAGAGATCCATGAACTCATTGAAGCGGGGACAGATTTTATTGTAGAGGTGACGCTTTCGGGAAAAGGGTTTGCAAGAACTATTACTCAATTAAAACGTGCTGGCTATACGGTCACCATCGTTTTTATTTTTCTCAAGTCTCCTGAGACAAGCGTTGCTCGTGTGCGAAATCGTGTGCAGGCGGGTGGACACCATGTACCGACGGAGGATGTCATCCGTCGCTTTTATCGGAGCAAGCATAACTTTTGGTATACTTATAGAAAATTGGTAGATGAGTGGCATCTATTCTACAATTCTGCTGAGCATCCCCAGGAAATCGCTTCTGGTGAAGGAGACGAAGTTACGGTAATAAACAATGACTTCTTTGAACTGTTTATGCAAGATATTCGCAACGGAGGCACATAATGTATGAAGATAAATTGAGTCCTGAAACCCATAAACAAGCACGTAAGTTGCTGCAGATCGCCATTCGTGCCGCAAAAAGGGCGCAGGAAGAGAACCGTAAAAAAGGGATTCCCAATGTGTATGATTTCAACGGACATCTCTATTACGAACTCCCCAATGGGGAATTAACGAAGGAAGATCCGTATCCGTTATCGGAAGAGACGGATTCAAAAGAGGAAAAATGCTAACTGTCTGTTACGATCCTTATGCTGGTACATTAGGCAGGTTTACACGTGCTGAAATTTTTAATCTCGTCGCTGAGGCAGGCTACGAAGGTATCAATATCCCCGTACACTCCGGTTTTCTCGGTGAACTCTCCACTGCAGAGATAGATGACGCGGTGAACCTCGCTGAGAAACAGGGACTTGTCGCCCCGACGATTGGCTTCGGCAACCATATTCTGACGACACCTGCTCGAAAGACCGAAGCGTTGCAACACTTTGAGATTGTGCTTGAAGTTGCTCGTCGATTC
Source organism: Candidatus Poribacteria bacterium (assembly GCA_022819945.1). Classification (GTDB taxonomy): domain Bacteria; phylum Poribacteria; class WGA-4E; order WGA-4E; family WGA-3G; genus WGA-3G. The sequence goes on from JAJEGI010000099.1 coordinate 2,873, forward strand.
CACGCCGATGTTATTGGCGTATGGGTAAACCCATCAGAAGGCGTGTCGCGAGAAGCGTCTCTTGACGCGCTTGCCGATAACTTGGCTCAAATGGTAGGAGCCTGCGATGAAAACGGAATGATAATCGCGCTTGAGTTTGAGAAGGGATGTCCACTTGATAACTATCGAGAGGGGGTTGCATTCATTGAGAACACGGGGTTGTCGGTTTATTTGACATGCGATACATATCACCTTTTCAACGACGGTGCGGAACCACACGCAGCGGCACACGCTATGAAGGCATGCTTGGGTGATGTACACGTATCGGGGAGCAATCGTGGCGAACCGGGTGGTGGCGTTTTTGATTTTGAGACGTTCGCGCAAGGTTTGAAAGAGGTCGAATTTTCCGGTCCGCTGGTTGTGCAATATAAGATGGAGGATGTGGCGAGCATCGCACGCAGCTGCGAATTTACCAAGAAATTTCGAGCGATGATACAGGCATAGAGAGGAGATTTCGGCATGAGAAAGGTCGTCTTTTTATTTTTTATCCTTACCTTTATAATTGGACACGCTTATGCGCACGTGACAGAACACCCATCGGCAGAGACGGAAGGGTTTCGGTTCGTTGCCCATCATGAGGTAGCTGAATCGGGGTTACAAACCCCTCTTACCAGTGGACAGGGCGCGCTTAAGTTCAAAGTGCTCTATACGCGCGACCATTTTCCAGTGGAAGTCGTCGCTGCAATTGGCAAGGCACACGGTGGGTTTGATGTGGATCGGCGGGAAGGAAAAGGTGAAACCTACTTCGCGTTACCTGATGTCGGTATCATCCAAATCAGTGCCGACCTTAAAACGACACGGCTCATTAAGACCCCCGCAGCGTTGAAAAAAGCCAACGTTCACTATGTAACCGTTTGGACAACATCTGGCGGTACGCCTTACCTCTCTTTTCCCGCAAATGATGTCGGTAAAATCTTCACAACGACGTTAGATGGCACACTCGTGCATACGTTGGAAGCCCCGGGGGCAACAATGGATTTCAAGCATCAGGCGGTCAACACCTATTTCAGTGAAGGTGGGAAGTTTGTACCTACCGGCGTAACGCACGTTGATGGAATGCTCTATGTTACGACGGGGTACTCCGATTTAGATTATATATTGGGTGCGAAACTCACGAGCCTTAATCCGCTTGAGGCGAGTTGGTATCCGTTGGCGTTTGGTGGTAAAGGCGATGAACCGGGCCAGTTCGGCACGGGACATCACATTACAGTGCCTTATGGCACCAAACGATTGGATGCTTCTGATCGCGCAAATGCAGAAATAGAACGCTATTCCGCAGACGGCACCTATTTGGAGACACTACCGCTTATCAAAGGCTCATTCCCGTGTAGTATTGATTATGAGGCCGGATATGCTGTTGTTGCATGCCTTTTTGGACCGAATAAGGATAAAGGCGCGCCGCTCTACATATTGGAGGGGAACAATCTCGTCTCAACGGTTATGCTAAAAGAAGAGTTGGGTGTGGAAACCTTCCAGCATCTGCACGGCGCAGTGATCCGTAAGATTGATGGCAAGTTCTACATCATCGCGCAATCGTGGAATCCTGGAGATATTATTATTTTGGAACAGGTAATGTAAGATATAGGTGTAAGGAAATTTATAAACCCTGATACTGTTTAGTGCGTTAATTTCAGAAAACCTTGAAAATGCTTGCCGTAAGTTTAGAATTATACTAAAACTATTTTGAATAGGATGATTATCATGAAACAGGAGCAATTGACCAGAAAGGAAATGAGGCTGAAGGATCCAGAGCAGTATTATTTATGGTTGACTGCACAAGATGACGCATCGCGCGCGGCCGATACCTCACCTGAAAAGGATAACGCATCGCGCGCGACCGATGTTCTAGACCCGTACCTGCACAAAATATTTGAAGTGAGTGATAAATATCTAAAGCGCGTGTTCAACGAAGAAGTTTTGAACGAATTTAAAATAGATTGCTTTCGTCATATTCGCGGCGACCGGAATTCGACCATAGAGCAGTATGTTAAAGCGTATTACGATTTGGTCAAAAGAGAGTATCAAAAACAATATACCGATGCCGATGCATCTCTGAATCATTCCATTTTTTCTGAACCTCACATTCCGAAAGCGTTGTGGGGTAATTGTCTTGATTTTTTGAAGCGCATGGATAGCGAGAGCGTTCAACTAATGGTCACTTCCCCACCGTATTACAACGCGAGAGATTATTCCCAGTGGGCAACTCTGGATGACTATTTGGATGAAATGTCCTCTATTATCAAGGAATGTTATCGGGTTTTGGATAATCACCGCCCTTTTGTTTTTAATGTAGGCGACATATTTGACAACGACAATAGGGAAACTAAATCGTCTTGGGGAAAACGCCGAATACCTTTAGGGGCATATTTCACTAAGATATTTGAAGATCACGGTTTTCAATTTGTAGATGACTTCATCTGGGACAAAGGGGAAGTTCAGACCCAACGACATAAAAACGGAAACAGACCCTATCCTTTGTATCAGTATCCGATCAACTGTTATGAACACATTTTTGTTTTCTACAAACATCGGTTAGATGAAACGCTTTATCCCTGTCCGGTATGTGGCTGTTTAAAAGTCAATGGAAATGCTTATTCTGGGGTGGGTATTAAATCTTGGGAATGCAAGAATTTAGATTGTTTTGAGCGATCAGCGAGCAATCGAGGAAAACGCTTTTCAGCTCGCACTCAGTTGATGACTGGATTGCAGCAAGTCAATAATCATATTGATGAAGATTTGCTGCGTGTATGGAGGCGCGATGTAGTCAAGATTCCACCAGTGATCAAGATAAACAGCAAGGGCGAAAACACACTTGGACACACAGCACCTTTCCCTAATGAAATTCCTGAATATGCAGTTCAAGTGTTCAGTGGTATAGGTGAGTCAGTTCTTGATCCTTTTGCGGGGGCATTTACGACAACAATAGAATCATTTCGTCAAAGACGAAACAGCATTGGAATAGAGCTGAATCGAACGTTGTTTAGGGATGCTGTGTTGAATCGGTTCTCTAGTGCTCTCAGTACGCGTCCAAAGGAGTTAGGAAATGAGTGGATCTGACAGCGATAAACATGTAATCGGTCTTTATGGTGAGATGCGATTAGCGATTGAATTGCATAAACGAGGGTGGCAGGTTTTTAGAGCGTATATTGACGAGAAATTTGATTTTATCATTCTGAAGAGTTACTGCGAATCCTGCCAAGCCTTCAGAAAAGCGTTGACGCGTACAGGAATTTATATAAATAAGAAAGGTGAACAGAAGAAAGCCAATGCGGTAACTCAGCTTTGTGAAGAATGTGAACAAGACAGCCTAAAGATGCTCGTTCGATTCATTCAGGTGAAGACATCAGAGGGGATTGACAAGCAGACAACAAAATCCGGAGAAGAAACCAAAAAGTTTAGTTTCCATCCTAAAATCCGTTATCATTTGGCGGATTCCAGAGTATTTTACGTGTGGATACAAGTCTGGGATGCAGATAAGGATGAGGTCAACTACTATATTTTTAAGACTTCGGAGGTTGGGAATTTTGATGATTTGACGCTGGATACTTATCAAGTAACCGACAATCAGAAAACTGAACTACCGATAAATAAAGATGGAGAAGTGCTAAAACAGGGAAGAAAATACGATTATAGCGTGTTTAAAGATTTTCTTAACAATTTTGATTGTTTGGAAGAATTAATGCCTGGAGATTCTTGGCAGTGACAGTGTTTAGTCCTGAATAGTTCAGAAGAATAGATTAAATTATTTGTAATATTTCAAGTCCAAAACTAATTAATGTGTAAATTATTCGGTTGCATTGGAGAGAAGAGTCAAATTGTTCTCTCCTGGTACATATAGATATGCACTTCTACCCGTGAAATATTGCGCGTATACATTTTCCCAATCGCTGTTTGTCAGTTTCCAGCGTGGTGCGGGACCGAGTTTAAAATAGACGATGTCCGCTTCTTGGAGACTCTTAAACGGATAATCGCCTATCGGCGCGCCGCGGTGTCGAGACACGAAAATAACGGCGTTGTGAATGTCTTGCTCTTTCACCATCGGTGGCAGCTTCTGGTAGACATGCCCCCAATTCTGGTATCTTTCCCCAATACGGACATAACTCCATACAACGTTGACGCTGAGCAACAGCAGACAGACCCCAACGACAACAGCAAGCACGGGTCTTTGGAGCGGCTTGAACCGTTCATAAAGGATCACCATCCCGCGTGCTACGAGTGGAATGAAACCGAGAAATGTCGATTCAGTGTAATAACGCGCGTTTACCGGCGTGTATCCCCACGTCGAACCCTCAAAGTAGAAAAAGGCATAAAGTAGCAAATTAGCGACGAGTAGTGTGAGGCAGAACACATCGTATCTGTTCCGCGAAGCGTGGAAGAAAGGTATTAGCAGCAGACACCAGGGCAAAATTAACGGTACAAATGCAATAATCCACGTCAAAGACAATTCGACATCTTTCAACAAATTGTGATGATAACTCCCCCAACCGAGTGCGTTGAAGCTGATGCACGGGAGGATGTGCCGCCATGTCCTTTCGATTGCCCATGCGGGTGTGAAAATGAACGCTTGCTCGATGTTAGGTTCATAGCCTTCCGTCCGAGCACCGAACCCGATTTTATCGTAGGGCTGCGCAACCGTATGTGTGAACATGAACGGGTCTTCCGTGAAATGTGAGTTCCACGCCGTACACACACCAAGCATCACAACGAATGGAATAAAGAAGAATCCGAAGCGTTTTATCGTAGCAAACAAGGCTTGTCGGTGCTGAAATTGCGTGAGGAGATGGTAGATCGTCAATCCTGCGCCAACAACACCAAAGACGACTGCTGAGAGTGGACGCGTATTGAACGCATACCCCAATGCAAACCCTGAGAGTAATGGAAAGCCGATCCGGGCGAGGAGCGGTGCCTCGTTCTCGCACTTCAATGTTTTGAGCAGCGCGAATAGATAGAGCGAAAGGTAGAAACGGCTGACCGGTTCACTGAACCATGTTGATCCCATACCGAGTGTTGCTGGCGAAATGAGTCCAAGCACCGCTGCGAGGAGCGCGATTCCGTTGTGGATGTCCCCATATATCTCTTTGACAAAAAGGTAGAGGAACAGCAGTGCCCCGCCTGTTGCGAGTGCGGGAATCAGCCACGGTGCGTTGATAAATACACCGAACATCAGCATCAAGGCGTTCCCGAATGGATATTTTGAATACCATTTACCGTTTAGAACATTGATATGCGGTGAAGAGGAAAATCCGTGTTCGGGGGGTGCGGGGAAGGAGAGTTTACCTGCCGCGAATAATTTTGCTTGGAACAGGTACGAGACAGTGTCCGGTTCAAAATAAGAGAACTGGAAATAGATACCGCATAGAAGTACCGATAGCAGTACACCGAGTATTGCGATGATGAAAATAGGTTTAATTCTCATGGTGTTATCTAATAGCCTTTTAAAAAATTTGACATTCACCGTTCAATAGAGTATAATATCATTAAGTCTGAATTAAAGTCACCAACTTTTTGTAGTAAGTTTGGTACCTTTCCCCGTAATAGATAGGGACGCTGATATTACAAATAATACTGAAAAATGCTTAACGTTATTACATTTAATATTCATCACCATCATTCGGTCCACTTTTGAGTAGAGCGGATGAGGGAATGTGAATAGATATTTTTGATACGAAGCAAGTTTAACTTGTTTGGACCCTGGTAAACGAGCCGCTCTCCTCCGTGCTATGTTATTGGCACGCGCGAGAAAAGCGCAAGCGTTTACTGGGTTTTTTATTTTTAACGATTAAGTTTCCGCTCCATTTTTTTCGTTCCCAGTAAGGGGTGGGGATCCCTGTCAAAAACGGGTTTCTGCCGAGACTACAGCAGGATTGAGGATTTTTAAGCCTTTTGAAATTAGCGTTTTCATAAACAATAGGTGGAGGATGTACCCTTGGCGTACATGAAAAAAAATGAGCAAGTTTGATAAACCTGCCGGGACGAATGATTTTCTACCCGAGCAGATGGTCCAGCGAAATTTCGTTGAAAATGTCGTTCGTGAAACCTTTGAAACCTACGGATATGCACAGGTTCAGACCCCGCTGTTTGAATCCTTCGCGCTTTTGTCTGCGCAATCCGGCGAAGAGATCCGTCACAAGATGTTCACGTTCGTCGGTTCGGATAGAGTAGACTACGCATTGAGACCTGAATTAACTGCACCTGTCTGCAGACTCGTTGCCAACGGACAACTGAAACACCTCCGTTATCCGTATAAACTCTACTACATCGGACAGTGTGTCCGACAAGAGCCGGTTACTGACGGCGCCGCGGTAAAACGAGAATTCCGGCAAGCCGGTGTTGAACTTGTTGGACCGGCTTCTGCACATGCAGACGCAGAAATTATTGCGATGCCGATCCGAATTCTTGAAAAACTCAATATTTCACACACAAAGTTAAGAATCGGCAATACTGGGGTCTTCCGCGAGATTTTCAAACAAGTCGCGCTGGATACCAAAGATCACGGTGAAATTATATGGGACATTGATTACCTTGTCCGTCTCCGTAGGGAAAGTCAACTTTGGGATCTGGAAACGCTTCAAGCCGCGCTCAATATGCTGCGTCGGTCGCAAGGGTCTGACTACCAAGGTGCTCACAAAATAGAGGCTTCCGAAATCCAAGAGCTGACCGAAAATATTGCGTCTACTTATACCGAGAAACTCCCAGCGATTGCCGAGGAAACCTATAAATCAAGATGGCAACGCTATTTCAATATCTCTGAAGAGACCGCGCAGCGCTGTATCGATGTCTCAAAGGTTTGTGGCGGTAAGGACACCGTAATGGCAACATGGGAGACGCATCTCAGTGATACTGCCCCGGATGCACGCCAAGAACTACTCACACTTTGCGATTGCTTAGAAAACTACGATATTACAGACTTTGAAATCAATCTGGGAATCACACGTGGGTTTGATTTCTACACTGGTATGGTTTTTCAGATTGAATTGCCTAAGAAACCTTTACCACTTTGTGGCGGTGGGAGATACGACGGACTTATCGAGTCCTTTGGGGGTCCATTCACACCGGGTGCTGGGTTTGCCTTCCAATTCGACGCACTTGTAGAGGCGTTTGCTGACACAGGAGCAGTGACTGGCAACGGAAGAAAAGACTACTTCATCGCAATAGAGACCCCAGAACAGACTTCCGAAGCACACCGACTCGCTGAAACCTTGCGGAAAGCAGGGAAAAATGTAGAAGTGGATTTAATGGAACGTGATTTTCAAGCGCAGCGAGATTACGCTAATCAACTGAACTACGATCATCTGCTCCGCTTAGCTACAGATGATTCAATGTACCTGATCCACCTCAGAACTGGCGACACACAAAAAACTGCTGTTACCGATCTCCTTTAGATGTTGTTGCCCTTCAAAAGCTGGTAAGGAATGCGATCACCTTTCAGACAAAGGAGAATAGTTAAAAAATGAAAACAGAATCACAACGGACGCTGAATCTACTTTTACCGAAAGGCAGTCTACAGGGAGACACCCTCGAAATGTTTCAGCGTGCCGGTTACGAACTCAACGGTTATGGTGCAACCGATCGATCTTATCGAGCAACGTTTCGCGATGATGACGAATTTCAGATTAAGATTTCACGTCCACAAGAGATACCGGTTTATGTTGGTATGGATGATTTCTATGATTTAGGGATCACTGGTCAAGATTGGGTTGAAGAAACGGATTCAGATGTTGAAGAGGTCCTACCTTTGGAATATGGGCACATTGATATCATCCTCGCTGTTCGCGAAGAACGAGAAGATATCCATACATTTGAGGATTTGATGAATCGTGCTGACAGCGACATCCTGATTTCTACTGAATATTTGAATATCGCCGAGAAATACATCCTTGAAAAGACGGAAAATAAGGTTGCCCCGACGATTTTAACACCGTGGAAGCGGCTTAATACCGCGGGTTCTTACCAGTCGCCGATAACACTCATGCTGTCTTTCGGTGCAACAGAGGGAAAACCGCCAGAGGAAGCCGATGCGATCATCGACAATTCGACGGCATCACGGCGTACAATCAAGGCGAACGCGCTCAAGGAGATTGAACTTTTACGCGAATCCGAATCTACCCTCATCGCGAATCCGAAGGCACTTAGAGATCCATGGAAACAGGAAAAGATTGAAGAATTCAAACAGACCCTGCAGAAAGGTTTGCAGCGGCGGCGAAGTCAAGCACTTCCGGGACATATTTAAGTAAGGAGCAAACTCATGGCAACCTCATTTATTAAACCGCGCGTCCCACGCGGAATGCGAGATATCTTACCCGAACAAATGATTCGCAGGCAGTACGTCATAGATGTGATTCGTGGTGTGTTTGAGGAATTCGGTTTTGAACCGCTACAAACGCCTGCGCTTGAATTATCCGAAGTACTCACTGGTAAATATGGACCGGATGCTGAGAAACTCATCTATCAGGCTGGGCACGTGGGTGGGAAAGAGGACATCTCCCTGCGCTATGATCTTTCAGTACCGCTCTGTCGGGTTGTTGCGATGCATCCACAACTTCCGAAACCGTTTAAACGATACCAGATTGATCCGGTGTGGCGAGCAGAGCGTCCGCAAAAAGGACGTTATCGTCAATTCTTCCAGTGTGATGCAGATACGGTCGGCAGCGAGAGCATGCTCGCCGATGCTGAAAACGTCACGCTCATCTATCAGGTGCTAACGCGTCTCGGTTTCAAGCAATTTGAGATTAGCATCAACGACCGGAAGCTCATTACTGGCATCGGGCAATTTGCTGGTGTACCTACTGAGCAACTCGGCGGACTGTACCGTTCTATTGATAAATTGGATAAGATCGGGTTAGAAGGGGTCAGAGCCGAATTAGCAGAAAACCAGATTCCAGAGTCTGTTATTGAGAAACTCCTTGCATTACTTGAGGTTGAAGGTGATGCAGCGACGGTCTTGAGTGCGCTTAGTGAACAACTCGGCGGCTCTGAAGCTGCACGAGAAGGTATCTCCGAGTTAGAGGAACTAATCGGTTATCTCACAACGCTTGGTGTGCCTGATGAATTCTACAAGGTGAATGTCTCGATGGTGCGTGGCTTGGAATATTACACAGGTCCGATTTATGAGACGGTTGTTGAAGAACCGAGAATCGGGAGTATCACCGGTGGCGGTAGATACGATGAACTCATTGGAAGTTTCAGCAAACAAGGATACCCCGCAACAGGCACCAGTTTCGGTATTGAACGGATTATTGATGTGATGGAAGAATTTGATATGTTTCCAGTCGCAGTTGGAAAGACGGTAACACAGGTGTTGGTTACTGTTTTCGATGCCGATCTCTCAGAGGAATCCCTGAAAGTCGCGTCACTTCTGCGTCAAAGTGGTATTCGTACAGAGGTTTACGCCCGACCCGCGCGCATGAGTGCACAGATAAAATATGCGGACACCAAGGGCATTCCGTATGCTGTTATCCTCGGTTCTGATGAAGTAGAGACAGGCACGGTTGCAATCCGAGACCTTGCGAATAGAGAACAGCATATTGTCCCGCGAGATGAAGTTGCTGAACGCATCCAAGAATGGACAAACGTGTAAAGATTGTTCCGTTGAATATTGCAAATGATAAGAGGAGTGTTATAGAAAATGAAGCGATTTTACCAACAACCTAATTTCACCCGCTATATCATTTTGCTCTGTTGCATTATTCAGGCGATACAGTTGACAAGTGCGGGGTGTAGTCATACCAAGCCGTATTATCATTCCGACATACCTGATATTGAAAAACGGGAAAGTGAAACAGAAGGTGTGCTCCGTTACCGACTTTTACTTTTAGGTGATGGTGGGGCACCGAAACCGGGTGAACCTGTCCTGAAAACCCTCGGCGAATGGGCAGGAAAGGACGCTGCGAAAACGAGTATTGTTTTTTTAGGGGACAATATGTACCCTGAAGGGATGACAGAACGCCGAAAACATAAAGCAGCGGAACGCCTCGTTCCACAACTCTCTGTTGTCAAAGATGCGGGTGTCCATGGACTCTTTATCCCCGGGAACCACGATTGGGCAAGTGGCGAATCGGAAGGGTATCGCGCGCTTCTGGCACAAGAAAAGTTTATCAACGATGCGCTTGGCGGTGAATCGAATTTCCTACCGTCTGGGGGTTCACCGGGCCCCGTTGTACTTGAGCTGCCGAAAACCGACCCCGCAGTCCGACTTATTGTTCTTGATACGCAGTGGTGGCTTCACCAATATGAAAAACCAGAGAAATCACCCGAAACGATTATAGAAGAACTGATAGCACTATTGGATACGGAATTACCAGTCGTTGTTGTCGGACACCATCCACTGCAAAGTTACGGACCACACGGCGGTTTCTTTGACTGGAAAGACCACCTTTTCGCTGCCAGGGTTATAAAAAAATGGCTCTGGATTCCAACCCCGATCCTTGGTTCAGCATATCCGTACACAAGACAACACCTTTACAAACTCGACCAAGATATCGGCGGTGCAGGTAATAAAAATATGGTAGCGCAGCTGAAGCGAGCGTTTTCTACGCGGAAGCCACCACCACAAGGCTCCCCCCTTTTGATCTATGTTTCAGGACATGAACATTCGCTACAAGTCCTGAAAGGTGAAATTGCTGATTATCTGCTTGTCAGTGGGGCTGCCGCGAGTCGAAAGGTAACGGAAGTGTCGTCAGGGGAAAATACCTTGTTTGCGCACCAGCATACGGGTTTTATGGCGGTGGATTTTTTTGGCGATGGGAAAGTCTTATTGCGGGTGGTTGAACCTGAAGGCAGGGGCGTTCTATTTCATCAATGGTTGGTTTTTTAGGGCTTTAACGTGAGTTCGATAAACGAGAATTCTGTCAGAGCGACCGTCTACCGCAAATTGATGCCCCAAATCAGATGATATAGGGATCTTACCACATATTTACTTCAAATTTGTCGGTAAAAACGATTTGTGATTACAACTCCTCTGGATAACAGGTTAAGAAGTCTACATCCCCTCGCCATCTAAGTATTTGAGTGGACTTTCGACGATGTAATCCCCTGAATCTTCAAGAAATTGCTGCACAAGGAAAACATGCCCGGCACCGATAATCAGCAGAATTCGATCGTCGGCAGATTCGGTGATGCGTGTCAAGTTCACAAAGATTTTGAGATTTCTCTCGTACCAGTCCAATAACCAATCCAGTCCGACATATTGGTCCGCGTCACCGATTTGGGCGAGTGTGAACTGTGGCAGCGTGTTAATCTCATGTAAAACCCGAAGGGTCTCTTTCTGATTGAGAAAGCGGAGCATGTCAATCACACTCCCAGTTTTTTGGATCTCCGTGAGGGTAGTAAGAGGTTCTTGTGCCATAGTTTGAACCATCGCGTCGGCTTTCTCCAATAATCTGCTTTGGTTATGAGTCTTTGCAAAAACTTCAACATCCACCGTTTCTTCCTCATTTGCCTTCTGAAACCAGTCAACGCAATAAATTTTCGGATGTTGCATCTTTTGCGCCAGAGGAAAACTGACTTGGTCACCTTCACTTCGCCCCGGCTGATATACACCATTTAGGTAATCTTGGTACTCTGTGTTGACTTCAGCGTCAAGACTGGTATCTGCCTCAACGGCTATCTTGGTGGGATTAAATCGCGCGAGCTGTTCAATGAGCTGTTGAAGTTCGCGCTGTCTTTTAGCGGTTAGCACGTCATCTGCTTCAAAGTTGACAGCATCGGCTTCTGGGTTGTCCATGTGATAGGTGCCGAGAATCATGACTGTGGGTTTCATGTGCGTGCTTCTCCGTTCTACATTGAAACGCTGTCCTCGTTTCAAGGTCTCAGTGTCTCAGTGCGTTCCTGATTATATAATACTAACTCTGATTGGGGGTTTCTCTTAAAACGTCTACTATTTTTATTTCTGCCAGGTGCCTTGAAAAAATCTTTCGAGAATGCCCTACAAGCCCCTTGCAAAAGATGCTCCGCTATAGGAACCCTACCGAAAAAATATAGAGTCTTTTAACGGGTTTATAAGTGACAATTTGGGTTACTTCAATATACACACATCGTAACATGCACATATTACGATGTGTGTATAAGGACAGGACAAAGATATGTCCTGCCTACGCTTTGCTTTTCTCAGTTTTGGAATTCTGGCGGGCGTACTTTAAAAATTCCATATTCCGTAGATGCGGCTCAACCTCTTCCAATTCAAACCGGATTTCCTGTAGGTCTCCAGCAACCTGTTTTAAATCCGAGTCCACCTGATCGTAAATCTGCTGCGCGGTTTTCGGTTCGTGTCCTGATTTTTTGAGGTAATAGGATGTCGCTACCCAGACACATGCGATAATCGTGATTGTTGTCACACCGACGGCTATCGTCACGATAGTCGTAATTGCAGTGGCAACCTGAAGCACAAAGAAGAACACCAGTCCAAGAAAAATCAGGAGTAGTAGCATCAACATATCAGTTTCCTCCTTCACGCATCTTTGCCTTTGGCGATTCGGATGAGTCGTTGTACTTCCTCTTTAAGGACAACAACTTCTTCTTGAACGTCTTTCACTTTTTGCTGCAGTGCCGCCATGTCGTTTTGCGATGCGCCCTTCGTTAATCCGTTTTTCTTTTTAAAGTAAGATAGGCTCAACCAGAGGCATCCGAGTGTTGTTACTGAAATACTCGCGAATATAATAGCGACGATGAGTGTGATTTGCTCCATTTTTAATTCCTCCAATTTTTTCAACAAATTGTGATGTTACCTCATTAGAGTCTGCAAGACACAAAAGGATAGTAAAAAATGGGAGCCAAATTTCTGTATTGCCTGTATCACTGGAAACTATAGCAAAACCTGTGATTACTTACACATAAGAAAACTGGCGGAGCTACAAACTCCGCCAGCGAAAACAGGAACGATTGTTTGCCTAAAGGTCGGCATATTTTATTTTACCATAGTCCCGCTCATTTTACCGATAAAGGTCTTTTTCGATAGATGGGTGTTTTTCTGTGGAGGGTTGAAAAGGTTGTTCTGATTTGTCTTCCTGAAGCAAGCGAGCCACGTCGTAGCCTCTACGGAGCAGTTCAACGAGAAGTTCATCATCTGGAGCGTCATTGACCGAACTTAACGTTTTCGTACTTACGTTAAGTTCAGAATGGATTGACATCGCTTCCGATGCGTCCCGGACGCTGGCGTAATTCACCCCCAGATATCGCTGTGTTGTTACCACGCTTTTATGCCCCAACATCTCTTGCACGGCATAAATATCATTCGTCTGTTCATAAAGACGCTGTGCGTAAGACTTCCGCAGGGAATGTGTGCCGAGTTTTCCATTCAATCCCGCCGCTTCAAACGCTTCCTTCAGCGCATTATGCGCTGCTATCCTCGTCATCGACTTCGAGCCTTGACCTTTCCGTGAAGGAAACAATGGACGGGTCGGATCAGCATCTCCATATAACTCGGTATGCCAAGCAATAAGATTTTCAATCGCCTGCCTACCGTCTACATTTACAGGCACGGCTCTTGATACCTCACCGCCCTTCACGATGTTCCGATCAAACAGTAGATCCTTGACAGGATTCCCGTTTTGCCAGACATCGTCCACTTTCAGAGCGATCAGTTCGCTAATCCGTCCACCGACGGATACACCTAACATAAACAGACTCCGATTCCGAACCGCAAATACACCACCGAAAGTTTCCGATACTTTTCGGATCTCGGCATTATCTAAAGGTCTTGTGCCTTTCATACGAGAAACTCCTTAGTTATGATTAATACATATTTAATAATACGAAACAAAAACGCTGTCGGTTTCCTTACTGATCCAGTCCCGTGTTAGCGAGAACCGGATCTTCTCTCCGTTGAGGTAGTGCAAAGTTCACAGATTAGTTGCTCTAAAATGGACGTGGCATCTGAGGTACTTGTTTTCAATTGGGTGTCTACATCTAAGGCTTTTTCAAGCGCAGTGACCAATTCCTCAACCGTGAAAGCGTGGAGGGACTGAAAAGTTTTGTAGGCGACATAAGGGTTCTGTTTTAGGATATTGTCAGTGGTTGCGTTAGGTAGAAGGTCCCTTATTTCTTCAGCAAGGGGTTGGAAGATATTCGTTGTAAAATCACGGAGTGGCATCCGGCTTCGGAAGGTTCGAAGCCCCTGTCTTTCAGCGATTAATTTGGCTTGCAGGGCGAATCGGAATTGCCTTACGATCATCGTGTTCACGTAGATCGGTTTTTCGCCGCTTGCTAACACCTCATGAAGCCCTTTCAACGCCTGTCCGATTGAGCGTTTTCCGATTGCATCCGTGAGATCGAAAATGCCATCAAACGTATTCTGTGCCACCATATTCCGAACGTCTTGTTCGTCAATTTGGCGTTTGTTGCCGACAAAATTGACAATTTTGTTGATGGCTTCGGCAACAGTGTGCATATCGCCGCCGGTTCGATCCCGAAGTTGCGAGAATCCCCGGGGTGTTATCTGCTTCCCAAATTCAGCGAACTTTTCCGTAACCTTTTTATATAATGGGTCCCGGTTCAGCGACTGACCGGCTTCCAAGGGTTCAAAAGACCGGTAGCGTCCCACGGTTTCAATGGCTTTAACAATACGGTTTCGCTCGTTTACAGCCCCTCGTACAGTAAATATCAGAACGCTATTCTTTGGGAGATCGCCTTGCAGCCATTCAAGTAGTAAGGCGGTGTCGTCGGTGTCATGAGTTTCCGCAGTGTATGTATCCAGTTGCTGAGCGATTTTCGGTGAACGTTCCAGAAAGCCGCGCTCTTCATCGGTCAGCCTTGTACCCAATTCATCAATAAGTGCATTCACTGCATTTGTGAAGTCAAAATGATTTTCGGCAATCTGCTCCGGACTGACTTCCAATAGTTTTGCCAATGTAGAGATAGATTTTTGTGGATCTGTAATTTCGATTTTGAACGCATTTCGGATAATTGTTATGGGTGTTGTACGTTGCTGTGTTTTAAAGAACGGTGCATCTCGGACGACCGCGACCCGCCATTTTGACATAACTGGATAGAGATCAACTTGACTCAAAATTTCTCGAATTGTTATATTGGTATCCTCTAAAAATGTGAGATTGAAATCACGCGTCTCAGGTGTAAGCAGGTGGTCGAGCATCTGTTTGAGCGTTCCTTCAATGAGGAAATTTTCTTCACCACAGAGCAGGTACACGGGTAAGATTTTATCCTTTTGGATTTCTCGGAGGATATTGGGTGGTGGATTTGTAGGTTTTTGCTTCATGGGAATTTCCTTTAGGTATGGTTCGGCTATAGTGCACTTACAAAGCACCCATAAGCGTCAATTTAAGAAATAATGCCGCTGTTGCCCCCAGAAGCGGTAGGCGCGGTTTTATGAAGTTTAAGTATTTAGGTCGGTAATCGGTGTTTTCGTTAGGTCCGGTAATTGTTGGGACTGGAAATATGATTAGGACAAACTGCCCACAGTTGGCATCGCTCAGGTAGCGTTATCGCTGGCGGTCTCCTTTTGGGTTCCGGTGGTAGCGAATGCGGAGAAGCGTTTTTTGGTGTCCTGCGCACCACAACTTGGGCATTTCGGAAGTTTGTTGGTATCAGGTGTGCGTTGAAGTACTTCAAAATCAGTAGCACATTCATCACAATGATATTCAAATATTGGCATCGTTTCTCCTCTAAGTCGTGACGGGTCGAATGATTAATTTCACCTTGGTCCCTTTTGGCGGAACCACATCGGTGTTAACACGATAGGTCCTGTCATCTGTACCAGTGGGCAAAGGGTGATTAAATAAGGAATCTGGGTCGCGATAGACGGCAATGATGTTATGGAAAAGTTGGGTCGTAAATTGACCATTTTTATAGCGTCCACCTGTAAAAATCCATCTCGTTTCTTGCATTGGTTGGTCTGTAAAGGCGTTCCATAGCAGCTCGCGAGCGGGCCGCGAAACCATTTTTTCCCCTTGCTGCCACTCTACCCAGATTTCGACAGGCGAACCTATCGGCACTCTCGGATCACCTTCGACTTCAAGATTCATGCCCGGCTCGAAATCTAAAGTACCCAGTACGGTAAATATATAAATGGGTTCTGCGTCAACGATCAAAACGCTTTCATGTGTTTTGCCGAGTTTTCCACAGGCAAAGAATTCTATATTTGTATCTCTTCCGACAATGTTAATTTCGCCTGGCAAGCGTACCTCACGCGTATTGGTATCGAAAACAACGTTACCGAGTTGATAAATATTTTCGCTTAACTGCTTGGGTTTCATCAACTGGACATCCGTCACGTCAGTGGATTTTGGATAGATCGTAAGTTTTTCTGAAGCGGTATTGTCGCTTTCATCTGTATCCGTTAGGTCTACACGTGCCACAAGTTCTATTTCACCTTCCATCGTAGGTGCCCAGTCAACTGAGACAACCGTCTCTCCAAGTTTTGGTGTCCAAAGTACTTCGGCGGTGGTAACCTGCTCACCCTCCACGTAAAAATGGACGTTGAGAATCCCGTCGAAAGGCGTTCCCGTATTACGAAGGGTTGTACTGAGCCGAACCACTTCCCCGACGCGCGGTGCAGGGGGTGAAAACCGAAGGCTGCGCGGCACAATCCCGATATTCGGCTCTGTTGGTCCGGCGAGTGCGTGGCTTAAAGACATCACAGCGAAACAAGTTGCCAAAAAATCGCTTTCAGAGCCACGCCATCTGCCATCAGATTCTTGTCGTGTCACCATCATTCGTGAAATCTCATCGTACCAATCATAGCCAGCAAATGTGTTTACGGTTGGTGGAATGTCACAGAACCGTTGCAACGAAAGTAGATAATAGTAGAGCCATGAGTTAGAACCTGGATTCCGGGTTAAAGTCCAATGCTTTTTCACCCATCCCATACCTTTCTGGATCTGGGGATCATCAACGGGAACGCCACATGCGCGAAGTGCCCACAACCCAGTTGCAGTCATACTGCCGTAGACACCGATTGCCCAAGGCGAACCGTCGTCAACTAAATTATAGAGCCAACCGCCTGTTTCGGTTTGATTTCGGCGGATCCATTTCTCAGCGCGTGTCCATACGCCTTGCGGGATATCAAGTCCCCACTGCTTCGCAGCATAGAGCGCGTAGATAACCATATTCATGTGTGCACCATCAGCAGTATAACCGTAGCCCCAACCGCCATCATCTCTCGGATCCGTGTAATCACTGCCGCTGATAGGGAGTTGTTTTTTGATTAATTGATTCACCGCAAATTGGGCACGTTCTCTATGGGCTTCGTCTTGCGTTGCTACCAGAACCGGAATAATGACCGCATATTGGTAAACTGCGAATTCATTCCAATCCTGTTCGATCAAAAATTCCAATCCTCTTTTAACGGATGGATGCGAGGGTGTGTGTCCTGTTGCGAACAAGGCTTGCAATGCCAGTGCTGTCTCTTGTGTCTGATCTTCACCGAAGTTCCACACAGCGTCTGGCTTAAAATTTTCAGCGAGCCCTTTCAGACTCGCCGTGCAGGTAATGCAGATTAAAATGAGTTGGTTTTCGGTGCCACATTGCAAACAGGTGCGACTGTGTTTTCCCTGCTGCGCCACTATCCAATCAACACCTTTCGTTATGGCGTTCTGGATCTGCTCGGACGTGACAGGCGGAAATGTCAGTGCTTGCGCGACCAGTGTCGCATGTGTAATGTTATTACTTGCATCCGCTTCCTGAATATACTTATCTCCTGCGGGGTTAACAACAGCATAAATTTCCGTTTTGCCTGGTGGGGGCTGCCACTGCGCTTTCACGGTACCGGTCTGTTTGGATTTTAGTTCTATGATCACATCCTTACAGACAATTTGGAGGGGTTGCGTCGCTGGATCGCCTTCGTAAAGTTCAACGACGAGGTCTTCGTTCATCGTCGGGGTAGCATCCCCGATGTTCTTCACATCAACCGAGATAGTAATCTCTTCTCCTTCAACGGGGGTTGGGTTGGAAAAGGTAATACTGTTAGCATCAACACGGAAGTCTGGGAGCTGCGCGAATCCACTCGTGGCACACAATCCAACAATATAAATTCCGATTGCGAATTTTAACAGGAATTTTTGGAGACCTGAATGCTTTAGCAAAGGGTAAGACCTAACCATAATACACCTCATTTAGAGCGATTAGTGAAGTTGTAATTATGCCCGCGAGTGGCTTCATAAGTAGACGCATGTAACGACGCAATCCGTGATAGTTCGGGATTAATTTCCTTCCCAGAACCCGACCGAAACAGAGGAAGGCTGGGGAATAGGATTCGCGAAGAGTTTCGTTCCATTTGTAGAGAATTTGCTGACTTCGCCTGTAAAGGTTGCTCCGAGCATATCAGCGACCCAAATACCGTCATCTGCGGGTGAGAGACTTATTCGGACAACAGCCATACCGGCGGCGAATTCACTTATCTTCGTTCCATCTGCTGATAAGTTTATTAACATTGACTGATTTGAAACTATCCACACACTACCATCCTTAGGATTGATACGCGGTGAAGTCGGACTGGGAATAGTGGTAATGTTTACCAATTCTTGCCCTGTTGGTGAAATCCGAACGAGGGTACTGAACTGACTATCAGCGACCCAAGCATTTCCGTCGTAGTCAACAGCGACACCTGCCTTCGGTTCTCGCATCGCTGGTCCGGTTGCAATCAGAGTGCCATTCGCGTCGTAACGATTAATAGGCCCGCGTGCGTCCGCTATCCAGACGCTCCCATCCTTTGGGTTCACTGCGACATTGAATCTACCTGTCTCTACGTTAGGGGGTCCGCCTTCTGGAATGACCTGTGTGAGAATTTGTTTTCCGTCGCTTGACAACTTTGACACTCCGTGTAGCCATGCCACCCAGACGGTACCGTCTGCTGGATTCACAGAGATCATGTTTGGGCGTTCAATCGCTGGTGCCTGTGCGAACTCACCTGTGGCTTGATTGAATCTAAAGACAGCGTTTGATGCAGAAATAGCGATCCAAGCGACCCCATCAGTGGGATTCACCTCTGCAGCACTCGCTTGGGTCAGATTCGGAATGACCTGCGGATCAGCGTTGCCATTCGCGTGTAATTTGTAAACTGTATCGCCTCCACTAACAACCCAACATTCACCGTTATATTGCCCATAACTAGTAGCAACACACATCACAAGCAACGCTGCTACCCAAAACACTTTTTTCATGGCACATATCTCCTGTTTTGTCCTATAGATTTAACTAACTTAAAGGCTATGGAATAGAGTCCATGTTTTAAATCTTATCATTTTTGTGTGTAATTTTCAAGGAATTTTGCATATCCAAACGATACTTACAATATACCTAAGGATTATTGATTTGATTCTATATTAGTTTTTTTTCGTTTTCAGCTTTACCCAGCAAACTTGATTTATCAGACCGATTTACTTAATCTTTTATAGCAAATTTCGTGCCGATCTGAACAATACCACACTGATAGGAGGCTTCATAAAATGACCATAAAATCCTGCACAAAATAGGGCATACTTTTGCGCGAAATTGCACGAAACGGGGCAGGTTTGATAAATCATCAGTGCTGATGTCGCAATTTAGCATTCACGGTTAGGGGTTACAAACCCCGCCTGCAAGGAACAGGGGTTCTGTGTTTCCGAGAGTGTTCACATATCTTCGGGCTTTACTATAA
>JAJEGI010000152.1 GCA_022819945.1 Candidatus Poribacteria bacterium
CTGAGAACCTCCAGCACGAGTTCCGTCTTAAACTCGGAGGTGAATTGCCTGCGTTTGGCCATTAGATAACTCCTTTCAGTGAGATTGCATTATAGCACAATCTTGTTTTAGGGAGTGGCCTAAAAAACCGTAGGCAGTACAGGCAAACTCACTCTCTATGTAGGCGTAATATCCAATTTCGGATCTTTTTATAGATAGGAGTTAGGCACTGCTTTTTAAAGTCCTTTGACAATGGATTTAAGGGATTAAAAACATCAAAAATACCGCTTTTTTGCATCCAAATGTCTAATATTTGCTCAGTTGGTGTAAGTTCTGATAAAACAGTCTCCGAGGTACACCTGAAGTTAAGTCTTCCTAACGCAGAAGAAAAAATTTGATAAAAAGTTAAAAATGTGGTATCATATTAACCGTTAATAGGAGTCTCTATATTCGCAATTTATTCAAAAAATTTTGGCAATAGGATTTGAAAGTTACGTCTTTTTTCAGGAGTTAGGTAAATATTATGCCAAATGCGCTATTTGTTTATCCAAAGTTTCCGCCATCTTATTGGGGCTTTAAGTACGCCTTAGAATTTATGGGCAAAAAATCATCAATGCCTCCCCTTGGACTTTTGACGATTGCTGGAATGTTCCCGGACAATTACGCCATGAAAGTCGTTGATATGAATATAGAGCCGCTCACAGACGCGCATCTTCAATGGGCGGACGTTGTGTTTACTTCAACGATGATTGTGCAAAAAGCGTCCCTCTATGAAGTCGCTGAACGTTGTAATCAAGCGGGCATACCGATTATCGCTGGTGGTCCCCATCCGACCTCCTACTACGACAATATCAAAGAAGAAACCGATGCGACGATTAGCCATTTCCTTTTTGGTGAAGTTGAAGAAATTTTTGAAGACTTCCTAACCGATTTTGAGAGCGGTACTGCCAAGGAAGTCTATCGTGAGACCCGAAAACCGGATATTACGAAAACGCCGCCGCCTCGTTACGATCTTATTAATATTAACAACTACGGCTCAATGGCGCTCCAATTTTCGCGCGGATGCCCCTTTAACTGCGAATTTTGCGATATTACAAAATTGTTTGGACGCGTCCCCCGTACTAAGAGTAATGAACAGATGCTCGCTGAGTTTGAATTGCTCTATAAACTCGGTTGGGAAGGTGCGATGTTTGTCGTTGATGACAATTTCATTGGTAACAAACGCGACGCAATGCGGTTGCTCCCTGCCGTTGCCAAATGGCAGGAAGAACGGCAATTCCCCTTCTCACTTTATACCGAAGCCAGTGTAAACCTCGTCGAGATCCCTGAAATGCTTGATGAAATGACTGTGGCAGGGTTTAACATGGTATTCCTCGGTATTGAAAGCCCTAATGATGAGGCATTGCTCAGCACTTCTAAAGGTCAGAATACCAGTAAAGAAGAAGAGGCTGGTAGTTATCTCATGCGCGCGATCAGAAAAATACAGAACAAGGGGATAGAAGTAACCGGTGGGTTCATTATCGGACTTGATGGTGATACGGAATTTGATTCACATATTAATTTCATTCAAGAGGCCGGCATCCCGATGGCGATGGCAGGGATGCTCACCGCTTTGAAAGAGACGGATCTCTGGCACCGATTGAAACTGGAAGATCGGTTGCTTGGGGAGTCCAGCGGAAATCAGACCGACATGACCCTTAATTTTGTTCCAGAAATGCCGCGCGACGAACTTCTTGCTGAGTATCGGCGGGTTATTTCAACGCTGTATGATCCGACTTTGAAAAACTATTTTGCCCGATGTTTGACGCTGCTTGAGCACATGCCTCAAACGCACAATAATGTCAGATCAATTCGCTTAGAGGAACTTTTCGCATTTTTCCGATCCATCCAGAAGCAACTTTTCTCGAAACAGGGTTTAGAGTATGCTCGCTTCCTGATAAAGACGCTTAAAGACTACCGTTCGATGTTCCCAGAAGCCGTCCGGTTAGCAGTCATGGGTTACCATCTTGAGAAGATAACACGCCATACCGTCGCTGTTGAGGATTTCAGGAATTTCCTGTCTGACGAGATGGACACATATAAAGAAAAGATTGCACAGTTCGTAAGTGCACAAGGCAACCGGATGAGTGAGATTCAGAACTATTCGCGGCAGCTTTTCGCTCGTGTTAAGACAGAATACAATTCAATTCACAAAGATTTCCAATACGCAGCACACAGCGCGCTCACCGGTTTTCAACAATCGATGTTCAAGGCGTACTTAGAGGCGGAATTCACTGCCTTTAAAGATGCGGTCGGTAATTTCGCAAAAGCACAGACCGAACGTCTCGGCGAACTCCAAGCGTACGTGCACAATCTCTTTGACCGTGTCCGCGCTCAGCATGCACAACTCCACAACATTTTCAAGCATCACACAGACGATTTCAAGCAGAACGTCCAAGAAAACTTCGACGCTTTTCATGAGTCCGTCACGCGACATTTAGAGCAACTCTTCGGCTCTGTCCCTGTTCAAATTGAGGGATTGAGTTAGCGGGACCATGGCATCTATTGAAATCGAAAATCTCCGTTTTACTTATCCGAGTCGCAAGATACCGACCCTTCTCGGTATCACGACTCGCGTTTCTTGTGGTGCATTTGTATTGCTGACGGGTCCAACAGGGTGCGGTAAATCCACTTTACTGCGCACGCTAAATGGTTTAATTCCGCATGCATCGGCAGGAACACTCACAGGCGTAGTGCGTCTCAATGGGAAAGATATTGCTTCGCAACCGCTTGCTGTCACGTGTCAACAGGTCTCCCTCCTGTTCCAAAATCCGAACGATCAACTCTTTTGCACATTGGTTGAAGATGAGATCGCTTTTGGACTTGAGAACCTCGGTTTTCCCTCAGAAAAGATTCGAGAACGGATCACTCTCGCATTGGAACAGGTAGGGTTGTCTGGCTTTGAATCTCGGCAGATCTCGTCGCTTTCAGGCGGTGAAAGACAGCGCGTTGCGCTGGCTGCTATCTGCGCGATGCAACCACAAGTCCTACTCCTTGACGAACCCACCAGCCATCTTGATCCGCAAGGGACACGCGACATCCTCAATATCGTCAATCAACTAAATAAGGATCTGGGGATGACGGTTGTTTTGGCGACCCATCGAACCAGAGAGGTAGCCCCGTTGTGCAATCATGTCTGGTTGATGGATTCGGGGCAACTTTGCTTAGATTTGCCAAAGTCAGAAGCACTCCAAGATGCGACACCTTATCAACGTTTAGGCGTGCAGGTGCCAGTGGAAGCACCACCGAAGCCTCCAACGTCATCTCTTGAGCGTATGTCGCATACAGCACGATCAGAAACGCTCCTCAACATCCAAAATCTCCGTTATCGTTATTCTCACAGCGATAGTGATGCTGTTTGTACCATCTCCTGCAAGGTGCCGCGTGGAGAAGTACTCGCTATCATGGGAGCAAACGGGTCTGGCAAAACGACATTGATTCACCTCATCGCTGGCTTGCTGCGTCCATCCACAGGTGAGGTAACTATTGATGGAAAGTCGTACAATCGCGTGAAACTCCATCAGTTGGCAGGCAAAGTTGGCATCGTTTTTCAGGATCCTGATCTATTGTTACAGGCGGAGACCGTTCATGACGAAGTGGCATTCGGTCCGAAAAACCTTAAGTTCTTTCAGGAAACGCTTGAAGCGCGGGTTGACAAGACAATCTCACGATTTGACTTACAGCCCCTCGTTTCAGAGGCACCGTATGCCCTGTCGCGGGGACAACGTCAGCGCACTGCTGTTGCAGCGACTTTTTCACTACACCCAGACTTGTTCCTCCTCGATGAACCTACGACGGGTCAAGACGCACAGCATCTTCATCAGTTAATGGATGAACTCTGTGATGAAATCCGACAAGAGCACAAAACCCTCATTTTCGCAACGCACGATACAGACCTTACCTTAAAATATGCTGACCGTATCCTCCTATTACGCAATGGGACAGTGATTTATGATGGCGATCCTGAGAGTGCTTTTGCGGACCGAGAACTCCTACAGCAGGCATCGTTATAATTACTTCATTGGAGATGATGTCAAGCGTTAAGCGAGAGTTCCTACAGTAATTCGAGAACTAATCTTGATAGCCATAGCGAAATATGTTATACTCCAAGTAAAAGGAAGGCTCGTATGGTTACCCGACAGGAAATCCAAGCTACATGTGATGACATCGTGCGCGAATTTGCACCACTTCAAGTGATTCTCTTTGGCTCCTATGCGTATGGCACACCTACAGAGGACTCGGATGTGGATCTGCTCGTCGTTATGGATATTCCGAAGTCGGAGTTTCGCAATAAGACTATTGAAATTCAGCAACATATTCCGAACCGTTTCAGTATGGACCTCTTGGTACGCTCTCCAGAAGAGATCGCTTATCGCATCTCATATAACGACTGGTTCCTCCGCGAGATCACCGAAAAAGGAGAATTGCTTTATGGATACGATGCAGCCTACAATGTTAAAAATCTACAATTCACACATTACGGAATAAATCTTGCTGAAAAGAGGAAGGACTGCATGAATCCATTGACGCTGGAGTGGATACAGCGCGCTGAAGCTGATTATATCACCGTGCAGCAACTGTTACTGACAGAGGATCCACTACTACATAATATTATCTGTTTCCATGCCCAACAATGTATCGAAAAATATCTCAAAGCGTGGTTGCAAGAGGCAAACAGGCCTGTTCTAAGAACACATAACCTTGAAGAGTTACTGGCGTTAATTGTACCTACACTACCGGATTGGGCCAATTGGCAATCTGACTTTAAAATCATAACGAAGTATGCGGTCGAGCCTCGCTATCCAGGAGATCCAAGAACAGCCGAGGATACCCAACACGCTACGCACATCTGCGATGAGGTGCGTCAAGCCGTTCGCACGCAGCTAAAACTTGAGATGCGTGAGATCAGATAAACAGAAATTGAGGTAAAAGATTAAAATATCCGTGCTTCGCAAAGAAATTGACTTTTTGATCAAAAGATGTTACCGTTAAAAAATATTATTTAGTTGTCGGTTTTGAGGAAAACATAATTCAGGAGTCAAATTAAATCTGCTAAAGCAGGTCTCACAGCCCCGACCTAAAGGAACTTTGATAATCCAAGTTGCCATCTAAAAAATTATAGAAGTTCAGATTTCATCCTCTCTTAACCACATGTCGACTCCTTTCATTTTGAAGGCGTATATAGATTTAATTTGACTTATAAGTCAAATTTGCGTATACTTATCCATACAAAGACATAATTATCAATAAATTATATTATCAAAATTACATCATTATTTATGGCTTTGGTAACCAATCAGTATTTTTTCATTAGGTGGTAACTTAGGTTAAACCAATCTATCGTAAAACGCGGGATTGTCGTTTGGCTGAGCGTTCAGCTAAGTCTGCTGGAACTAAACAACGTGCGATCGATTGACGAACCAATCGTTTGTACTCAAATTTAAAAAGGAAAATTAAAATGAAAATATGTTCAACGTTTCACGTTTTGGTTATTGTAATGGCAGTGTTGACTTTCAGTATGCCTCTTATCACCCTTGCGCAACAGAGCTCGGTGCACGCTGAGGCTATAATTGCGGCTGAAAGAGATGCCGAGGCTACCGTCAATAAACCATTATGGTTCGGTGTTGGGTGCTTATTTACGGGCTTAGGGACTATTATCGCTTTTGTCACGGCACCTTCTCCACCAGCTAGTAGATTAATGGGAAAATCTCCAGAATATGTCGCCTTGTATACTCAAGCTTACCAGTCAAAAGCCAAAAGCGTTCAGGGGCGTAGTGCCCTGATAGGCTGCGCGATTTCTGGCGCAGTATACGCTGTTGCATATATAGCCGCTGTGGGTACTGCTGTTGCTGCTACAACAACTTATTAACCTCCAAACGTGCCATGGTGACACAAGTATGAAATACGAGCCACTATGGCACCCTAACAAATCAATTAAGGGTATTTGGGTTCAATGACTGCCTTAATACCATTTTACTAAAAATCTTCTAATCCGCAATACTGTTTGGCATCACGGAAGTTGAACTCAAGTTGAAAGCGCAGAGCATAATTGCGACACCTCCCAGCTATGGTCAAAACGGTATTAGCAACCATCCACAACTTCATAGTTGCTTTTATTCGATAACTAAACATCCCTTCTACCTAACCTACGATTGCTTTGATTTTTCTTATCGAACCTATGGTGTATTAGCAAGTCGAGACTAAAATTGGAGGCTGAAATAACCATCAGGGGATTCAAAACTGTTAAATTGGAAAGCCTTAATCGTAAGTATCAGTTCCACATTACTTGCTTCAAAAAGGAGTTGACCTTTCGCAGCAAATAGGTTATAATTCAGAGTAACGCGGATTATACCATCAGGAGAAAGGTAATGAAAATAAGTTTAAGGTTCCATGTCTCAGTTTTTTTAATAGCAGTGCTGACCCTCAGTGCCCCTATTAGTTTTTCCCAACAGAATTCGAGTATCATAGAGGCTAAACTTACCGCTGAACGGGATGCGCGAAGTGATCTTGGTAAAATGATGTGGTTCAGCGGTGGTTTTTTACTTACGGGCGGCACGCTACTCGTTCTCCGAATCACTGCAGATGAAGATTTTTCAGAGGACTCTGCGGGCATATTGATTGGAGCTTCTTGTCTTCTTCACGGTGCCGGGCTTGTTGGTGCTTTTATGTCCGAGTCTACTCCTCCACCTTCGCGTCTCATGGGAAAATCGGCAGAATATGTCAACTTCTATACGGATGCCTATAGAACAGAATCAAGGAGAAGCCGAGCTTTGTGGGGGGCAGCTGGATCTGCGAGTGGCTGTCTTGTAGTGGGCGGCATTTTAATCTTGGAAATGGCTTTAACGGAGGATTAAGTCACGAGGTTAACCTCGCTTAGGTCCTATTCCATAATTCTGAGGAACCGAGAAATGAAGCGTCATAAACTAACACAAAGATCTTCGGTTTTCCGCTGTGAACAGTACTGTAAATAGTCTTGTGAACCATAATTTATCCAAAATTTGTACCGCAGATGCCTAATCGTCAACCATTTTATCACTGAAAAAGAAATGCCCAAAAATATTCAATTCCTCACCATCGTTTTAACTATTCTCTTCTTCGCTAATATCCTTTACGCCGCGCCGTTAAAAACGCTTTCCTTAGATTTTAAACGCGAACTAACCGAAAACGACAAAACAGAACACATCGCGGGTACACTCCACTACGATGTAAAAGCGTCGCGAGTTGTCGTTGAAATCACTGAACCGCTTAAACAGATAATGATAGCAAAGGGAAATATATTAGAAATCTATTACCCAGAACAAAAACAGGCGTTCAGGTTTATCTCCGAAGGACAGATTCCGCTACCGCTCATTGAAACCATAATCCAATCCACGCAAGCCGAGTACGGGTTGACAGCACTCGGATATACTTTAGATAAGCACGATGTCATTGATGAAGTGCTGTATACCTATTGGGCACCACCAGAGAAAGCGAAAGATAAACTCGGTGCAGTTATACTTGGTATCCACAAGGACAGGCTCATCTCCGCTGAAGTCAAAAATCCGAGCGGATATATCGTCGCAAGGACGCTCTATGAGAACCATAGCGAAATCGGGGTTAACTATATCCCGATGAAGGTTACCTCCAGTACGTACGGAGAGAAATCTGAAGTGCTCCAACATGAAAAGATCGTTTATAACAACCCACAGGTGAATGCAGAAACACCAAACCCAATCTTAAATTTTACGATTCCTGAATCTGTAGAGGTTAGAGTGAGCAGATGGTAAATTATTCTGTGCGTTGTCTATTTTTTTCTTTCTGTGTGCTTTGTTGGTTTGTTATTATTGTTCCACCTACGTTTGCCGGTGAAGCCGCGGATCTGGCGTTCATCCGAAAATTCAACCCGATAACAATACCGAAACCGAAGGAAGTTGTTCGTTTTAATCCTCAAGAGACCTCGGAACTGAAATTCGCCGCGACAGGGTTAATTCGCCTGTACCAAAAGTTCATCTCAAGTCAAGACGGCCCGACATGTGCCTTTACTCCTTCTTGTTCGCGCTTCGGCATGGCGTGTATACAGGAATACGGTGTCCTGCGCGGTGTGCTACTGACTGCTGACAGACTCATCCGATGCAACGGTTCACAATCAAGACACTACCACAAAGACCCAATAACAGGAAAGTATGTAGACCCGATTTCAGACTATGCTAAATAAACATATCCAGGGATTGTTGCTCATAATACTTCTCAAAACCGCGTTCCTATCCGTAGCCAATGCTGAGGAGTCGTTTGTATATTACAGTCCTGAAAACGTTCTTAAATTTGCCGATGCTCTGTATGCCCAGGGTGACTACCTTCGCGCAGCAGATGAATACCAGCGTTATCTTTTTTTTAAGCCGCAAGAAAGTGCGCCAATCTACTATAAAATTGCTGTCTGTTATCGCTTTGGTGGTAAAACCGAGCAAGCACTCCAAGGTTTCGAGGCACTTTTGCAAACGGACCCCGAAAGTCAATTTGTAAGCCGCTCCTACTACCAAATTGGTGCCACCTATTTTCTACAAGGTCAGTTTGATCGGTCTATCCAATTTTTAAATGAAGCACTGCCCCGCATAACGGATGCCCGCCAACACGCCGAAGCAGAGCAGCTTATTGGACTCTCTTATCTGAGGCAAAAACGGTGGTCTAAAGCAAGTGAGGTTTTTAAGGCGTTACAAAAGTCAGATGTGATGCAGGTCAGAGAAAAGGCAATTGTGTATCACAAATACGCAGAAAACGGAGAACACCTACCTACCCGAAGTCCATTTTTAGCAGGGGCTTTTTCTACGATTGTGCCTGGGACAGGACGCCTCTACACGGGTCGTTTCAGCGATACTCTGACCACGCTTTTCACAATAGGCATAACAGGTTGGCAGGCGTATGATGGTTTCCGTAGAGACGGGCTTTCATCGGCAAAGGGGTGGACACTCGGTACGCTCTGCGGCATCTTCTATGTCGGTAATATTTACGGGTCCGTAATTTCCGCCCGCGTTTACAATCAACAGATAACAGACGAGTTCTTAGCGACATTATCTATAGAATTGCCCTATTGATTTAGAGCCTCTCTCTTCGTTGGCCTTGTCTGAATCCCACATCTCTTTTGTAAACCGAGCTTCAAACCACGTCAATATATCTTACGCCAACACTACAACCGGTCAACTGTATATGCCTCCAACAACGCTTCGTCCAAATCTACACCGAAACCGGGAGCATCGTTAAGAGAGAAGAACCCGTCGTGAGGTGTGGGTCGTAAGCGGCGATATAGTTCATTTTCAACGCCATCGCGGGAAGGACCGAAGGTCTCCGCCATACACTGCATCGGAAGACAGGCAGTGAGATGTAAACCCCACGGTGTACCCGCTTGATGGAGCCATGTCGAAATACCGAGTGCAGCGGCTTCCTGAGCGATGCGTAGGCATTCCGTAAAGCCGCCCGCCCAACTGACATCCGGTTGAATCATATCTGCCGCCTTCCAACGGAGCAACTCACGAAACCCATATCGCGTGAATTCATGTTCACCAGAGACAATCCAAGTTGTTTGGATATCACTTACCAACTGTGCCATGCCCGCGTAGTCGTCAAGCGGGATAGGCTCCTCAATCCATTTGAGACGTGTCTCGGTGGCAGCATCAGCGAAACGGAGGGTGTATTCTACATTCCATCGGAGATAGATGTCCGTCATTAATTCCACTTCCGACCCAACGGTATCTCGTGCGGCATGTATCATCTCCACATTTTCTTTGAATCCATCTTCACCTTCAATAAGCCCGTTACGGAGGGGCAGTTTACAAGCAGCGAACCCGTTTTCCGCATAATAGCCGACATCAGTACCCGTTGCATAGGCAGGAATTTTAAGGCACGGCGTATCAGTCACGAGACTATAGATAGGTGCGTCTACAATCTTCCCACACAGGTCAACAAGTGCGAGTTCTATACCGCTCAAAGCGTAAATAACCAAGCCGCGCCGTCCGTAAATTGAGGTGATATGATAGAGGTGTTCCCAGATCCCCTCAACATCAAGAGGATCACGTCCGAGAACGAAGTGTTGGAGATGTTTCTCAATAATCAGGGCGCCTGCAAGTCCTCCACCGCCGAGACCGTATCCTTTTAAGCCTTTATCAGTCGTTATTTCTACGATTAACGCCCCTGCTTGCGTCGCGAAGGGTCCGCGCCAGTCAACGTGCGCTGTCTGGGTAACTGGTTTCTGCCACTGTCCTTTGGCGAACCCTAAACCGGGCATTGCGCGAGGATTCAGATTGACGTGCCACGTCCGAATTCCAGTAACAGCATGTCGGGTTTTTGCCCCTTCTTTCCATGTAGCCGTGAGTTTATTTTTAGTGGAGTGCATAACGTAATTCCTTCTAAAGTTTTGCCCGAAGCAGTTAGCGATACAGCTTGGGATTGTCACAGGTCACGATGGCAGTGCGAAATAACCGATGCCTGTAAACATTCCGACGATCATCCATAATGCTACCATCACATACTCGCCGAAAATCAAGCCGAAGGCGATGGGTCGAATCTTCCGATACGTGGCGGCACCGCCAAACTTAAGTGCCATGTACTTAATGAACCATCCAATCAGGATTGACGACCAAAGGTGAAACGGCGGATACGTCGCTCCAAGAAGATAACCGATCGGATGCAGGGACCACCAGACGAAGCTCTGTCGCATCCAAAGCATGAAACCTGTAAATCCTGCGCCGGCAATCATACTGTAGACCTCGCCCCATTTCGTCTCGATAGGAAATTGGATAAGGTTGTTCATCCGTTGGAAATAGTTCCGCGGTGCGACAACAAAAGACCAACTTTGCAGAAACAAGGCGCCCTTGCCGTAAATCAGCGTCAACGAAGCATAAACGGATATGAGAATAGCCACAACGATTGAGATGCCCAAGATCGGTACAACCCGCCGACGGGCAAGTTTCACTTCATCTGCTGCCTTGAAACTGTGAAGGAAGTTCGGCATCATAAACTCACCCCAATCGCGCAGAAACGTGCGTTGGAAACTCAGGATTGCGAGGCTCTTATGCCCTAATGCGTTGGAGCCCAAAGTAATATCAATGTATTCTGAAGGGAAAAAAGGTGCCTGGACAAGCAACAATCCGCCGTTAACTACCATCCACGTCAGCACAATAGATGTGATAAAGATAGAGAGCAACGTCACGACGGCAACCCATGTTGTTATACCGGCAATAGCTAAAAATATCACTAAAGTAATGAACCCGAAAAGAAATCCGAGCAGTGCGATGCGGTATGAGACGGGTTCATTGGAATCGTCTATCGGTTGTCCAGCCAAAGTGGAGCTGCTTGTCCTTGCGTGTCCAAAACCAAACGTCCTCCTAAAAATTGTCACGATATGCTCGCGACCTATCCAGAAAACAGCGGGAACAAAGACGAGATACCCGCCCATCACTTGACGACTACAACTAATCCATGGACCGATGCTAAGCCCGATCGCATTCATGATTATATACTGGAGTTTAAAAAAGAGGTAGAAGAACCAGAGGCTGAATGAGACCTCAAGCGTTAGTAAAGAGGCGATCCCGATAACCGAAAAATAGATGACGAACCGCATCGCGGGCCACCATCCAAGTGTATGCCACGGCTTCTCAGTAAAGACGGTGTAGATATTATAAATAAGTGGAATTTCTGGCACCTTTGGAAAATGTGCGTGCAATCCGTTAATCAGGTGCAGTACCACAGGCAGTGCCATCCCTGCCCACAGGAGTCTGCTTTTGAAAAAGGTATTGAGCAGTGTACCCCGTGCCGGTGCTGCAGCGAGTTGTATCGGAATCTGAATTAAGGGAAATGAAAACCGTTCACGTTCCACCCATTGCTTTCGGAGGATTGTCGAGAGACAGAGCGTTGTGAAATAGAAGACGAGGACGAAAAGACCCCAGATGAGTAAGGGTTTGATCCAGATCATCCACGGAACACTTTCACCCGGAGAAATACCTTCATAGAAGTCCGTCACAGCCCGCGTATCGGTGACAACAAGCCATTCGGGAATATGCGGATGGAGTGTTTCGGACCAATCGTTTTCCGTCGTTGCGAAGTATCGCACCGCTACAAGAGACGGCAGCAGAAATTGCAGCAACCCCATTGATGGAATGCCTACTGCCACGATTAGCATCATCCAGATGACAGTCAATTCGGGTGCGGAGAAAGCGAAACGTTCACTCCGCATCAACTTACGCAACGGTACATTGACAAGGAACACCAGAATGAGAAGTCCGAAGATTGAACCAACAGGGAGATGATTGCCTGCAATCTTGGTATTTTGTAGGAAATAGTTGTTGTAGGGTGTGATTGCACACATTGCCCCTACTAAAAGTAGCCCTACAAGGATAGCGGAAAATCGAATTTTTAGGTTTGACCCACTATTTTCTCCAAAATTGTCCTTAAAAGTATCAGCAGCCAAGCGTGTACAGGTCTCCCATTCTTGTTATCGGCTCAGAACGTTCTTCTCAATCCTCGTCTCTTAGTGAAGGACGATAGAGGCAGGTCTCTGCATCTATAATACGCCCATCAGGTAATGTATACTGATTCGGGGTACCTCGACCCCACGGTTCCTTGAAATCTTGGCTTCGTACCCTATCCGTTGCCATCTGTTCAGCGACAGATTCCCATGAGAAACCACTCATGAGTTGTTCATGGAGAGATGCTTCTAATTCCCGATGCTCTGCTTGTCCCGATAGGTTCTCAAATTCATCTGGGTCCGTCTCTAAGTCAAAGAGAATGGATTCATGTTCAGGGAAGGCGACATATTTATAGCGAGGGGTGCGGAGCATACGCATTGGACCCGTCGTCTGATTTGCCCAGTATTCGGTGACTGCAGTGTCGCGCCAACTTTCAGCGTTACCCGACATCAGATCCGTTAGATCATCACCATCTAAACCATTAGGAATAGGGATGCCTGCTCTCGCACATAAAGTCGGGAAGAGATCGTTTAATTCGACAGGTGCTGTGATGCGTGCGCCGTGCGATTGCTGCAGCTGCCGATCCGACACGATTAACGGCACGCGCGCCGCTGCTTCATAGTAACTGGATTTCCACCACTGCCCGTGTTCACCCGCCATCTCACCGTGATCGGTCGTATAAACGATGATAGTATTCTCTAAAAATCCATCGCGTTCCAGAAGTGTGAGCAGATCTCCAACGGTCTCGTCCAAAAATTCACAACAGGCGTAGTAAGCCGCTCGTGCTTTTCGGGCTTCTTCGGGTGGGATATCTTCCGTATTGAAATTATCGCGTAAACCTTTCGCGAAGGGATGTGTTTGTTCTAAGTGTCCCGGCGGAATATTGGGCATATCTACATTATCGGGCCAATATTTATCAAGGAGTCGTTTCGGTGCTGTGAGCGGAAAGTGTGGACGGCTATAACTTGCGAGCAAGAACCAGGGTTGATCTGAAGGTTGCGATCTCACATATTCAAGGGTCTCTTCGTTAATAACGCGTTCTTGTAGGAGGCTGGTCGGGATTTCGGTAACACCTGCCAAGCGTGTGCGTTGTCGTATGCGAGATGGTGGGTTCAACGGGTCCGTTTGATGTCCAGCATAGCCGCGTAGGTCGCCGTACGGTCGAGACTGGAAGCCGTTGTTCTGTTCTTTGCCACCGAAGTGCATCTTCCCGACAAGTGCGGTCGCGTAGCCGTGCTGTGCGAAATGCGCAGGCATTGTGAGATGCTCAGGAAATAGGATAGATCCGTTATTCCATGCGGAGCAGCGATGCGCGTATTGCCCCGTTAGCATACACATTCGGGAGGGTGTGCAGAGCGGTACTTGGCAGTACGCGCCCTCAAAATAGGTGCCGGATGCTGCGAGTTGATCAAGATTTGGCGTCTGTACGATGGAATTACCTTCATACCCCATAGCGTGCGGACTATGTTCATCACTCATCAAAAATAGAATATTCGGTCTTTGAGCCATTAATTAAAATATCTCCTTGTTGTCTGAATCAGGATTTGCAGGATTGAAGGATTTTCAGGACGAGAGGGCACTTCAAAAGCGAACTTACCGTTGAAAAATAGCGGCTTGCGGCAAGTCTTGTGGCAAGTTTCCTGTGCTGTTACCGGATTCATCTTTGGTGGTAATCGCTCCTCCGCGTTTATCGATTGCGCCGATTTGGATAAGGTTTTGTCTTTCCTTGTTGAAGAGAGTTATGCCGCCACTGTCTATCCCTGCCCATAAGTTAAGGTTGCTCCCACTATTTTGCCCTTTAAAGTTCATATATGCTCCATGGGGACCGCCGCCTAAGGTGACTTCCCCCGAAGTTAATTCTCCACCCGTCGTACCCAGCCAATGCTCTGTCCCAGCAACAGTTACGCGGCCGTTATGATCAACATCCTCTAAAACAAAGATCTCTTCCCCATTAGCATTGTAGACCTTGAAAATAGACAAGGGCGTTAAGCCCGGTATACCTTCTTTGCCTAAGATTGCAACAGTATTACCTTCAGAATCGACAATCTCCAACTTCTGACAAACGATTTTTCCGAGGACAAGAGGGTAAAGGAAAGATTGTGCGGTGTTGTCCGAGGCATGTCCAAAAAACATTGGAGAGGCACTTGCTTCCTGAGCCCGTTGGACGTTGATGCTATCGTTCTGGATAGCT
This sequence comes from Candidatus Poribacteria bacterium, assembly GCA_022819945.1. Taxonomy (GTDB): domain Bacteria; phylum Poribacteria; class WGA-4E; order WGA-4E; family WGA-3G; genus WGA-3G. The sequence goes on from JAJEGI010000152.1 coordinate 14,644, forward strand.
CCAAAGAAAAAACCTATAAGAGTGAGCAGACTGCCTAAGGCCATATAAAAAGCTTTCTCTAATTTCTTTTTCATTTCTAATCCTCCTATGGAATGAAAAAATAAACATTTCGCCCTTACAGGGCTAAAGACATTAGGCAACGCGCTGCTATAAACATTTCGCCCTTACAGGGCTAAGAGGAGCGCGGATGAAGCAGGTTCATAACTTGGAAGCCCGTCATACACTTATCCTGAAAATCCTTTCATCTTACAAATCCTGATTCAGATAATTACAGTAGATTTTGGAATTACTTATACACTTTTCCCTTAACAGAAGCGCGTTTGTAGTAGCGCAATTCATTGCCCGTTGCCCAAAAAGTGACCAAGTATTTTCCTGTTTTACTATAACATTGTACGTCCACCAATTGCGTTAATAGTTTACATGACTTCGCAGGAATGTGCAAGTGGATTTTTAGGTGAGGTGGAAATACAGAACTACGTTAATTGGGGCTGCACTAATCCTTCTATCCTGAAAATCTGCTAATCTTGTAAATCCTGCTTCAGACGCGGAGAAACATGCGGTGGTTTTGCTTTGTGCTTTGCAATACCCAGTGTGAGTGCAGGTAACACAGCCTCAGAAATGTCAAGGGAATAGTCAAAAATTGTCCATCCTGACGCGCCTAAGTTGCGGGACAGATATATCTGTTCGATGACCGCATCTGGTGTCAGTAGCGAATTAGAAGCAGTCGCACCGATACCGGGATAAATAGCAACGTTCTTAGGCATCAGGGCGAGTTGGTTGACTAACAATTCCGTGAAATAGTCGGTCGCTTCCGTATAGTTCATCGGACACACGAAATCGAGGTACCCCGCTTTTGCCCATGTGATCCAATCCTGTCCGATAGTCGTGATACACCCCGGATACCAGCCGAAAACCGCAGCAGAAAGCTTGATGTCAGGGTCAACCTCGCGCAGCCGTTTGTGGAGCAAGCGCACCAAACGTGTAATCTGTTGTACCCGCCACTCCGTATACTTTTCGCTATACGTACCCGTTTTTGGCAAGACGGCAGCGGGCCATTCACTAATCTGTAGTCGCGTCGCGAGCACAAATCTTTTACGACACCCTTCACAATAGCACGCGTGGCTCCCCGGATAACGGATATAATCCAGATGGATACCATCTACATCGTAGTTCGCTACGATTTCAAGGGCACTTTCCAACTCCAACAACACATTTTTTGGATGCGAAGGGCAGAGCCAATTGAGTGCTTGTCCAGTTGCAGAGACTTGCGTACGTCCTGCTTCTCGCATTTTTTCGACGAATTCTTTCGGCGCGCCTTCCAGATTCCAGGTAATTTTCCAGACATGAACCTCTAAACCGTGTTTATGTGCCGCCGTAACGCACGCCGCAAGTTGATCGCCGTACTGCGTAAACCTCTTGCTTTGTGGCAAAATTTTACTCGGATAATGTGCCACACCTGCCCACGCCAGGTTCGGAAGAATTATGTTCACGCCTGCTGCCGCTAATTCCTTGGCGGACCGGTCCCAATCTCCCGGGTACGCACCAAGTCCAGAGTGATTCCACACCGCGCGTCCCTCGGTTTCAAGACTTGCGTGCGATAGGAAATACGCTTTTGAAAATGCCGCTCTGCATGCGCGGGCTGTGGTTATCGTCGTATTGTAGACCTCATTATCATAGGCAGTGCGTGCCTGCCGCATTAAATCTTCGCCTGTTTTTAAAGCTTGGCTTGCTTCAGGGACACCGCTCTGTTGGACGAATTGCTTCAACGCTGCAAGATCCTTTGTATGTCCAACAGTTGTCATCGTCGCTATCACCCGTTTGGCAAACGTACGTCGAAACTCTGGCACGATATGCCCTAAGAGTGCAGCGAGCATCTGCATTTTGCGCTGGATGTCGTCTGGAAGGAAGATATGACTGAAAAAGATCCCTGTCTTTCCGATAGAGAGTGCTGGTAAACCCGTAGATTCTCCCCTGGCATTGTGCCAGTATCCGATGATCTTCGTTCCGGGTGTTGTCGGTTCTGCCACCGTGATGTTCCACGAGGCTTGTCTGATAGATGTTGGCATATCAAGTATATCGGGAGCACTCAGCTGAATCGAATCAAAATGCCCAGGTGCCTCTTGTTTGAGCCAATTTGTTTGACGCAAGCCGAGGAGGGGTGCCACTGCATCAGGTAAAGTATAGGTTACGAACAGTTTACCACCGCTTGCTACGAAATTTTTCAATAAGTTCGCGGTTTTTGCTGTCATCACAGGGTTTAGAGGGAGAACAATCAAACGTCGGGATTTGAGTTGCGTTTCGGAAAGCGATACCTCTTCGAGCGTGACAGCGGTTAATCCGATACCGTTGAGCATTCGGTTGAATCTTTTAGCAACAGAACGCGCATATTGGACTTCTCCCTCAGATACCCGCGATGTCGCGGAGGGTACAACAATCGCAACTTCTGCTTGCTGTGCTTCGGCAAGACGAAACCCACCCATAACACACCAGAGTAATATACACACGAAAAGAGCCGTTGTGAGTGAGCATGAGAACCGTTGATTTGTATGTCTGCTCAAAATCATCATCTACTCTCCTCAACACGCTTAGCGGCAAGTTTTGGACCTTCAGCTCTAACAAAAGGTGATTCGCCGGTCTTCCCCAAAAACCCATCAACGCCTTGTGCAATAGCAGTGGCAATTTTATATTGATAGGCAGTTGTCTCGAGTTTCCGTCCCTCCACTGGATTTGTCAAGAACCCAGTTTCAATGAGTATCGCAGGGACCTTTGTTCCTATCAGCACAACAAAACGGGCATGCTTTACCCCGCGGTCAATCGCTCCGGTAGCTGCCACCAATGACTGCTGCACGTGCCTCGCCAAACGTTTACTGTCTTCACTTTTGCTCTCCCGTATTAACCCCTTCAACAACGTTTCCAGCTCTTGGATACTATAGCCAGAGTCTATATTTTCTCGCGCTGCGATCTTTTCGGAGGTACTGTCTGTGCTGTTAACATTCAGGTAGTAGGTTTCAATCCCATTCGCTTTTGAACTCGTGGCGGAGTTGGCATGGATACTTAGAAAAAGGTCTGCTTTGTGTTGTGTTGCGAATTCGGTGCGTTTTTTTAATGGAATAAAGTGATTGGTATCACGTGTCATAAGTACAGTATAACCTCTTTCGGTTAAAACGTCACGAAGTTTGTGCGAGATACTCAGCACGATCCCTTTTTCTTGAAGCGTACCTCTGCCTAATGCCCCTGGATCTTTGCCACCGTGTCCAGGATCAATAACAATGGTCTTGGCAGTCAATCCAAATTCACGGGTCAGTGATTTCGGTGCTAATGGTTCAGGGTCTGGAACCGGGGCTGTCGGTTTTGGCTGTTGAGGTGGTTGAACTTGTTGTTTAGGCTGATGCTGCGGTTGCTTTTGAACCGTGCTATTTTTAGGTTGATGTTGTGATTGTGTTTGAACTTTGTCTTTAGCAGATAATATAACCGGTTTTTGTTGGGTCTTGAGTGCTTGTAGTTCATCATCAACACCGATTTTCTGATGTGTTGAAGCATCGGCAAGGCTGCCATAACCTTGCCTCACATACGCGCGCGCTAACGCCAACTTAGCAGGGTCCGATACTTCAGAATCTGCATAACGGTTCTCAACCAATTGGTATTGCCTGATAGCCTGATGTTCGTCGCCAATATAGTCGTAGCAACGTCCTAACCAGTAGTGAGCAAGCGGCACATACTCCGAGTTAGGATAGGTGTGAACCAGTTTTCGGAGTGCTTTAATCGCCTGCTGCGGGCCTTCGGTGTCACCAATCCGGATGCTCCACATCCAACTTGAAGCGATCGCGTATTGCGCGTCATCCGCTGACGGCCCTTGGACATCCGCATCAATAACCTTTTGGAACTCTGAAATAAGGGCACGCCACTGCTTAGTAGTGGCTGGCGTTGTACCGGTTGTATACGCATGATGGCGTAGTGAAGCCGCTTCATATAATGAAATCTCTTTATATCCGGACATGCTCATACACCCAGACAATATTGCCAGAGAGAGTCCCAGCAGACAAAAACAATACGTTTTCATATTTTTTCCTCTCTTACATGATGTTTGTTTTCCGATCTCTGTAGTATGCCATAAAATAAAACGAAATATTCGCATCTTTCGTTACTAAATTGTGCTATTACGATAGCGATCAGCCATCAGCATGCTTCGCAGTGAGAACAATCAGTGAAGTACCGTGAATTGAATAACTCTGGAACAACCACACTTCGCTGTTGACCCGTATTACAATCGCTGCTATACTGACATCTCACAACTGATTCTGAATATAGATGGAAGGGAACCGATGGAACTGACTCCGCAAGAAATCCAACTGTTTCGTCACAACGGCTTCATCAAATTTCCGACCCAACTCTCTACGGATCACGTAACGGCATTAAAAGCGGCGGCGTTGAAGGACATGGCAGAAGCTGTAGAACCTGTGGTCAGACAAGATGATAGGATCATCCGAATCTCCGCGATCTGGGAACGCGGCGGTATTTTCCGAAAAACGATTACATGTGATGAGATTCTTAATCCACTGGAATCGCTATTAGGTTCGGATATAGAATTCGTGTTAAATCGCCACAATCATATCTATCTCCGAGACGCGGGTTCAAGCCATTCGCTTGCGTTGCATCGTGATGTCCGTCATTGGTCTCGGACAATAGCGACGGTCTTGGTCTATCTGGAGGACACAAATTTGGAGAATGGTTGCACACGCGTTGTACCCGGATCACACCATCTACCTGCTTTCGCTGATCTCAAAGATGATGCCGTTCAAGGGATCGCTGCGAGTCAAGCGATTCCGTTACCGATGCCAGCAGGGGGCTTGCTCGCGATTGATAGCATGATCATCCATTCGACGGGCATCAATCGGACTGACGGCACGCGGATGAGTATGACGCTCGGTTATCACAGTGCGGATGAACTGGCGTGGGAAGACAATCCACGGAGAGTGCTTGTCCGCGGCACGCGACCTTACCGAGGCAACGATAAGCCAACGGAGTATTAGCAGTGGTGCGGAATTTATTCTGCAATTAGGGTCAATTGGCAAGCAATGTTTGAAAATTATTTTGATAAGGGCTGTTGTTGATTATTTTTTCGGAAAAAAGCAATTTTTTCTTGACAAACATTAGACTATGTGGTATACTTAATAACGTCCTTGAGATGAGATAGCATCGAAATCTCATTTTGGGCGGGTAGCTCAGGTGGCTAGAGCGACAGCCTTACAAGCTGTAGGTCACAGGTTCAAGTCCTGTCCCGCCTACCTGTTAGGAATTTTTTATGGGCTCGTGGCGCAGTTGGTTTAGCGCGCCTGCCTGTCACGCAGGAGGTCGCGGGTTCAAGTCCCGTCGGGCCCGTTTTTCATTACACTGAATTAGCCACAGGTTGTGTTCTACAATGCTGTGGTTTTTTCGTTACAGGATAGTCTTCCCGATTATTGGCAACAATATAGTTGACGTACCGGACACTAAACAGACAGTCATAAATCTAAAAATGGAGGAGCGGCACCGCCGTGATTGATCTTAAATTTATTCGCGAAAATACCGAAGCTGTGCGTCAGATGTTGGCTGATCGGCATACGGAAGCTGATTTAGACCAGTTGGTAGCACTGGATACACGTTGGCGTGAGAATTTGACACACACCCAATCCCTTAAAGCGCATCAAAACCAAGTCTCACAACAGATTGCCGAGCGCAAAAAGGCAAAACAGGATGCGACGGAAACCATCACTGAGATGCGGGAATTGTCCCAAAAAATCAAGGAACTCACTGCTGAAAACAATGATACAAAAGCTGAGATAGACGCTATCCTGCTGACAATTCCGAATATGCCAGAGGCAAGCACACCTGTCGGCACTAGTGAAGACGATAATATCGAAATCAAGACGTGGGGTGAATTGCCCAATTTTGATTTTGAATTGAAACCGCACTGGGAAATCGCTGAACAGTTGGATATCGTCGATTTTCAACGCGGTGCTAAGGTCGCAGGCAGCAATTTTGTGCTCTTCAAAGGCTTAGGGGCGCGGTTAGAACGTGCACTGATTCAATTTATGCTCGATCTGCATACGACGCAACACGGTTATACCGAAGTCTCACCGCCGTTTCTTGCCAATCGACCGACAATGACAGGAACAGGACAACTCCCTAAATTTGAGGCAGACATGTACCGCTGCGACAGAGACGAAGAGAACCCCGATAGCGATCTGTTTCTCATTCCAACCGCTGAAGTTCCTGTGACAAACCTTTTCGCAGATGAGATCCTTGCCAGTGATGATTTACCTATCTACTATACCGCTTATACACCGTGTTTCCGACGTGAAGCAGGTGCTTATGGTAAGGATACACGCGGCTTACAGCGCATCCATCAATTTGACAAGGTGGAGATGGTGAAATTCACTACTCCTGAAACCTCTTATACCGAACATGAATCTTTATTGGAAAATGCTGAAAGTGTTTTGCAGGCACTCGGTTTACCTTACCGCGTCGTGCAACATTGCACAGTGGAACTCGGTTTCGCTGCAGCGAAATGTTATGACATAGAGGTATGGGCACCTGCTCGACAACGGTTTTTGGAGGTCTCCTCCTGTAGCAACTTCGAGGCGTTTCAGGCACGTCGCGCGAATATCCGTTACCGTCCGGAAGCGGGTGCGAAACCGGAGTTCGTTCATACGCTCAACGCGTCCGGTACGGCACTGCCACGCGTCGTCATCGCGCTCCTTGAGACATATCAGAATTCGGATGGCACAGTGCGTATCCCTGCGGTGTTACAACCGTATATGGGGGGTCTGACGCAAATTGGATGATAATCGTGAATTCAAGTCATGGAAAAATTTATCAACCAAATCATTCACGGCGACTGTATAGAAGTTATGCAGGACATACCTTCAGACAGTATTGATGTTACATTTGCCGATCCCCCGTTTAACCTGAAAAAGAAATACGGGACCTATAAAGACGAAAAAGAGACAGACGACTACCTCAATTGGTGTAGACAATGGATCTTAGAGATGGTGAGAATCACAAAACCGAGTGGATCCATCTTTGTTCACAACATTCCAAAATGGTTGACCTATTATGCCAGTTTTCTAAATGAAGTCGCAGATTTTCGGCACTGGATTTCATGGGACGCACCAACCGCTCCGATGGGCAAAACCTTGCAACCGTCGCACTACGGCATCTTATTTTACGCGAAAAATCAACAAGAAAACAAATTTTCTGAAATCCGCTACCCGCACAGAAGGTGTCGGAAGTGTGGCTATTTGCTAAAAGACTACGGTGGAAAAAAGAAGATTTTGCATCCCTTTGGTCCCCTTGTTTCCGATGTCTGGTCGGATATTCATCGCATTCGCCATAACAAACATAGGGATCCGCACCCTTGCCAACTCCCAGTTCATCTCTTAGAACGTCTTATTTTGATGAGCACGGATGAGGGAGACGTGATCTTAGACCCATTCATGGGGACTGGCACAACAGCGGTGGCGGCTGCAAGATTAGGAAGAAAAGTTATTGGTATAGACTTGGACCCACAATATGTAGAAATCACACAGCAAAAGTTAGCACAAGAACTGCCGAACTCTAAGATTGGCGATATATGGGTGAGTTTCCACCGCGGCGAAATCATCACAATTGCTGACAAAGATTGGGAGTTGTTGAAGCCATATTTTGTGATTCCAGAAGACATGCGGCACATAGATTTTGAAAAAATTAAAACAGGTGGGACAGTAATAGCAACAATACCGCAAACACCCCAACTTCAGATGGAACTCCAAGAGGAACACTGTGATTGCTATTAGGGATTGCCCACACGTCATTTTGTTTATTAAAAAACTAAGTATTGGATGTCATGCGTGGTCGAAGCACCTTAAGCTCTTTGAGCAGCACATCTCTTTTCGCTACTTCTTCCTGATTGAGTTGGTTCGTGTCCTCATTGTCTGTCTTCACCGCAAATCCGGCATCCCTGATCATCTCAAGCGTCCGCGATGCCGTCGATCCTTCCGCATTCAGATAGCCATCAATAAACATAGAATTTGCCGGATAGAGTGCCATCACTTCCATACTCCGCAGATGATGTTCTCTACCTGCAGCGACCCGTATCTCTGCTCGTGGATTCAGGAATCGATACAGACACAGCACTCGGAGACAATAATCCGGGGTTAAAGTAGTAGGTACACTCCGCTGGGTTTCCGTATCAAACTCTGACAACTGCGTGCCGGATATCGGTAAGAAAAAGTTGACGGGTAATGAGGCAACCTCAAGCTGTCGGAGTGCTTTCGCCACTTTAATTAAGTCATCTGTCTCTTCACCCATCCCAACGATTACACCTGAACAACAGGCAAGTCCAACTGTTTGCGCGGCTTGTAATGTTTCCATCCTATCCTGATAAGTGTGTGTGCTACAGATATTCGGATAGTGTGCCTCGGAAGTGTTCAAATTATGGTTCAATCTATCTAATCCCGCCTCCTTCAAGATATGGGCAGATGCTACGTCAATCAATCCGGCAGAGAGACACACCTCAATCGGATAACGTGCCTTCACAGCCCGGATGAGTTCGGCAAGGTGTGATACCCGCTTTGGCGAGGGGCCCCGTCCACTCATGACGATGCAGTAACGATACGCGCCAGATTCATAAGCGCGTTTCGCTTCTTCCAGAATCTCAGCATCGGGTTTTAAGGGATACGCCTCAATGTCTGTTGTTGCTGAATTTGCCTGCGCGCAATAGCCACAATCCTCTGGACAGTAGCCGTTCTGTGCATTGTTGAGGATATGGAGTTGAACTTCGTTTTGGAAGTAGGTTTTACGAACCTGATATGCAGCGTCTAAGAGCAGAAGTAATTCTACATCCGACCCTGTTAGTATCTTTTCGCAACAAGCATCGGAGAGCAATGCACCTTGGAGGCTGGTAGTTGTTAATTCGTGATAAAATGCAATCTTCATCTTTAATTTTTCTTATTTGCTATAATTTCACACAAATGTGCCCATGTTTCTTTCAAGCATTTCCTAAACGTCCCACGCAATATCGGTTGCATCAAAGACGGGCCCCTCGGTGCAAACACGTTGGTACTCAACGGTATTCGTGTCAATACGAACAGGGCAAACACAGCCGAGGCATACCCCCATTGCACACCCCATCCGATTCTCCATAGCAATTTGTGTCGGCACCTCAAAGTCAACTGTTATCTTTGCGACGGCAGAAAGCATCCCGTGTGGGCCGCACGCATAAACCGTTGGATGTTGCCAAGCGGTACCCTCAAGTAGGTCTGTGAGGATGTCAGTGACATACCCGTGATGCCCGACGCTGCCATCATCTGTGGCAATATGCACCGTGATACCGATAGCTTCTAAATCCGTCACACTTAAAAGTCGTGCGCGATGTTGGGCTCCCACCAATCCGAAAGTGTGTATACCGTTCCTACGCAATGCGACAGCCAACAACATGAGCGAAGCGATGCCAGCACCGCCACCAACAAGGATTGCGGGTTCAGGTTTTACAGTAAAATCGAAAGTATTACCGAGCGGTCCCAATATATGTAGCGGTGCGTCTTTCGGCATCTCCGACAACCGTTTCGTCCCCTCACCAATAATTTGATAGAGCATTGTTATCTCACGACCTTCCACTGTATAGATTGTGAAAGGTCGGCGGAGTAGCAGACCCGTATCTTGCGAAATCATCACATGAATGAACTGCCCTGGACGTGCGTGTTGAGCGATTTCGGGACATTCACAACGTAACAGATAATGTGCTTCCGCTACTGCTTCGTTTGAGAGGACAGTGGTGTGGATATCGTAAGTATTCGATAAACGGTTATTTCGCATAGCATATATGTTACCATGAAAAATTGAATATAGCAAGACCAATCCAAAAGCGAAAACAGGATAATGGCGCCCGATTATGAATCGCTGCCGCGTGAGAAAACGTTTTACTATCTTTTTATCAATAGACGTATCTAACAGAGTAAGTGTGATCTTCAGTGCTTGTAATTCCATATTAAATGATTACAGCAATCACAAATTTACTTGCAATATTTGGAAATTATGCTACGATTATGCACTGGGAGAACAATACATTATGAAAAACATATTGAAGTTTAACAGCGATCGGCGTTTCAAAATCGTGCAATTTACTGACATTCACTGGCAGAATGGTGAAGCCGCTGATCAACAATCAGCAGCACTGATGACACAAATCGCATCAGCAGAATCCCCGGATTTAATTGTGTTGACAGGCGATATTTTATCTGGTGGTGGATGCGATGATGCCGCTGATTCCCTCCGAGAAGTCGTTAAAATTGTAGAGGAATGCGGAATTCCCTGGGCTGCGGTTTTCGGTAACCATGACGACGAAGGCAGCGCCGATCGCCACGAGTTGATGGCAGTTATGCAAGATAGTGAACTGTCACTCTCACAACCAGGACCGGCAGAGATCCCCGGCGTTGGGAATTACATTTTACCTATTGTGCATTCTGAAAAGAACATATCCGCAGCACTGCTTTATTTTGTCGATTCTGGTAGTTACGCGCCAACAGATATTGGTGGCTATGATTGGATTAGACGGGAACAAATTGTATGGTATCTGCAAGAATCCGCAAAGTTCGCTGCTGAAGCGGGACATCCACTCCCTGCGCTTGCGTTTTTTCACATCCCTATTCCAGAATATGACGAGGTGTGGGATTTTCACACCTGCTATGGTGTGAAATATGAGAATGTATGCGCGCCTCGGGTGAATACAGGCTTTTTCGCTGCGATGCATGAGGCGGGTGATGTCATGGGAACGTTTGTGGGACACGAGCATATCAACGATTTCTGGGGCGATTTGCACGGGATCCGTCTCTGCTATGGTCGCGCCACGGGTTACAATACATACGGTAGAGAAGGCTTTCCACGCGGTGCGCGTGTTATTCAGTTACAGGAAGGGACGCGAGAATTTGAGACCTGGCTCCATCTTGACGATGGCACCGTAATCCATTCACAGCCAGAACATACACCGATCCAACGAACTTTTACTGAGGATTAATAAGTTATATTACAACTAACAATGTAGTTAACGAATTCAGGACTGATTTTCATAGGAGGAAATTGTGAGAGCAAATTCTCAAATCTCTGTTCGACATGAAGGAAAGATCGCTATATTTGACATTACGGGTTACCTTACCGATGCGTCCGAGTCTATCTTGAGCGACGCTTACGCTGACACAGAGGTTCAAGACGCTGAAAAAGTTTTACTCAACTTTGAACGGCGGAGCTTCATCACAAGTAGTGGTTTTGGAGAAATCATCAGATTACTCTGGAAGATGCGAGAGAAAGGACAGGTTTTACGAGTTGCCCATCCATCTACCCAGGTCCGGAATATTTTCAATACTATCGGGCTGACTCAAAGCATCGGTGTCTTTGAATCCGAAGAAGAGGCACTCAAAGATTTCTAATTGATTTTCTCTGGTTCAAGCGTTTGTTTTATGGAAAAAGGGTGTACATATTCATATTCAAGATCACTCCCAATAAACTCCAGAAGCTTCCTGCGAGGAACTGACCGAATACGAACCCCAAGAATAGGGGTAGTGCTTTACGATAGGCCCGCACCCCACCGCCTGCGAAAAGTACCTGCTTAAAGAGCCAACCCAAAAAGATTGAGAACCACATCCAACCGATTGCCCAACCGTTGCCGACAGCATAGCCGACTGGATAAAACGGCCACCACAAAAACTGACGTTTCAGAAACGTCAGTACACCGGTGAACAGAAAGCCAAATGCGATATGCTGGACAGCGGGTAGGTTCGGTGCGCGCGGTGTTATAATCCAGCTTTGCAAGCGGTTGAATTCACCAACGCCCCACCGTGCGAATCGATATTCGTAATAGAGTGCGACATGCCCGACAATCGAAATGACTGTCCCGACAATTGATGCAACAATCAGTGCTACAACCAACCGATTCTCAGGTAAGCGGAAATGCCTACCGATCTTAAACGCTTCCAATTGATGCGGCATCGGGTGGCACCGGTATCCATACGCAAGCCATGACAATAAGGTGGTGTTGGTTAGATTTTGCGCACCCAATGGACGGCTCCCGCCGAATAATAACATAATCCTGTCGGGATGCATCCCGTGCAGTTCGTGTGTCGGCGGCCCGAGTTCGGCACGCATACGTGTCATGCCGATGCATAACACCAAATAGATACCGAAATAGCCGAGCGCGACCCACGGCGATAATCCGGCAAAATACCAGAACCCCAATACCAACACCATGCTAATTATCAATCCAAAGACAGCAAGCCGGTATAAACCGTCTTTAGATTTAAAGGAGAACACGCCGCTAAGTATCTCCCAAATCTGTCGCCGACTTGTGACGAGTGCAAGTGTCCCGATGCCGAGCCATGCGCCGCCACGTTGTTCAGTTTGTAAACCGATGGCGGTTGTCCACCCTGTTGCGCTGAAAAAGACGCGTTGCGCCCCCCAAAAAAGATAGAAAAACCACAAAGATAACGATAGATCCAACGGCATGAGGTATCCAAACCCTATCGCAAAGGGGTAGACATAGATTGGCAAACGTCCGACTGCGTTCCACGGTCGGTCAGAGAAATAGAGTTGATACTTAATTTTGAGGGACGGTATCACCGGAAAGAGATAGTTTAATCCTGCAAGAATTTCTAACCCAAACGCGATGCCGAAACCGAGCCAAATCAGTTTATTCCGAAAGAGCGCGGATGTATTCCCAAGCAGTTCAACAGGCAGCGTCGTTAAGGGATAACTCAATTTCTCGTGGTCAATCCACTGTTTCCTAATGATAATATTGACACAAAGCATCATAAAGAGAATAACCACTACCAATCCACTCCACGCGACAATAGGCCACAGCCACGCCTCCATGTATTGCTGCTGCCAAAACGTATCATCCCCCTCAAAATAACCCTGTAGAATACCCCGATCCGTAATGGTTAGCCATGTCGGCATGAATCGGAAAAAGAGGTCTGCCCATTCATTTTCGGGTGTTGCGAACCAGCCTGCATTGGCAATCATTGGCACTAATTGTCGAACAATGTCGTGTCCCGCAAGCGCAGTCGCGACCGATACCATCACATAAGTCAGCGCGAGTTCACGCGATGTCGGTGCAAAACCCTTGAAAATCTTTTTAAGCAATGGGGTTATGAGTGCCAGTAGAAAAAATGTGAAAAGGACAGTGGGAAAAATAGAGAAATCAGTGAGTTCCCAGACAACCCGGTTTTCTGCGGAAATAATCCAATAACAGGTAAGGATAATAAGAATCGAACCGAAGACGAGCGTCCCGAAAAGAAAACGGGTTGCTGAGGACTTTTGGTTGCTCTCAGTCGTGGTTTGTGCTTTGTGCTGCATGCTTATAGTATACCATATCGGTTAGTGTTGATGCAACGATACGTGATGGGTTAGTCGGGGTATTTATAGTAAAACTAACAATTAAATAGACCCTTTCTCCTTTAACAGAAGACGGTTCGTAGGGGAGAGGTGCTCAGTTTCGAGATTGCCAACTTCTTCGCTTTGTGTTATAATAAACGCAACTTTAACTCAATAAGTAAGGAAACAATATGCTGCCGCGCGTCTCGAAAAATGGGGATCTGCTTCCTGACATTAATAAGATACTTGTCATCCGCGCTGATGGCATTGGCGACTTGCTGAACTCAACACCGGCGATCGCGCTGTTACGGGAGAACTACCCATCCGCGGAAATCACTGTGCTGGCGAGTCCGCTCAATGCGCCTGTGTTAATTGGCAATCCTGATGTCAATCGGGTTTTGGTCTTTGACCGAGATGGAAAACATCGTGGTATCTTTGCACGATTCCAATTTTATCGTGAGTTACGTCGTGAGCGGTTTCGACTCGTCGTTGCCATGCATACAGCGATGTGGTCCCATCTTGTGGCTCTTCTCTCTGGTGCGCGTTACCGCTTAGGACGCTATCACAAACGCCTTAGATCCACTCTCACACATGCGTGGCGCGGTAAATATCGAAAAGGTGAAACCCACGAAGTTGATAGGGACTTGGAACTCGTCCGATTAATCTGTAAAGGGGAAAGCAAACGAAAACTGATATACCATGCGTTGCCTGATGAGATCGCTGCTGCTAAAGCACAACGGACTGCATGGGGTATCGGTGCCGATGCGTTTCTCATCGGCATCCATCCTGGCGGGAGCTCGTTTGATAAACGCTGGCCCGAAAAGCAGTACGCCGACCTCGCCGATAGATTAGTACAACAGTACAATGCAACGATACTCCTCTTACGTGGTCCTAAAGAAGCAGAATTGGTGCAGAACATTCAAGAAGCGATGCAGTCTCATGCGATCACCTACGCGCCAGCGACAATTCGTGAGTTGGGCGCACTCCTATCCTGTTGCAACATAGTCATCTGCAACGACTCCGGTCCGATGCACCTCGCTGCGGCCTTGGATGTACCTACGGTTGCTATCTTCGGTCCGACTGACCACGTGGTGTGGCATCCATTGAATGAAAATGCGACTATTGTGCGAAGAGATATGCCGTGCTGGCCGTGTAGTCCGCGTAAATGTAAAATCGGATGGGAATGCACGAAAAAACTTCCGGTTGAACCTGTTTGGGATGCAACCACGCTAACCATAGAGGCAAACCAGAAATGAAAATTGTCATAGTCTGCTGGGGATCAACTGGAGATGTCTACCCTGTTTTAGCACTGTCGGAACGTTTGCTGGAACGTGGGCATCAGGTACGGGTCTGTTCACCCGCACTCTATAGAGACAAGATTCTTGAGGTTGGCGCGGAATACTATGAGATAGGCGTTGCTTTTGATTTAGCAGAGTTTCACGCGGCGATGGATGCGATCATCCCAAAGCGCGACCCGACTGCGATGCTACGGCTCATCGTTGAGGAAGGGATTGTGCGTCGTGGCGGAAAGTGGTACCAGGACTGCTTGTCGGCAATGAAAGGGTTTGATATAGCGATCTGTCATTCAGTCGATATTCCCGGACAGGAGGCAGCAATTCGTAACGGGATTCCGTGGTTCACCGTGACGTATTGTCCGGGTTTCATCAAATGCTTAGATTTCGCGCCCTATCCGTTCCCCAACTGGGGACGCATCTCCAACGCTATGGTGTGGAAATTGGTGCAACTTCGGCTTGCTCCAAGTATAGACGTGCTTTTTAATCAATTTATTGCGTCAGTTGGTGGAGAACCGAGGCAGACAGTGGCATTAGAAGGAATGTACTCGCCGCATCTGAACCTTATTGCTGCGTCTCCTATGCTCTGTCCACCCGCTGATTTCCCACCGAATCACAAATTCACGGGGGTATGGCACCTCGCGTCTCCTGATTATATCCCGCCGCCTGAACTTGTCGATTTTTTAGCGGAAGGGCCATCACCTGTTATTGTTACGTTTGGCTCTATGGGTGGCTCAAATGGACGTGAGACAACAGAAATCTTGATTGAGGCTATTAGAAAGACTGACCAACGTGCAATTATCCAAGCGGGATGGGGACAACTCGGCACGCAAGAAACACGATCGGACATCTATTGCACAGAATATGTGCCACATCAGTGGCTGTTTCCGAAAGGGTGTTGCGTTGTGCATCACGGTGGTGCGGGTACCACGGCTTCGGTGTGTCGTGCGAAAGTGCCTTCTGTTGTTGTAGCGCACCACGCGGATCAACCCTATTGGGGAAAACGTTTATTCGATTTAGGGGTTGCCCCTAAGCATCTGCGCCGCCGGAACCTTACCGTTAAACGGTTAGCGGAACGTATCCAAGAGGTTTTGGAAACTCCAGAGATGACCACGCGAGCACAGGTCTTAGGAAAACAGATGGCATCAGAAGATGGGTTAACGACAGCCGTTGAACTCATCGAATCTTTTTCTTAACGCATTCACTCGGCGGAACCCTTAAAAAAATGCCAAAGAAAATTCTTGTTTCCAGTAGCGAAAGGGAGGATTTAGGTATCTTTCTTCTCCTCCAGACGTTTGAATAAAATCTATCATGATGTCTCGATGGTATTCGGTTTCTGCCATAGGTGTACCATCCGATTCGGGATAGACGACTGTCGGTGCTGCTTTTATTTTATCCTGCATCGTGCTACCTCCGGTCTTTGCGATAGTATCAATTTGTCAAGCAATTATATCACAACAATTACTGGCTATCAAGTAGTTTTGGAAAATTTCTCCACTGCAATCGTAGACTATTCAACACAACGGATACACTACTAAATGCCATCGCAAACGCAGCGAGCATCGGGTGCAACTCACGGAACATTGATGGTACAAACGAAAACGGATACAATGCTCCCGCGGCGATAGGAATTAATAGGACATTGTAGAAGAACGCCCAAAAAAGGTTCTGTTTAATCGTGCGCATCGTTGAACGGCTGAGCCGTATAGCATCCGGGAGCCCGCGCAAATCGCTGTGCATGAGCGTCACGTGTGCTGTCTCCCGCGCAATGTCGGTGCCTGTGCCGAGTGAGATGCCGATATCGGCTTGTGCCAATGCAGGGGTGTCGTTAATGCCGTCACCTACCATTGCGACGAGTCCATTATTTTCTGCCTGTAACTTCTTAACGGCTGCCGCTTTATCTTCGGGTTTGAGTTCTGCCATGACATCACTAATCCGTGAAGCCTTGGCGATCGCATCCGCCGTAACGCGGTTATCCCCTGTCATCATTGTTACCGTACATCCAAGTTCGTAGAGTGCCGCGACTGCAGCTTGCGCTTCCGATTTCAAGGTATCCGAGACCGCCAGCAGCCCAACAACGTGATCATCAACGGCAACCCATAGAACAGTTTTCGCCTCGGTCTGTAAACGCTCTGCTTCTTCTTTAAATTTTCTTGTTGGAATGTTGTGTTGTTGAATTAAGGATAAATTGCCTATCATGACACTATGTTCACCGACCTGTGCGGTGACACCGTGTCCAGTGACGGCTTCAAACTGACTCGGTGTAGCGATATCCAGTCCACGTTCTTTAGCGGCTTGGACAACTGCTTTTCCGATGGGATGTTCACTGCCACGCTCCGCAGCGGCAGATAGTTGTAGAAGTTCGGATTCGTCTTCATCCGTGAGAATATCTGTAAGCGTGAGTTTCCCCTCTGTCAAGGTGCCTGTTTTATCGAGAACAATTGTGGTTAAGTCGCCTGCGCGTTCGAGTGCTTCGCCGTTTCGGAAGAGGATGCCGCGTTGCGCGCCGATACCTGTTCCCATCATAACGGCTGTCGGTGTGGCGAGTCCCAATGCACAAGGGCAGGCTGTGACGAGAATGGCAACGAGGCGGAGCATTGCTGGCGTGAACCCTTCTCCGAGGAGGAACCACCACGCGAGAAACGTCACAACGGCAATCCCAGTAACGACAGGTACAAATACATTTGTGACTGCATCGGCAGCGCGTTGGATAGGTGGCTTGCTCTGTTGCGTTGTGTATACCAATTGGACAAGGCGGGAAAGGGCTGTTTCGGTGCCGACGTGCGTGGCTTCAATCGTGAGCATCCCACTCTGGTTCATCGTTGCAGCGGTCACAGCGTCTCCCGGCACCTTATCTACAGGCAGGCTCTCTCCGGTAAAGACGCTTTCATCAATGGCACTTTTGCCGTTGCGTACCACGCCATCAACAGGAATACTTTCGCCGGGACGGACAAGGAGGATATCTCCTACATCGACCTGTTCAATAGGAATCTGTTGTTCTTCGTCGTCTTTTAAGCGGCACGCGACTTTCGGGGAAAGTTGCGGGAGTTTTTTCAATGCTGCGCTTATCTTACCTTTCGCACGTGCTTCAAGCAGTTTCCCCAACTTAATCAACGTAATGATAACCGCGGCTGTCTCAAAATAGACATGCGCGCCGAAGCGTGTCCCTTCGCCCGTTGTTAGTGCAATCGTTACAGCGAGGCTATAAAAAAATGCCACAGATGATCCCATAGCGACGAGGACATCCATATTGGCGGATCGGTTGCGCAAGGCTTTGATACCGCCGATGTAATAGTCCCAAGCGACATACGCCTGTACGGGTAATGCTAAACTAAACATGAGCCAGTTCACCCAGTGTGCAGATGCCCACGTCCCTATCAGGTTCATATCCCTACCCATGCTGAGGAGGAAAAGCGGGAACGTGAAGATTACCCCGACAGCGAATTGCAGCTTCTGCCGTCGGGATTCCGCAGCGCGAGCCTCGGCTTCTTCGTCTTCATCAACAACGTCAAACCCGAGATCTCGGATCTTATCGACGATGGCTTCCTCGCTGAGCGCGGATGCATCAAAGGTAACAGCGGCATATTCGGTGGCGAGGCTGACTTCTGCCGCAAGGACACCATCCATCTTTTTAAGATGCCTTGTGATAGTGCTTGAGCAGTTTTCGCAGTGCATTCCGGTGATAGGGAGCGTAATTTGGTGTTCCACGGTATACATTCACCTCCTGCGGAGAAAGAATGGTAAAAGGCACAGGAAGGGCTTAATCGGAAGGATGGAAGGTTGGAAACAGTGGTGCTTCCACTCATCTCCTATCCTTCCATGTTTCAATAATCTCTTAGCTGCTATGTTAGGTGTACAGGTAGCCCTGTTTCCAGAGATTCGTTGGCCGCAATGGACAAAATAGCGGTTTTCGCGGCATCGGCATAGGGGGATCGGATTGCGCTGCCGTCCCCGGTGCGGACTGCTTCGATAAAGGTGCTATCCATATCAATGGTGCAATTGTTTTGCGGGTTCCACGTGGTTTTTTCATCGGCGGTAGAGAGCACAAGCGCGCGACGGAGATGGTATTCAAGGGAACCATCTTCACAGAAAATGTCTAACCCCGAACGCCGCATCCCATTCGTTGTGAAACAAGCGGAGAACATGATACCAAAAACACCGCTCTCAAATTGTAAGGAAACAGCAGACGCTTCCTCAATATCGTAATCGGTATCAGGAATCAGGTCATAGCGTGCGACAGCATAAACGGTCTTGACCTCACCGAAGAGGTATCTCGCCATATCAAATTCGTGTGTCGTCTGCTCCATGAGTTGTCCACCGGATTTTGCTTTCTCGCGCCACCATCCACCGGGCATACCGCCCATCCAGTAGCCCATGAAGAATCCGACGCGTCGGGAAGCGAGGAGTTCCTGCGCTTTATCGATGATGTCCAGATAACGTTCCTGATACCCAGTCGCAGTGATAATCCCCTTTTCTTCTATTATCGCAGCGATTTCCTTTGCATCGTCAGCATCCATGTGTACCGGTTTTTCGACGAACATCGCCAATCCAGCGTCAATAACAGCACGTTCAGGTGCGCCGTGGGCGAAAGGTGGGATCGAGATATAGACAGCATCCAATTCCTCGTTTGCGAGCATCTCATTATAATCCGCATAGGCTTTACCGCCGTACTGCGTGACAGCCCGCTCCGCTTTTTCAACGACGATATCACAAAAGGCAACAAACTTTGAACCGCCGATCTCAGTTAATTCACGTAGGTGGCGGTTCATATTACCACCTGTACCGATAAAACCTAATCTAACGTTTGACATTTTTTTACTATTGTCCTTGCTCGTTTCTCTCCGTTGTCGAGAAACGGGTGGTTTATTAATTCTTAGTTTCGTGATTAAGTGTACGGTAATTGAGTTGTTGCCCAAAAACCCACTATCCCCTCAGATAGCACTTAAAAAACCGAATTCTGTGCCGGCGTGAGCATAAGCGATGGCAGAATACCGATAAGGAACACGCCAATCGCCGCGATGACGAGTCCGATAACGAGGGTTGAGGCATAAGGAGTGAACTCTAATTCTTCCTCTGGCTCACGCATATACATTGTTACGACGACGCGCAGGTAGTAGAACGCCGATATAGCAGTGTTGATAGCACCGACAATAACGAGCAGATAGAGTTCTGACCCTATCGCTGCTTTGAAAAGATAGAATTTCCCAACAAACCCGGCTGTCGGTGGGAACCCCGCAAGCGACAGAAGCATAACCGTCATAAACATCGCAAGTAACGGTTTTCGGGTTCCAAGTCCTGCGTAATCGGAAATCATTAGACTCTCGCCATCCTCTGTTCTTGCCAAGATAACCGCCCCGAACGCGCCGATATTCATCACGCAGTAAATTAGAAGGTAGAGCATCGCGCTCGAAATGCCATCGTCATTTGCAGCCGCCAAGCCTATCAGCACGTAACCGGCGTGCGCAATACTTGAATACGCGAGCATCCGTTTGATATTCGTTTGCGAAATGGCAACGATATTTCCGACCGTCATTGTCAACATCGCCAATAAGATGAGAACACCGCCCCATTCAACCTGCAGGTTTGGTAACGCCTCCATGAAGATTCTGAGGAACGCTGCAAACCCAGCTGCTTTTGGTCCTGCGGAGATAAACGCTGCGATCGTTGTAGGCGCGCCTTCATAAACATCCGGTGCCCATTGATGGAACGGGACAATCGCGACTTTAAACCCGAACCCCACAACAAGCAGAAACATCCCCGCCAAAAGCAGTGGCGATTTATCATCAGCCGTAATCGCTTGAGCTATCTCGGGGACGCTTGTGGTTCCTGCCCCGCCATAAATCAGCGCGATTCCGTAGAGGAAGAACGCACTCGCAAACGCGCCGAGCAATAAATATTTCATCCCCGCTTCGCTTGAAGCAGGACTGTCTCGGAAATAGCCCGCCAATACATACAACGATAACGACATGAGTTCCAAGCCGAGGAAAACGATAATCAACTCATTACCTGCAGCCATCAACATCATACCGAGTGTGGCAAGCAAGATCAGTAGATAATAAGGTCCCTGCTTCCTATCGCCTCTATCCAAATAACTCATCGAAATCAAGGTAACCAAAATTGTTGAAACGAGGAAAATAATGTTAAAGAAGAGGGAGAAATTATCCACCTTGAACATTTGGTTAAATTCGACACCAACTGTGCCAGCATAATGCATCTGGATGGAAACCCATAGAGCGATTCCAGCACCAACGATTGTCATCCATCCGAGGACCGTTTTAGAAATAGCATCAAAAAGGTCAAAGACGAGGACAATGATCAATGTTAAGGCGATAACCAGTTCCGGCATCAGTAATTGCCAGTTAATAGCTTCTATTGGCATTCAAAAACTCCTTAAAAACACTGGAAGATTGGAAGATTGGAGACTGTATGCCCTCCTTCCATTCTTCCTTCTCTCCTTTTTTCAGCGTAGGAATACAAACGTCACAATCACAAAAAGCGGGAATAAAATTACGACCGACCAGAGCATATATCCAAAAAAGCTCGGCATACGGATACCGCTCTGTTCCGCGATCGCCTTCACCATGAAATTCGGGGCATTGCCGATATAGGTATTCGCACCCATAAACACCGCTCCGATGGAGATCGCCGTTAACAGGTCAACAAAGGTTTTGTGGCTCTGAGGCAACGCTTCTACTGGTGTAGACAAAATTCCTGGCACCAAAGTTTCGGTGAGCTCCAACTTTCCAAGTGCGGTATTGAAGAACGTCAAATATGTTGGTGCATTGTCTAAGAAACTCGACAAGATACCGGTAATCCAGAAATAGTGGTACGGTTGTTGCATAGCCCCAATTAAACCAGCGAGGGCACCTTTTTCACCTGCTTTCAGAATTGCCAGTGCTGGAATGATTGTCATAAATATTCCGGCGAAAACTTTTGCGACTTCTTCAATCGGCTCCCATGAAAATTCGTTGGATTGACGTAATTCGCCCCTGAAGGGTGTATATTTAAGTGACAATAGCCCCATAACAACAATTAATACTTCGCGAGCAATATTTTGCCAGTATACATGAACGCCAAGGATGTTGACTTCTCCCCACTTGAAAGTCCCGCTCATTAGAACAGCGGCAATGATACCGAACAGGAAGACGAGGTTGAAAAGTCCCTCTACGCGAATAGGTTCGTTAGTTCCATCGTCTGGTACCACGCATCCCTCGCGTTTAAACATCAAAGTGTCGAATATAAAGAACAGAATAAGCAACACCACGCTTATCAGGAACATGTGCGGCAATAATGCCTTAGTTGTCCAGAAGAATGGCACGCCGCGGAGGAACCCGAGGAACAGAGGCGGGTCTCCTATTGGCGTTAAAGAACCGCCGATGTTACTGACGAGAAAGATGAAAAAGACAATTAGATGAACCTTATTCTTTCGATATGCATTTGCTCGGATTAAAGGGCGGATCAGGAGCATTGATGCGCCTGTAGTTCCGACCCATGATGCAATCACTGTGCCAATTAACAGTAAGAATGTATTGAGTATGGGTGTGCCACGCAACGTGCCACGCACGAGAATCCCACCTGCAACTGTGAACAACCCCCATAAAAGAAGGATGAATGGGATATAGTCTAATAGATAGATGTGCAGGATGTCGTAAAAAGCCTCTCCTCGGAACGCGATGAGATACGGAACTGCGAAGATTAACGACCATGCCAATGACATCTTTCCACCGTGGTGGACAAGGAAATGTGAATCCAACACGAGTGGGAAAATAGCGATTGAGAGTAAAATACCGACAAACGGGATAATGCTCCAGATCGGCAATTTCGCGCCATCTACGCCGTGACCATGTGCGCCCTCACCGGACGGATCATCTGCTCCAAATGCATCCATTGAAATCGATAACGCCAATCCTACAATTACACAAAGAATAAGACAAGTTGTAAGTTTAAACTTCATTTAGAATCGAGAGTCGCGATTCGGAGATCGCTCCTACTGCTGTGCCTCCTTTTCAATCTTTTCACGCTGTGCACGCTGCGTTTCCTGCAGTGCGAGCCGGCTGTCTTGCATCTCTGGATTCTTAAGATGTCCCGTAGCAGGTTCAGCCTGTACTTTAGTCACAACAACGTCTACTGATTTTGCCATCTTACTCAGGAAAGGCTTCGGATAAACGCCAATCCAGACGATGAACAGCAGGATTGGAAGCATCACAACGATTTCACGAGCATTCAAGTCCGGTAAACTTTCGTTTGTCTTATCTAGTGTTCCGAACATCACTCGCTGGAACATCCACAGCATGTATACGGCTGCGAGGATGACACCAGCGGTCGCAAAGACTACGTAGACCTTAGAGAAAGCCTGTCCGACAAAGCTGCCGGCCAGTATCATATATTCACCGACGAACCCATTTAGACCGGGTAGCCCGATTGAAGATAATGTTACAATCATAAAAATCGTAGCGAAGATCGGCATCCGTTTTGACAAGCCGCCGAAATCAACGATCATTCTACTGTGTCGCCGCTCATAAATCATCCCGACCAAGAGGAAGAGTGCACCGGTGCTTAAGCCGTGATTCACCATTTGCAACATACTTCCCTGAATACCTGCTGGATCTTTTGAAAAGAGTCCCAATACCACAAAACCGAGGTGGCTGACACTCGAATATGCGACGAGTTTTTTCAAATCTGGCTGCACCATCGCTACTAATGCCCCATAGATGATACCAATGACGGCGAGCGTAACTATCAAGGGTGTGTATTTATCCGCGGCATCGGGGAAAAGCGGTAGGCAAAATCGGATGATCCCGTAAGTTCCCATTTTTAGCAAGACACCCGCAAGGATAACACTGCCGACCGTAGGTGCTTCAACGTGTGCATCTGGGAGCCATGTATGGAACGGAAAAAGTGGCACTTTAATAGCAAACGCGATGAAAAACGCGAGGAACAATAGGTCTGAATGCTCAAAGGGTCCGCTCAGCGTCGTTAGGTCAAAACTATTATCGTTTTGGAAATAGAGTGCTAAAATGCCGACAAGCATCAACGCACTGCCTGCCATCGTATAGAGGACAAATTTAACAGTGGCATAGATCCGACGTTCGCCGCCCCAGATACCGATGAGGAAATACATCGGGATCAGCATTGACTCCCAAAAGACAAAGAAGAGAAACAGGTCCAACGAACAGAAGACACCCAACATCCCAGTTTCGAGTGCAAGGAGCGACATCATAAAGCCGCTCAACCCTTTCTCGACCGAATTCCATGCGGCGAGGATACACACCGGTGTCAGGAACGTCGTCAGTAAGACCAACCACAACGATATACCGTCAATACCGATGTGATAACTTACGCCTCCCGGAATCCAGTTTTTTTGCTCAACAAGTTGGAATGTAGCAGTGTCTGCGTTAAATCCAGTGTAAAGCCCCAACGAGATAACAAATGTAATTAGCCCAATGGCGAGTGCGATGCCTTTGACAGCAGACGCGCCTAGTCCTCTGAGCAATGCAATTGCTATCACACCGAGCAGTGGTAAAAAAATGACTATTGAAAGTAACAAGGAACCCTCCTTAGGAAATATTAACTTTCATCAAAAAGCACTACGATTCCCTCTCTCGGAGAAATAGATTAGGGTCTGAAAAACTTGTGCCAGAACCAACTATCTCTGTAGGACCAAAAAAGTCTACGGTTTTCTTTTTCCTGAGCCAATTTACGGCGGCGCGTTGAATACTCGTCACGAGGCATCTTGCTTTGCCACCAGACTTTCATCTTACGATTAAACTTTGACACTTCCTCAGACGACCGCTCACAGTTGTCCAGAATCCACGCGCCGAGTTTGACATCGTGATCAATCCGCACAGCAGCTTCCTGAAAAGTTTCCGCTGAGATACCGAGGAAGGCTAAAATCGCCGTATCTTGTTCGGAATCCGCACCGTATTTATAACTCCCAATTTCTCCAGCATGAGCTGCCCGTGCCTTATCCGTTAACCTTGCGACACCGTAGATGCCAGCAACCTCTTTGTTGAGTAGATCTCTTGGTCGAAAAGTGTTCTGCTTCATTTTTTTAATTTCCCTTGCGGTTCGGTCAAGTAGGACGTGTCAACACCTTCCACCCCGTATATCCAGCGCGCCCGTTGGTTGCGCTTACCGTCAAGATACAAAAGGTTCAGGTAAAAAACAGGTAATACGCCAAGAACAACACAATTCCCAAGACCATCGAGATAATGTACGCTTGGACAAGCCCTGTTTGAAGTCGCCGTAACAATCCACCAATAAACCTGATAAGCGCAGCCACGCCGTTGACGATCCCGTCAATAACGCCGTTATCTACCAGTTTCCACAAGAGGAAATGGGAACCGTTTTTAACCGGTTGCACAATGAGCGCGTTATACACCTCATCAACATAGTATTTGTTTGCAAGCAGTCTATGGAATGCGCCAGTGGGTTCGTCAGACGGTACGCGTTTGCTATAACGCGTCCATGCGAACGCAATCCCTGCTAAACCGACAACCGATGAAATTACCATAAACACGAGGACATTGCCTGATGCCTCATGATGTGCGTCAGGGAAGGCACCTTTCGTGAAATGATGGAACCAACTGTCGTGTCCACCCCAGCCCAATAGCAAACCAATTAAGGCAGAAGGGATCGCCAGAATCGCTAAGGGTATCCACATGACAGATGGTGATTCGTGCAGATGTGAAGCGACATCGGAATCAACGCGAGATTCACCATAAAACGTCACGAAGATCAGACGGAACATATAGAAGGCTGTCAGGAATGCGGTAACCAATCCGATACCGTAAATTATGGGTGAACTTCCCCATGCACTGTGTAAAATTTCGTCCTTGCTCCAGAAACCGCTCAGGAACGGGAACCCTGCGATAGCAAGCGCACCGACCAAGAAGGTCCAGTGCGTTATCGGCATCTTCGATTTCAAACCGCCCATTTTCCGCATATCCAATTCATTTGCCATAGCATGCATCACACTACCAGCAGTCAAGAACATTAGTCCTTTAAAGAAAGCGTGCGTTACCAAGTGGAAAATTCCAGAGGCGTACGCGCCGACTCCGACACCGACGAACATATATCCGAGTTGGCTTACGGTCGAATAGGCGAGGATGCGTTTGATGTCGTTCTGTGTAAGTGCAATCGTTGCAGCGAAAAACGCCGTCAAAACACCGATCCATGCGACGACTTGCCCTGTATGCGCGATTTCATATAGCACTGCGGAACGTGCTATCATATATACGCCTGCTGTTACCATTGTCGCGGCGTGAATCAAAGCACTGACAGGTGTGGGACCCTCCATTGCATCCGGTAGCCAGACGTAGAGGGGAATCTGTGCCGATTTACCAATCGCGCCAACGAAGAGGAGCAACGTTGCAATTACGAGGGTACTGGTTCCAAAAACTTTCTGGAAATTATCTGCTTCGGCGGCATCAAATATCGTCCCAAAATCGAGCGTTCCAAAAGCTGCAAATAACGTAAACATGCCCAGCAAGAAACCGAAATCGCCGATCCGGTTCACAATAAACGCTTTTTTTCCGGCATCCGTTGCTGATTGCTTGTCGTACCAAAACCCAATCAGCAGATACGAACAGAGTCCAACGCCTTCCCATCCGACGAACATCATCAGATAGTTGTTGCCAAGAACGAGAATCAGCATTGCAAAGACAAACAGATTCAGATAGGCGAAATAGCGTGTATATCCCTCATCGCCGTGCATGTAGCCGATCGAATAGACATGGATGAGGAATCCGACACCCGTAATCACCAATAACATGACTGCTGTTAGCGCATCCACGTGGAAGCCGATATTGAAAGCGAACGATTCGCCCGTAATCCATTCGTACAGTGTTTCATCTAACGGGGCAGCACCGCCGTGCAGACTGGCAAAAACGATAATCGAACAGACTAAGGAGACCAGCACCGCAAGCGCGCCTATCGATCCGCTCAGTTTTTCGCTGCCTTTTAGCCATTTTCCAAATAATCCGTTAATCAGGAACCCAACAAGCGGGGCAACTAACAGGACAACAATTAGTTCTATTGACATATTTTATCCTTGCCTAATACAGTCTTTTAACCAATAGCTTTCTGTGATTGAAAACCATTAGTTACGGCATAACGGAGTATGCCTACTACTTTAGCGAATTGTTTAGCCGCTCAATGAGTTAACTTCATCTACGTTGATCGTTTGCCGATGCTTAAAAACGCTCACAATAATTGCAAGCCCAATCGCGACCTCAGCGGCAGCGACGGTCATTACGAAGAAGACGAATACCTGTCCGGTTGCCTCTCCGAGACTGCGACTGATTGCGACAAAGGCGAGATTCGCTGCATTCAGCATCAGTTCAATACACATAAAGATGATAATCGCGTTCCGGCGAATGAGCACCCCGATAACTCCAGTGGTAAAAAGGAGTGCGCTCAAAACAAGGTAATATTCTAATGCCATATTTTTAAATTTCCTTGCGGTTCGGTTAGGTGGTTTGGAGGCTTTGACATTTTCTTACGTAGTTCTGAAGAAACAACCAAACAAAAACCCTTCCATTACATTACAGGCTACGGTTTTGATACTATCAAGGTATTTTTAACTTTCCTCTTGACCTTCGCGTTTTACCAAGACGATTACACCAATCAATGCCGCCAACAAAATCAGCGAGGTAACCTCAAAAGGTAAAAGATACTTGCTGAATAAGAGTTCGCCAATTTGATAAGTGGTTGTCGTTACCGATTCCGTAGCGGGTTCCGCGGATGCCACCGCGGTATCATTCAGGGCATTCACTGCGATATAGATACCTTCAGCAGCAAAGAGGATACCGAGGATTATCGCAAGCCCTTTCAGTTTGCGCCCCATCGCCCCTTTTACTGAAAGTGTTCCGAGGTTCAGGAGCATAATCACAAAGAGGAATAGCACCATAATCGCGCCTGCATAAACGATAACTTGTGCAGCTGCAACGAAGTGCGCGCCTAACAACACAAACAGCCCTGCCTGCGCGAAAAACGTTACAATCAGCGAAAGCGCGCTATAAATCGGATGTCGAAACGAGATGACAGCAATCGCACCAATCAGCGAAACTGCTCCAAAGAGAATAAATAGTATCTGTTCTGGGTTCATTAGCACGTCTCCTACTCTACTGCGTCGAGCGCAGTCGGTGCGAACCGACTGTCATCATCTTGTATTGCGGGTTCAGGTGCTTTGTTCATGACAAGCAGCCCTGCCACAATTGATACAACGATAAACGCTGCAACCACATTGCCGATCCCGACAACTAGACGAGAACCAGTCATTATCCATAGGGTCCCGGTTACGACGATTGAAGTTAAAGCGACAGGCAACAGGAATTTCCAACCGAAGTTCATGAGTTGATCATATCGGAATCGTGGGAGTGTCCAGCGGACCCAGATAAACACGAACAGGAAAATCGCTGTTTTGAGGAAGAAGATACCGAACGAGATCAGTCCACTCCATACGGGACCGCCGACATTCTCCAATCCGAAGAAGTGCCATCCGCCCAAAAAGAGTGTTACTGTCACAGCAGACCCGACAATCATGTTCATATACTCTGCCATGAAAAACATAGCGAATTTCATGCTGCTGTATTCGGTGTGATACCCAGCGACAAGTTCTTGCTCGGCTTCTGCGAGGTCAAAGGGTAAGCGATTTGTTTCCGCGAACATAGCAGTTGTAAATGCAAGAAAGGCGGGGAAATGAATGAGGAAGTTCCACTGCCAAGGATACGCACCTTGTTCTACTGCGATTGTACGAAGGCTGAGTGTGTTGCCTGTTAACATCAAGATGCCGATGATTCCGAGTCCGAGTGTCAACTCGTAACTAATCATTTGGGCTGATGAACGTAAACCGCCTAAAAGCGAATACTTGTTATTCGATGCCCATGCTCCGAGCACAACGCCGTAAACCCCAAGGGATGTTATCGCCAAAATGTACAGAATCCCGATGTTAATATCCGCAATATGGAGCGGTATCTCGTAGCCAAATAGTGTAATAGAGCTTCCAAACGGCACGACTGCCACGGTAACAAGTGCTGGAACTAATAGCATTGCAGGCGCGAGCACGTAAAGCGGTTTATCCACATGATTCGGGATAAGATCCTCTTTAAACATGAACTTAAGCCCATCAGCGACAGGTTGGAGCAGCCCTTGTGGACCGACACGATTCGGTCCCAACCGATCCTGCATCCATCCGCTGACCCGACGTTCCGCCCAGATCATTATCATCACGCCGATAAGCAGCATATGGACAATAATGAGGATTTTAACAACAGAACTGAGGATTAAAACGAGAAGAGGCATATTTTCCATACTTTTATATTTCCTTGCGGTTCGGTGAGGTTACATTGATGAAAGAACTACCTCTCCGTAGATCCGCCCTCCATTTCATTACGGGCTTACGTTTATTAGAAACCCGTTCTTGACAACGGAAAGAACGGGACAGAAACACAATACTTAAAAAATTGCGGTACGCCCTTTTTACTGCTCGTTGCCTGCTAACTTAATCCCTGCATCCGCAATATTTTGATGCGTCGCGTCGGCGTAACCGGGTACGTTCTCTGCAATCGCGAGCGCGATTTCGCCAGCGAAATGATAGTTCATCTCACCGCCCAACTGTTTAGCCAGTTGCTGCGTAATTTCCCAATCCACGCGTGCTTCACCGGGCGGATCAATTGTCTTTCGGATGCGCTGGACCCAGCCTGTTGAATTAGTAAAAGTGCCATCTTTCTCGGCGAAAGTTGTTCCTGGCAATACCACATCTGCCAATTGTGTAACCTCTGATGGCAAAATGTCTTGCACAATCAGGAAATCGACGCTCTCTAACGCGGCTTTTTCCGCATCCCCAAGCGGGCGTTCCGGCGCGCCGCTCACGAGATAGACGACCTTTGCACCTGAGACCTTCTCCCAAAGCGCATCGTCTTCTAAAACGACATTCCCGTTTGCAGACCCGAGTATCGTTCGCGCGCCTGCGGTATTAGGATTCTTATCCGCTTCAATTGTAAATTGTGGGAATTTGTGTTCTTCACCGGGTAGTTGCCCGAAGAGTCCCAACTGCGTTGTCTGTAGCACGTCATGCGCGAACTGCTGCAAAACGTAGTTGTCTTCGTTCGTGGCTTGCGCGGAACCGATAACAACGATGTCTTCAGCTCCCACTTCCGATAACTGCTCCTGAATCACGGTTAGTGCATCCGCCCAATGTGTCGGCGTGAGTTCGTCATCTACGCGTTTAAGTGGAAGTTGGAGTCGGTCATCGCTGTTTACATAGTGGTAACCGAGACGACCGTCGTCACACATCCAGTGTTGGTTAATATCCTCGTGGAAACGGGGCTTAAGTCGGTAAACACCATCGGCTTTATACTCTACGGTGATATTACAACCGACACTGCATCCTGAGCAGACACTGTTCGCCTTCTCCATAAACCACGGACGCGATTTGAATAAGAAATCTTTGCTAATCAATGCGCCGACGGGACAGATGTCAACGACATTTCCTGCAAGTTTATTATCAAGTAACTGAATCGGAGTTCCCTCGTGGCTTCGCGGAATATCAATTTCGTCGTGGGAGCCGCGGTTAATTAAACCCAATTCACCAGTTCCAGACACCTCTTCCGCAAACCGGATACATCGAGTACAAACAACACATCTTGTCGAATAGAGGAGGACATCCGGACCTAAGTCCTTCTTGGGTGGAACATTCTTGACTTCAAGGTAACGACTCTTATCATGACCATGCCGATAACTGTAGTCTTGCAAATCGCATTCACCCGCCTGATCGCAGACAGGACAATCTAAAGGATGATGTACAAGTAGGAACTCAAGTACATCCTCTCGTGCCTTTTTGACCCGGGGACTATCTGTTTGAACGATAGCATCGTATTTCTCTTCTAATTTTCTTTCAGGTGGCGCGGAGCGGACTGTCGTTGTACACCCCGTTGCTAATTGTCGGGCTGGACCGATTGTACCTGGCGGCGCACCTGGTATGGGGCCATAAGGTTCAACGAGGCACATTCTACAGTTCGCTGGACGACTCAACCCAGGGTGATAGCAGTAGTGAGGCACCTCAATGCCGTGCTGCCGTGCTGCCTCAACTATATTCGTTCCATCTTCAACCTCTATCTCAAGGTCATTCAATTTAATTAGTGCCATAAATTTACTCCAATGTATTCCTACCAGGGAAATTACGCTTACGTCAACTTAACAATTTTTCAAGTGACTCAACTTTCTCGCGCAACGCCTGAATCTCTATGGCTTGTGCTTTTATGGTATCGTCTTGCTGTGTGCGGCTGTTCTGCTGATAAGCGATGAAGGCTAATGGCACACCGACAAAGGCTATAAGCGCGCCAATGAGTGTTATTATTAATGTCCCTTGGAAGTCTAACCTTTTGCTCTGCTCTGTCATACGCTTTTCTAAATGCGCCTCAGTCTGGGCGATGCGCTTTTCTAAATGCGTCTCAGTTTCGGTGATGCGCTTTTCTAAACGCCCCTCGGCTTCGTTAACAATCTGCCGGATCTTCTCTAAGTCTTCAACACTCAGTTCGGCAGTCGCGACAGCGCTTAGGCATAAAAGTCCCACAATGGCAAAAAACAAGGTTTTCATCATAGATGTTCCTTTCGGCTATCAGCTTCCAGCGTTCTGAGGTCGGTCTTATAGGTCAGCGAACTCTTTTGGAATAAATCGCTGTTGATACGCGTAATTTTCCTCCGGTGGGACAGTTGCCTCGGCAACAGGCAGGGTAACCAGTTTACCTTCGCGGATAGCGGCTTCAAATTCAGGACGGAACTTGCGCATATAACTCACAGCGGGCCACGAGACAGCTATACCAAAGACGCAAATTGTATTCCATGTCATCGTATCCACATTCGCGATGTTGTTAGCGACACTCTCTAACAGATCAAGGTCTTCATAGATTTCTTCTGTTTCGCCAGTATCGCCCCATCTACCGTTTTCGGCGACACCGAATTTGGGACGTGTAATAGTCTCTTTTCGTCCATCCCCATCGGCAATGCGTTGAACAATATCACGCACCCACGGTGTACCCCAGCGACACGGCGTGCACTGTCCACACGACTCATGTGCATAGAATTTCATGATATTGAGTAAGCAGTCAACGATATTCCGGGTCTCGTTCATGACGATGATACCGCCGGAACCGAGCATAGACTTGGCGAGTGTCAGTGAGGTAAAATCGAGTCGTGTGTCCAACTCATAGTGCGTTAGAATTGGCGCAGAACTACCACCAGGAATAACTGCTTTTACCTCTTCGCCGCGCAAACCGCCTGCGACCTCAATGAGCTCTGTGCATGTCAAGCCGAGGTCAAGTTCATAAACCCCAGGTTCGTTGACATCGCCGCTGATGCAGTAGAGTTTCGTCCCCGTATTGGCATCAGGTTTCGGCGGATCAAACCGCGTATCGGCATACGTCGGTCCCATCTGGGTGTACCATTCGACACCGTTGCCAACAATGAAAGGTAGGTTACACAACGTTTCGACATTCTGGACGACTGTCGGTTTACGGAACACACCTTCAACAGCGGGGAACGGTGGTTTGTTGCGAGGCTGTCCACGTTTACCTTCAAGCGATTCAATTAACCCCGTCTCCTCACCACAAATATAGGCACCCGCACCGGGGTGTGTGTAGATGTCAATGTTGAGTCCAGTGCCGCGGACATCTTTGCCGAGGTAACCTTTCTCGTAAGCCTCCTTGATGGCAGCATCTAACATCTTTTTACCGAGCGTAAATTCACCACGAATGTAGACATAAGTCGTCTCAATACCCATTGCATAGCAACAGATCAGAATGCCTTCAATCAGCAGATGTGGATTCTTCTCCAAGACGTAACGATTACTGAATGTCCCCGGTTCGCTTTCGTCAGCGTTGCAACAGAGGTAGCGCGGCTCAATATCTCTTGGAACAAAACTCCATTTTTCGCCCGTAGAAAAACCGGCACCGCCTCTGCCTTTCAATCCTGAATCCAACACCATTTTGGCGATCTCTTCAGGTTGATATTCTGCAATTGCCTTTTCAAAACGGGTGTAGCCGTCATATTGTCGAAAAACATCGAACGTGTTAATATCAGGCACATCCAGATGCTCGTAGAGAATCCTTCTTTCTTCAACCATACATACTCCTCTACAAATTATCTACTTTAGTATAGCAAGTTTTAGCTTGCAAGCTTCGCTAAAAGCTCATCAACCTTTTCCGGGGTTAGATTCTTATAGAGATCATCGTTAATCATGATAACAGGTGCGACATCGCATGAAGCGAGGCATTCTACTTTCATGAGCGTGAACTTACCATCAGCAGTTGTGCCTTTCGCGAGATTCGTTTCGGAAGCGATATCCGTGTCGAGTTTTGCTTTGAGATGATCCAGAACCACCTTGCAATCCCGTAATGCACAAGGGAGCGTATGGCATACCCGAATGACGTACTCGCCTACCGGTTCTTCAAAGAACATCGGATAGAAAGTGACGACATCCTTAACCTTCATCACGGTGACTTCAAGTTGCTCCGCAACATACTTCATGACAGCAGGTGTGATATAGCCTGCCTGTTTCTGTGCGATATGAAGTGTCGGCAGCATCGCCGCTTCCTTGATAGGATACCGCCCTATCAACTCGTCGAATTCACGTTGATTTTCTTCGTTAAACGCGAAAGGCGTTTCAATTTGAACAAGTTCATCTGACATCTATATTTTCCCTCAAACCGACACCGAATCCACGTTTAGCACTCGTTAGGTTTCGCTATATCTAGACAAATGAACACTGAATGCAGGACTTCACATGCCAAGAGGATAACACTTTGTCTTGACCGCTCAACTCAACTTGCTAATCTGTAGTTTCGGGTTTTTTATTTTTAACACTCTTATGTCTATAGCGGTTGATCTAGTATCTGCGCTATTGCTTGTAGTTTTCGTTCACACTTCTCCAACTTTACCCGCAGGAATAAACGTTCACCTTCGATAAGTCCATATCTACCCTGTCCTAGGCGTTCTATTTGACTATCTTCTATCATCCGGCCTAATCTACTACTCACCGACTGTGGAATACTGTTATTATCAGGAAACATTTCTTGTAGCCTATTCCCAAAATTATTAGTTATGTCCTGCTGTCTGAATTCTATTGATCCTGATAAATCATTCGCTAAAAACTCAACGATACAGTCTTCGACTGCGGATAGCCATTCAGGTCTATCTTGGTTATTCATTATAGAAACACCTTCTTTATAATAAAGCATTGGGTTCACTGCATTCAACCCAACCTACCTGACTTTAGGAGAGTAGGTATGCTGCGACCAAACATACGATCAAAAAACCAAACAACCGTAAGTCATAGAACGCTCATTCTGTCGCTATGAATGCCTCTTGTGCTTTGGGAGGCAATTCAACAAAAACGAAATAAGATTCAGGATATAAGTAGTCCTCCTGAGATTCATCGACAACGCGGAGATACCCTTCACGAGCCGCTTCTTCATCAGGCAGAATTTGGTAGAATTTTCGTTTCTCTACGTCTTCACAACCGTTGTTTTCGATGCAAAGCGAAAATTGGATTTCTGATAGTTTTTTCTTCATAATTTTAGTCCAGAAATCGCTTGATTTTCATCTTTTTTCTACCAATTCCCTGCACTTCGGACCAATTTTTTTATTATAAATTTCCTTCTACGGCACACTGCCGGTAGCGTTTCCTGATCTGTCTTTTGTTTTTATCCATCCACCGCCCCCGGTGTGGACGCTGAATTCTCCAACTTGTTGGGCATTGCTGTTATAGATCGCAACAGCACCACCGTATGGGTGGGTTCCTAAAATGACCCCACCTTTATTATTATCTTTACTGCTAACGTTCACGAGACCACCATATTCATTGATAGATAATTGTACTACACCTTTATCCTTACCGTAAACGGACAAAACTCCACCTTCATTATTAGTATTCAAAATAACAGCACCTTTATCTTCATCATCCCAAATGACTACGGTCCCACCTCCAAAAGCTGTTGACAAAACCACCTTGTTATTACCTTGCTCATCCGTAATCTGTAACTTCCGACAGACAATTTCATCTACCACTAGTGGTCCTGCATTCTGTGCATTGACAGACGCGTTGTGCATCTCTGCAAGTGTCCAACTGATAAGAGTTATAAATGCACCAATACCCATATACATACAACGTTCTAATTGCTTTTTCATATTGTAATTTCCCTCATCTATCGTAGATTTTGGAATTAATTAGACATTCTGAATTTTCGATTGTGCTAATGATTTCAAAAGGCATTGGTTATAAATGGACTTTGCAGATAATCGTCCACTTCTTTTCCACATTGGATTACCTAAATATATCTTTAAACATGCTGAAAACTGATTTTGACTGCGCTTCTAATTCCCGAAAGCAAGGTGGACAAAGGAAACATTTATTTTCTGCTATTGTAACCAGAACTTTCATAGCGTCTTTAAATTTTAATTCTACTATATCACATCGTTCTATACCATGTATGCGAGATGCTTGACATCTCCATTCGGAATCCATCGAAAAGCCTCTTTCTTGGCATGCACATGTTTCAACATTACGATAAAGTGATCTATGACAGTTATTACATATTACACCGGCCTCATGTGCAGCGTTTACCAAAGCTGTCAACTGCTTATATTTCATGTGATTTTCTCCCTTCACTTCTTTCTGACAAATAAGTGATCGAACTCTGTCTGGCCCTTTCGTGGCATAAACAAGGTCAAAACTAATCTGATCAATTTTGCCAAGAAACGCTAGTAAACAATGTTGGCAAATCAAGCTTCTGCGTTGTAAATCAGCAATAGCATGTTCAACATCAGCATCGCTCTGCCCTAAAATCGACAGAGTTATAAATGATGTTGTGCATCTCTGACAGCTAATACCGTATTTTTGAAGAATACTCGGCAATTCAGAGGATACTGAATGCTGTTGAGGCAACAAATGAGGCGTAGTAACGCCACACGGTTCAGAACATAATACACCATAATGATAAAGTAACTTTATGAGTTCATCAAAAGTCAGTGGAGGTCCGATAATATCGGCAACGGTATAGGAGATTCGACATTTATCACATAGATCAGCGTTCTCAAAAGGATCTCCTAAAAACAACCTTACTAATCTTTTAAACACGGGAAACTTCTATTGCCTCCAGTTGCCTTATGCTACAATCTTTCAGGGACGCAGCGTGTAATAATTGTTGTTCTGAAGTTTTTGCACTTTGCACATTAGTACAAACTGCTACAATTCATTTTCTTCAATTCCACTGATTTTCATAAAATGTCTCTGCAACCCGCGTTTGAGTGTTTTATTACCGTGGACAGGCACGACTATCCGCTCCGGAACGCCATCTTTAGCATAAATGTGATGGCTGCCTTTAATTCGCTTTAACTGCCAATTGTGCTTTTCTAATAAACGGCAAAACGCTTTACCCGTTAACGCTTTCAAACAGCTATCTCCATCACTCTATCATTTTCCGTGATTTCTATAGTGTTAACATCTACGGATAAAAACCCTTCAATTGCTTCATAAATGTTTTCAAGCAATTCTTCAAAAGTGTCGCCTTGTGTGGCACAACCGGCGAGTGATGGCACTTCGGCCCAATATCCGCCTTCCTCAGCTTTGTGGATAACAACTTTTAACCTCATGGAATTTAATGCCATCCTTTCAAAATTACTTTATCTATTTTTGTGAGAAAGTTCCCAAAATCAATAGTCGCCGTAAAACTGGATACGGTTGCCTTCTGGATCGCGGATATCGAAAATGGCATGCCCATCTTCATTTTCCAGTTTCCGTAACCGTTTCCCTTTCGATCTTATGTGCTGATGAATGGCACTCACGCTTTCAACGTGAAACATCAGTTTTTGTCTGCCTTCGTTGGGTTTGCTGGCACTATGGAGACACAACGTGCAAGCCCCTGCTTTAAAACGGAAAAACCGGTTTTCTGGGAACGGCTGGTCT